>NZ_JBCNEQ010000026.1:0-91461 GCF_050480245.1 Bhargavaea massiliensis | reverse complement strand
AACTTCTTCAAAAATTTTTTTAAATCTCGTTCAATATCTCCAACTAACACTTTTCTACGGTATTTTGGACAAAACACAATATGATATTGATTGAGATAAACAATCCCTTTTTTATGGGTGTATTTTTCGTTTTCCAAAACCAACCACCTCTATACTAAATATACCACAAACAATAGATAAAATAAACACATCTAATAAATTTATCAAAAAAAAAATACGCAATTCATCCCCGTGTCTAAAGACAGGGGCTTTCTTGCGCTTCCCCCGTAAGCTTTGTGACAAAAGAACCATCCGTTCTAGCGAACAGTGCCAGGCACTGTTCGATGCTCAGCCGTTCAAACATCGATAAAAATAGTTGCCACAATCCCTTTCACCTGCCTCTGTTTTTCATCTTATCACGTTTTCCCCATTCGAAAAATCGCCTCGGTGCATTCATGAGTTTCGACGAATAACCCAAAAACTTCCGTCAGAAATGGCACACGGCCAGGCGGCAACCGACGATCGAGTAGATGGTCGAGCCCACCTTGATTAAAACGTGCAACGTAGAGGGCAACGGATTGACGGCACAGATTGACCATTTTGGCCACATCTTTACCGAGATGACCTTCCATGACAAGACGAACAGCGGTCACCCGAACACGAAGGGAGGTATCTTTGATTTTCTGTTCTTGTTTCCGAAGTGTTCGAGGTGTCCAACCGTGATCATTTGTGATTTTCAAACGTTTCATGCCAATCCCGCTCCTTTTGTATAGAAATATTTAGGAGCAGTATAGCTATGGGGAAAGATGTTTATACAGAAGTCATCGTTTTAAGGTGCATGTATATAGAAATGGGGACACCCTCTTACTATGAGAGGTTTACTTAGGAAAAACTAAGCAATCTTAAAATCAATAGGCAAAGCCAAATTACTCAATGAAACAAAATTCACTCTAAAGCATTCCGAATGTATCATTCATTGCGAAGTTACCTTGCATAAATTCTTATATACTCTGGCTCATGATGGCAATACAAGAAACAATTATTTTTCAGAGTATTGAGATGTTTACAGAAAAATCAGTTACAAAAAGTATAGAAAACCCTTGAATCAAAAAAGCTCAACAGCTCTTACAGGAACATCATTTTCAAGTGAGCATGTCGAGACAAGGGAACTGTTACAATAACGCTTGTATTGAGCCGTTTCATAGTCTCATCAAGAAAGAGTGCATCTATCCAAGTCGATTACATACGCAAAAAGAAGCGAAACAAGCGAATTTTGAGTACATCGATGCTTCTACAACCGCAAAAGAAGAAGTCATTCCGCTCTTAATATGTATTGCCGTGTGAATTTGAAACGGCTTATTACGCTAACCAGAGAAAAGCAGCTTCCATAAATTCAGCTATTTCTCTCTGTTTAACGTGTCTGTTTTCTTGACATAACACCATCTTTTTCCCGATTTATACATGTCTACTTTTAAAGGCTCACTCCAATGTCACCGCCTGAAAAATATCGAAAGGGGGCTGTCCAAAAAGTCATGGTTAACTGACTTTTTGAAGCCCCTCTTTATTATGTTTTTTAAAAAAGTGCACAAAAAAATCGTCCTTTCTAGTAAAATGAAGTTATTGTTTTCTCGCTATAAAGGCGGTGGCAGAAGTTCTTATCACCCCAAAATGATGCTTAAAATCATTCAGTTATAAAAGAATTAAACGAAAAAATAAATGCTCTCGAAAAACTTATAAGTCTCTATGAGCAAAAGCAAGATGTTTATAACTCCTTTACTACTCAAACTATTCCTCAGCTATAGATGCTTTAGATTCTCCTTGAAGGTCCTACTTTTTTTGTTATGGCAAAGCTTTATACATCATTTCTCAATTCAACGTTTGTAACTATACTTGTTGATATATGCTTTTGAGTCTAAAAAATGCATTTTTAATTAATCGATTCAAATGATTGCTTTTGCGACGAGAATAGTATTTGTCGAAAAATCATTGGTATCATTTTTTGTAAATATGTATATACTATGTATATACATTTTAGGTTAGGGGTGATATAATGTATTCAAAAGAATATTTAGAAAACAAAATAAACCAGAGTAAAGGGGTTGACTACATGTCTACAGTTATTGTTCAAAAATGGGGAAACAGTTTGGGCATTCGAATCCCAAAAGATGCTGCTGATAAAATAGGGATTAAACAAGGTTCCGAAATAGAATTAAATGTGATTGGAAATGAAGGTATCATCACATTAAAGCCAAAAAGAACACGGAAGAAATACACACTGGAAGAACTAATATCACAGATTACACCTGAAAATCGACACGAGGAAATTGATTTCGGGATAGAAGGGCGTGAATTGATTTAATGCCAGCAGACGTACCAGAGAGAGGCGATTTCGTTGTTTTAAACTTCAATCCACAAACTGGTCATGAGCAGGCTGGGAGAAGGAATGCTATTGTTTTATCGCCTAAAGAATTCAATCAAGCAACAGGATTTATAGCTGTTTGTCCGATTACCAATCAAAAGAAAGGTTACCCTTTCGAAGTGGATTTACCAAAAGAAGGAATATCCCTTGATGGCGATGGCTATCCAATAACAGGGGTAGTTTTAACTGATCAAATTAAATCATTGGATTGGAGAGCTCGTAATCTAAAAATTTTAAAGAAGTATAATCCAGAAGATGCACAAATTGAAGAAATAGATAAAATCATTGATGAATGCCTAGCGAAAATAGAAACATATCTGACTTGACAAGATCCTTTCTCTTTCAGAAAGGGATTATCGAAACTGTTCCTTGGAGAGAAAATTCTCCAATAGCGAACAGTGCCAGGCACTGTTCGCTATATCCCGCATATCGGTATGGGTTTTCATCCGCCAAGGCACCGGATTGAGAGAGAATATTCCCACATGCATCATATTGATAACGGGCAACGATGTTTCCTTGTTCATCCGTCAGGGCGATGACATCGCCATGCGCGTTATAGTGGTAGAAGTACGTGGCACCACCTTTTTTCATCGCCAACAGCTGGCCGTTTTCTCCGTATATATATGATCTTACCACATTTCCATCCGCATCGGTTTCATACAGAACGTTGAGGCTGTCGCCTTGATAATGGTAATTCGTAATGACGTCATTGACATCCTTTTGGATGTGCCGACTGTCTTCACTGTACAAAAAAAAGTTATCCCTTAAATCATGGGATAACCCTAAAAAAGCTAAATACATTATTTCTGATTTTGTTTCTCGTAGTATGAATTAATAAGCATCTCCACTATATTACTACTACCAACCAAGCCAATGGGATTTTTTATTTTTTCCCCTTCCTCTTTAGAAATAGGCTCTAATTCTGTTATTGGTGTATTCGCATCCCCTCGACTAACAAAATATTCCTTGCCATTGTAAAACACAAAATCCGGTAACTCATATTCTTCAGGGTTGAATTTCCCTTTAGACAATTTCCCGATAATTTTCCATTCTTTATTAACGATTCCATATATTCCACTGTTAATAGTATATAGAACAGAAAGTTTTTCAAATTGATTACTAAAGTTTTTTATATCTAATATTTCATTAGTGAAGATATCGAAATATTGTATATAGATGTCATCCTTTAATCCTTTTCCTTTTACTACTAAACCATAAGCATATTTTTCAATTTCTTTAAGCGGGATTGCGAATACAATACCTGGTTCAATATTAGGCGTCTTTCTTTTCTTTTTCAATTTAAAATTTACATCGACGATTTCCATTTCCCCTAATTGTTCATTAATATTTGAATCAAGTTGTAAAGCCTCCAAGATTAATGCTTCCAATTCAGCTACCGTTGGCATTCTTTCTAAATCTTCTTGATAAATTTTTTTGATTTCTAGGAGCGTATCACTTAACAAATCGATTGCATCATCACTTAAAACAACTGTTTCCTTGTTCTTTATGCTTTCCCAAAATGACATAGTATCACCAACCATACCATCTTATTACTACTTTTTCTTGAGTCAATAGCTTATCTAAATTGTTATAAAAAAGACGACACTGCTATAAAGCAAGCAGGTCGCCTAGATTGGTTCTATCGTACTGTTTGCTTTTGCTTTATTTTTTCAAACCAATTTTCTGCAATATCCAAATATGGTAAAACATTCTTAGCTATTCGAATAAATTCTGCTTCCTCTAAATTTTCGTTTTCGTTATCGAATTTAAACCAATCCTTATCTCCATTTTTATTATTCATTATTCTAAAACGATTGTTTAAGTGAAAAGCGTTCATCTTTTGAAATGGTCGAACGATACCATCAACTACCACGTTTCCTTCCTCATTAACTCTTGCTACTCCAGCTTCTATTATAAATCCTCCTCCCCATTTATCAAATTGAAACGATAGCAAATAACCTAACTGACCTTCTTGCTTCCTAAAATGAGGAAAAGCCCCTTTAAATCCCCTGTTTCTTAATTCTGGGACAACTATTTTTTTTAAAGAACTAACCATTTTATCCTTATTAGATAACATAAAGATCCCTCCTTTACTCTTTAAAAGCTTTCACGATGTATACTATATAAATCCAGTTTGAAATTCTAACATGTTTAATCAACCTGCATCCTTGTCTATACTGCTCCTAAATGAGTAAATCAAAGGAGCGGAAGAAGAATGAGGAAAAAAGGATTACAAATTACAAACGATCATGGTTGGACTATCGAACGTCTTCAAGAACAGGAACGCAAAATGAAAAAGGCGAACATGGCAAAACGAATTGCAGTCATTCGTCTGATTATGCAAGGCTATTTGGGGATCCAAGTCGCTGAGCTCTTGAATCTCCACCGTGAGACCGTTTCGATTTACGTGCAAAAGTTTAATCAAGGTGGGATGGATGCGTTATTAGAACGTCGATACGCCCCGGGCAGAAAGCCGTATCTATCTATATAGTTTTAAAATAAAAACCTTGAAAGGCATAAAGCCAATCAAGGTAATATAATTTATTAGAAGCCTTCTTTTTGTTCCACTGATACATTGTATCTCAAATTCACAAATTACTTTAAAAGAAAGTTATAAATGGTATTTTAGCAAATACAAAATCATATCTCTAAACTTGTTACCTATTCTCTTCATCATACTCCAAAAATAGGTCTTGTAAATCTCCATTAATTGGTTCATTATTATCGTTAATTGTCACTTTAAACTCAATATCCTCTTCTCCTATTGATACTACCCCATCTAACACCCCTAAAATATTAGATACAGCATCCACTTCTACTTGTTCGATTATTTTAAATAATATTTCTTTATTTTTATCTGATAGTTCTGAATAAAACATCAATGCTTCTTTCCAATAGGGGTCTGTAACTTCATTAATATCAGTATTATTGAATATATCTCGATAAAAATTACGATTTTCTTTTATAATTGACTGATGTAAAAGTTTAACAAACTCTTCTTTATTCATATATCTCATCTCCTTCTCATCTCTGGATACAATTGTTTATTTAATTCAATTAATTTTCGAAGTTGAGAATTAGGAATGTCTGGATATACTCTTCTTAACTCCATTATATCTCTTGCTAATAATTGTCTTGCACTCTCAATTCCTTTTGAACTTCTCGAAACTATTCCCCTAGGACCTTTTCTTGTATGTCCAGCTTTTGGTACTAATATTGCTGGTGCATTATTTGGATCATAATTTCGAATGAATTTTTTCATAATTGCTTTTTGTCCAACATGATGTGCATCTAACCCCGGTACACCTTTTATTTCTTTATATAATCCTACACCATACTTACTAAATTTACCTGTATTTTTAACAAGTTTAAATTTTCCTCCACCAACAAAACCAATAGCTGCCGCAGCCGCGACGCCTTTCCATCCTTTCCCTGACTTGTATGCCTTATACCCATCATAAACCGCAAACCCAGCATTGATGGCCAACCATACCCAATGCCCATCCGGATCCACCAACATCACCGGGTTGTTGTTCGCGTACGTATACCCGTTCTTCGTCAAGATGTCATCCGCATCGCCTGGGTCTGGGTCTAGAGAAAGGAACACGCCATGGGCTGGGTGGTAATAACGGGCGATCAGGTAATAAACAGGGTGTCCCAAAAATGATCATTTTTGGGACACCCTCTTTCAAATTCTTTAAATTTCAACAAATATTAATGAAAAAATTAAAGTATAGAAATATTAAACCTTAGTATGATTTAACGACTTCTAAAAGTAATTCCCGAACCCTTTCATGAACTTTTAATTCTTCAGAAAAATGGGGGAATTTTTCTAAATGTTTCCTTAAAGGTTCGTAATAAGGATACAAAGCAAAAAAATCTTTATACAACAATTTTCTTTGATACCTAGGTATCTTTTTATGAGCAAGGACATAACTTAAACTTCCACTTATTAATGAACAAAAGCTGTCAAAGTCCCCTGTCAAACAGTATTTATCATTATCTTTAAGAATGGTATTTTCACTTCTTTCTATATCTTCTGAGGGAAAATCATTGTTTAATAATATACTCATTTTTTCAAGCTCTAATATTACATCGTGATTAACCTTCATAAATTGTTCACCTCTTTCTCTCTTTAACTATGTTAAAAATGATAATATTCATTTCTACTATTTCTTGAGTTTCCAACCGTTATGCCAAAATGTCACTATTTTCCCTCTTTTGGTATAATAACCTCCAACCTTTCCTTTCTTAATCCTATATCCTTTTTTGCCTGTAGATAGTGTCACTTCTTCTCGCAAATGTTTATTTGAACGATAGAATGCTCTCGCTAGTTTTGTGTATCTTTCTGGACTATAGGAGCGTCCTTTTCTAATCACATGTTTGTTATGATGATATGCTAGCGATTCTATACTATTTTTAAAGGTACCTTTATACCAATACCGTGCGGGACCCTTTGCTACTTGTGCTGCTCGAAATGCTTTAAATGCAGCTCCTCCAACAAGCCCCACGCCAACAGCAATCGCCGCCGCTTTCCAACCGCCTTTTTTAAAGGCTTTATACCCATCATACGCCGCGAATCCCGCATTGATCGCCATCCACACAAAATGCCCATCCGGATCGACCAGCATCACCGGGTTGTTGTTCGCGTACGTATAGCCGTTTTGTGTGAGGATATCGTCCGCATCCCCTGGGTCTGGATCCACGGACAAGAACACGCCATGGGTCGGGTGGTAGTAACGGGCGATCAAGTAGTAGAACCCAGTCTCTTCGTCATATTGGTACCCCGCATATCGGTATGGGTTTTCATCCGCCAAGGCACCGGATTGAGAGAGAATATTCCCCCACGCATCGTATTGGTAACGGGCCACGATGTTTCCTTGCGCATCCGTTAGGGCGATGACATCGCCATGGGCGTTATAGTGGTAAAAATACGTCGCATTGCCTTTTTTCATGGCAAGAAGTTGCCCGTTTTCTCCGTATATATACGATCTTACCACATTTCCGCTCGCATCGGTTTCATACAGGACGTTTAAGCTCTCGCCTTGGTAATGGTAGTTCGTAATGACGCCATTCACATTCTTTTGAATACGGCGACCGTCTTCATCATATTGGTACGTCACAAACGGCGTGCTTTCGCCTTTTCGGGTGATGGAGACGAGCTGGTCGGCTGCGTTCCATTCATATCGATACCGGCCGTCTTCCAATCGGTTGCCGTTCGCATCGTACGTGATTGTTTCGTCACCGAAACGAACCAACTGATTCGCCGCATTATAATCAGCCGTGGTCGTCGCCGACTGCCCATCCTTGGTTTTCACGATTTGCTTCCGGTTTCCGAATCCGTCATAGGCATATTCGACTTTTGTACCATCTGGAAGCTGCTCTTCCACTAATTGGTCTAGGGCATCGTAACGGTAGACGGTCGTTTCCCCCGTTGAGGATTCTACTTTCGTCCGGTTGCCGTTTTCATCGTAACGGTACGTTTCCGATAAAATTTCTTTTCCGTCCGCCGTACCGACCGAAACGCTTTCCACGAGGCCGCGGTCATCATACGTAAAGGTCGAACCGGCTCCGTTTCCTGTCGTGAAGGTGCGAACATTTCCTCTCTCGTCATAGTCAAAGCGGTACGTATACGTTCCATCTTGGACGGCCGTATTTTGATCCAAGGCATTGTATTGGTAATTGATCGTTTGGCTAAAGGACCCATGAGAGAACATGAACTGCTGCAATTTATCCGATGTGGTTGGGTACAGCCATTTTTGCAGCCCGCCACGGTCCGACAGTTCCACCAGCCGATTCGCTTTATCAAATGTTCTCGTTTTGGTGGTGCCGTCTTTTAGATATTGAACAGAAAGTTCGTTTCCGTTTTTATCATAACTAAATTCGTAATACGGGACGTTGTTGTAGGAAACAGTTTTGACTCTTTCGGCCCCGTCATACGTCCATTGAATCGTATTTCCTTTCGGCAAAACCGTTTTGATTTTATTTCCGTTGGCATCATATTCATTCGTTGTCACATCATTCAACGGACCGACGATTTTAATGAGTTTACCGGTCGCATCATAAGAATAGGCAAATGTTTGAGACTGGCCGTCGCTGGTTCGAATGACTTTTGAAGTCATATTGCCATTCAAGTCATAATCATAGTTGACGGAAGTACCGTTCGCTAACAACAGCTGTTTTAAGCGATCCGATAAATCATACGTGTACTCTTTCTTGTTTCCTTTCTTATCGTACTCGCTTAACAGGTTTCCTACGGCATCATAATTCTTTTTCGCCACATAGCCTTCTTCATCCACTTTTTCCGTGACATAATTTCCGCTTGCGTCATACTTGTTTTTCGTTACGACGTTGCCTTCCATCAAGCGAATGGCGTCAAACCAGACCGTTCCTGTGTAGTTTCCGCGGAACATAGCGGATACGTCCACCTTGTCAATCGGCTTCGACGGATGGATCGAAATAGCCGCACGATTCCAATCTTGCGTGCCGATCGGAAAATCAGCGGTATACGTTTGGGTCGTTCCGTCTGCAAAATAGACTTTCGCGGTAATGGAATAATCGCTTGCACTCACTGTACCGTTGGCTTTGACATCCTGCGCTTTTGAAAGACCTGTGAGTGTCAGACGAAGCGGCGTATCACTTGAAGTTTGCCCTACGATCACCGTCTGCTTATATTCACTAGCTGATTGTGTGGTGCTAGTTCTCGATATTTTGAGAGAGTAAGCCCCGTCGAACGACTCCGTATTATCTACGCTTCCTCCTGTTCCACTCCAATTCGTGGTGGTTCCTTCAAAACTACTATTTACAACTGGGTTGTAGCTGGAAGAAACCTGCGCTTCTTCCAATTGAACATTATCAAACCAGGCTTCTCCGGAAGCATCTGGAGACTTATGATCGACCTCTAAATAGACGCGAATTTTGGCTGCATTCGAAGGAGTAGTAAACGTCACTTGCCGCTCTGTCCAAGGTCTTGTGCCTACCAATTGACTATAACGATTGTCCGTCCAAGAAATTCGACGATTTTGGCTATCTAAAAATTCAACATTAAAGAACGCGCTGGCTTTCGTTAAATTTGTTTTGATTTTTCCACTTAATGTGTATGTCGCATTCGGTTTTACCGCAATTTCTTGCGTAGCGGCCACATAACCGGCTTCTGCACTAGGCGACGTCGAATTCACTGTGATTTTTAACGTTTTTCGTCCCGTCAACCCATTATAAACATTCGTATCTTCCTGTAACTGCCCGGAATCATACGAACGAAGCACAGTCCAAGCGGTCGTTCCCTGTTCAAAGCCGTGATTAGAGAGTAAATTGGTCGCACTGCCCAATGCGTCACTTTCTTCAATCACATTTCCATAGGAATCGTACTTCGCTACAGAAGACGTTTTTCCCGATTGATCGGTTTCGGATACTGGATTTAAGCCATCATACGCAACCGTTGTCTTGTCGCCTTCTGTATCTGTCATGGAGATGACATCGTTATTTGGATTATACTGGTAGATTTCGGTCCCATAGCTATCCTTCGCTGTTAACACATTTCCATTCGCATCGTACGTATATGATTCCGTCGGTGTAATGGCCCCAACATCATTCGGATCGTATGATTCCTTTAAATTGTTGCCTTCATACACATATTTCGTTGTAATATTTAAGCCGCCTACGTCATCCACAACCTCAATCGGGTTACCAGCCTCGTTGAAAGTATATTGAGTTTTGCGGCCATTCGGCTTTTGTATGAGCAATCGCTGTTCCGTTGGATCATAGGTCAATGTGTATACATGGCCTTCGGAATCACGTACTTGACTAAGCCTGTCGCCGTCGTACACGAACTGATTGACAACTGGCTGATCCTCCGTATGTGTCGGCTCGAATACTTTGACTAGACGATCAATCTCATTGTATTCATATCTTGTCACTTCTCCGCCCGCCTGAGTCACCGTCGTTAACAAATCATTCGTGTAGCCATATGTCACCGTCCGATTCATATTTATCGTAATTGTAATACAATATATCCAAAAGAAGAGAAAAAACTAGAAATAAAGGATGCCCTCATGCGAAGGCATCCTTATTTCTTACTTCTTCAAGTTGTAGAATGTTTTTATTCCATCGTATACCGCTGTTTCACCTAGTTGATCTTCAATGCGAAGCAATTGGTTGTATTTTGCAACGCGGTCTGTACGTGAAGGTGCACCTGTTTTAATTTGACCTGCGTTTGTTGCGACGGCGATGTCGGCGATTGTGCTATCTTCTGTTTCACCAGAACGGTGAGAAATAACCGCTGTGTAACCTGCGCGTTTCGCCATTTCAATCGCTTCAAATGTTTCTGTTAATGTACCGATTTGGTTTACTTTAATTAAGATCGAGTTGCCGACACCTTGTTCGATACCTTGTGCTAATTTTTTCGTATTTGTTACGAATAAGTCGTCACCGACGAGTTGCACTTTTTTGCCAAGGCGTTCTGTTAATAATTTATGACCAGCCCAGTCGTTTTCGTCTAAGCCGTCTTCGATCGAAATGATCGGATATTTGTTGACAAGTTCTTCATACCAAGCAACCATTTCTTCTGACGTTTTCACAACGCCTTCGCCTTCTAAATGGTATTTGCCTGTTTCTTTGTTGTAAAGCTCAGAAGAAGCAACGTCCATCGCAAGCATCACTTCTGTACCTGGTTTGTAGCCTGCTTTTTCAATCGCTTCGATAATTGTTTCAAGCGCTTCTTCGTTCGATTTTAAGTTTGGAGCGAATCCACCTTCATCACCAACAGCTGTATTGTAGCCTTTTGCTTTTAATACAGATTTTAAGCTATGGAAAATTTCTGCTCCCATGCGAAGCGCTTCACGGAAGTTTGGTGCGCCAACTGGCATAATCATAAATTCTTGAATATCGACGTTGTTATCCGCATGCGCACCGCCATTTAAAATGTTCATCATTGGCACTGGCAATGTTTTTGCGTTAAATCCGCCTAAATATTGATATAGAGGAATGCCTAAGTAGTCAGCAGCTGCGCGCGCAACAGCCATTGAAACGCCTAAAATTGCGTTTGCACCTAATTTTCCTTTATTTTCTGTACCGTCTAACGCAATTAATGCACGGTCGATAGCAACTTGCTCTGTCACATCGTAGCTACCAATTAATGCTGGCGCGATGACTTCGTTTACGTTTTTCACTGCTTGTAATACACCTTTACCAAGGTAACGGCCTTTGTCACCATCACGCAATTCAACCGCTTCATATTCACCTGTTGATGCTCCACTCGGTACAAGGGCACGTCCGAACGCACCAGATTCTGTGTATACTTCTACTTCTACTGTCGGATTGCCGCGAGAGTCTAATACTTCACGAGCATAAATATCAATGATTGTTGGCATCGTTCATCTCTCCTTTTAAATTTTATTTTTGAATTAATGTTTTTCCTGTCATTTCTTTCGGTTGTTGTAATCCAAGTAAATCAAGCATCGTTGGCGCTAAATCGCCTAAAATGCCATCTTGGCGAAGCGTAATGCCTTTTTTCGTCACGATCACAGGCACCGGATTTGTCGTATGCGCTGTATTCGGACTGCCGTCTGGATTTAACACTTCGTCGGCATTTCCGTGGTCTGCAGTAATAATCGCAATACCGCCTTTTGCAATAATCGCATCGACGACTTTTCCTAAACATTCATCGACTGCTTCGACCGCTTTAATCGTCGGTTCTAATTTTCCAGAATGGCCGACCATGTCCGGATTGGCGTAGTTTAAAATAATCGCATCGAATTTATCCGCTTCAATTTCTTTTAATAGCGCTTCTGTTACTTCGTATGCGCTCATTTCTGGCTTTAAGTCGTATGTGGCTACTTTTGGCGAATCAATTAAAATGCGCTCTTCGCCAGGGAACTTTTCTTCACGTCCGCCGCTCATAAAGAATGTAACGTGCGGATATTTTTCTGTTTCGGCAATGCGCAATTGTTTTAACCCGTTTTGTGACAATACTTCACCGAGCGTATTGTCAAGGTTCGTCGGCTTAAATGCCACATACCCTTTTACTGTTTCACTAAAGTGCGTTAAGCATACGAAAAACAAGTTTTTCGGATGTTTCGGTCCACGATCGAATGAACGGAAATCATCGTTTGTAAACGTGTTTGAAATTTGAATCGCACGGTCAGGACGGAAATTGTAGAAAATGACCGCGTCGTTATCTTGAATCGTTGCGACTGGCGTTCCGTCTTCACGGACGATGACCGATGGCAAGACGAACTCATCGTAAATGCCGTTTGCGTACGAATCATCGATGCACGCAAGCGGATCACGGTATGATGGACCTTCGCCGTACACCATCGCACGATATGCTTTTTCGACACGCTCCCAACGTTTATCGCGGTCCATCGAGTAATAACGACCGGATAATGTCGCGATTTCACCGACACCGATTTGTGCGATTTGTTCATTTAACTGTTGAATGTACGTTTTCGCTGTTTGCGGACCGACGTCACGTCCATCTAAAAAGCCGTGAATGTAAACGTTTTTTACGCCTTCTTTTGCGGCGAGCTTGAGTAAAGCGAATAAATGGTTAATATGGCTATGCACACCACCGTCAGAAAGAAGACCGAAGATGTGTAAATTTGTTCCGTGTTTTTTCACATGATCCATCGCTGCTAAAAATGTTTCGTTGCGCTCAAACTCACCTTCGCGAATAGCGATATTCACACGCGTTAAACTTTGGTATACAATGCGACCAGCACCGATGTTTAAATGGCCGACTTCCGAGTTCCCCATTTGTCCTTCAGGTAAGCCGACGGCTTCACCGCACGCCGTTAACGTTGCATGTGGGTATTCATTCCAATAGCGATCAAAGTTTGGCTTTTTCGCTTGTGCGACCGCGTTGCCAAACGTTTCTTCACGAAGAGCAAAGCCGTCTAAAATAATTAATGCTACTGGTTTTTTGCTCATTTTCCTGCCTCCACGAGTTGTAAAAACGATTGTGGTTGTAAGCTCGCACCGCCAACAAGAGCACCGTCAATATGCTCTTCCGCTAAAAATGCACCGATATTTTCCGGCTTTACGCTACCACCGTATTGAATGCGTACCGCATCAGCCGCTTCTTGTGAGAATTTGTTCGCAATGACTTGGCGAATGTAGCCGCATACGTTGTTTGCATCGTCTGCTGTGGACGATTTTCCTGTTCCGATCGCCCAAATTGGCTCATAGGCGATGACAACTTGCTTTACTTGTTCTTCTGTTAAGCCTTCAAGCGCTTTTTCAACTTGTACACGAACGACTTCATTTGTACGGTTGCTTTCACGCTCTTCTAATGTCTCCCCGCAACAAACGATTGGCACAAGTCCGTGCTTAAATGCCGCAAGCACTTTTTTGTTGACTGTTTCATCTGTTTCCGCAAACATTTCACGGCGTTCGGAATGCCCGATGATAACATACTCCACACCGAGATCTTTTAACGCAACGGGGCTAATTTCACCTGTAAATGCCCCTTGATCTTCAAAATGCATGTTTTGCGCACCAATTTTTACATTTGTTCCTTTTGTCGCCTCAACTAAATGCGCTAAAAAGAGGGCTGGTGCACATACAACGGCATCCACTTGCTCGTTGGAAGGAACCTCATGTTTTACTTCTTCCACAAACTGAAGCGCCTCTTTTAACGTTTTATGCATTTTCCAGTTGCCTGCAATAATCGGCTTTCGCATCGCTTTAATCCCCTTTCTTACTTATCGTTTAATGCGACGACACCTGGAAGTTGTTTACCTTCCATAAATTCAAGCGACGCACCGCCACCTGTAGAAATGTGATCCATTTTGTCTGCAAGTCCGAACTTTTCAACCGCTGCTGCCGAGTCGCCGCCACCGATGACCGTGTATGTATCTTTCGCATCAGCAAGCGCTTGAGCAACAGCTTTTGTCCCTTCAGCAAACGCATCCATTTCGAATACGCCCATTGGACCGTTCCAAATAACAAGTTTTGATTTTAAAATGACGTCGCGATACAATTCGCGTGTTTTCGGACCGATGTCAAGTCCTTCCCAATCGCTTGGAATTTCATCGATGTTCACTACTTTTTTGTTTGCATCGTTTGAAAAATCGTCAGCTACAACTGCATCAACAGGCATATAGAAGTTGACGCCTTTTTCTTTCGCTTTTTCCATGAACGATTTTGCTAATTCAATTTTATCTTCTTCTAATAACGATTTTCCGATTTCATATCCGAGCGCTTTCACAAATGTGTAAGCTAATCCGCCACCGATAATTAAATTATCGACTTTGTCTAATAAGTTTTCGATGACGCCAATTTTATCTTTTACTTTCGCCCCACCAATGATTGCCGTAAACGGACGATCTGGATTAGATAACGCCTTTCCTAACACTTCAATTTCTTTTTCCATTAAGAATCCAGCTACCGCAGGCAAATGGTGAGCAATGCCTTCTGTCGATGCATGCGCGCGATGTGCTGCACCAAACGCGTCGTTTACATACACATCCGCCAGTTCCGCAAATGCTTTCGCTAACTCTGGATCGTTTTTCTCTTCACCTGGATAAAAGCGTACGTTTTCAAGCAACAAAACATCGCCTTCGTTCATTTCGGCAATTGCAGCTTTCACTTCATCGCCATACGCTTCATCTGTTTTCACGACGCGCTTGCCAAGCAATTCACTTAAACGTTCTGCCACGGCATTTAAGCGCATCTCTTCAACAACTTTTCCTTTCGGACGACCAAGGTGGCTCGCTAAAATGACTTTCGCTCCTTGTTCCATTAAATATTGGATCGTTGGGAGCGCGGCGCGAATGCGTGTATCGTCAGTGACGACACCGTTTTGCATTGGCACGTTAAAATCGACGCGGCAAAATACACGTTTCCCTTTCACATCAATGTCACGGACGGTTTTTTTGTTCATGGAGAGGCCTCCTTATTCGTGTGATATATAGAAAGGGAGTGGGGATGAACCCCGCTCCCCTTCTCGGTATGTCCAACTATTTATTATAAACCGTTTTGGGCAAACAATCCAAAAAATTATAAACCTTTTGACGCAATGTATGCAGCAAGGTCAACAACGCGGTGAGAATATCCTGTTTCGTTGTCGTACCAAGAAAGAACTTTCACCATGCGACCTTCCATAACCATTGTTGAAAGGGCATCGATTGTTGAAGAAGCTGTTGAGCCGTTGTAGTCACGAGAAACTAATGGCTCTTCGCTGTAAGCAAGAACGCCTTTTAATTCACCTTCTGCCGCTGCTTTTAAAGCTGCGTTTACTTCTTCCACTGTCACTTCTTTTTCAAGTTCAGCAACAAGGTCAACAACAGATACGTTTGGTGTTGGTACACGCATCGCCATACCATTTAATTTTCCTTTTAATTCAGGCAATACAAGTGCTACTGCTTTTGCCGCACCTGTTGATGTTGGAATGATCGATTCCGCTGCTGCACGCGCACGACGTAAATCTTTATGTGGTAAATCAAGAATTTGTTGGTCGTTTGTGTATGAGTGAACAGTCGTCATCATACCGCGAATGATGCCGAATTTTTCATGTAATACTTTCGCAAATGGCGCTAAGCAGTTTGTTGTACAAGATGCGTTTGAAATAACATGATGGTTTGCTGGATCGTATTTGTCTTCGTTTACGCCCATCACGATTGTAATGTCTTCATTTGTCGCTGGTGCAGAAATGATGACTTTCTTCGCGCCTGCTTCTAAATGTTTCGCTGCGTCTTCGCGTTTTGTGAAGCGTCCTGTTGACTCAACAACGATATCAACGCCAAGTTCGCCCCATCCTAAGTTTGCTGGGTCGCGCTCTGCTTTGACGATAATTTCTTTTCCATCTACAACGATGTTGTTGCCGTTGACAGCCACTTCTGCATCTAATGTGCCATGAACAGAGTCATATTTTAAAAGATGTGCTAACGTTTTTGCATCTGTTAAGTCGTTTACTGCAACCACTTCAATTTCAGGATTTTTTAATGCTGCGCGGAATACGTTACGGCCGATACGACCAAAACCGTTAATACCAATTTTTACTGCCATCGTTTTTGTCCTCCTTTGAAATTGTAGGAATGTATTTTAGAGGGATGAATCATCCCGTACTAACTGTTTTGCTGCACCTTCATCTGTAATTAAGATGCACTGATGTGCCTGTTTTATATACGCTTGAATCGCTTTTGCTTTCGAAGCGCCTCCTGCCACTGCAATGACGCAAGGAACGTGGCGTACATCTTCGAGTTGAATACCGACCGTGTTCACTTTATGAACAACTTCTCCATATTGATTAAAGTAATAACCAAACGCCTCCGCCACCGCTTCGTTTTGCTCAATTTTTTTCATGTCCTCCGGCGGTGTTTTTCTCCGTTCCGCCATCGTTTTTGCGTCACCTATACCATGAATGACGATCGTTGATGACTTGATTAATTCAAGCACTTCTTTAATAGCTGGTTCTTCAATAATCGATTGATACGTTTCAGCACTTAGTTGGTCAGGGACATGTAGCAAGCGATAATGTCCCATCGCTTTTTCAGCCATGCGCGCACAGATCGTGTTTGCTTGATTTGTCACGTCTTCTCCAAGCCCACCACGAGCCGGAACAAATAACACATTTCGGTATTTTGCATCAGGTGTCATCATTTCAGCGACAGCAGCAAGGGTTGTTCCACCAGTAACCGCAACAATGGCGTTCTCAGTTAGTGCGTCTTTTATACGTGAGACACAAGCTCTTCCCATCTCTCTTTTCACCCAAGGAGATTGGTCGCTATCGCCAGCAACGACAATGACGTCTTCGACAGGAAGGCGCTTTTTTATTTTTCTTTCCAACTCTTTTAACCCGAGTACTTCTCGCATCATGTCTTCAAGTTGCATGAGTACATCATTTCCTTCCGACGTTACGCTCATGCCTGCAGATGTTATATCAAGCAAGTTTTGTTCTTTTAAAAACTGCACTTCCGACCGCAAGACACGCTCGCTAATTCCTAAGTTTAGCGAAAGCGTCCGCCGTCCGATCGGTTGCATTAAGCGAATGTGCTGCAAAATTTCATAACGTTTTTGCATAATTGCGAGAAGATCAGGCAACAATTTTCTTTGAACATCAATCCATTGTCGCATGCCTTACTCTTCCTTTTTATTCACTTTTTCTCTCTACATGGACGTTTTAAGTCCCACTATGACATATTGTGTCCCACTCGTTCCAAAAAAATTCACCCCTGCTACAACTTTATTGTAACAGGAAGTGAAAAGTTGTTCAACTGCTTTGTATTTGTTGTAATCGCTTTCTTATGACATCCTTGTGAATACGACCATATGCAACCATTTCTCCGTCGATTTCGATGACAGGTATCATGAGTTGGTATCGTTCGAGCCACTGCTCGTTTTTATAAATATCTACTTCTTCCCATTCCACCTGTAGCTCACGAAGAATAGCTTTTGCCTCATCACAAAGACAGCAGTTTTCTTTCGAATATACGACGATTTTCATGTTTTGTCCCCTTTACGCATATTGCTTTCGTTTCGAAGCTGGCGGAATACAAAGCTGTTCACGATATTTCGCGACCGTCCGCCGCGCTACACAAATATTGTATCGTTGCTCGAGTAAATCAGCAATGTTTTGGTCGGAAAGAGGTTTTTGCCCATTTTCTTGCTTAATTAATTCCGTAATTAAACCTTTTACTTTTTCTTGCGATGCGTGTTCATCAACACCGCTTGTAAAAAAGCGGCGCATGTCAATTAAACCATGAGGCGTTTGCATATATTTATTTTTCACCGCGCGACTGACGGTCGATTCATGAATGTTTAATGCTGTTGCCACTTCGCGCATCGTAAGTGGCTTCATATGGAGCAAACCTTTTTCAAAATAATCACGTTGTCGATGAATGAACTCACAGGCAATTTGCTCAATCGTTGTTGCTCGCTGCATTAAACAACGTTGGATCCATTGAAACTGTTGACGTTTTTCCTCGATATATTTTTGAACGTGTGGATCATCCGATCGTACTTTCCGTTCATACGATTCATTCCATACAACAGTTGGAATAATTTCTTCATTTATCGTTACATTCCACACCCCATTACTATATGACACGATGACATCAGGGACAATGTACGTCATTTGTTCATCGTTATACAAACTTCCTGGGCGTGGATGGAGCGTACGAATAAGTTCCCACACCCGCTGTAAGTCCGCTAACTCTACACCTAGTTTCGATTTTATTTCTTTCCATTTTTTATGGACAAACGATTCGAAATACTCCGTCACAATCGTCTCTGCTAGCTCATCCCTTTGTGGAAGACGAATGAGTTGTAAATATAAACAATGCGACAAATTTTCCGCTCCTACCCCAGCAGGATCAAGTGACTGTAACATATGAAGTGCTCGCGATATAGTCGTTTCTTCTAACTGAAGATGGCAAGCGGCTTCGGAAATCGTTGTATGCAAATAACCATATTCATCAAGTGACGCAATTAAATAATCAAGTGCTTTTCTTTCCTCGTCCGATACACGCATACCAACGAGTTGGCCATGTAAATGTGAAGCAAGCGAGCGATTAAAAGCGCTTACATTTTCGATATAATGTTTCTGATCTGTTCGCTCTCGCCGCTTATTAGCCGTTCGTTTTCGTTCGCGTAGCTCGATAAATGGATTTTCAAGCGCTTGTTCATGTAAAAGCGATTGTAACTCTAGCGTCGAATATTGCAACAATTCAATCGCCTGTACAAGCTCTTTTGTCAACGCAACTTTTAGCTCTTGCCTTTGCGTTAATTGCATCTCCATTCATGCCATCTCCCTTCATCCTCATTTTATCATCTCTTTTAGGGAGAGACGATAAAAACATATTGGATGTTTTTTCTACTATGCATATGCACCGACGGCATGTTATCATTCTTATAGAACAAGCGAGCAAGCCTCGCAAAATTCATCTATTCGTCCGGTGCGGCTCACCGGACTTTATTTTTTATACAAAAAAACCCCGCTCGCATAGCAAGCAGGGTGTCGCTAACGCCCTCGGCAGGATTCGAACCCACGCTAAGAGAACCGGAATCTCTCGTGCTATCCACTACACTACGAGGGCATAATGATAAATGCACTTACCATTATAGTGAAGAAGAAAAAAAAATGCAATAGCCGTGACGTTTAAAATTTCGGAAAGCGGAAACGATGAAAGAAGGGATGCAGAAGAACAAAGGCGAATACATATATATAAGTGAAAGGTGTTTTATTTGACCTTTATTGACCTTTTTTGTATGATAAAAGTACATAAAAAAATGAATTATTCGGAGGAGGAAGAGCATGAACTTAATTCCTACAGTTATTGAGCAAACGAGCCGTGGAGAACGCGCATATGACATTTACTCTCGCTTATTAAAAGACCGCATTATTATTTTAGGAAGCCCGATTGACGATCATGTTGCAAACTCAATCGTATCTCAACTTTTATTTTTAGCAGCTGAAGACCCAGAAAAAGACATTTCTCTTTACATTAACAGCCCTGGTGGCTCGATTACAGCAGGCATGGCGATTTACGATACGATGCAATTTATTAAGCCAGACGTATCGACCATTTGTATCGGTATGGCGGCTTCCATGGGAGCATTTTTACTTGCGGCAGGTGCAAAAGGAAAACGTTTCGCATTGCCAAATAGCGAAATTATGATTCATCAACCGCTTGGTGGCGTGCAAGGTCAAGCAACAGAAATTGAAATTGCAGCGAAACGTATTTTATTCTTGCGCGACAAATTAAACCGCATCTTATCCGAAAATACAGGACAACCGATCGAAGTCATTGAGCGCGACACCGATCGCGACAACTTTATGACCGCAGAAAAAGCAAAAGAATACGGTTTAATTGACCGCGTATTAACACGCGTCGATGAAAAATAAAAACAAGGCGGTGCAACCGCCTTGTTTTTATTCTTGTTCAACGTATTTCACGAGCTTGTTTAGCGCTTCCTGCTCATCTGGACCGTCAGCATAAATGGTAATGACGGCTCCTGAATGGATCGCTAAACTCATCAATCCCATAATGCTTTTCGCATTCACTTTCTTTCCGTCTTTTTCGATATAAATATCAGCTGAAAAGCGGTTCGCTTCTTGAACAAACAATGCTGCGGGACGCGCTTGTAATCCTGTTTTTAATCGGACCTCCACTTGTTTTTCTACCATCATGCATTCCTCCCATCGTTTATAAAGATTTATGAAAATCAATCGGCTGGCCGGTACGAAGTCGTTCAGCAATTTCATCTAATTTGCGCAGGCGATGGTTAATACCAGATTTACTAATTTTACCCCCTGAAACCATTTCACCGAGCTCTCTTAACGTCACATCTTGATATTCAATGCGCAATTTCGCAATTTCACGAAGTTTTTCCGGCAGCTGATCAAGCCCGATCGTTTCGTCGATATAACGAATGTTTTCGACTTGGCGTAAAGCTGCTCCAATCGTTTTATTTAAATTGGCCGTTTCGCAATTAACGAGCCGATTGACTGAGTTGCGCATGTCGCGTACGATGCGGACATCTTCAAAACGCAGTAGTGCTTGATGCGCCCCGATAATGCTTAAAAACTCTGCGATTTTCTCCGCTTCTTTCAAATACGTAATAAATCCTTTTTTCCTTTCTAATGTGCGGGCATGTAAATAAAAAGCGGTGTTCATCAATTCACAAAGCGATTCGTTATGTTCACGGTATAATGAAAAAATTTCTAAATGATAAGACGATGTTTCTGGGTTGTTCACAGATCCTCCTGCTAAAAAAGCACCGCGTAAATACGAGCGCTTGCAACATTTTTTTTGAACAAGCTCTGGTGAAATGGAACGAACAAACGAAAATCCTTCTTCCATAATTTTTAAATCAGATAATAGCTCATGTGTTCCTTCGACGACGCGTACGATATATACGTTATTTTTCTTTAGGCGCATCTTCTTGCGCACGAGTAGTTCTACCGCTACGTCATACCCCCTTTTTAACAGTGTATAAATTCGCCTCGCAATCGCAGCATTTTCCGTTTGAATATTTAACAGTAAACGTCGGTTTGAAAATGATATAGATCCGTTCATTCGAATTAAGGCGGATAATTCCGCTTTTAAACAACACGTCTTTACTTCAATATTCGTTAATTCTTTTTTTGTTTCTGATGCAAACGACAACGATCCCACCTCCTATAAATGTGTGTCGTGCGAAGGAGGTGCAAGAAGCGAAACGAGCAACGCCGCTACTTTTTTTGTATCGTGACGCACCGTTCCATCTCGCTCATCAATGATCGCATCACAAATGACTTGTAAACCGAGCGCTTCTAGCTCTGCCATATCGCAAACAACCGGTGCCGCTAACTCTTTTGCATACCTTTCTTTCGTGTCCGGCAAAATAGGCGCATCGTTGACAATGACCACATCTAAAAATGCACACGCCATATGATCATACAACGCTTTCACATGGTCGCTTGCTGTATAGTTTAATGTTTCTCCCGCTTGGGTCATGACGTTGCATATATATACTTTTTTCGACTTTGATTTACATACCTCTTCGCCAATTTTAGGAACGAGTAAGTTCGGTAAAATGCTTGTATACAAACTCCCAGGCCCGATGACAATTAAGTCAGCCGTTTGTAATTCTGTAATTGTTTCTTCAAGCGGTTCAATGTTTGATGGGGTTAAAAATACACGTTTAATTTTTTTTCCGGAATACGGGATTTTTGATTCTCCGGATACAATCGTCCCATCTTCCATTTCAGCATGTAAAACGACACTTTCATTGGCAGCTGGTAACACTTTTCCACGCACATTCAACACTTTCCCCATTTCACGAACCGCACGCACAAAATCTCCTGTAATGGACGTCATCGCCGCTAAAATTAAATTGCCGAGCGAATGACCTGATAACCCGTTTCCGTTTTCAAACCGATGTTGAAACAATTCGATAATGAGCGGCTCTACATCGGAAAGAGCAGCAAGCACATTTCGAATATCTCCAGGCGGAGGCATATCCAGCTCATCGCGCAGTCGTCCTGAGCTTCCGCCATCATCTGCGACCGTGACAATCGCTGTTAAATCGACATCATATTGTTTCAGCCCCCGAAGCAAAACAGGAAGACCCGTTCCCCCACCAATGACAACAATTTTTTTCACCGATGCGTATCCTTTCTTTTTGCAATATCTCGATGTGACACGTGCGTTGTATATTCGTCTGCAAAATAACGTGCGATATACTCCGCTAACGTTACAGAACGATGCTGTCCACCTGTACATCCGATCGCAATGACAACTTGACTTTTTCCTTCTCGTTTATAGTGCGGAAGCATAAACGAAAGCAAATCTGTTACTTTTTCAATAAATTTTTGCGTTTCTGTCCACTTTAATACATAAGATGACACTTCTTCATCTAATCCGGTTTTTGGGCGCATATGCTCAATGTAATGAGGATTTGGCAAGAAACGGACATCAAACACGAGATCCGCATCAATTGGCAAACCATATTTAAAACCAAATGAAACGACATTGACAGAAAATGTTGTCGTGGCTGGTGTCGCAAATGTTTGCACAATTTTTTCACGCAGTTCGCGCGGTTTTAAGTTTGATGTATCAATAATCATTTGCGCACGCCCTTTTAATTCTTCAAGCAATTGGCGCTCAAGCTTTATCCCTTCAAGCGGCAACCCGTTCGGCGCAAGCGGATGGGAGCGACGCGTTTCTTTATAGCGGCTAACAAGCGTTGCATCGCTTGCATCTAAAAATAAAATTTGCGGGGTTACCCATGATGTTTCCGCTAAATCATCGAGCGCCGCAAAGAGACGGTCAAAAAAGTCGCGGCTGCGCAAATCCATAACAAGTGCAATTTTGTTCATTTTATTGCTGCCTGATTCCCGAATTAATTCAAGAAACTTCGGCAACAATGTCGGTGGCAAATTATCGACACAAAAATAACCTAAATCTTCAAAACTTTGAATGGCAACTGTTTTCCCCGCTCCCGACATCCCTGTAATAATGACCATTTGAACGTGCGCTGACCCTGTGCTCATCGCCCTCTCCCCTTTCTTTAACTCGGATCTAGTCGGTAAGACAACAACTCAAATTCCTCTGTATACGTAAATGTGCCATACATGATTCCTGTCCCTTTAATAACATAGTCAAGAATATGGTAATCGCCCGGTGCCATTGGCAATGTCGGAATATGTTCAATCGGATGCCAAGCGAGTTCTCCTTCTTCACATTGTAATACGTTTTCACCGTCAAAATGTTCCGCAAAAAACGTAAACATCATCCACTCGGAAACGATTTCTTCTCCTCGTTTCATCACAAACGTGAATACCCCTTTTAATTGGGGGTTTTTTAAGTAAATACCTGTTTCTTCGCGATATTCGCGCACACAAGCTTCGCGTATAGACTCTCCTTGCTCCATTTTTCCACCCGGCGCTACCCACCAACCACGCCGAGGTTTTTTCAGCAAGAGTACGTGCCCGTCTTTAACTAATACACAGTTCGTTACTCGTTGCAACGTCGTTCACCTCAAGAACTTTTTTATCTTTGTGTTTTTCTTTTAGAATACATTTTCATTGAATAACAATACAATATTATTTTTATTAAAATTTTTAATTATGATTTATTGTATTTATTTCCTTCGCCCACCACACTATTTCTTACAAACGGTCACAAAGTATAAATTTTGAAACGTTTTCATGACCATAAGCAAAAAAGAAAGCACGGGACGAGAGCCCATGCCAACAAGTGTATATAAAAAGGGGGTCAATTACTTACCTTTATCATACTCTTTTATTGTTTCAGGCGTGTTACAGTTCAATTAAAGCAACATTACGTTTTCGTTACTGAATGTTAAGCTTTTCCTTTAATTCTTCCACGTAATGTTGAGCACTTTGTGCCGCAACGCTTCCATCTCCTGTTGCTGTAACAATTTGACGAAGCGACTTTTCACGAACATCGCCCGCCGCAAAAATGCCAGGCACTTTCGTTTCCATTAGTTCGTTCGTTTCAATGTAGCCATTTTCATTCGTAATACCTAGCGAAGCAAACGGCTTTGTCAATGGCACCATCCCGATGTAAATAAACACACCGTCACACGGAAACTCACGCTCTTCTCCTGTTTGTGTGTGAACGAGCGTCACACTGCCGACGCGACCATCTTTTTCGTTAATTTGCTTCACTGTATGATTCCAAATGAAATCAATTTTCTCATTCGCAAACGCACGTTGCTGTAAAATTTTTTGTGCACGTAACTGGTCGCGACGATGAACGATCGTCACTTTACTTGCAAAACGTGTTAAATACACACCTTCCTCAACCGCTGAGTCTCCACCGCCAACAACGACAAGTTCTTTACCTTTAAAAAACGCCCCATCACATACCGCGCAGTATGAAACACCGCGTCCCCCTAATTCTTTTTCGCCAGGAACGCCAAGCTTTTTATACTCTGCTCCTGTCGCAATAATAATTGCACGAGCTTTATATTGTTGATTGCTTGTCACAACCGTTTTATATTCTTCACCGTCAATCACTTCTTTTACATCACCATATGCATATTCAGCGCCAAATTTTTTCGCATGCTCAAACATTTTTGTTGCTAATTCTGGTCCAAGAATATGGTCATAACCTGGATAGTTTTCTACTTCTCCTGTATTCACCATTTGACCGCCCGGAACCCCACGTTCAAGCATAAGCGTCGATAAATTCGCACGCGATGTATAAACAGCTGCCGTCATTCCTGCTGGTCCTGCACCGATAATAATGACGTCATAAATTTTGTCCTGTGCCACGTTTCCTCCACCCTTTCTCCATGAATGGCTCTCTATTTTATCATTTCCATATTCCTATCGTAATACACCAAGAGAAAAGGGTCCATTAACTTGCTCATTCACACCAATGCTGCTTAATGACTTTCACATACTTCCCAACCGTCGCAACGGATACTCCATACCGCTCAGCAAGCATGCGTTGCGTCACACGTTGACCGCGATGTTTGCGAAACATATATTCAAACGCAGCCGCCCATGCGGCATGACTAGAAAATGAGTCGATGTTTTTCATTGCCTCAATAAAAAAGGAAAACCACGCGATATATAAAGGCTCATATTCAAATCCGTTATGTTGAATAAGCAACGTGACAATGCGATGTGCATCAATCATACATATTGGTGTTTGGCGCCCATGACCATATACATAGTCGCTCCATTGCTGTAAAAGCGGATGAGACCATGATTGTTTTGGAAACGGACAATCGTTTGGTGTAAACGACTTGCTTATTAAATATAACGCATATAATGAAGAAGCAACGTCTTGCTTTTCAAATAGCGATTGAATGTGTTCAATCGTCTGTTCGCGGTAGCGCCACGGTTCGCTTCCTTTTTTATCAGGATGAAGCGCGATTAATTTTTTCCACATCGACTCCGCTAGCATACGATATCCCATATGATAAGCTGCATACGCATACCAATAGTAAAATGGAGCATCCCCTTCAAACCCATGGCGTTGCAGTTGACGCAGCCATTGAAACGCCAAGTCATATCGCCCAATGATCGCAAACGTCACGCCCAGCTTATACCGATGCTCAAATGAAATTGGATGGACGCACTGCAATGATTGCGTGAGTAAAAACAGTCGCTCTTGCTCTTGTAAATAATACGAAAATACCGCATCGTTGCAAAGAGCATGCAAATTGCCTGGATTTTGCTTTAAAATGTATTCGATCGTTTGTCGTGCCCTCCCGACATTACCTTGATAAAAATAAGCAAGCGCTAAATTGTTGTAAGCCGCCCAATTTTCTGGATGTTGTTCAATCATTTCTTCAAACAAAGCAATCGCTTCTTGAAAATCACCTTGTTCAAGCAACGTACGCGCCTGTTCTTGCTTCATTAACATATCATCGTAATTAAGCCATTCATCATCTTGTTCAATCGTTAAAATATCTAATAAGTCGAGCGTATATTCCGCGAACTCCCCGTCAGGCTCGCGCTCCATATACAGTTCAGCATATTTCGTCGCCTCACCAAACAAGCCTAAATGAGCATAGTTGTTAGCCAAAAAATAAAAACATTCGGTTAAATCGTCATCACGTTCAATGACGCGCAACAACCATTCGTTTGATTGCGCATATTCCCCCAATTCTGACAATACAATCGCCAATTGACAAGCAAATGCGCTTTGTTCCGGCTCAAGTTGTACGGCCCGTTGCAAATACGCTTTCGCTTTATGCAAATCTCGGCGGCGATAACATGTTAAACCTTTATTAAAAAAGTACGTCCCGTCTTGAATAAACGGAATGACTTTTCCGACACGTTTTTGCCAATGTTTTTCCATCGAACCCTCCATGTTGATTTCATTCACCGAAAGACAGTATACCACATTTTCGCTCCAGAACAACATGGATGGGCAAAAAAGCGTTACCGATGACGCTCCGCTAGTACAAAAAGAACATCATCGAGCGACACGCGCTGCTCACGCAACAAAACAAGCAAATGATACAATAAATCCGCCGCTTCCCATCGCAGTTCTTCTTTTGAACGATTTTTTGCCGCAATAATGACTTCGGCCGCTTCCTCCCCAACTTTTTTAGCGATTTTATCAATGCCTTTTTCAAATAAATATGTTGTATACGATCCTTCAGGGCGCTTTGCTTCACGCTCCGCAATGACCGATTCTAACACGTTTAAAATGGCAAAGCGATCTGTCCTAGCTATAGGTTTTTCATCGCTTAAACGATGATGAAAACAAGAATACTCCCCTGTATGACAAGCCGGCCCTTTCGGCTCAACAAGAATAAGGAGTGCGTCCGCATCGCAGTCGTAGCGAATATCAACAACTTTTTGTACGTTTCCAGAGGTTTCCCCTTTATGCCATAACATTTGCCGAGAGCGGCTATAAAACCACGTTTCTTTCGTTTCCAACGTTTTTTGCAGCGACTGTTCGTTCATGTATGCTAACGTCAGAACTTCTTTACTGTGCGCATCTTGTACAATCGCTGGCACAAGCCCTTGCTCATTAAAGCGAACATCTTTTACATTCATCGAACGTTTACCCCCTGTTTACGCACGTACTGTTTCACTTGTTGAACAGACGTTTCTTTATAATGAAAAATGGAGGCCGCTAGCGCCGCATCCGCTTGAGCGGCTTGAAACACATCAACAAAATGTTGAGCGCATCCCGCCCCCCCAGATGCAATGACAGGAACGGACACTGCTTCACTCACTTGCTTCGTCAACGCCAAATCAAAACCGTCTTTGCCACCATCGCGATCCATGCTCGTTAATAAAATTTCTCCCGCCCCGCGCTTGACGGCCTCTTTCGCCCATGCGACAACTTCCCAATCTGTCGGACGGCGACCGCCGTGCGTATACACGCGCCACGACTGCATCGTTGGATCGTACTTCGCATCAATTGCCACGACGATACATTGCGAACCAAAAAACCGCGCTCCTTCTGTAATAAGCTCTGGGCGCAATAGTGCCGCGGTATTGACAGAAACTTTATCTGCGCCAGCACGCAAAATCGTTTTCATATCTTCTAACGTGCTAATACCACCTCCGACAGTAAACGGAATGGCAAGCTGCGCAGCAACGCGCTGAACGACGTCCACCATCGTTTTTCGACCTTCGTGTGAAGCGGAAATATCTAAAAAAACAAGTTCGTCAGCCCCTTGTTCATCATACACACGCGCAAGCTCTACCGGATCGCCCGCATCGCGCAATGACACAAATTGCACCCCTTTGACAACGCGTCCATCTTTCACGTCTAAACAAGGAATAATTCGCTTTGTGATCATTGCTCCACCACCTTTAACGCCTCAGCGACTGTAAACTGTTTTGTATATAGCGCTTTGCCGACAATTGCTCCAGCCACTCCTTCGTTTTCGAATTGCTTTAAGGCGCGCAAGTCATCAAGCGAGCGAATGCCTCCTGAGGCGATGACTCGTTTGTTCGTCGCTTCGGCTAGCCGAACGACCGCCTCGATATTTGGTCCTGATAACATCCCGTCTGTCGCGATATCTGTAAAAATAAACGTTTCTGCTCCAGCTTCCGCAAGTTGCTTACCAAGCTCAATCGCTTCGATCGTCGACGTATGCGTCCATCCTTCCGTCGCCACAAATCCGTTTTTTGCATCAATGCCGATGACAATGCGCTCACCGTATGTGCGAAGCATTGCTTTCACAAACGAAGGATTCGAAATGGCAGCGCTCCCTAAAATGACACGCGATACGCCTTGTGCTAAATAATATGCCACATCTTCTTCAGTACGAATGCCACCGCCAATTTGAACGTTGACCCCTAACGTGTTCGCCACTTCAACGACAAACGCATCATTCACTCGTCTTCCTTCTTTCGCGCCGTCTAAATCGACCATATGAATCCATGTCGCTCCTTGTGAAACAAACGAACGAGCCATTTCAACTGGCGAATGTCCATATACCGTTTCCTGATTGTAATCTCCTTGCACGAGACGAACACATTTTCCGTCGCGCATGTCGATCGCTGGATAAATCGCAAACATTAGTTCCTCTCCCTTTCTACAACCCTCGCATAATTTTGCAATAGACGCATCCCGAGCTTTCCGCTTTTCTCCGGGTGAAATTGTGTCCCAAATATCGTTCCACGTCCAACAACCGCGGGAACTTCCACATCATATTGGGCACTAGCTAATACAACCGTCGGCTCGTCCGTTTGCACATAATAAGAGTGAACGAAATATACGTGACCTCGCTCAACGTGATCAAAAAGCGGGGAGGCGTGGTGAAAGTTGAGTTCGTTCCATCCCATATGCGGTACTTTGT
The DNA here is from genome assembly GCF_050480245.1 of Bhargavaea massiliensis. Classification (GTDB taxonomy): domain Bacteria; phylum Bacillota; class Bacilli; order Bacillales; family Anoxybacillaceae; genus Anoxybacillus. The sequence goes on along the minus strand of NZ_JBCNEQ010000026.1, from coordinate 62,333 downwards.
ATCGCTTCCCTTCTTTTGTCATACCCGTAAAACGAACGACGCGACCTGGAAGCAATTTCAAACCGGACGTCAAACCGTTTTCTTCGCTCTCTTCAAACAAAAGTTGCATACCTAAACAAATGCCGAGAAGCGGTTTTCCTTCCGTTATTTGTTCATGAATAAATGAATCAAGTCTCGTTTCCGATAAAATGTGCATCGCATCTTTAAATGAACCAACGCCAGGCAAAATGAAGCCATCTGCTTGACGCAATTTGTCTTGATCGCTTTCAACGATATACGGTACATTTAGCCGCTCTAGCGCTTTGCTGACGCTATATAAATTCCCCATAACATAATCAATAATGCCGATCATTTACAACATTCCTTTCGTGGACGGTACAGATTTGACACGCGGATCGATCATCGTTGCCTCATCTAGTGCGCGCGCAAGTGCTTTAAATACCGCCTCAATCATATGGTGCGTATTACGACCGTAATGAACGATGACATGGACATTCATTCGTGCTTCTAAAGCTAATTTCCATAAAAATTCATGCACTAACTCGACATCAAACGTCCCTACTTTTTGACTCGGAAATTCGCCACGAAACTCAAGATGCGGGCGATTGCTCACATCGATAACGACTTGGGCAAGCGCATCGTCCATCGGAACAAACGCGTTTCCGTATCGTCTAATTCCTTTTTTATCACCAAGCGCTTGGCGAATCGCTTGCCCTAAACAAATTCCGATATCTTCTGTCGTATGGTGATCGTCAATATGTGTGTCTCCCTTTGCCTGAACAAATAAATTAAAATGGCCGTGCTTTGTAAATAAATCCAGCATATGTGTTAAAAATGGGACACCTGTTTCTAACTCCGCTTTTCCTTCCCCATCAACCGCAAACGTAAGCTCAATTTGTGTTTCATTTGTCGCTCGTTTAATTGTCGCTGTCCGCATCATTTGTCTCTCCTTTTTAATCGTTCCTCTACTGCTCGTGCGTGTGCTTCAAGCCCTTCTAACCGTGCAAACGCGGCAATTTTCTCCGCATGTTGTTGCCATGCTTGTTGACTATAAAAAATGATGCTTGATTTTTTCATAAATGCCTCAACTGTTAACCCAGACGAAAAACGGGCGGTCCCATTTGTCGGCAACACATGATTCGTTCCTGCAAAATAATCTCCCACTGGCTCAGAACTGTACGGGCCTAAAAAGATCGCACCCGCATGTCGAATGTCACTTAATATTTCAAACGGCTCAGCCGTCATAACTTCTAGATGTTCTGGCGCCAATTCGTTCACGACATCAATTGCTTGTTTCATCGTATCGGTCACATAAATGACCCCGTATTCATTGATCGCCTTTTGTGCAATTTCTTTTCGCGGGAGGGTAGCAAGCTGTTTTTCCACCTCTTCCTCTACTTTTAAAGCAAGTTGTAAAGACGGCGTCACTAATATACTAACCGCTCGTTCATCATGTTCTGCTTGCGATAATAAATCGGCGGCAATTTCGTTCGGCTTTGCAGTTTCATCGGCTAGAACGACAATTTCACTCGGCCCTGCTATCATATCAATGTCGACTTGACCAAACACTTCCCTTTTGGCAAGCGCCACGAAAATGTTTCCTGGTCCGAAAATTTTATCGACCGGTTCAATCGTCTCCGTACCGTATGCTAGTGCAGCAATCGCTTGAGCGCCGCCAACTTTATATATCTCTTGAACGCCGAGCTCACATGCAGCAACAAGGACAGCCGCTGGCAACGTTCCGCACTCATTTGGCGGAGAAACGATGACAATGCGTTTCACCCCAGCCACTTGCGCGGGAATGACATTCATAAGCACCGACGACGGATAGGCGGCTGTTCCACCCGGCACATATAAACCGACTGCATCAAGCGGTGTTACTTTTTGTCCGAGAATCGTTCCATCGTCACGCGTCATAAACCACGATGTCATTCGTTGACGTTCGTGATATTCTCGAATGTTTTGCGCCGCTTCGCGAATGATATGAACCATATTCTCATCAACTAGCCAATATGCTTTTTCAATTTCTTCTTGGGTGACGGCAAACGTATCAAGCGAAATGCCATCAAACATTTCCGTATATTTTTTTAATGCGCCATCTCCGTTGTTTCGCACATCATCAATAATCCGTTTGACTGCTTGTCTTTGCTCTTCCGTTCCACTTTCGATCGTCCGCCGAAGCGATACGGTCCCTTGTACACGTTCAATTTTCATCATTTTCCCCCGCTTTCTCGATCGCGTATGTTAAACGATCAACCATTTGTTCAATCGCTCGATCTTGCATGCGATAACTAACCGGATTTACAATAAAACGGGATGTCACATCAACAATTCGCTCTAATTCAACGAGCCCGTTTTCTTTTAACGTTCGCCCTGTCGAAACAATGTCAACAATTCGTTCGGCTAGGCCAATGAGTGGGGCTAATTCAACAGACCCGTTTAATTTAATAATTTCTACTTGTTCCCCTTGCTCGCGAAAATAAGTTGATGCGATATTTGGATACTTTGTTGCGACTCTCGGCGCAATCGGGTGAACACGCGTATTCGGGAGCCCCGCCACCGCCAAATAACAAGGACTTATGCGCAAATCCAACATTTCATACACGTCTCGCTCTTCTTCAAGGAGCACATCTTTACCAGCAATGCCGACATCAGCAACCCCATGTTCAACATATGTCACAACGTCCATCGGCTTCGCTAAAATAAAGCGCATCTGTTCATTCGGGACGTCAATCATTAGTTTTCGAGAATGTTCCAAGTCATCAGGAATTTCATAACCCGCTTGTTTTAACAATACGAGCGCCTCCGCAAAAATACGTCCTTTTGGCATCGCAACCGTCAGCATCATCGTTCATCCTTTCCGCGTTTCCCTAATACGTACACTACATCGTCAAATGATGCAGTAAATTGATCCATATCCTGAATACCTGCAACTTGTTGCAATACAACTTTTTCCCCTTTTCGTCTCATTTCTGCTGCTTTCGCATACGCCTCCGCAAAACGTTCTTGACTAAAAATAATACACGTCGTTTTTTCATCGTTCCGTTGCTCGCCAAGCGCTTCCATTAAGCGATCTAAACGGACGCTAAACCCCGTCGCAGGCGAGGAGCGGTGAAATTTCGCCAACAATTCATCATATCGTCCGCCGTTCCCAAGTAAAAACCCAACGTTTTTCGCGTACACTTCAAACAGGACGCCGGTATAGTAACTCATATGGCTCACTAAGCTCATATCCATTTTTACCATATCGATAACTCCATATTGTTTAACATGCATCCATAACTGTTCTAATTCATCAAGCGCCCGTCGCTCCGCTTCTGTTGTCGCGGATGCTTTTGCCTCCGCAACGACTTCCTCTCTCCCTCTTAACGTTAAAAGACGTAAAAGGCGATCACGGTCAATCGAGGAGAGCGGCAACGATTTGACGTGTTCCCGATAGCCGACGTAATTTTTTTCATATAAAAAGCGACGCAACGTTTCTACGCGTTGTTCGTGACGCAAAATATCGAAAAATAACGCATCAACATAGCCAATATGCCCGATCGTCACAGTAAAATCGCGCAATCCTGCCCGCTTTAAAGCAAAAATCATTAAACTAATCACTTCTGCATCAGCATACATCGTGCCGTCGCCAACGTATTCCACTCCCACTTGCTCAAACTCTGCCGGTCTTCCTCCTTCACGCTGCTGAGCACGAAACACATTCGCCGCATACGCTAAACGAAGCGGACACCCTTCCTTGTATAATTTCGATGCTGCTAGGCGAGCAATGGGAGCAGTCATATCTGGACGCAACACGAGCGTATGCCCCTCCCGATCAAGCAACTTAAATAGCTGCTGATCTAAAATCGCCGATGCGGCACCAACCGTTTCGTCATATTCTAACGTCGGTGTTTCAATAAACGAATATCCCCATGTTTCGATTTCTGCCATCATTGCTTCCCGCAATGCACGTTTTGTTTTATATACATCTGGCAGCGTATCCCGCATGCCGAGCGGCTTTTCAAACATAAATACTCTCATTTTTGTCCCGTCCTTCTTTCGCTTTAGTTCGCTAATATATTAGCAAAGTAAAGTTTGTTATTTGTAGTTTACTCCTCGTTTTTCGTTTCGTCAACTACAAACTCATTCGATTTTTTTTGACTTGATTCCTTTGTTTATTCAAAAAAAAAACGCCTTAGCGTTCGCTAAGACGAATGATTTGCATCGGATTTCCGCCAACAAATGCACCAGCTGGTACATCGCGATGCACAAGCGTGCCTGCGGAAACAACGGCACGATCCCCGATCGTCACACCCGGCAAAATGGTTGTATTTGCTCCGATCATTACTTCATTGCCGATAATGACATCTCCAAGCCGATACTCATTTACTAAATATTCATGCGCTAAAATCGTCGTATTGTAGCCAATAATCGTGTTGCTGCCAATGCGAATTTTCTCTGGAAACAAAATATCTGGCATCACCATAAACGCTAACGCCGTATGTTCACCAATGTCCATGCGCAAAAACGTGCGATATAACCAGTTTTTCAGCGGGAAAAACGGCGTATAGCGCCCGATCAAAATGACGATGACATTTTTCAATACTTTCCAAAAAGAAACGGTTCGATATACTTGCCATAAGGAGTTCGTTCCTTCAACAACATGGCGTTCGGTTTTTCTCAATGCGGCGTCACCCCTAAAATGCTTAACAAATCGCTCATTTTTTCAAGCATAAAATCAGGTTCGTATTTCGCTAAATGTTCGCGCCCTTTAATCGTCCAGGCAACTCCCGCTGTTTTTGTTCCCGCGTGTTTCCCTGCTAAAATGTCATGATGGTTATCGCCAACCATTAACGTCTCTTCTGGCTTCGCTTGTAAACAAGCGAGCGCTTTTTCAATCGGCTCAGGGTGCGGTTTTGCATGTTCGACGTCATCGAGCGTAATGATGCATTGGAAAAACGAATCTAACTTTGTTAACTTCAATCCCATATTGACAGTATGGCGAATTTTCGTTGTCACAATGCCGAGTTTAAAACCTTTTTCATGTAGCGTTTGTACGGTGTCATACACCGTTTCATATTCTTTCACTAATGCATCATGATGCGCATGGTTAAACGCTCGATACGTTTCAATCATCTCGTCGACCCGATTTGGATCGATGGCTTCAAACGTATCCCGTAGCGGCGGGCCAATAAAGGCGAGCACATCTTCGCGCGTATATTGATTTGGATAATAATGATTGAGCGTATGCAAAAACGATTCAATAATTAAATCGTTCGTATTAATAAGCGTTCCGTCTAAGTCAAATAAAATGGTGTTAATATTCATACGTTGCTTCCTTTCTTTTCCGATGTTCGACCCGATTCCAAATAAAGCTTAATGCAACGGTCAGTAAAACAGCGGTGACAAGCCGAATGACAAGCAACGGCCACACCGGAATGCCGAGCGGCACGAACAATAACGTATCTTCTACCACCGCATGACACGCAACTAAAAATAAAAACGTCAACGTTAAATCTTTTTTCGACACCCCGTCTTCTTTCACAGCTTGAATCATGACGCCCGCACCGTAAGCGAGCCCGAACAATAAGCCAGCCGCCATCGTAAGCGAGGCGTTTTCACGAATGCCAAGCAAGCGAGCAAATGGCGATAACCACTTCGAAAACGTATCAAGCCACTTTAATTCTTTTAACACTTGAATCGCGATCATAAGCGGAATAATAATGAGCGCTAACTGCCCAATACCATATATCGCCTTTTCGATCCCTGTCCAAACGATTTCTCCCCACGTATGCGGCGTTGTTGAAGATTGCGGTACAAATCCGTATTTCGCCATTTGTTCTCCGCCATTCCACAAAATGTGAATGAGCCATGCGGAAACGAACGCTAAACCCACACGGACGGCAACCATCCACCAAACGCGAACACCTACTTGTGCAGCAACCGCAGATTCAACAAGCATATTGTGTGAAAACGACAACATGACCGCTAAAATAAACGCTTCTTTCACCGTTAAGTCCATTGTCAGCATCGCACCAATGCCGGCATATAAATTTAAAAAGTTGCCGAGCACTAAAACGAGTGCGGCATCTCCCGGTAAACCAATCCACCGCATCATCGGCGTTAAAACATTTGTCACCCACGGCAAAACGGGGGAGTATTGTAAAAGCGTCACAATGACCGTAATCGGAAAAATAACTTTTCCAAGCGTCCATGTCGTTTTCAATCCAACAAACAAACCTCTTTGAAGCACGCTGCCCCTCCCCTTTCATTTAATCGTTGTACCGCTCATTCGCTAAACCGCGCATGCGACGCACAACGATCATCATGACCGCAAACACAATAAGCAAAAGCGAAATGAACTGAGCCATACGAATCGTTTCTGTTAACATTAAACTGTCTGTCCGCAATCCCTCAATAAAAAAGCGCCCGATCGAATACCAAATGATGTACGTGAGAAATAATTCCCCTCTTCGTAAATTTCGTCTCCGAAGCGCAAGTAAAACGAGAAAACCGAGTATGTTCCATAGTGATTCATATAAAAACGTCGGATGATAATATTGTCCTTGTATGTACATTTGATTAATGATCCAATCCGGCAAATGCAAACTTTCTAAAAATGCTCGTGATACAGGTCCCCCGTGCGCTTCTTGATTCATAAAATTGCCCCAACGTCCAATCGCCTGCCCTAAAATAATGCTTGGTGCTGCAATATCGGCTAGTTTCCAAAACGACAATTGGCGTCTTTTGGAAAAAATGACACCTGTCACAATAGCACCAATTAAACCGCCATGAATCGCCAAACCACCATGCCAAATTTGTGGAATTTCGCTTATATGTTGCGAATAATAGTCCCATTGAAAAATAACGTAATACGCCCGTGCACATACAATCGCAATCGGCACAGCAATTAACACAAGATCAACAAATGTTTCTTTTCGTATCCCTAACCGCTCGCCTTCTCGTGTCGCGAGCCAAAGACCAAGCAAGACGCCTGTCGCAATAATGACACCGTACCAATAAATTGTAATTGGTCCGAGTTGAAGAAAAACGCGATCAAGCGGTTCAATATGCAACAGCATCAACACTCATCCTTTCATTCATAATCGTGCTCCGCATCGCCAATCGCATCCGCCAACCGCTCAGAAAATTCTTCTGCTGCATTGACACCCATGCGCTTTAAGCGGAAATTCATCGCTGCAACTTCGATAATGACCGCTAAATTTCGCCCTGGACGAACAGGAATCGTCAATTTCGTCACCTCCGTATCAATAATTTTTACCTTTTCTTCTTCCAAACCGAGACGATCGTACTGTTTGTTTGAATCCCATGACTCTAAATCAATGACAAGCGAAATACGCTTATGTGGACGCACCGCCCCTGCCCCAAATAACGTCATGACGTTAATAATGCCGAGCCCACGAATTTCAAGCAAATGTTCAATGAGCTCTGGTGCGCTACCAATAAGCAAATTTTCATCCTCTTGGCGAATTTCGACACAATCATCTGCAACAAGACGATGTCCGCGCTTCACAAGCTCAAGCGCCGTCTCGCTTTTTCCAACACCACTTTTTCCTGTAATAAGTACACCAACACCGTACACATCAACGAGCACACCGTGCACAGCTGTCGTCGGTGCGAGTTTACTTTCTAAATAGTTTGTCAGGCGGCTAGCCAATCGCGTCGTTTTCATCGTTGAACGCATGACAGGCACTTTTCTTTTTTCCGATGCTTCGATAAGCTCCTTTGGTACATCTAGTCCACGTGAAACGATAATGGCTGGTGTAATATCTGTACATAACTTTTCCATACGCAACCGTTTTTCTACAGGCGTTAATCGTTCGAAAAAAGATAGTTCAGTCACACCAAGCAACTGTATGCGCTCAGCAGGATAATATGCAAAATAACCGGCCATTTCAATGCCCGGACGGGATAAATCACTCGTTGTAATCGGGCGATGAATCCCCTCTGCCCCGCTTACAAGTTCAAATTGAAACTCATCAATTAAATCTTTTGTCCGTACTTTTGGCACATGAACCCCTCCTTTTTTCTCATTGTAACACTTTCCTGTCAAAATAAAAACGTTCACGCACGAAGCGGAACGTTTTACTTTTCTTTTCGTACTGACTCGATGAGTAAATGAAAAAGTGAGATCACAAGCGATGCAAATAACGCGTTGCTAAAGCCGCCAATGTCAAACGAACTGCCCATGACCCATGCCGTCATTGCCAGTATGATTGCGTTAATGACGAACAAAAACAGCCCAAACGTCAATACAGTCACAGGGAGTGTCAGTAAAATAAGTAACGGGCGAACGAACGTATTGAGAAAAGACAAAAGAATACTTGCAACGAGCGCTGCCCAAACGCTTGATAAATAAATGGAGTCAAAATATCCAGCTAGCGCTAATAATAAAACGGCGTTGATAACTATACGTACTAGCCATCTCATATGACGTTCTCCTCACTTGGAATAATAAGTACCGCAAGCGCGTATAAAAGCACAAACGGCATAATGCCGGTAATTAACAATAGCGCGACAAACAATAAACGTACAACCGTAGCGTCCATATTCATGTAAGCGGCTAATCCGCTTAACACACCTGCAATCATGCGATCATGACGAAGCCTTACAAGCTTTTTCATTCGTACATCCCTCCCGATTGTTGTAACACTTGAACTCCTTTAATAATATTCCAAACAATAACGACAACATGTACAATGCCACCGATCACAATGCCGATAAACGGAAGACCGATCCATCCGTCTACTCCTGCGATAGCGAAAATCATAAACAGTCCACCCGTAGCAACCACAATTGCAATAGGGATGAGATGGGACAAAAATGATTTTTTCGCATGTTCTTTCACTCGTTCATGTTTCGTGACAAAATAAACGATGATTGGAAATAAAAACGGGGCAAAAAATACGCTGAAATAACATAACGCCGCAAGCAATTTATTTCCTTCCATTCGCATCATCTCCCTTTTTCTTTACTTATACATACGATTGTCGGAAAGGAAAGTTTCGTATAAAAAAAGCCGAGCGCATTATACGCTCGGTATACGTTGGCGCATGCGTTCGCGATCGCGTGCCAAAATTGGCTGCAAATACTTCCCGGTATACGATCGCTCAACTTGCGCCACTTCTTCTGGCGTACCTACCGCAACGATTTGTCCACCCCCATCGCCGCCTTCTGGTCCAAGATCAATAATATAGTCTGCCGTTTTAATGACGTCTAAGTTATGCTCGATGACAAGCACGGTATCTCCTTGTTCTACAAGCCGTTGCAGAACATGTAATAAACGGGCAATATCATCCACATGCAAACCTGTTGTCGGCTCATCTAAAATGTATAGCGTTCTTCCTGTTGAGCGACGATGCAATTCAGATGCCAACTTCACCCGCTGCGCCTCGCCACCAGAAAGCGTTGTAGCTGGTTGTCCGAGTTGCATATAGCCGAGTCCGACGTCGTAAAGTGTTTGTAACTTTCGTTTAATTTTCGGGATGTTTTCAAAAAACGTCAGCGCTTCTTCTACTGTCATATCGAGCACTTCGGCGATATTTTTATCTTTATATTTCACTTCCAACGTTTCGCGATTATATCGTTTACCGTGACATACTTCACATGGCACGTATACGTCCGGCAAAAAGTGCATTTCGATTTTAATAATCCCATCGCCGCGACATGCTTCACAGCGACCGCCTTTCACATTAAAACTAAACCGTCCTTTTTGATATCCACGCATTTTCGCTTCGTTCGTCGTCGCAAATAAATCACGAATATCATCAAAAACGCCCGTATATGTCGCCGGATTGGAGCGCGGTGTTCGGCCGATTGGCGACTGGTCGATATCAATCACTTTATCTAAATAGTGAATGCCACGAATGTCCGTATGCTCTCCCGGTTTTACTTTTGCATGATGTAACTTTTGCGCTAACGCTTTATGCAAAATTTCATTAATGAGCGTACTTTTTCCCGAACCGGATACCCCCGTCACCGCAACAAACAGCCCGAGAGGAATGCGAACATCGACGTTTTTTAAATTGTTTTCCCTAGCTCCAACGACTTCAAGCCAACGGCCATCTGGCGTTCTTCGTTCAATTGGGAGCGGAATAAACTTTTTCCCTGATAAATATTGACCGGTTAATGAATGTGGATCGTTCATCACTTGTTCAGGTGTACCTGCAGCGACGACTTCTCCTCCGTGCGCCCCTGCTCCCGGTCCGATGTCAATTAAATAATCTGCCGCAAGCATCGTATCTTCATCGTGCTCGACGACAATGAGCGTATTTCCTAAATCACGCATGTTTTGCAATGTCGCAATTAACCGATCGTTATCGCGCTGATGAAGTCCGATTGACGGTTCGTCTAATACGTATAATACACCTGTTAACCGCGATCCGATTTGCGTCGCTAATCGAATACGTTGCGCTTCTCCACCTGACAATGTCCCTGCCGCGCGGTTTAACGTTAAATAATCGAGCCCGACATTTTTTAAAAAGCCGAGACGCTCAACAATTTCACGCAAAATTAAATGAGCGATTTTTTGTTCCTTTTCCGTCAATTGAAGCGTTTCAAAAAACGTGAGCGCTTCATTGACCGACATCGCCGTCACTTCACCGATATGTTTGCCACCAACGAAAACCGCTAAACTTTCTTTTTTCAATCGGTTGCCATGACACGTCGGACAAGGCTGTTCAGTCATATATTTTTCCATTTGTTCACGGACGTAATCGGACGTCGTTTCACGATAGCGGCGTTCAACGTTGCGCACGACACCTTCAAATTCCACATACGTTTCGCGCACATGACCGAAGTCGTTTTCATAGCGAAAATATATTTTCTCACCGTTCGATCCATACAATAAAAGATCGAGCTGTTGTTTTGGCAACTGTTTGACAGGCACATCCATATCAATGCCGTAATGGCGACATACCGTTTCTAACAATTGCGGATAATATTGCGAACTTTGCGGCTCCCATGGCGCAAGCGCATGTTCACGAAGCGTCAGCTCTTTATTTGGAATGACTAAATCAAGATCGACTTCCAGCTTTGCACCTAATCCGTCACACGACGGGCACGCACCGTACGGGCTATTAAACGAGAAGATGCGCGGCTCTAGTTCACCGATTGAAAAACCACAATACGGGCAAGCGTGATGTTCACTAAATAACAACTCTTCTTGTCCGATGACATCGACGAGCACTTTACCGTCCGCAAGCTTCAACGCCGCTTCAAGCGAATCAGCCAGGCGCGACTGAATACCTTCTTTCATGATGATGCGGTCGATGACCACTTCGATCGAATGCTTCTTATTTTTTTCAAGTACGATGTCTTCAGATACATCGCGCAATTCCCCGTCAACTCGCACACGCACGTACCCTTGTTTTTTGATCTCCTCTAACGTTTTTACGTGCGTTCCTTTTCGTCCGGAGACGATAGGAGCTAAAATTTGCATTTTCGTCCGCTCTGGATATTGCATCAGGCGGTCAACCATTTGTTCAATTGTTTGCGACGTAATTTCGATGCCGTGTGTTGGACAAACAGGGCGACCGATGCGTGCAAACAGTAAACGCAAATAATCGTAAATTTCCGTCACTGTTCCGACTGTTGATCGTGGGTTGCGGCTTGTCGTTTTTTGATCGATTGAAATGGCAGGTGACAACCCTTCAATCGAATCGACATCTGGTTTATCCATTTGTCCTAAAAATTGACGGGCGTATGCCGACAACGATTCGACATATCGCCGCTGCCCTTCCGCGTAAATGGTGTCAAATGCAAGCGATGATTTTCCCGAGCCCGATAAGCCGGTAAGCACAACGAGCTTATTGCGCGGAATGACGACATCAATATTTTTTAAATTGTGCGCTCGTGCACCTTTGACGACGATATGATCCATTCGTTACACCTCCGCTTTCAATTCTAAAATGAGATCGCGCAGTTCGGCAGCACGTTCAAAATGAAGAGCTTTGGCTGCTTCTTTCATTTCTTGTTCGAGTTTGGCAATAAGCGCAAGGCGCTCTTCTTTTGATAAATGACGGACATCTTTCGTTTCATACGCTTCTTTTTCTTCCGCGGCAAATGTGGCGCGAATGACATCTGGAATGTCTTTTTGAATCGTTTTTGGCACGATGCCATGCTCACGGTTATACGCTTCTTGAATGGCGCGGCGCCGCTTCGTTTCATTGATCGCAATTTCCATCGATTTCGTGATCGTATCGGCATACATAATGACATGCCCATTCGCATTGCGCGCCGCCCGTCCAATCGTTTGAATGAGTGAACGTTCAGAACGTAAAAATCCTTCTTTATCGGCATCTAAAATAGCAACAAGCGATACTTCTGGAATATCGAGCCCTTCCCGCAATAAGTTAATGCCGACGAGCACATCATATTTGCCTAATCGTAAATCACGAATAATTTCAATTCGTTCTAGCGTCTTAATTTCCGAATGCAAATACGCCACTTGAATGCCGATATCTTTTAAATAATCGGTTAAATCTTCCGCCATTTTTTTCGTCAACGTCGTCACAAGCGTGCGTTCTTTGCGAGCAATGCGCTTTTGAATTTCATCGACTAAATCGTCAATTTGCCCTGCAATTGGTCGCACATCAATCGTCGGATCTAACAATCCTGTCGGACGAATAATTTGTTCAACGACTTCTGGACAATGTTCAAGCTCATACGGACCTGGTGTCGCAGATACGTAAATCACTTGATTCACTTTTTGTTCAAATTCTTCAAACGTCAACGGACGGTTATCAAGTGCCGACGGCAAACGGAAACCATGTTCAACAAGCACTTCTTTTCTCGCTTTGTCACCGTTATACATGCCGCGAATTTGCGGCAACGTCACATGCGATTCGTCAATGACGATTAAAAAGTCGTCAGGAAAATAATCTAATAATGTATAAGGCGTTGAGCCTGGTGGACGCAACGTCAAATGACGTGAATAGTTTTCAATGCCTGAACAAAATCCCATTTCCTTCATCATTTCAATATCGTAGCGCGTCCGTTGCTCTAATCGCTGCGCTTCAAGCAATTTTCCTTGTTCACGCAGCTCGCCAAGCCGCTCTTCTAATTCCTTTTCAATATTTTCAATGGCCAGCTTCATTTTTTCTTCGCGCGTAACGAAGTGGGATGCTGGGAAAATCGCCACATGTTCTCGCTCTGCCATCACATGTCCTGTGAGTGCATCCACTTCGCGAATGCGCTCAATTTCATCACCAAAAAACTCAATACGAATACAATGCTCATCGCGTGAGGCAGGGAAAATTTCGACGACATCTCCGCGCACCCGAAACGTTCCGCGGCGAAAATCAATATCGTTTCGTTCATATTGAATGTCGACAAGTCGGCGCAACAAATGATCGCGCTCGATTTCCATGCCGACGCGAAGCGAAACGACAAGTTCGCGATATTCTTCTGGAGAACCTAAACCATAAATACACGAAACGCTTGCAACAATAATGACGTCGCGTCTTTCAAACAGCGCAGACGTTGCGGAATGGCGCAATTTATCAATTTCGTCATTAATGCTTGCATCTTTTTCAATATACGTATCTGTTTGCGGAACGTATGCTTCCGGCTGATAATAATCATAATAGCTGACAAAATATTCGACCGCGTTATGCGGAAAAAATTGTTTAAACTCGCTATATAATTGCCCTGCTAACGTTTTATTATGGGCGATCACTAACGTCGGTTTATTCACTTGTTGAATGACGTTTGAAATCGTAAACGTTTTTCCCGTTCCCGTTGCTCCAAGCAACGTTTGATGCTTTTTTCCTTGCTGAATGCCTTCGACAAGCTTCGCGATCGCTTTCGGCTGATCGCCCTGCGGCTTATAAGCGGATACTAATTGAAAGGCGTCCACATTCTTCCCTCCACTTCATTTCTATTTTCATTGTACCATATGACGAAACCGAAAAGCGAAAAATACGAACAAATATTCTATGAAAAAACCTGCCCATTTGGACAGGTTTACGATTGTTTTTGCTTTTCTACCATTCGTTTAGCATACAAAAATCCGACGATGAGCGACGCTATATCAGCAACAATTTCATGCAATTGATCGGTATATCCTTTCACATACGATGCTACGAGCAACGCGACAGTAAGCAGTGTACCGACATAATGGTTATACGTCACCCGCGTAAATAAAATAACTAACAACGCTGGTACAATTAACGCTAACAAAAACCACATATTATCCCTCATCTCTTACGAATAACAGCCCGAGTTCGTGATGTTCCCCTTCAAATAAAGCCGTTTGTGCAAAGCGAACTTCTCCGCTTTCGTTTAATACTTCTAGCTTACAAAATGCACGATTTTGTTGCAAGGCTGCGTAAAATTCATCTTCGGTCGCCACAGGTGTACCGTTTACCTTCACAATCACTTCCCCAACCGAAAGTGCCATTTTATGTGCGGGCGTATCCGGCAAAACTCCTAAAATGACAAGCCCATTCGCCCGTTTCGTAAAATATGGCGGGCGCTTTTGTTCATACAACTTTGCTGATAAAGCAATCCACTCTCTCCATAAAATAGCCACAACAGCACTAACGATCGCAAGCGGCTTCAACCAGTAGCTAGTAATCGCTAGCAAACTAACAACCGTAGCGAGCCAACCGATGCGCTTTGCGATCCATTTCGCCATATGAGTAGGCATGTTTGTTTGCACGCGTTGGGAAAACCCAAGTAAAAACGGCACGAGAACGAGCGAATACGTCTCACCGCCTGAAATGATCGGCCACCACGCCGCAAACGGCGTCACTCCCTCTCCTGGCACAGGAATAATAAAAGGTACGAGCCAAAGACGTTGCATCATTTGTTCACCGATGACAAGTCCCCGCTTGCTCGTTACAAGCCGCGGCGAGCTAAGCTCTGCTCCTTCACGGTAAACGAGCCACATTTCGATAAACAAAAGCAACCCGATTAAAAGCGCGACGGCAGTCACATTTGTTTCCGTCATATGCGGGAAAAAACGATCAAAAAATGGCTTCGCCCACTCCGTTTGCGCAAAAAAACTAATAGTAAATATGACGATGCTCCCGATATATGCAGCCGATAAAAGCCGGAGCTGCATCATAAAGCTGCATACGATCGTCACAATCGTCCAAAAAACGAGCGTATCATTCGGAATGACAAGTCCAACGCCAACGGTTACAATTGAAAAAACAATGGCAAGCCAACTGCGTGAGCGAATGAGTGCACGCAGCTCAAGCGATGAGCGATAAACGCGTGTATGAAAATCCCGTCTTTCGCGTTGCACACGACGCCAGCCAATAAACCATGCAAATATGATTGCATAATATAACAACGGTTGCAGCCAAAACGTCCCGAGCGCTTTCAACCATTCTAGTCCCCATACTTCCATTTCCATCAACTCCATTTTTTCGGGTGGTCTATTTTGTATTGTAACAAAATCCAAGCATTTATGGTTGACGAAAATTCACTTTTTTTGCCGAATCAACACTAGTTTTGTCAACATACAAGGAATTTCATAAAAAGCGTCTAACTGTTTTTTCATATATGATTTGAAAGGAGCGTGGAACAATGGAGTTAAAAACGAGCGCTGTCGCGAAACGACTTGGGGTATCGACAAAAACGGTGCAACGCTGGGTGAAAAAATATAACATTCCATGCACAAAAAATGAAGCAGGACATTACGTATTTACGAACGAAGCGATCGAACAATTAGAAAAATATAAGTTTCTCGGCATCGATGAAGAGGAAAAAGAACATGTCGAATGGGAAGAAGTCGAACAGCGATTAAACGAACTTGAACGAAAAGTTGATCAAAAAGCAGATGACGTTGTCTCTTTTCAATTGCTACAACATCGCCGCGAAATAGAAGACATGCTCCAATACATCCAACGGCTCGAGCGACGAATTGTTGACCTCGAACATCAACAACAAACGAAACTTGTTCATGAGCAACCAAAACAAACACGACGTAGCATTATTAGCCTCTTTTTATAAAAGTGTCCCCCTGCCTTCAAAACGGACAGGGGGACCTTTTTATTTCGCAATAAGCTGTAATGCTTTTTTCAATTGCTCGTCATATCGTTCGTCACGAACCGCTTCCATCACTTTTGTTTGCAACATATTCGCTGTTTGTTTATCAATTTTTCCTGTCACTTGTAAGCCGTTCGCTTTTTGGAACGATTGAACAGCTTGCTCGGTCTGTTTGCTGAAGTAGCCATCTTCGCGACCCGGGTCAAAACCGAGACCTTTTAACATTTGTTGTGCGCTTTTCACTTGTTCGTTGTTCATGTCATATGCCAACGGCTTATCGATTTGAAGCGGATGAGCATAGAAAAAGTCAGGCTGTTTTACTTTCACATCCGGTTCAACGCCTTTTTGATGAATCCAATTTCCGTTCGGTGTTAGCCATTTATATAGCGTTAATTTAATATGGCTGCCGTCATCCATCGGCAACGCTTGTTGTACCGTCCCTTTTCCGAACGTTTTTTCACCGACAAGCGGATAGCCGCCTGCTTCTTTTAACGCTGCGGCTAAAATTTCTGATGCCGAGGCGCTTCCGTTATCAATAAGCACAACAATTGGATAATCTTTTTTCTTCGTTATATTGGAGAAGAAGCGTTGTTTATCGCCATCGCGTTCTTCAATTTGCACGTACGGTTTATCTTTCGGAACAAGATCTTTTAAAATATCTTCCACGCTTTGTAAATACCCTCCCGGATTGCCGCGCACGTCGATAATGAGCCCTGCGATTCCTTTTTTCTCAAACTCGGATAACTTCTTTTTAAAATCTTCTGCTGTTTTTTCGGCAAATGATGTAATTTCAATATAACCAATTTGCTTCCCGTTTACTTCTTTTGTTGACGCATATACCGTTTCAATTGGGATTTCATCGCGGACGACTTCAATCGTTAATACGCCGCTTACCCCCGGACGAATGACTTCCAAACGAGCGACCGTTCCTTTTTTCCCACGAATTTTTAATACCGCTTCATATAAGTCAAGCCCTTCTAAACTTTCGCCGTTCACTTTAATAATTTGATCATTTGGACGAAGCCCAGCTTTTTCTGCAGGCGACCCTTTAAATGGGGCAACGATCGTCACTTTGCCGTCAACCATACTTACTTCCGCGCCGATGCCTTCAAAAGAGGAATCGAGCGATTCGTTAAACCGCTCCGCTGTTTCTTTATCCATATAAACGGAGTATGGGTCTTTTAGCGTCGCAATCATTCCTTGAATCGCACCATCAATTAGCTGCTCGTCATCTACGTCTTGAACATATTTTTGTTTAATCATGCTGTATGCTTGTTCAATTTTTTTTAATTCCTCGTTCGATGACTTCTCCGTTGGCGTTGGCATATCGATCGTAATCGTCGATGTCTCGGAAGAAAGCGACTGCATTCCGACATACGTCACGCCTGATCCGAATAGCATCGATAAGATCATTAGTGCTGCGATTGTTTTTTTGTTCATGTTTTGCCTCCTCACCCTTCGATACATGAAAGGCATCACACCGTGTGCGATGCCTGTTTGCTTTCATTATATGAATAGCTTGTACCGTTCATAACTTATGAAGATGTATTTATTTTACACCGAACGTCTGATTTTCTCAACTAATGCGCAAAAGCACAGCAGACAAGCTGTGCTTTAAAACGGAACGTATTGCATTGGGTCTACGGCATTCGATTTTGATGCATTCCAAAGTCCACGATGCAATTCAAAATGCAAGTGTGCACCGAATGAACGTCCCGTATTGCCCATATAGCCAATCATTTGTCCTTTGCTCACGTTTTGCCCTTCACCGACAAGGCGTGATTCTAGGTGAGCATATACCGTCGTGTATATTTGTCCATTAATGTAATGCATAATAAAAATAACGTTTCCATAGCTTGATGAATAGTATGAGCGATAGACGTAACCGTCAGCTGCCGCAACGACAGGAACGCTCGCACCGCGTTTACCAATGTCAATGCCGTAATGGAATTCACCCCAACGTGGCCCAAATGTCGATGTAATTGGACCGTTTGCTGGACGCATAAACGCACCGTCGGACACAGGCGGCAAGCTACCTGAACTGCTTTCAGACGATCCACGGCTAGATAACGCACGTTTGCGCGCTGCTTCTTGCTCCTTTTGGCGGCGAATCATTTCTTGTAATTGGTTTTTCATCGCAGCTTCTTGTTTTTCAAGCAACTCTTTTTCTTCTTCTAACGCGAGCTGTTTTTCTTCTTCATGCTTTTGTTGTTCTTTTAACAGCGCCATTAATTTTTCTTTTGCCGCAATTTGCTCGTTTAACGTTTGTTTTAACTTTTGCAGTTCATTAAGCTGTTCTTGCAAACGTACTAAGTTGTCGTTCAATTCGTTTTCTTTCGCTTCCTTTAACTCTTTATCTGCTTCTTGTTCTTTAATAATTTGACGATCCGCCTCAAAAATGGTCGCCACCGCACTCATTCGATCAATAAAATCGCTAAAGCTTTTCGCCCCGAGCAATACGTCTAAATAGCTTACTACACCGCCGCTTTCCTGTAATGAACGTGCGCGCTCTTTCAACAATGCATTGCGCTGTTCAATGCGCGCGATGACTTCCTCAATTTCTTTTCTCAGCGAAACAATTTGTTGTTTCGTTTCTTCAATATTTTGCTGTTTCGCACGAATGTTGGCGCTCGTTTCTTCCACAGCTAAATCAAGCTTTTTGATTTCTGCATTCACTTTTTCTTGTTCAGCTTTTAACCGATCAATTTCTTGTTGCGACTGCTCTAGTTTACTTTCAATTGATGACTGCTTTTGTTGCACGTTTTCAATTTCATGTTTCTTTTCTTGAATGTCGCGCTTCGTTACTGCATAGGCAGGCGCAGCAACGCTTGAAACAAGCAGCAGCATCGTTGCTGTGATCGTTCCCCATCTTTTTCGCACCGTAAAACCCCCTCTTTCTATACTTTTAAAAATCGTCTGACGGACATCAAACTTCCCCATATGCCGATGCATGCGCCTAACAACACGAGCACAGCCGCCAATTGCCATGCGAACGGATAGAACGGAAGAAGTTGAAAAAATGTATCTTTCAACTTTGGATATAATAAATCAAATACGTACGAGTAAGCGGAAAGAACGATAACAATCGGAACAACGGAACCAAAAACGCCAAGCCACAATCCTTCAAGGAAAAACGGCCAACGAATAAACCCGTTTGTCGCGCCTACTAATCTCATAATCTCAATTTCGCGACGGCGGGCAAAAATCGTAATTTTAATTGTATTTGAGATGAGAAACATCGCTGTAAATAACAATCCAACTATTAGCGCCACGCCGGCGTTGCGAATCGTTTTCGTCGCGGCAAATAGCTTTTCGATTTGCCCTTTTCCGTATTTCACTTTCCCAACTGACGGAAACGTTTCAATTTGCTTTGCGATTTTTTCTGTATCAAGCGGATTTTTTGCTTTCACAATAAATACGTCACTTAACGGGTTGTCTTGTTCAAATAGACGAAACGATTGACCATCTTCTCCAAAGCTTTCAATCAATTTTTGTAGCTCTTCATCTTTTGATGAGTAGGTTACTTTTTCTACACCGGAAAGGGCTTCAAGTTTTGCCCGGAGCGCGTCTTTATCCGTCTCTGTTGCGCTTAAATCGACATGTACACGAATTTCGACGTCGTGCTCAATTTGTTTCGTAATATGTTGGATATTGAGCATAATGACGAGAAACACACCGACGAGCAACAGCGTCACAGTTACAGCACTAATGGACGCAAACGTCATCCAACCGTTCCGTCCGAGACTTTTTAAACTTTCGCGAAAATGACGACGAAGGGTGTTAAGAGTCATAGCCGTATTCCCCCTTCACTTCATCGCGCGCAATTTTCCCGCGTTCGATCGCAATGACGCGCTTGCGAATCGTATTGACGATTTCACGGTTGTGCGTCGCCATGACAATCGTCGTTCCACGATCATTAATGCGTTCGAAAATGTCCATAATCTCCCAAGATGTATCAGGATCTAAATTTCCTGTCGGCTCATCAGCGATGACAATCGTTGGATTGTTAACGATCGAACGCGCAATCGACACGCGTTGCTGTTCTCCGCCAGATAATTCATCTGGATAAAAGCGCGCTTTATGTTTTAGCCGTACTAAGTCGAGCACTTCCATAACGCGCTTTCGAATGTTTTTTGGCGATTCTTCAATCACTTCCAAAGCAAACGCTACATTTTCATATACCGTTAACTTTGGAAGTAGTTTGAAGTCTTGGAATACAACACCTATATTTCGGCGCAACAACGGCACTTTGCTGTCTTTTATATTGGCTAAATTCACACCGTTAATCATAATTTTGCCGCTTGTCGGCTTTTCTTCGCGATACATCATTTTAATAAACGTCGATTTCCCAGCACCGCTCGGACCGACGACATATACAAATTCTCCTTGCTTAATGCGAACAGAGATCCCGTTTAATGCAATGACTCCGTTCGGATATGTTTTATATACATCTTGCATTTCGATCATAAGCAACCACCTAATTATTCGATCTTTTTCTACATATTCCTGCAAAATTCTTACCTTGTTCATTATATCATCATTTCCGACAAAAGGGGGGCGAATTTTATTTACAGTTATATTTCAAGAGTGTTACAAATGAAAAGAGGATGCACATTCGCGCATCCTCTTACTTTTTCGCTGCTAACCATTCGGCTACTTTATCAGCATCTTCACCGCGAAGTAAGCCGCCTGGCATACCGCCACGGCCGTTTACGATAATGTCTTTAATTTCGTCTTGCGAATATTTTCTGCCTACTTTATCAAGCGCTGGACCGACGCCGCCTTCTAAGTTTTGTCCATGGCAGCTTGCACACGTTTTTTTGTAAAGCGCTTCTGCGGCTGAAGCGGTATCTCCTCCGCCGTTCGCTGGTTTTTCGCTTGTGCTATCCCCCCCACCACAGGCTGCTAACACAATCGCTGTACCAGCGAATAAACTGAGTAGCTTTTTCTTCATACGTATATCCCCCTTGTAAACATTGTCATACATTTCTATTATATCGTATCATTTTTACGTTAGGCACGTTTAAATCCTTCCCCAAGCACTTCTGCTGCATCCATAACAACGACAAATGCAGACGGGTCAATGGTTTTCACTAATTGTTTCAATTTTGTGAACTCACTTTGTGCTACAACGCACATTAAAACAGGCCTTTCCTGTTCTGTATACCCACCGTATGCATGTAGTTTTGTCACACCGCGGTCAATTTTATGCAAAATCGCTTCCCGCACTTGTTCTTCTTTGTTTGTGATGATCATCGCCATTTTCGAGTTACTAAATCCAACTTGAACGAAATCAATCGTCTTACTTGTGACAAATAATGCAATTAATGCATATAACGCCCGCTCTAAGTCAAACACAAATGCTGCTGTTAGTACTATTAAACCATCAATTAAAATGACGCACGTTCCTAACGATAAACCTGTATATTTATGAATAATTTGGGCAGCCAAATCCGTTCCCCCTGTCGATGCACGACCACGGAATACAATGCCTAATCCTATGCCGACACCGATGCCGCCAAATAGTGCTCCAAGTAATGGATCGTTCGTTGCTGGCGCCATATCATGCGTCAAATAAACGACAAACGGCAAAAAAGCAGTACCGACCAATGTTTTGATGCCAAACTGTTTTCCAAGCAGCAACACGCCTGCGATAAATAGCGGAATGTTAAGCGACCATTGTACATAAGCTGGCTGCCACCCGAGCGTTGCATGCAAAATTGTACTAATACCGCTCACACCACCCGACGCAACGCGATTCGGAAGCAAAAATAAATTAAACGCCACCGCCACAACAGCCGAACCGACAAGAATGTATACGTATTCCAATATTTTTTCAACAACTGGATTTGTTATATTGTTTCTTTTACGCATGCTTCTCACCTTCCTTTGTGAGTATAGCATGCCCGATATAGGAAGTAAATACCATCGAGTTAACGCAATGATGATTTAATGTAGTGAAGTTCATGTAGGAAGAAGAAAGAGGTGACCTAAAAAATCTAGGTCACCCTTGTTTTAATTTTGAGCGTAAATATGCGTCAATAAAGACATCGATTTCTCCGTCCATGACTGCTTGAACGTTTCCGACTTCGGTATTTGTCCGATGGTCTTTCACAAGCGAGTATGGATGAAACACGTAAGAACGAATTTGGCTTCCCCAACCAATTTCTTTTTGTTCACCGCGAATTTCAGCGAGCTCCGCTTGTTGTTCTTCTAGTTTCTTTTGGTACAACTTCGCCTTCAACATATTCATCGCTTTTTCACGGTTTTTAATTTGCGAACGCTCCGATTGGCACGTGACGACAATACCTGTCGGGATATGTGTAATGCGTACAGCTGAATCCGTCGTATTGACGTGCTGACCGCCGGCACCGCTTGAGCGATACGTATCGACTTTAATTTCATCCGGACGAATGTCGACTTCAATGTTGTCATCAAATTCAGGTACAACTTCGCACGAAACGAACGATGTATGACGGCGA
The DNA here is from genome assembly GCF_050480245.1 of Bhargavaea massiliensis. Lineage (GTDB taxonomy): Bacteria > Bacillota > Bacilli > Bacillales > Anoxybacillaceae > Anoxybacillus. The sequence goes on along the minus strand of NZ_JBCNEQ010000026.1, from coordinate 39,849 downwards.
CCGGAAGCGTCAAACGGAGAAATGCGCACGAGGCGATGCACGCCTTTTTCCGCTTTTAAATATCCGTATGCATTATGCCCTTTAATTAGCAACGTGACGCTTTTAATTCCCGCTTCCTCACCAGGCAAATAATCGAGCGTTTCCACTTTGTATCCTTTTTTCTCCGCCCAGCGCGTGTACATACGCAACAACATCGATGCCCAGTCTTGTGACTCCGTTCCACCTGCACCAGGATGAAGTTCTAAAATGGCATTATTTTTGTCGTACGGTTCATTTAATAGTAACTGCAGTTCAAATTCGCTAAAGTCTTTCGATAGTTTTTTCGCCTCAGCTACAAGCTCTTTTTGCAGTTCTTCATCTGGTTCTTCTTTGACAAGCTCGTATGTCACTTCTAAATTTTCAAATCGCTCTTCAAGTGAACGAAACTCGCCGACTAAATCTTTGAGCGCATTCGCCTCACTAATGACCGCCTGAGCCGCTTTTTGATCGTCCCAAAAGTCAGAGGCAGCCATTTGCGCTTCTAGTTGTTCAATGCGGGCTTCTTTCGTTTCGAGGTCAAAGAGACCCCCTAATATCCGCTAATCGCTTAGCCATTTTTTCAAGCTCTTGCTTAATTTCTACTAAATCGATCATGTCCTTCACCTCAACCATTATTGTATGCAAACGAGATAACGAAAGCAACATAACGAAAGCGAGGGAACATCCCCCACTTATCGTCCGCAACAATGTTTATATTTTTTTCCGCTTCCGCACGGGCATGGATCGTTTCGACCGACTTCCACCGCTTTTTTCACCGGCTTACGTTTCACTTCTTCGCCTTCTTTCGGATGAACCGCTTCTCCTTTAGCTACTTCTTGTCGCTCAAGGTTGCTTTCAATTTCCGCTTTCATAATGTAGCGGGCAACTTCTTCTTCAATGGAAGCGATCATCGCTTCAAACATCGCATAGCCTTCCATTTGATATTCACGCAATGGATCAATTTGACCGTACGCACGTAAATGAATGCCTTGGCGAAGCTGTTCCATCGCATCGATATGTTCCATCCATTTCATATCGACAGCACGTAAAACGATCACGCGTTCAAACTCGCGCATTTGTTCCGCTGGAATGCGGCTTTCTTTTTCATCGTAACGCGCACGCACTTTGTTCCAAATGAATTCAATCATTTCTTCTGGATCTTTGCCGCGCAAATCGTTGATCGTCACGTCTCCTTCAGGAAGAAGATTCGCCTGCACATAATCAACGATCGCTTGCACATTCCATTCTTCCGGCATATCTTCATCCGGCGTATGCATACGCACAACGCGCTCAATCACGGATTGAATCATTTTTTCAACGATGTCGCGCAAGTTTTCCGAATCAAGTACTTGGAAACGTTGACGATAAATGATTTCACGTTGTTCACGCAATACATCGTCGTACTGCAACAGTTGTTTACGTGCATCAAAGTTGTTTCCTTCGACGCGTTTTTGCGCAGATTCGACCGCTTTTGATACGATTTTACTTTGAATTGGCTGTGAATCGTCCATGCCTAAACGATCCATCATTGCCATCATATTTTCTGAACCGAAGCGACGCATGAGCTCATCTTCAAGCGACAAGTAAAATTGCGATACCCCAGGGTCTCCTTGACGACCAGAACGACCACGCAATTGGTTGTCGATGCGGCGGCTTTCATGACGTTCTGTACCGATGACAGCCAAACCGCCAAGCTCGCGCACACCTTCACCGAGTTTAATATCCGTTCCGCGTCCTGCCATGTTTGTCGCAATCGTTACTGCCCCTTTTTGACCAGCTTGAGCGATAATTTCTGCTTCTTTCGCATGGTTTTTCGCGTTTAATACGTTATGGCGAATGCCGCGCTTCGTTAACATGCTCGACAATAATTCAGACGTTTCAATGGACACCGTACCGACAAGGACAGGTTGTCCTTTCGCATGACGTTCCGCAATGTCTTCGACAACAGCGCGAAACTTTCCTTCCATCGTACGATAAATTAAATCTGGACGGTCATCGCGAATGACTGGTTTATTTGTCGGAATGACAACGACTTGCATATTGTAAATGTTGCGAAACTCTTCTTCTTCTGTTTTCGCCGTTCCCGTCATTCCCGCAAGCTTTTCATACATGCGGAAATAGTTTTGGAACGTAATTGTCGCAAGCGTCATTGATTCATTTTGAATTTCAAGCCCTTCTTTTGCCTCAATCGCCTGATGGAGTCCATCGCTATATCGACGTCCGCGCATGAGACGGCCTGTAAACGGGTCAACGATGACGATTTTTCCGTCTTCCACAACGTAATCAACGTCGCGCTGCATCACAACATGTGCGCGCAACGCTTGGTTAATATGGTGGTTTAACGTCACATGTTTTAAATCAAATAAGTTATCAATGCCAAACGCGCGCTCCGCTTTGTTTATTCCTTCTTCTGTCAGCTGAACGCTCTTCGTTTTTTCATCATACGTATAATCGACATCGCGCTTTAGTGTGCGCACAAATGCGTTCGCTTGAATGTACAATTTCGTAGGCTTTTGCGCTGTGCCTGAAATAATGAGCGGCGTACGCGCTTCGTCAATTAAAATCGAGTCGACTTCGTCAATGATCGCATAATGGAGTGGGCGTTGCACCATATGTTCTTTATATAGCACCATGTTATCGCGCAAATAGTCGAACCCAAATTCGTTATTCGTTCCGTATGTAATATCTGCATTGTAAGCCGCTTGCTTTTCTTCACGCGACATATTCGTTAAGTTCAATCCGACAGATAATCCTAAAAATTGGTATAACTTACCCATTTCTGTCGCGTCACGGCTCGCTAAATATTCGTTCACCGTTACGACATGAACACCTTTTCCGGTTAATGCGTTTAAATATACCGGCATCGTCGCTGTTAACGTTTTTCCTTCCCCTGTTTTCATTTCAGCAATATTGCCTTCATGAAGGGCGATGCCCCCCATCAATTGCACTTTATATGGATACATGCCGAGCACGCGTTTTGCAGCTTCACGAACGACCGCAAACGCCTCAACAAGTAAATCATCAAGCGTTTCGCCTTTTTCAAGACGCGCCTTAAACTCTTCTGTTTTTTGACGCAACTCGTCATCAGAAAGCTGCGCCATTTTTGGACCGAGCGCATCAATTTCATTTGCGATTTTTTCTAATCGCGCAATTTGCCGTTTATTTGGATCGAACACTTTTTTCAACATTCCAAGCATATGAAAACGCTCCTTAATTATAGAATCACTAATCTACATGATATCATTTACAGGAAAAGGTGACAACTCATACGGAAAAGGGCGATGGGGAAAAAAGAAAAAACCAGCTTTTTCGCTGGATTACACTTGCGACTGTAGTTGTTCAATGGAGGCTTCCACTCTAAGCAAACGTTTATTTAATGCATAAATTTCAAATCCTTTTTCGTCGATCTTTTTATAAATGTTTTGCAGTAATGTGTGCACGTCATTCGCCAGTTGAACTTCGAGACGATGCACCGTTTCTTTGACTTCGTCTAATTGTGTTTCAACGCGTGCAAGGCGCTTCTTGACATCACACATTTCTTCCTCGAGGCGACTAATCCGCTCATTTGTTTCTTCCATTTTTTGTTCAAGCGCCACTAATCGAGCCTCCATGTTTTCAAAACGCTGATCGATTTGAGCGAATCTTTCATCAATCTGTGCAAACCGCTCATCAATCTGCGCAAATCGCTCATCAATCTGCGCAAATCGCTCATCAATCTGCGCAAATCGCTCATCAATCTGCGCAAATCGCTCACGCACTTCTTGTTGAAAAGACAAGAAGTTACTTTCGATATTCGTCAACTTTCCTAAAATTTCGCGTAAAATCGCTTCCACCCTTTTTCACCTCCTTTCACATTATACCACCCCCTGTCTCGATTCGACAGAGGGTGGTAAGATTAGTTCGCTTCAATTAAGCCGTATTTGCCGTCTTTTCGTTTGTAAACGACGTTTGTTCGGTTTGTTTCTGCGTTAATAAAGACGTAAAAGTTATGGCCAAGCATATTCATTTGTAAAATTGCTTCTTCGCTATCCATCGGTTTTAAGCTAAAGCTTTTCATACGTACAATTTCAAATTCTTCTTCCTCGTGTTCTTCTGTCGCCACAGGAGCACTTGGCGCAAGCGTAATGCCGTTTGCTTCTTTTTCACGCATTTTCCGATTCACTTTCGTTTTATGTTTACGAATTTGGCGTTCAAGTTTATCAACAACCAAATCGATTGCCGCATACATATCGTCATGGCGCTCTTCCGCACGCAACACAATTTGTGGCATTGGGATTGTTACTTCAATTTTTGCCTGTTTATCATTATATACTTTTAAGTTAACGTGAACCGTTACTCCTTCCGTCGATTCAAAATAGCGTTCTAATTTTCCGATTTTTTTCTCGACATACTCTCGAATGGCTTGTGTAACCTCAATGTTTTCTCCGCGAATGTTGTATTTCATACGCTGTTCCTCCTTTTATGAAAGGTTGTTTACTTACTTCTACAATTCCCTACAAAACTCCTTCTCAATCGTCACATTTTTTTGAAAAAATGATGGACAAAATAATGAATAATTATGCTATAATTTACAGATGATGAAAAGCGTTCCTATTTTTTATCGAGGTGTTATCGCATGCGTAAAGTGTACATATTTGAAGCAAAAAGCGGCGATGTGCTCGCCGTTGATATTTACGGACCAAACGGTGCAGTTTTGCTCGCTAAGGGGGTTAAACTGACCGACTCATACATTCGCAGACTGCTCGAAGATGGCATTCATTATATTTATATTCACGATATTTTTACATTTGATATTGAAGAAAAGCCAATGATTAGTCCGGTTGTGCGGCAACAAGCGGTAAAAAAAGTGTACGAAACGATGACGGAACTAATCGAAGGACAAAAGGCTGCCCAGCGCGTGTCTTCGATTGACCTCGGACAGGAATATCAAAAAATATTTAAAGAGATTTTAGACTATTTATTAAGTCGAGAAAACTTGCTCATTAACTTATCTGACCTTGTCATTTCAAAAGGATATTTCTTTCATCACTCGGTTAACGTGGCAACAATCGCAGGTGTTATCGGATTAGCGAAAGGATATTCATCGCAACAATTGCTTGATTTAGGCGTTGGCGCGTTTTTATTTGACATTGGTATGACGCAAATTCCAAGCGCCCTTTGGAGAAAAAAAGGGCCGCTTAGTCCTGAAGAACGTCGGATCGTTTCCCATCATACTGAACTTGGATTTGAATTACTAAAAAAACAAGACAACGTTTCACCGTCATCCGCTTACTGTGCACTTCAACATCACGAGCGTTTTGATGGGAGCGGCTATCCACATCAAGCAGCTGGCAAATACATTCATGAATTCGCGCGCATTATCGCCATCGCAGACGTGTTCGATGCACTCACTTCTCCGCGCGACCATCGCCAACAACATTCGCCGCACGAAGCAGCTGAATATTTATGCGCAGCCGGCAATACGTTGTTTGACTACGAACTCATTAAAACGTTTTTAAAATATGTCGCCATTTACCCGCTCGGCACAAACATCGTATTAAACACAGGATATCGCGGTGTCGTCTCAAACATTTTCCCTGAATATCCGCTTCGTCCTGTCGTTCGTATTTTACAAAATCCAAACGGGGAAGTGCTGAAATCACCGTTTGAAATCGACTTACGAAAAGAAGTAAACGTCACGATTGTCGAAGCGTTTTAAACAACAGAAGGTGCGATCCGCTCGCACCTTTTTATTATTGCTCCACATACGGACGAAGATGTTGCATCACACTTACTTTCCACGCTTCAAACGCTGGCGCTACATGTTTTTCGACAATTTGTTGCTTCGTATTTGGATCATGTAGCTTTCCGTCTAATTTCCATGCCTCTTCTACGACAGAAGAAAAACGTTGAAGCTCGTTCAATAGCGCGATATCATCGGCAAAAAAATGCGCAAGCGAGCGCTCATTTGTCGTATCAATTTGACCGAACGCTGTAAAAATATCAGCGAGCACGACATCCCCTTGCGTACGTTCGTAATTCGCAAAACTTTCAATGACATATTGAAAGCCTTCTTCAATTGTGTCTAATAACGCCGCATATTGACGAACGACTGTTAATTGTTCTGGAGTTAAATGTACCATATGTCTACCTACCTTCGTTTATCATAAAACATACCGTCAATGGATAACGGTTCATACAGATCATGATAGCGATGAGCTGCCTCTTTCGTTTGTTTCATTTGTTTTAAGTCTTGTTGAATTTGTTGTTTCAATTGTTGAAGAAGACGGTTTGCCTCCCGATCAAACATCAGCAGCTCTTTTCCCATTTGTTTTTCTGCTTCCGTTAATACAGACGGAAGGAGCTTAAGAAGCAGTTCGCGCTTCTCAAGCATTTCCTCAATTTGCTCAATCACAATGTCACGTTTTTCTTTTTCAACAGGTTCACGCAATAATTCAACCATTGCTTTTGTGATATGCAAAAGCTCTGAAACAACGCTCATTACACGTGACCGCCTTGCGCATATTGACGCTGACGATTCATTTGAATGACCTGCTTCCACGTATCGCGAAATTCTTTCACATACCCTTCAACTTCCTCTAAAATAGAAATATCGCTTTTAATATTTGCTTCAACAAGACGACGATAAATATAGTCATACATCGTCATCATCGACTTCGCCACTTCATATTCCATATTGAGCGTCACCATCAGCTCTTGAATAATTTTTTGCGCTTTTAATAAGTTTGTGTTGCGCGCTTCAATATTTTTCTCTTCAATGGCCTTTTTCGCTTGTGCAATAAACTTTAAACATCCATTGTAAAGCATAAGCGTTAACTCTCCCGGCGACGCTGTTTGCACCGCGTTTGTTTGATATGATTGATATGGATTGTTGGTTGCCATTCGTTAAAACACTCCTTTAGAAATTATTGCATACCTCCGCCAAACGCGTTCATGAGATACATGCTTTGCGAGTTTGCCCGCTGCACCGCTTTTTCCATCGCGGAAAACTGCTTCCAGTATCGGTCTTCAACTTTCTTTAACCGATCTTCAAAGGCATCAATTCGTTTATCTAAATCGTTTAAGCTTTTTCCGATTTCAAACTGGCTGTTCGTCCAAACGGTTTTACCAGCTTTTTTCTCAATTTTTCCTATTGTATTTTTGATCGTATCACGTAAACGTTGCGCAATCCCTTTTGTGTCAAAGTTTGAGCCACTAGCGTTAAACAGCTGGTAAACAGCATTCGGATCGTTTTCAATTGCTGCACGCAATTTCGTTTCATCAATAATGAGCTTTCCATTTTCTAAATAGTTGCTAGACGTCGTAATCCCAATTTCCGAAAGCGTATCATAGTTCGTATTGACAGGCGAGTTGCTCACTTTGCTGTAAAGATCTAAACGCATTTGACTTAAACCGCTTGATAAAATCGAATCTCGACGCAGAAGTCCACTTTTCGCTTTTTCTTCCCATAATTCAATTTGTTTTTCTGTCATCGCTTCTTTTTGCTCATCCGTTAACGGCGTATAGTCGCGATACCGCTCCTCCGATAGTTTACCATTGATTTTGCCAATCACTTCGTTATATTTGTCGACGAAGCCTTTAATTACATTGAACGTTGCATCTGTATCGTTTGTCGTCGTAACAGAAGCTGTTCCTGTTTTCTTGAGCGTATAAGTAACGTTATTAATCGTAAATGTATTCGTCGAGCGTGATGTCGAAAGACCGTTAATTGTAAATTGCGCATTCTTTCCCGCTGTTTTTCCTGTCAATTCTGCACCACCTGTAACTCCTGTAAATCCGAGGCTTTGGAAAAACGAAGCAGTCGTTGCGTCCCCCATCATTAGACTTGCTGAGGCTCCTGTATCTTTTTTTGTAATTGAAATTTTCCCTGTCTGTGTATCGCGGAACACCGTAATGCCAAGGTCGCTATTGCTGTTTAATTGAGAGATAACCGCATCTAACGACGAGTTGGCTGCGATTGTAATCGTTACCGGATTTGTTGTTGGGCCTGTGCCGTCACCATTTGTTACGTTAATTTTCAGCGTCGTATCTGTACCGCTTGGTGTATAACTAGAAGCAGCTGCAGAAATCCATGTTGCTGATGTCGCGACTTCTGTGACAGTTAAGTTTGTGCTAATGTTCACCGCACTCGAATTTGCTGTTGCCGCGACGACGCTCTCATCCGAACTTACCACTTTCTTCTTTAACATACTGCTTTGCAATGTCAAATTATTAAAAACATAGCTATCTAAGTCTTGCAACAACGTATTCATCGAGCGATAGTCATCACGCTGCCATTCTAAAATTTGTTTCTTTTGCTTTAGTTTATCAAGCGGCATTCGTTCTGCTTTCATTAAATCGCCAACGATTTTATCAATATCCATCCCGCTTGCCAAGCCGCCGATACGCATATTGCTCATCGTTTACCACCTCCTAAATTTTTTGGTCAACGATTAACCCGACAAACTTCATCATCGCCGCGTACATATCTAGCAATTTTTTCGGCGGAATTTCGCGCACGACTTCTTTCGTGCGATCGTCAATGAGCTGGATATAATACTCTTTCAAATCCTCGTGTACATTAAACTTCAACGAGGTGTGGCTCGGTTGTAGAAATTCATTCATTCCTTTTACGATTTCTTCAAGTTTTTGTTTTGGAATACGTTCTTCCTCTTGCTTGACTGTCGCTTGCTGCACGGTCGTTTGCTCTTGTTTTTGCTGCTCTGCTGGACGCTCTGTCGTTGTTTTTTCATGCATATATGTGGAAGAAAGAGAAGAAGAAATACGTTCAATCATCACTTTTCGCTCCTTTGACATATACGTTTCTACTGTTTATATCGGTTAGAAAAGAAAAATATGAAGTCATTTCGTACATAAACAAACGAGAGTGAAACAGCGAAATGAAAAATTAATCCTATTAATCGACATAAAAAGAGGCACTAGCCAAGCTAATGCCTTGTTGTTGAGCATGCAGTTAATTAACAATATTACAGGCAAGTCAAAGCAGATGAGATAATAATTTTTACCCAAAATTTAAAAAGTGCCAACATTAAAGTTTATACTGTCACCAAAAGCCCCATTTTCAAATTTGAATGAAACGTAATACAAGCATTTTTGTTAATTAAGCACCCCTACTTCTTTCAAATGTTGCCAAGCTTTTGTAATATGCTTCTCTTTAAATATCTTCCGTTTCCGTTCGTTCCAATTGTGGATTTCTTCAACGATTGACTGAATATCATCTTTTATATCTGGATTTTCCTTAACAACCCAATGTACAGTTGAAAGCAATTCTAGCCCATATGGAGTTTCAAACCCTTGAATAATATCCCTTACTCTTTTTAAGTGCTTATAGGCTTCGGAATCGTCCATCAAATACTGCTCCGCTTTTTGGACTGCATCTGGTATTAAGTAAATTTCTGCATCTCTGCTGCGATCGCCAAAACCACGAATAAAATGGCCATCTAAGCGCAATAATACATGATTTAAATTGTCTGCATATGGACCATACTTGCTTTTTTCAAATCTTAGTTTAAGGGGTTCCCCTACTGCTTGGAGAAAATACGCTAACTTTTGCACTTCAAGCAAAGATAGCCGATAACCTGGAATGGAGTAATCATTCATTAGCATAAGAAATAATGCTCTAGATCTTGTCATCTTTGGAGGTTCTGTACGTATCTTTATTTGATCGGGTTTAGGGCTTCCTGCAGGCTCGTATAAATGTACTTCCACATCTTGTAGATGTTTAAAAGCTGCTTCAATTTTAGGACGTACTTCATCCCATTTTAATCCGCCATTTCCACAGCCAAGCGGCGGAAGCGCAATTGATTTTATATTAAGTTCCTTAACCACCTTTACTAAATCCACTAACCCTAATTCTATATCTTCCATCCGGGATTTATTTTTCCAATGGCGTTTTGTAGGAAAATTAATAATATATTTTGGGTTCAACAACGATTTAGTGGAAACGACATGCATTTTGCCTGGCTGAACTTCCTTGCGATGGCAAGCCTTTTCATACTCCGAAAACATTTCTGGATAAGCTTGCTTAAATTGCAGTGCGATTCCTTTCCCCATCACACCGACACAATTGACCGTATTCACCAAAGCTTCTGCTTCATCTTCCAAGAGATTGCCTTGTTTTAGGATGATCATTTCGCCACCTCCTTCAGTAGTACCAATGCGGCCTGACAGCTATTGGTTTATGGCAATGACATTGGTACATAATCTCTTCAACTTTTTGCTTCATTTTATCATTTTTAACCTCTTAATGCCTTAAAAATCATCGTTCCAGAGAACAATGAACATTAATCTGTATCCCATTACTAATCAAAAGGAACACAATTCTTTGAAAACCTTTTTCCCGAAAATCATCAGGCATAATCGCAATCAACGTATAATCAGTGAGCGAATGGTAAAACTGCATTTTTCGGCCCGCCTTCTCCGTGTACCACTTGTAACGCGTCGAACCATATAGTCCGAAATATTCGACAATCCACTTTCTTCCGTTTTGTTCGATCACCCAGTCAGGGATGTATACTTCGTCATATTCGTGGTTCACAAAACGACATCCTTCTCTTTCCACTTTCCCATCAACGACCGCGCGAATCAAAAAGTTATGGATTTCTAGTTCTTCTTTTGAATCACACAATTGCCCGTCAATCCCAACTAGCAAATTAAATTCCTCAGGCTGAAATGTATATTCGGGGAATGATTCCATAATCCAACGGTAAAATTTGCTGTCGTAATGGCGATCGACCATGCTGATAAACCGTGGGAAATGCTTGCGAAAATACGCCCGGTTTAACCGCGGCAACTCCTCGCGGCCGATCCCCCGCTTGGCACAAAACGTCCGCAGCGCCTGCACCCGGTTTTGCGGCGAATGCCAATGTTGGTTCGGCACACGCTGAAACTCTGTCACATCATACTTCCCCGGAAACACCGCCTCTATAATCTCAATCGGCGAACCGTGATATTCATGTAACAGACCAGTCAGCCCTTCCGCCATCAGCCGCTGTTTCGTCATAAAGCGCGGGACATCTTGCTCGGCTACTCCCTCCCTTTCAATCAAATCAATAATGGCCTGTCTGACATTCTTGATATCTTTCCAATAGCCGTTTGGTTTTGTGTGAAAATCATCGAGTGAAAATTGGTTAGGGAAAAGATACTGGATGAACGCTGAAGGAGATCCGCGGTGATGTTTTAACGCTGCGCTAAAACGATATTGCAAAAGCATTTGCTGCGTCACTTTCTTCGGCACGTCTTCGAACCGGATCTTTTCCTTACGAAGCATGTCCATAAACTGCTCTTTCAAAAATTCGCGGTTTGTTGCATAACCTTGAGGAATTTTTTTAAAATCCGTTTCTTTAAAACGGCCGGGGTATAGGGCGCTTATCAAGCGAAATGGGGAATAACCGTACCGCTTTAAAGGATTGGAAAACCCCCATTCGACAAGAACATAGCGATTTACTTTTTGAGGGATCTCCTCAATCTTGATTCCCTCTTTATCCAAATACCACTCCAAACGTTTACGTATATTTTCAACATTACGCCAATAATCAACCGGAACACGGTAGAAGTCGAATTCATTATATTCGTTAGGGTAAACAAACTCAATGAGCCGACGGGGAGATTTAAACCGATTCAAAACTCCCCAAAGTTTTTGTTCTCCAATAATCTTTTTATTTATCTTCGGAATTTGTTCCCTTGATAAACCAAGTTGTACTTCTAGCACATAGCGTACCAAGATAATGACATTTTCGTCCTTTTCCCATGTCCCTGCCGGAAGCGTCTTTCTCTTTCCAGCTAGCAATTCTTTGTACACACCTATAATCGGGAATTGCTCCAATTCACAACAAGGAATTGTCCTATATTCATTTGTATCCGTCACTTAAATCACCCCCTTCGATTATAGCATATATACAAACATATGTTCTATATGCTTTTAAAATTTTTTGTCTTATCATCCTAACAAAAGAAATACCGAGGAAGCCAAATGTCCCTCGGTATGTTTTCTCGTATTAACGAAGCAATTGCAATACCCCTTGTGGTTGTTGGTTGGCTTGCCATGCCGCAACGTCTTTCGACCGTTGTGTAGACTATCTCTTCACCTTTCTAGCCATTTGGCTAGCGAAGGGCTGGGCACTTCGGGGATTTCCCCTACGGACTTCATCACCATAGCTTCTTGCCTTAGGTGGTATGTCCTAGTCGTTGAACCTTCTCCACTCTTTCGAGACAGGAGCTTGGCTGCTGATTGCCCATTGTTCCATCTTTCCTTTTTTCAAGCCGTCACGCCTGCCGTTTCCAGCTTCGTTGTGGCAAGGAAAGCTTTAGGGCTTCCCAGCAATTCACCCAGTGATCCTCTTAGCCGTTTCCAGCTAAGACGCCCTGCAAATAACCAACTATTAACGCAAGAGTTGTAAAACTCCTTGCGGCTGGTTATTTGCTTGAGCCAACATTGCTTGTGCTGCTTGAGAGAGGATGTTGTTCTTAGTGAACTCCATCATTTCTTTCGCCATATCGACGTCACGGATACGAGACTCGGCTGCTGTTAAGTTTTCAGCTGCTGTTCCTAAGTTGTTAATTGTATGCTCGAGACGGTTTTGAACCGCACCAAGTTTACCACGTTCTGCTGATACAGTTTGAATTGCTTTATCAATAACTACAATAGCTTTAGAAGCATCCTCTTTATTTGAAATATTTAATGCCGCTTCCGCTTTAATATCATTTGTACCATTTGTTACTGTATTTGTAGAAGTAAAGCCTGCTTGACCTGCATTACCTGTAATTCCTAATGCAGCTGCACGCATATCGTTGATAGTTAGAGACATGCTTTGACCAGTATTAGCTCCAATTTGGAACTTAGTACTATATCCAGACCCTTGAGCGCCAGGTCCTACCACCTGTTGAACATTTTTTACATCATCTAAAGTAGCTCCACCAATAGATTTTAATGCATCACTATTGAATTCTACTTTAATGTCTTTTCCTGTTTCGGAAATGAATTGAAGTTTATTATCTTTTGATAAAGCCGCAGTTACTTTATCAGATAGTCCAGCTTCTTGCAAAGCAGCATTAATATCTTTAACAAAACGTTCCATCTCAGCTTTTGCTATATTCGCATCTGCATTTGTAACATCGTATTTTTTAGGGTCTACACTTGTATTAAGATTTACATTAACCGCACTTTCAGAACCTACTGTAATTTTCAGAGTATCACCAGAGGCGATTTGTAATTCACTGCTTCTTGTTTGAGGGTTAGTAGTAGCAGCAGTTAACCCTGTCTCAGTCGTATTTGTATTTCCCCCAATGGTAATACTACTACCATCTAAAGCTGTAAACTTTAAGCCGTTGCCTGAAGTATTGGCTTCAACAAGGAAATTACCAGCACCAAATGCTCTGTCCAACTTTGATTGTACATCAGTAATTACACCATTTATGTCTGTATAACTTTGGTCAAGAGTAATAGTTACTTCGTTAATTACAATATTTTTTCTTTTATCACCAGAAAAGTCTAGATCAGCTCCTCCTGCTCCATCAGCGTCAAGTTTTCCGCCTTCTACAGTCGCTAATGTTTTATCTAAAGATAATCCACTTTCAACTCCTGCTCTTTCCATAGTTGTAGGGCTACCTACAGCAGAAGTAGTTGCAGTTGTTAAGATATCATCCACATCAGCCGCATCTGCACCTGTAATGCTAATGCTAATTGAGCTAGTTGCCCCCTCAGATTTAGCAGTAAACTTGATATAAGAGTTATCGCCAGAAGTAACTTTTTCCATATCAATTAAATCAGATAATTTAGTTCCACCAGATGTTACTTCCTTTAAAGCATTAATTACATCATCAACAGTTTTACCCGTCCAGTCCCTTTGAAGAGCGGAAGTTACATCAAAAGTTGTGTTATCCACAGTAATTTTTGCCGTAAATTCGCTACTATCCAAGTCTCCATCATTAAAAGCAACAGTACCAGTTACTGTAGCACTTCTTGCTTGAGTAATTTTCACACCATCATTTGAGCCAATTCCACCATTTAATAATTTTTGAGTGTTAAATTCTGTCGTATTACCAATACGGTTAATTTCGGAAGTTAAGTTGTTTAATTCATCTTGAAGAGCCGCACGGTCAGAGTCTGTTGCTGTACCGTTTGCTGCTTGAACAGCAAGCTCACGCATACGCTGTAGAATAGAATGCGTTTCGTTTAAAGCTCCCTCCGCTGTCTGGATAAGGCTTATCCCGTCTTGCGCATTCTTAGAAGCCATTTCCAAGCCACGAATTTGTCCACGCATTTTTTCAGAAATCGCAAGACCTGCCGCATCGTCGCCAGCGCGGTTAATGCGAAGACCTGAAGATAGTTTTTCCATTGATTTTGAAGCTGCGTTAGTACCCATTGTCAATTGACGATAGGTGTTTAACGCCGCAATATTGTGGTTAATTCTCATTGCTTTTTCCTCCTTGAATTTTTTTGTTCCACATCCTTGTGGAATGATAGATTTGCGGATAGGAAGAAAGTCGGCCGCCTTTCTTCGCTATGCCGCGTTCACTTTTTATATCGGTTTGTTTTTAAAAAGTTTAATAGGCTGACGCAAATTTTTTTCCATTTTGCTGCTGAGAAATTGGAGAGATGGTGAAGGCGACTTGAGGATCCTTTGATGAGATATGGTGGGCATCATTATGTTTGGGGATTATCTCTTTGTCGGATGATACACGCGGCGGCGCCTTGGACAGGTACGCCGCCGCTAGCCATGTTTATGCGCTTATTCTCCCTCTTTCCATTGTTTCAGTCGCTCGTTCAGCTGCTCAAGCGATGTTTTCGAGGCGAAGGAGGCAGCGTTGTTTTCGGCTTGGATGGCGAGATAAATTTCTTTGCGATGAATTTCAACATGTTTCGGAGCGTTGATGCCAAGCTTCACTTGATCACCTTGGATGGCGAGGACGGTGATTTCGATGTCATCGCCGATTTGAATCGCTTCTTTCAGTTTGCGCGTTAGTACAAGCATACTTGCCGCCTCCTTTATTTCGCCACTTTTTCGGGAAAGAGACGATGTTTCGTTTTATAGTTTGTATTCGTTAAAATAACTTGCTTGCCAAGACGCTTATGGACGTTAATGACAATCGGCGCCTGCAAGTTCGCCGTCGTGTCGTCGAACGGATCGGCAACAGTAAGAATGACATACACGGCTACTTCTTTTTCCGAAGACAACTGCAGTTGGGTAACTGACTGCTCATCAAGCTCGAAGTCATAATCTTTAAAGTAAATAAACGGATCAATCATCGCAAACCCGAGCGCTGGTGTTTTGACCGATTGTAAAATAACAAACGGGGTATCCTCAAGCGGCAATAAGACAAATTGTTTTTCGTCTAAAAAGCCTGGAATACCGTGCTCGAAATGAAAAATATCCTTTTCGTTAATTTCAATTTCACCATGATATTTTGTACGAATTTTCATCATTTCACACCTTTTTATTAAATTGAAATTTCAAAATTAGTACCAACAAACTTTAAGTTGACGAAATCGATTTTTAATGAATTGCGCTGTGCAAGATCCATCGTCACTTTCCCCGGGGTATAGTGGATCATCGGCTTGTTTATTTTGGCGCGAATAATCGGTTGTTGGACTTTTACATCAATATGCACTTTCGCTGGTTCAAAGTTCGTTTTGACACTGAAGAGAGAAGGAATCCAACCAATATTGAAGTCATATATCGGATCCTCGCTGTTTTCTTTTGCCTGCTCGGCAAGTGGATTGCCGCCATCTTCAATTCTCATCAGCTCATCTCCCTGTCGAGACACACGAGCAATGCCTTCCAGCCAGTCTTCATAACCTTGTTGCGCAAATTCTTCAATGCGGCGGAAAATATGTTTTAAATCCATCTCTTCCCATGCTTTCGTTTGGTCAATGGTTAGTTTGGCCGGTGTCGTTTCAATCTTCATTTCTGCCGAGGGTTGCTGGAGATCAAGCTCTGCTGGCGGCTGTTTGATTTCCAGTACAGGCGGTGTTGGCTTGATCGCGATCTTTGCAAAGGTAGACTGCAAGCGAATTTGCGGCAGTTGCATATTTTTCTCCCTCCTAGAGGAAAAGCTATCTTGTCCTCGCAAGATAGCTTAACGCAAAAAGTCAAGAAGCGTCGGTTGAATAATGCGGGCACCTACGCCAAGAGCGGCGCGATGCACGCTTTCTTGCGTTTTTAAATCAGTGATGACACGTTCAATGTCGGCATCCTCATTATCGGAGAGAATCCGATGAGCGATGACTTCCTGCTGATCCACTCTCTCTTCCATTAACTCTACTCGATTTAAACGAGCCCCCAATTCCGCACGAGCACTAAGTAAATTATTAATATGCTGATCAATATAACTAAGGTACTGGCTTATATCTTTTCCTGATTTTGTCGCATCATTTAAGTCGTTATTTAAAAATTCTAAATCACTAAATAATCCGTTTCCTTTTGCGGTATTGTCGTAATTAAATACTTTTGTCGGATTCACGTTTACAGAAATATAAATCCCTTTCGATAATTCGATTTTTATTTCATCCGTGTTCTTCGATACAACTGGTGGAGCTTGACTTAAATCTACTGGTTGTTTCAGCGTATCCGTACCATTAAAAATATATTTATCTCCGACTTTTGTATTGGCAATAGAAGCTAAGTGTTCCGTTAGCTGTTTAATTTCCTCCGAAATCGCTGCACGTTGGCTTACTTCATACGTATCGTTGCTCGCTTGCACCACAAGCTCGCGAATGCGCTGTAATGCTTGCGTCGCTTTATCAAGCGCTGCATCTGAGTTTTCAATCCAGTTGTACGCCTCGGAAAAGTTGCGCTTAAATTGCTCAACTTCTGTTAAGTTTGTACGGTATACCATCCCTTTCATTGCGATAACTGGATCATCGGATGGACGATTAATTTTTTTTCCTGTTGCCAGTTGATCTTGATATTTGCCAATCCGCGCATAGCTGGCGCTTAAATTCCTAAGCATATTCCCTGTCAACATCCCTTGCGTTACGCGCATGTTTGTTCACCTACCTTCCTACAATGCCCATGCCGTTAATAATTTTATCGAGCATTTCATCGATGGCGGTAATTTGGCGTGCTGCTGCGTTGTATGCATGTTGAAATTTAATCATGTTTGTCATTTCCTCATCTAGTGATACCGAGCTGACCGATTGACGACGTTCCTCTACAGACTGACGTAACACTTCACTGTTATTTTTCAATCGTTCAGCTTGCTGTCCATCCACACCAAGCTTTCCAATCCATCCTTGGTAATTAGATTGAATCGTACCTGATGTTAAAGGAAGTGAGGCCGACAAACTTATTGATACATCTATTAAGTTCACTGTTCCAGACGACAATAGTATTTTTCCAACGCTTGCTAAGTTAAGAGCATTGTTTCCATTTCCAGAGACGCCCTGTTTGGTGGAAGCTGCAATGTTAGAAAGATCATCCATTGCCGATGATAACTTAATGTTCTTAGCAGCTCCCGGAACTGTTACATCAAAAAATGCAGGAGCTTTTGCAGCAC
Organism: Bhargavaea massiliensis; assembly: GCF_050480245.1. GTDB lineage: Bacteria > Bacillota > Bacilli > Bacillales > Anoxybacillaceae > Anoxybacillus. The sequence goes on along the minus strand of NZ_JBCNEQ010000026.1, from coordinate 22,335 downwards.
TGTTCAGCCCGTATCCCTTTTTATGAACCTCATTAAATATCGTACCAAACGTATACGCTAGATTATCCAAATTGTTAATCATCTCAGGATAAATGCCTTTTACATTTCCTGAAGCATCTTTATAACCAAACGATTCTATCAATCCTAGTAATTTTCCAGATGGAAACGATGTGATTGAAATGGAAACTCTGCCTATTTGCACATTGTCAATATCACTTGTCGGAGTTTCTTTAACACCATCTCCGTCAATATCGCCTCCGATTCCATTTGGAAGAGAAAATGCATTCGTATGATTTCCTTGAACTAAGTAAATTTTTTGGTTGTTACTATCTAAAATCGGATTCCCGTTACTATCCACTAGATAAATATTATACGTTCCTTCTGCTATCTTTAACGCGTTTCCACCGCTTGGGACTTTCTCAACCTGTACGTTCACTAATTTTGACAGTTCGTCAATCAAGCGGTCGCGCTCATCGTATAAATCGTTTGGTAAATAGCCGTTCGGCTCGACTTCGCTGATTTGCTGGTTGATTTGGCTGATTTGTTGTGCCAAAGAGTTGATTTCTGTAATCGTGACACCGATTTCGTGTCCTAAATCCTTTTTAATTTGTGATAACGAGTCATGTAAATAATGAAACGTTTCCACAACCGCCAATCCGCGTTGGCGAACGACCGAACGCGCTCCTTCATTTTCCGGATTCACGCTTAAATCTTGCAGCGCTTGCCAAAACTGATCCATCGTTTTCGATAAACCGTTGTCCGATGGTTCGTTCATGATATCTTCCATTTTTTTTAGGGCGTCTGCTCGCGCTTCCCAGTAGCCAAGCTTGTTATTTTCCCCACGATATTGAATATCTAAAAAGCTTTCACGCACCCGCTCAATCGAACCCGCTTCGACTCCTGTCCCCATCTGTCCAGGAATTTGCGGACGGTTCATAGAAGCCGGCGGATACGGTTCTGTTTGGACAAAATTGACGCGCTGGCGCGAATAACCAGGTGTGTTCGCATTAGCAATATTATGTCCGGTTACATATAACGCTGATTGTTGCGTAAACATGCCTCGTTTGGCTACCTCTAAGCCATGAAACGTTGATCGCATTACATTTTCCTCCAATGCTTGAAACTCTAAGCTTTTGAATCAAATAACGAGCTGCTGCCTTCATATGAAGATGGCGCCATGTTCGGTTTTCTATAATTCACTTCTTTCGGCTGCGGCATGATCATATCCAACGTCATGTTGACAAACTGCAACGATTGGTGGAGAAGCTGTTGGTTTAATTCATTAATATTTTTAAGCTCTGCAACGACCACCGCCAAATTGTCTCGCAATCTTTCTAAAGCGGAACGTTCCGGTTCGTTTACTAGTTCAATACATGCCGTTAATGTCGGCTCTTGCTGTGTATGGCCTAATGCGCTTATGATCTTTTCAACAGCAAGAATCCGTTCCTTCTCGATTTGTTTAATTGCCGCAATATACTTTTGCTCTTCTTTCATCATTTCACTTAGGGCTTCCATATCGCCTTTCTTTAATACTTCCGTTTTTTTATTTGCTAAGTCCAGCAAGCCTTTATGCAGTTTCACATGTTTTTCTAGCAACTCTATTAATTGTTTGGCAGACAATCCAATCTCTCCCTAAAAGTACATAAAAATTAAATCAGTATGATGTGAATACTGATTTAATTTTCAAAGTAATATTTGTATATACTTTTCGCGATTGTCTTCGCATCAATTTGATATGTTCCGTTTTGCACTTGCTCTTTTAACTTACGCACTTTCTCTTGATGCTCGGCCGTCCATTGAGAAATTTGCTGCAATTCTTTTGCCGCCGCGGAAATTTCCACTTTATCTTGTTGAACTGCAGGCTTTTTCGCCTGCATTTCTTTATCGAACTGGCGTTTGTAAGGATTAACGCCCATCAAGCCGAATTTGTCAATTCTCATGAAAATCCCCCCCTTTTCCATGCCTCTAGCCGTTTCCATATCTCCTACCTATATTATCGGCAAACGAAAAAGATTGTTTACAAAAAATCAAAATTAATTCTCGTCACCCTTTTTCGTATAATAAACATCCTCCACATGACGGCGTTTTTTCATTTCTTCTTCCTTTTGCACCATTTCTAGTTGTTTATTTAGGTCTTTTGAACAGTTTGCGCATAGTCTTCCTTCGCGAATCAGCTTGCCACAGCGGTCGCAAGGATATCCTAAATTTGGGAATTGAGCGAGTTTTAGACGGCCGCTTTTAATGAATTTCATCAGCAGCGACTCCTTCACCCCTGTTGCGTCTACAATTTGCATCATTGTCGCCATGCGATTTTCCCTTTTGCGCAAAAAGCGATAAACTTTCTCGAAAGCCTCTTCTTCTTCTCTATAACAGCTCTCACAAATATCACGAAACGGACTTTTTACAAATAGGCTTCCGCAGTTTGGGCAATTTGCTAAACTCATTGTTTCCCCTCCCCACTACTTCTCACTTTCCTTCATTATAAGACAAATAAAAAACGCTTACGTATAAATGTTGATAATTAATCCTTGAATTTCCCCGATGGTGCTTAAAAGGTCAATTCCTTGTTTTTCTTTTTGCAATACGGCATTCGTTAAATCAATTAGCTTTTTGTCCACTTCCTTCACAATCTTATATAGCCGCGAACGCCCGCTCCAATTGAAACCGTGTTGTTCGGATAATTGCAAACCGTTTTTTATCACGTCATCAAGCAACGTTTTCACAAGCTTTTTATATTTTCGCAACTCTTCCACCGAACGCGATTCCGCTAAAACTTTCCCTTGTTCTTCAATTTCTTTCGCAAGTTGCTGAAACCGTTCCAGTGCAAGTTCTTCGTTTTGCTTTGCCACGACTTCGGCAAACGATACAGACGCTGATGCTGTCGCTTCTTTTTTGCTTACGTTCATCATATTTGCTTTTGTGATTTTTTGAATTTCCACAATGAATCTCCCCTATTGTTGTTCGATGCTCTTAATTAATTTTAAAATTTCTCCAATGACTGCATAGAGCTGTGAAGGAACGCGGTTTTCCGGATCCGCTAAATGCTTGACAAGCGATGAATCGGTTTGCATGGGAATGTTTTGTTGCTGCGCCTGCTTGATGATTTCGTTTACCGTATTGGTTTTAGACTCCGACAGTTGATCAGCTCCTTTTTCATAACTCGTCAACGCGGAAAAATAATGTGGATAACCGTTTTTCATACCGTCCAATCATAACCTTTCTCTCTGTTTGTTTCTTTCTCTTGCGTTGTTTCTGCCGCTGTTTTTTGTTCTTCTTGTTCATTCATTTTCGCAAAATCAATCCCTTTTACATTGTAGCCGATTGCCTCCAAATTTTCTTTAGCCATCTCCGTTAACGATTTTAATGCTTCGGAAAGTTGTGCATTGTCCGTTTTAATGGTAATCGTTAAATTTCGTTCCAATGCTTGAAGCAAAATGCCGATTTTCCCGTATTTTTCTGTATCCAGTAAAAAGTACAGGCTGCAATTTTGCCAATCAAGCTTTCCTTCATCATTTCGGGAGTTTAAATAAATATGGACCGTTTCCATTTGATCGTGCAATAACACTGGGAATTGATAAAACATCGTTTGCACATGGTTGTTGGTATCGAATTTGCTTAACAGCTGCTGACCTGTCATATTCACTAAAGCGTGTTCGGCTTGCTGCGCGATCATGCCAAGTTCTCCTTGGCTTAATTTCATTAACACCGCCTTTATGTTTTGCGGTTCCATGGCTGGCTGCTTCAACCATAAGGCGCGGGAAATATCTTTTTCATGCTGAAACCCTAATTGCCGAAATTGCTCAAATGTATTTCGCGCCGAAACTTCCCCGCCAAGCGGAAGTGTTAATGTTTTTGCGAGTTGCGAAAGAAGCTGATGCTTTGGCGTTGTTTCTTGCTCGTTGAAATGAAAAGCAGAAACAAAATGCTTCATTTTTTCATCCGCTGGTTGAAAGCGAAGCCCCCCAAGCAGCTTCTTTACTTCATTCACGATGTTTAAGGCATCGCTCTGCTCTCCCTCAGTAAGCAGCTGCTTTGCTTCGGCCAATTTCGCACTTGCCTGAAGCATTTGCTTCTCCGTTTTCATGTCGGTAAAAAGCATAAATTCTCCTTGCAAAATCGCACGGTCCAACGTATGAATCACAGCTTCGACAAATTGTTTTGCCTGTTGGCGCGCCAATGCTTGCCCGCTGTTCAACAAAAATGCTGCGTTTTCTAACTTTTTATTCATTTCGATTTGCAATTTTTTAAAATCAAGCGCCGCCTGAGAAAGCTTTTCCGTAACTGTCTTCACAATCATATCTTTTGCTTGGATAGGGGTGCTTTGAACCCATTCTTCGTTCCAATATGGCAGTTCCATTTGTTGTCCATTATTTGCTTCTTCCCCTGCCAAAATCTGATCTTTTTGCGAGATCAATGGATCTTTTTCTAATAAATCTGTTTCGGGTTGAGAATGAAACATCTTCTTTTCGTCTAAATCTGTTTCGGGTTGAGAGTTGAACATTCTCTTTCCGGTGTCAACAAAATCCCTATTGTTCTCTTTTGAAGATTGTAAATGCGGCAAGAGATCGAGATGATCGGCCAACTGCGTTAATACCTCACCGAATGGCTCGCCATGCAGCGCTTCATGGATAGACTGTAAATGCACTTCAGTCACTTCAATCTTTTTATTCGCAATCGCCTGTATCGTTTCCAGTTTTTCATTCAGCGTCCCCTTTGCTTTTTCGAAAAAACGTCTTAATATCGCTTTCTCTTCCTTAGATAGACGAATTCCTTGCACTAGCAAAATTTGTTCCGCTTTCTCTAATTCACTGATAGGAGGCAACCAAACGGCCGCCTCTTTCGTTTCCGCTGTTTTCGGTACGGCCTGCACTTGTAAAACATGATCTTTTATGCCGATAATTTGCACAGCAAATTGATCTTCATTCGGTATTTCGCCTTGAAAGCGGACGTGCACATCCTGTCCTTTAACCGTTATAATTGCTTCATTATTGCTTAATTTTTCCTTAATGGTCGCGAAAAATGTTTCCCCCTCTTTCAAGGAAAACGGGAATGGATTTGTTATTGACTCGTTCATAATCAAATCGTTGCGAATTTGCATTTACTTCACACTCCGCTCTATCCCTTGCTATTTTTAATATCGGCATGTTTGTCTTCGATATTAACCTCTTGCCAATGTAAACGAAGAAACAGAAGCAGCGCCAGCCTGACGCAACACCTTCGCCGCATGCCTTAACGTCATCCCTGTCGTATAAATATCATCGATCAACACAATATGCCTTTCTTGTAAAGACGTTTTTTCCGACAACTGAAAGACATTTTCTGTTCGCAAGCGCTCACGACGCGATTTTTTTGATTGTTTTTCGAGGTGATGACGATGAAGCAGGTCATGAATAGGGAGAGCGAGCAGTTCAGCCAGCGCCTTTGCTTGGTTGAATCCTCGTTCGTACAGGCGCTCAGCGCTGAGAGGAATCGGAACGATCAAAAAGGTATGGTCAAAATGACGATAAAATTCACGGCGAAACTCTTCTTGAAACGCTTGGACAATCGCGTAGTCGCCGCGAAATTTCCAAAGCGCAACCACTTCTTTCATCCATTCATTGTACATATACACTGACCGATTTTTCGTCAATACATCTTTCCACTCATCATTCTCTTGCCAGCGAACACAATCGGTGCATAATCGCCCTTGACGATGCGATGGTTCAAGACCAGCAAACGGACGACAGCATCGATCGCATACGCTTCCGTCGATAAGCACGAAACGGCTCCGACAACGTGGGCAACAAACGTCCGGTTGCTGGAGCGTCAAAAGCATAGAAAACGACATACGCGGCATCCACTCATCATGACAAATCAAACATTTCATTCGTCAATCAACCCTCGCTTTCGCGCCTCATCATTCATGCGCACAATATGCTGCTTAGCGGCTACCATCGCTTTCGTTTTTCCAAAATGAAAAAAGCGCACATCACCTGTCGGATACTGAGTACTTCGCCCAACGCGCCCAGCAATTTGCACAAGCGCACTTTCTGTAAAAATCGGTTGCTCTGCACCTAACACGGCAACGTCAATGTTTGGGACCGTTACCCCGCGCTCTAAAATGGTCGTTGTGACAAGAAGAGGAATTTGTCCACACCGAAAAGCAAGCACTTTTTCCTTTCGTTTCGGATCTTCAGCATGCACTCCTTCAATGCGAGGATGAAATTGTTGTAAATACGGAACAACTTGTTGTAAAAAGTCGATGTGGGGAACAAATAAAAAAGCTTGTTTACGACGTTCTATATGGTCGTTTACCCAGCGAATGACACACGAAGGCAACCGCTTGTGACGCCACTTTTTTTGCCAGTTGCCGCACCATTCAAATGTCGGAACAGGAAGTGGACGACGATGATAGCGCGCAGGAATCGTCACCGCTTTTCGTTTTCCGCTTTTTACTTCACGTTGCCATTGTTCATTTGGGGTTGCGGTCAAATAAATGAGGGAAGATGTCGGTTTTCGTGCCCGTTCTACCGCATAGGAAAGCATCGCATCTACACTATACGGAAACGCATCAACTTCATCGACAATCATCACATCAAAAGCGTGATAATAGCGAAGCAATTGATGGGTCGTCGTCACCGTCAATGAAGCAAGTTTGCCACGGTCTTGGCTGCCGCCATATAATGCCGCCATATCGACCGACGGAAATACACTCGCCAAACGCGGAGCTAGCTCCAATACAACATCCGTGCGCGGTGTGGCGATACAAACACGCTTTCCTTGCGACAACGCCATGTTAATGCCTGCAAATAACACTTCTGTTTTTCCCGCTCCGCATACGGCCCAAACGAGCAATGAGTCGTTTCGATCAATCGCATGACAAACTTCATCGGATGCAAGTTGTTGAGCTGGAGATAATTGACCATTCCATTGAAGCGGTGAAGAAAAAGAGGTAGAAGGAGTTGGTCCAATCCAAATCACGAGCGGATTACATTCGCTACATCGTCCCATCGTTATACATTTGCGGCAATACGTACATATGCGTCCACAGCGCGCACACGGAAACGAAGCAAATAACTGTTGGTCATCGTTATTGCAACGGACGCAACGATAGCCTTGCTTCGTTTTTATGATGCTTTCTATAATTTGCACATGTTGCTTATCGTAAGGAAAGGAAAGCTCAGACTTTAACAACTGTTTTCCAACAAGAGACAAACGAATCACCTCACTAAAAAAGAAGTGGTCGAGTCGCCCACTTCTTCTATTCGCATGCATTAAAAAAATTCCTGCTTATTTTTTATACCAGCCAAATCCCATCGCACCTTCACCTAAATGCGTGCCGATGACAGGACCGAAATAGCTAAGGAAAAACTCAACATGTGGGTATTGTTGTTCAAGTTTTTCTTTCCATGCGCGCGCTTCTTCTTCACGATTCGCATGAATGATGACCGCACGCATCGGAACACCAAGACGCGCATCTTCAGCAAATAGCTCTTCTATTCGGCTTAACGCTTTTTTTCGCGTACGAATTTTTTCAAATGGAACGATCACTTTGTCGACAAAATGTAAAATCGGCTTTACTTGTAGAAGGCTGCCGATAAACGCTTGGGCGCCGCTTAACCGTCCGCCCCGCTGCAAATGCGATAAATCGTCGACCATAAAATACGCACGTACTGATTGTTTCATTTCATCTAGCCGCGCAATAATCGCCTCTGGATGCATGCCTGCTTGCGCCATTTCTGCTGCCTCGATCGCATAAAAACCTTGCATCATGCAGCTAATTTCTGAATCGTATGCGTACACTTGAATCCCCTCAACCATTTGCCCTGCGGACACAGCCCCTTGGTACGTGCCACTAATGCCGCTTGATAAATGAATCGAAATGACGGCGTCGTATTGTTTCGCTAGCTGCTCGAACGTTTCAACAAATAGTCCAATTGGCGGCTGTGATGTTGTCGGCAGTTGTTCGCTCGTTTTTACTTTGGCAAAAAAATCTTCTGCGCTCATGTCAATCTCTTCACGATACGTCTCTGTTCCAAAGACGACGCTTAAAGGAATAATATGTATATTCAACTGTTCACGAATATGTTTCGGGATATATGCTGTACTATCCGTTAAAATCGCCGTTTTCATCATCTTTACCTTCCTTGTCCAAAATTTTTCCTACTTGCATTGTACTACATTACAACTGCGATTGCATTGAAAAAAGGTTGTCGAATCCACTTCGACAACCTTTTTTCACTTCGACCCATCCATTTTTAATCGCAACAACGACTGCTTGCGTTCGGTCATTCACGTTTAATTTTTGTAAAATGCTGCTAACATGGTTTTTTACCGTTTTTTCACTAATACATAGCGCATCAGCAATACCTTTGTTGCTTTTTCCGTCCGCCAACAGCTGCAATACTTCACACTCTCTGCGCGTTAATAAATGGTACGGGCGGCATACACCTTGATTTTGCTTTTCTTTTTCCACTCCCTCTCCTGCAACGAGACGACGATATTCTTTCACAAGATTGTGCGTCACTTTCGGATGCAAATATGAACCGCCTTCTGCCACAACACGAACCGCTTCATTTAAAGCGTCGGCATCCATTTCCTTTAACAAATACCCCATCGCTCCCATTTGCAACGCATGCATGACGTAACTTTCATCATCATGAATCGACAAAATGATCACCTTTGTATCTGGATATGCTTCAATGAGCTGACGTGTCGCTTCTACGCCGTTAACATGAGGCATGTTAATGTCCATAATGACAACATCAGGTTTATATCGTTCAACAAGCGCTAACGCTTCGTCACCGTCGCTTCCTTCCGCCACCACTTCAAAATCTTGCTCAAAATCTAAAATACGTTTAATTCCTTCTCGAAATAATTTATGGTCATCAATTAAAACAATGCGCGTTTTCATTGTTGTGCCCCCTTCCCTCCTGTCTTATGGAGCGGAATATGCATCGTAACAATTGTTCCACGTCCAAGTTGTGAGTAAATATGTAATTTTCCTTCCAACCATTCAATGCGCTCACGCATGCCCATTAATCCGAACGCTTTTTCTTTTTTTTCATTCGGATTGAATCCTTTTCCATCGTCTTTAACGACGATCAATAAACTATTTTGCTTCAGCTCCATTTTCACTTGAATCGTCGTCGCTTCAGCGTGCTTTAAGGCATTTTGCACCGCTTCTTGCACGAGGCGAAACACAGCAACTTCAAAACGGTTGGATAGCCGCTTTACCTCTCCCGTATATGTAAACGTAATCGTTGTTTTATGGTACTCTTCAATCGTTTGTAAATATTTTTTTAACGTCGGGATTAAACCAAGATCATCTAGCGCCATCGGGCGTAAGTCGTAAATAATGCGACGCACTTCATATAAAGCGGAGCGAACCATTTTTTTTAAATCGCGCATTTCATGAATCGCTTCTTCGGTACCGCGCTCGCGATAAATGCGTTCAATTAAATCGGAACGCATAATGATGTTCGCAAGCATTTGTGCAGGTCCGTCATGAATTTCTCGCGACAGGCGTTTTCGCTCCTCCTCTTGCGCCTCAATAATACGAAGTCCAAATTCTTGTTTTTCATTCGCACCATTAATAAATTCACTCAGTTCGCGAAAATCTCCGTTTAAATAGTTAAGCACAACCGTCACTTGCCCAATTAAATGATCTGCCCGCTCAATCGTTTCTTTCACAGCTGCTAACCGTCTTTCTAGCTCATCGCGGTGTTGCCGCAACTGCTTTTCTTTTTCTTGCGCCATCGCCAATTCCATTTGTAGCGAATGCGCTTTCTCATATGCTTGACGAATCTCAGCTTCCGTATAACGCGAAAAGTTTTTACTGACGTCCGACAGTCGTTGTCGCGCTAACTTTGTTTTCATTTCTAAGTTATCTGTTTGAAAGATGACACGTTGTACTTCTTCTTTCGTCCGCCGTAACTCTTCAAGCAACCGCTCATGTTCTTTTCGCGATTGTTCACTAATATGAAAAATTTCCGTTTTACTTTGATCTACTGTTTCAATCATTTTTTTTACAATACGGTCAAGCTGCCGCGCATCTGCATCTAGTTTTTTATTGGACATATACACCACCTAAAGAAAAAATGACCAAAAGTCAATTGGAATGACTTTTCTGACTTTTATCTGACGTTTATTCGTACTTCCATCAGTTTTAGGCGAGGAGACCCCGACTTCTAAGCGAGAGCGAAAGTCGGGGAGGAATCGCCCTTCCTCCTTTCAATTAGTAATGTACTAGCATACTCAACTCTTTTTAGCTTTTTCCAGCTTGCTGAAGCATGCACTTTTGTGCCATCTAACAGCCGAAGGTCAAAATAACCGCTGCTTCTTCTGCCAAATATGAAACATTCTTTTCCTTCGTACACCACCTTGTCAAACAGTTGAAACCCTTTAACAAATCGTGGAGCTTTGTTTGATTTTCGTTTTCCACCTTTCAAGATGGTTGCCTTATGCAATTGACGGTTGTTTTTGCGAACGAATTTTAGAAGATAAACCGTGCCACTTGGCTTAGCTAGTGGATTTCCACTAATACAACGAGCATCCACCATATGAGATTTAGGCAGTCCATTAGCAATGCGAATACACTTGGTGATATACCCGTATGTGATATTTGCATGCGGATACACTTTCTTTAGTCCATTCCAGATAAACCAACGCATCACTGTCATGTGGGAAGCGTCTTTCAACGAAGAGAATCTCCGCTGTATTTCGTGTTCTAATCCCTCTCGATGAATCATATCGTGGCAAGTTTTGCACAGTGTCATGAGATTACTCGGGGAATCGCCACCCGTCTTTCTGCTTTCAATATGATGGACATTCAGTACAGGGTCTTTTGATTTTCCTTTGCACCATTGGCATGTATGACCGTCTCGATACAATACATACTCCCTTACGTTCCAAAAGCCCAATTGCTCTCCTTGTTGATATGCTGCACCTTGAATATCAGGATTCTTTATCTTTTGAGTATCAAATTGTGCCACTTCAACGGTGATATGGGTAATCGGAAGCAGCGAATGTACCCATTTTACTAATTTGATATGACTATCCACTTTATGCTGAATCGAAGGGGCTAACCAGCCGTTTGGCTTCTTACGATTCAAAAATCGGGCTTTTCGATATCTTGTGTTTCGATTTCTCCGACTTCTGCGAAATTGCCTCCTCGTTGCTAACAATTCTTGAATATCCGTACGCAATTGTACTTCTGCTTCTAAAAGCACCTGATTTTTTGTGGTAGCGGATAGCCCAACATGTTTTGTTCCTGTGTCTACACCTAGAGAAATCGGTTGCTTGTATCCGCTACTACCGTATAGTAGTTGAATCGTGAACGGTGTTCTTTTTACTACTTTTGCTTTTTTGTTTTTTAACAATATCCTTGCTTTTCTTGGTGAGCACGGCATCAATGGATTGCCATGCTTATTGATCACGTACACGAACAAGGCGTGTACCTCCTTTTTCGGAGTGTTCTTCCTCTTCCCCCATGTTGGAAGGGCTTGTGATGTTGACAGCACCGTCCCTACCCATCAGGACTTTTAACCATCAACGACAGTGGCTACGAACTAGAGGAGCATTCGTAGGTGTCATGACCCTTCCAACGTAGTCCTCGAAAGACTTGGGGTAGTCAACTAGGGCTTTTTACAAGCCCCCACTTCAAAAGTCGTTAGGCTTTAAGTGGTGGGTAGTTGACCATGTCACATCCCGCCTTATAATTTTTATTATAGCACGTTTCGTTTATTTCCATCAGCATTTTTCGACAAAAGACGAACAACATTCCAATAAGCATTTGAGGTGATTACGCTTTGTTAGAGGCATACTATACGGTAAAAGGATATGGAGAGGCAGAAATCGTCATTGAAAAATCGCGCTTCATTTGTTATGTCGAGCGCGCGACAACAGAAGAAGAAGCTGTGCGCTTTATCCAACAAATAAAGAAAAAACATTGGGATGCGACGCACAACTGTTCCGCGTATATCATTGGGGAACACGACCATATTCAAAAAGCAAACGATGATGGGGAACCGAGCGGCACGGCAGGTGTTCCGATGCTAGAAGTGTTAAAAAAGAAAAAGCTAAAAGATACGGTCGTTGTCGTGACGCGATATTTTGGTGGCATTAAACTCGGCGCTGGCGGCCTTGTGCGCGCTTACGGCAAAGCGGTAACCGAAGGGCTGAAAGCGTCAGGCATCGTCGAACGTAAACTCATGCGCATCATGCATACAACAATCGACTATACATGGCTTGGCAAAGTCGAAAACGAATTGCGCTCCTCAGTCTATACAATCAAAGACATTCATTATGCGGAACATGTGACGATTGACACATATGTTGAAGAAAAACAAAAAGACGATTTCCGCGCATGGATGACAGAGTTGACAAACGGAAAAAGCACGATTACAGAAGGCGAACACGTATATGTGGAGTTTGATGTGAAGGAATAAGAAAATTTTCATTTACGACTGCATAAAAATTTTGTAAAATGATGATTGTTTACATGTCGATATTTGTTGAACTTTTGAAAAAGGGGAACGACTATGCAAAATAGACGAGTATACATGAAAAAAAGGAAAAAGCGAAAAAAAATATGGACGTTTGTTTTGCTTCCTCTCCTTCTCGTTATCATCGGAGGAGCAACATATGCAACATTTCTATTCAATAAAGCGCAGTCTGTCATTCAACAATCGTTTGAACCAATTGACGGTCGCGAAAAATCGGAGAAACGAATGAAGGAAGTCGATCCAAATTCAGATAACATCTCCGTTTTATTTATCGGTGTCGATGACAGCAACATCCGCCAAAAAAAAGGAATGGGAGCCGTTCGCTCCGACGCGCTTGTGCTAGCGACATTCAATGTAAAAGATAAAACGGTAAAACTGCTTAGCATCCCGCGCGATTCATACGTGTACATTCCAATTGAAAAAAAATACGATAAAATTGCACACGCCCACGCTTACGGCGGCGTAAAAGCAACAGTCGAAACCGTTGAAGAATTGCTTGATATTCCAGTTGATTATTACGTCAAAATGAATTTTGAAGCGTTTGTCGATGTCGTCGATGAACTTGGCGGCATTGAGTTTGATGTCCCTTACGAAATTCGCGAAATGGACTCGAACGACCGAAAAAATGCGATTCACTTAAAGCCTGGCTTGCAAACATTAAACGGTGAAGAAGCGTTAGCACTTGCGAGAACACGTAAATACGATAACGACATTGAACGCGGCAAACGCCAACAAGAACTCATGAAAGCAATCTTCAAAAAAGCGATGAGCGTTCAGTCGCTAACGAAATTTGATGATATTATGGAAGCTGTCGGTAAAAATATGACGACAAACTTAACGTTTGAAGAAATGAGAGGCTTCTTTGCTTACGCAACAAAAGGAACAGGGGCAAACATCGAAACGCTTCATCTCAAAGGAGAAGACGCACGCATTAGCGGGGTATATTATTACCGACTAGATGAAACAACGGTAGATGAAATTAAACAAACGTTAAAAACACATCTTGATGTATCATCGTATCAAGCAAGAACGGAACAACTCGCTCAAGAACAGTAAAGAGGGTGTCCATCGAGACACCCTCTTTTGTTTTACGAAATTTTTCTCATACCACGAACCATTTTGAGTAGCGGACGATAATCTTTGCCAACAAGCCCAATTTTCTCAACCACAAGTTCAACGACAAGCAAAACGAACGCGATAACAAGCAATGCCCCAAACATCGTTGCTTTCGATAACACAACGGCAGATATACCGAACATCGCTGCCATGCCGTAAATGATTAACACCGTCTGACGATGACTATAGCCAAGACGCAATAAGCAGTGGTGCAAATGCGATTTGTCTGGCGCCGATAACGGCTGTTTGTTGACGATGCGTCTCACAATCGCAAAAACCGTGTCCGAAATTGGCACCCCTAAAATCAAAATCGGGATGATCAACGAAAACACCGTGACATTTTTAAAACCGAGGAGCGACAAAACGGAAATCATATAGCCTAAAAATAACGCTCCTGTATCACCCATAAAAATTTTCGCTGGATGGAAATTATATAAAAGGAAGCCGAGCGTACTTCCGAGCAATAATAAGCTCATCGCAAAAACGAATGCGTACGTATTGCCCATCGTCGCCGCCATTCCAGCAATCGTGACAAGCGCAATCGACGATACGCCAGCAGCTAAGCCGTCCAACCCGTCAATTAAGTTAATCGCATTTGTAATCCCAATAATCCAAAGCATCGTGATTGGGATGCTTAATAACCCAAATTCCAAATGACCACCGAACGGCAAGTTAATGAAATCGACTCGAATGCCGCCATACACAACGACAACAGCTGCCATGATTTGACCGAGCAGCTTCCACTTTGGTGGCAACTCATATATATCATCGAGCACGCCCGTTAATACGATGATCGTCGCACCAATGACAATCGCTGTCGCATACGGGCTCGCTGGTTTCAATACGAGATAACCGACGATAAAACTAATAAAGATCGCTAATCCGCCTAAACGCGGCATAATTTTTTGATGCACTTTCCGCTGATTTGGCTTGTCTGTTGCACCAACACGAAACGCCAACCATTTGACAACAGGCGTAATTAGCACAGCTACAACAAAACAAAGAAACAAGGTGAAATAAACCATAGGAAACCTCCCTATTCGTTAGCATTCCCGATTTTTCAATCCACTATCGTTTAAAAAGTAACACTTTCTACCATCTTTCTTCACAAACCTATCAGACATTATACCACAAATTTTAAAATCGATAAATGGAAAATAGAAAACTAGAATTTTGTTACATTTTCGTCCTTTTTGTTGAAATCATTTGCTATAATGTTAGACAGATAGAGTTAAGGGGGGAGAAAATCGGTGAAAAAAAGAACGATCGTCATCATGTTACTTGCAGCGATGTTAACCGTTTCTGCATCGAAAGCGTTAGCGAACAGTGAACCTGTACTTGCAAGTGTAGAATGGGTGTTAGCAAAAATCAATCCATTAAATGATCGCGTCACAAAGCTTGAGCAGCGCGTTCAGCAACTTGAACAAGAAGTAGAAAAGCTAAAACAACAATTAGAGGCGGCGAAATGACGATGAAAAGCATTCGATGGATCACATTCGCTCTCATCACGTTTTTATTTATTCCGATGTCTGTTGACGCTGCATCGTACCCAACACCTGTAAAAGTAAAACTATTGCCGACAGCGACGTTTCTTGCGACAGCGAATGGGAACTATCAACTCATTGATCTAAAAACAAAGCAAGTGATCCCGTTTACAAATCCGATCGTCTTTTCACAAACGAACGGAGCAGTCGTCGCGACAATTAATGGCGTTTCGTATACGTCAACAAGTGGCTTTTTATTAGATGAAGTAACAAGAGGCGAACAACATGACGTCACTATCAGCAGCATTCAACAAGCAGGAGGCACGTCTGCGCCCGTCATATATCGCGGTTCATTCGAGATCACTCCTGGGAAGACAGCACCAAACTTATTTAATACGTTAGACATAGAAGACTATGTAAAAGGTGTCGTCCCTGGAGAAATGCCATCATCTTGGCATAAAGAAGCGTTAAAAGCACAAGCTGTGGCGGCTCGTAGCTATGCATACGCTCAATTAAAAAATACATCGTTTTTACAAATGACCGTAGCGAGCCAAGTATATGGCGGAAAATCAAAGGAAAAAGCAGCATCAACAGCAGCAGTCAATGAGACGGCTGGCGTATATGCGACATATGAAAACGAACCAATCGCTGCATACTTTCATTCAAGTTCAGGGGGATACACGGAAAATAGCGAAAATGTGTGGAGTAGTGTCGTCCCATACATTCGTTCCGTCTCCGACCCATACGATCGCCATGCAAACAACTTACATTACGGGTGGAACGCAAAAGTGGCAGCGAATGCGGTATCATCTAAATTTAAATTGACAAACGAACAAGTTGTATCACTTCGTGTAACACAAAAAACAAATGCAGGAAGCGTTCAACAAATGGAAGCGACCGTATACAATCCAGCGACAGGACAAAAACGTACAATACAGGCGCGCCCTTCATTTGTCTCATCGGCAGATTCATTTCGTTCATTTTTTGGCATTTCATTAAAAAGTATCGCTTTCGACGTCAAAGGTAATGCAAACGTGAAAATTAAACGAGCGGACGGATCCGAGCAGACAGTTGATCACATCGCTGGCTATGCGCTTCAAACAACTAGCGGACAAACGACGATCGCAACAGGAAATGCTTCGATTCGGACAGAAAACGAAACGATGTACTATCCGACCGCTCCAACGGAATTTACGTTCACAGGCAATGGCTGGGGACATCGACTTGGCATGAGCCAATGGGGAGCGCGTTCGATGGCAGAAAAAGGATTTACGTACGATCAAATTTTAAAGTACTATTATACAGGCATTGAAGTGAAAAAAATCAGATAGGCTGTGCACATGCACAGCCTATTTGATTTGCAGCGCTCGGTTCATAAATGTCGCAAAATGAGCGCGGGTCGTTGGTTGTTCTGGATAAAAATAACCGTTATCCCCTTCCGCAATGCCGTGTTGGGAAATGATACGAATTTCTAACGCTCCTTGCGTTCTTTCGTTCACATCTTTATACCCTGCATACGGTGCGGATGTTGCTTGTAATCGAAAGGCCCGTTGAATAACCATTGCCATATGTTTCCGCTTCATCGACTCTTGTGGTGCAAAGCGATTGTTTGGATATCCGCCGAAAAAGCCTGCCTCGTACGCTGTCATAATTTCGCGCGCAAACCGATGAGAGTTTGGCACATCCACAAAAATCGATGGCTTAGTCGATAGCGGCAGTTGAAGCGCTCGAACGAGCATTGCGGCAGCTTGCGCGCGCGTAATTGCCTGATCAGGTGCAAACAAGCCGTCTCCGACACCACCAACAATATTTTGATGATATAAACGAACAACATGAACATACGCCCAATGATCAATCGGTACATCTTTAAACACTTGCAGAGAATCGGCAGCTGTTTTTATTTTAGCTAACTCCTGCTCCAATTGTTTCATTTTGTCATCGATTTGATTCATACGGCCATTTGTATCCGCTAGCTGCTGCTCCGTCCATGGCGCCGTCGCAATTTCCTGCCCCCCACTTGCTCCTGCATGTTCCTGCTCGCAAGCTGTCAATAACAACATGGCGACAGAAACAATAGGGATAATCCACCTTTTCACCGTTCCACCTCCCTATTGCGATGTATAATATTTCACAATGCCTTGATAAATCGCTTCCGCATATATATTTTGATATTCGGCTGACGTTAATTTCGCTCGATCTTCTGAATTGGAAATAAACCCAAGTTCAACGAGCACACTTGTCACGCTATTGTTACGTAAAACGTACAACCCGCTATTTTTCACGCCACGATCAACCATATTCGCCATGCGTACAATTTCTTCTTGAATATATTGGGCTAACTTTCTGCTTTCTTCACTGTTTGGATTTGTTGATGAATCGTAATATACTTCAGCACCTTTCGCACTTGTGTTCGCCGCCGAATTTGTATGAATGCTGACAAACATTTCCGCATAGTTATCTTTCGCCATATCAACACGATCTTGTAGCGTCGGGTACACATCCGTCTCTCTTGTCATTACAACCGTCGCACCGGCTTTTTCAAGCTTTTCTTTTAACAATTTCGCTACTTCAAGCACAGTCGTTTTTTCGTTCGCTCCTCCACTCATAGCCCCTGGGTCTTTTCCACCATGTCCTGCATCAACGACAATAATGCGTCCTTTCACAGGAGAGCCTGCCATATTCCTTAGTTTTAAATACGTTTTATGCACGTAAGCAAACTGACCGTTATACGCAATTTTTGCCCAATATCCGTTTATATCGTACACATCAACAACTTGTCCTTTTTTCAACGTTCCGACAAGCGTCCCTGTTGCTGACGGAGTTTGTCGAACGTTAAGCGAAGAAGTTGTCACCGTTCCTTGAATATTTGTTTTTCCTTGTTCAATTAAATCTGGTAGCGGCAAGCGAAATTGATCATCGAGCGTTCGCGCTAGCAACGTCGCAAACTCGGCACGTGAAATGTCATCTTTCGGGAAAAATTGACCGTCTCGGCCACTCGCTATACCGTGATAATATAAGCGATTAATATGCCTGAGCGCCCAATGTCCAGCTATATCTTTAAATACAGCAGCCCCCTCTACCGCTGCTCCTTTACTCGGGAGGGAAAAGGCATTCACAAGAACGACACTCATTTCTGCACGCGAAAGGCTATCATTTGGACGAAATGTTGTCGTACCGTCCCCTCCCATGATACCGAGTTGCACCGCACGAGCGATCCAACCGCGCGCCCAATGGCTAGCGGGAACGTCCTGAAACGACAACGTTCCGTTTTTCCATTCTGTTTGTCCGAGAGCGCTGACGATCATTTTTGCCGCTTCTGCTCGCGTCACCGATTGCGCTGGACGAAACTCTGATATTTGCCCAACTGAATACCCGTTAATAATTTGCTCATTTGCTAAAAATTCAATTTCATTTTTTGCCCAATGATCGTCCGTGACATCAACGAATCGCTCTGCTTGCTTTAGTTCCGTATTCGCCCAACTAGGTGAGGTAACAGAAAAAAAAGCAAGAAAAACGATAAACAGACAATATACGTGACGTTTCCCCAGCATATTCTTCTCCCTTTCGAAATTTTCTATCATTAAGCATAACAAACAATTCTAACCTTTTCCATACCCGACAAAGCATATTTTTCTGTTCGACAAACGGTTTGATCTTTTTCGACAAATAACGACACGAAGCGACAAAATTATGAAATAAAGTTATTATTTTTGTAGTGATTTTTTTAAAAAAAACGGCTATACTTACTTATGCGATAAGGTTTTGGTTGCTAAGTCGGCCTCCCCGCCTTTTGGAAACGGCGGGGCTTTTTTTTATGCTCATTTTGTCGAATGTTGTCGAATTAGTGTCGACACTCGCACCATTATGGCACACATTTCTGCTCTCGTGACTGGATCATTCGGACGGAAAAAAGCATGTTTTGCAATTAATCCTCGTTCCGCTAACAATTGCACGGCAAGCCACACATCTCGTTGCGTCACGTCTTGGAATGGATAAACAGAACGAATTGGCTCATTGTCAAGTTGCAACGCACGCATAAGCAATAGGGCAAGCTGTCCACGCGTCAACGGTTCATCTAAACGTGCGCGTCCCCCACTTCCTTTTACCACTCCTTTTTCTGCAGCTGTCGCCACAACAAGGGCATCCGCTGATGTTAGTGGGATGTCGGCAAAAGGAGATTGTAATATGGATGGTGCCTCCCAACCGAACAAGCGAGAAAGTACCACGATGCTTTGCCGGCGCGTAAGAGGTGTATTTGGACGAAACGTGTCATCTAAATATCCTCGGATGATCCCTAGTTGCTGCGCTTGCATGATGACATCGTACGCCCAATACGTTTTTTTCACATCAGAAAACGTTGTCGGTCGAATCGGAACGAGACGCACGTCAGAAGCGATCACCCGCTTTTCCTCGTCTGTGATGACAACCGCCACATCTCCTTGTTGTTTTGCAATGTCAAACAAACGAAACGACATCACTTCCTCGTCCACGATAAACGAATGAACGAGCTTTCCATTGACGAATAAATGACCGTTCATTCCGAGAAAACGGGAGGATAAGCCAAGAAAATATGTGCGATCTTTTTCAAGCGGCTGCCCAGGCTGCAAGTTCAACCAATCAATGCTTGGCGGAGCAGATAGCGCAATGGCTTGCTGCCATTGAATGACACCATATCCTGTGTACATCTCATACCCACGCCAATATACATCTTTTGCCGTTTTCCATAAACGGTTACGAAGCTGAAACGCATCTTCTTCTGGATACATGGCGCGCAATACAGCTAATAGCGCAGAGACATGCGGAGCAGCCATCGATGTCCCACGCATCGCTCGATATCCAGATGGATACGTGCTCATTAAAAAATCTCCTGGAGCACTCACTTCCACTTCCCAGCCATAATTCGAAATGGAGAGTGGCTTTTGTCCCCGATCGATCGCTGCGACGGTAATCACCCCTGGATAACTTGCCGGATAAATGTTTGTCGTCGGCATATGACCATTTCCTGCAGCTGCAACAACATGCACACCGCGTTTTACTGCTTCTTCGATGACCGATTTTAACACTTCCGTCTCTCCTTGACCGGCTAAACTTAAATTAATAATGGAAGCACCGTGATCAAGCGCATATTTCACGCCTTTTGCAATTTCAAAATCGCCACCAAATCCATAACGGTCTAACACTTTAATTGGTAAAATATCGATTGGAGCATCGCCAATGAGCCCGGCAATCCCTTTTCCATTATTGATGCGAGCGGCTAAAATGCCCGTCACATGCGTCCCATGTCCGAACGTATCATCGGCATATCGCTTCTTTTCCGCATAATCAACACTTACACTATATAGCACATGATCGTTCAAATCTTCATGCAACACGATCCCAGAATCAACAACCGCAACAAGAACATGGTTTACGCCTTTCACTTCAACGATGCGTGGTGCTTTTGTCCAATTTGGTGCTGTGATATATAGATGAATCGTTGAAGAAGAACGGGGGATCAGTACATCTAAACGAGAAAGCTCCCCTTCATTTTCTCCTAACCTTTCCCCTTTTTCATCTTGAACTTCTATACGCCACGGTCCTTCGACATGATCGACCGTGACAGAAACACGAGACAATTTCTCTTCCCCAAGCACGACGACGATATGTTCACCGTAAAACGGCTCACCACGATACACGTCTTCTCGTCCATCGACAATCATCTGCTTACCGATCAGCCGATTCACTGATATGAGCGAAGGCATATGCCAATTCACCATGGACAAAGACCATTGCCCTGAAAACAATGGATCATTGACAGCTGCTCGTTTCGTATCGTTTTTCTCCATTTTCAAAACGAACGGTAACTGTGACATCTTTTTTTGCTCGTCTTCCGTTAATAATACTTTCGCAAACGTCCCCATCGTATCAACAACGTACGGTTTCATATATGAAAGGTCGGACGCATGCCGAACTTGAACGATCCACTCCCCTTTTTCATTCGCCTGCACGACATGAGGCATAAAAAAACAAATGAAACATATCCATAACCATCTGCTCACACACAATCCCCCTCCGTACTTTCATTGTATCGTTTCAACAGCGACATGAATAGACAAAAATCGCAACTGCATAAAAATAGGTAATTAACAAAAAAATATAGTTTTTTTACATTCTTAGTAAAAAAGATTAATAGAAGAGACGAAAATGTATACCGTTGCGACAAACGACTTTATCGCAAAAGGCGGCGACGGTTACGATATGTTCAAATCAAGCACGATTGAGTTCGATAGCGGCGAGCTGCTAAGCACCGTTGTTATGAACTACTTGCAATCGAACAAGCCGATCCCAACTGTTGAAGGAAGAATAACAGTCTTGAATCAATAAACGAGAGGCGTCCTAACCGTCATGGTAGGACGCCTTTTTTATTCCATTTTGTAGCACATGTGACAAAAGAGATAAATATGGTATAATGTGTTAGGAATTAGGAAGGAGTGAATATGTTGTTAAACAAAATTATTGGATATGCAGTCATTGCGCTTCTTAGCTTGTCGTTTATGACAACAGATGCCCAGGCATCAAGCGTTCGACCTGTTCATATCCCGATCATAACAAACGGGAAAGCGTTACAAACAGATGTGCCACCTATTATGGTACAAAACCGCATTCTCGTCCCGTTTCGAGCTATCGCTCAATCGACAGGGGCGAACGTACATTGGGACGCAACAACAAGACGTGTCATTGTACAAAAAAATAAAAAGACGATCATTCTTCAAGTGCAGTCAAGAGCCACAACAATCAATGGTCAGTCCGTAACACTTGATGTTCCCCCGATCATTTACAAAGGGCACACGTTTGTACCCGTTCGATTCGTGTCGGAAGCGTTAGATGCTAACGTTCAATGGACGGGGAAAGAAGTACGCATTTCATGGAATGCGTTGCAACGAAGCACTTTTTCTGTATATGTCAATCAAACAAAAATCGAGAGCCACGCGATGACCGACGGCGTCTATACATACATCCCATTGAAACAGCTATTAACCGCCATTGATGTGAATATCGATTGGATCGAAACGAATGAAACAATGACGGTTCGTTTGTCACATGGACAAATGATGATTACCGCTGGAAAAAGAGAAGTGATCGTCGATAACCATGAAATGATCACTCCGCTCGCACCGATTCGTGTAAACGATGAATGGTACGTATCGGCTTCATGGGTTATGAGTATATTTGGGGCACAAATGGCGACGAGCGGAACAAATATGTTTTTC
>NZ_JBCNEQ010000025.1:0-66799 GCF_050480245.1 Bhargavaea massiliensis | reverse complement strand
CATGCCGAGCACACTAAAAGAGACAGGGGATCACGTTCCCCCTGTCTCTTTCTCTTCATTCATTTTATCTAAAATAGAAATCGCATCAATTAAATCTTTTTGAAAATGAGCCACGGTGTATCCTTGAAACCGCTTCAAACAGCGCCTCGACTTTTTTGTATATTCGAATTTTTGAATATACATATACACAAAATATTTATATCACCTTCCTATTTTCATGTTAAAACATCTTTCTTTTTCTAATTTTCGAGCAAATGACGAACAACCGAAACATATGGTATAATGGTGAACATTCAAGGGGGGATGATATGTTTAAATATCCGAATGGGCGAGCGTATGAGAAAAAAGAAGATGAACGCACGTTGCGTGCTAGCGCTGCGGAAACGTATGGAAATCGCGGAATGACGCTCGAGGCAGATTTAAACGAAACAAACGCCTATTACTTAGCTCACGGCATTGCTGTCATTCATAAAAAACCGACGCCGATGCAAATTGTGCGCGTCGATTACCCGAAGCGAAGCGCTGCCGTCATTAAAGAAGCGTATTTTAAGCAACCGTCAACGACGGACTATAATGGGGTATACCGTGGGAAATATATCGACTTTGAAGCGAAAGAAACGCGGAATCGTACCTCGTTCCCGCTTCAAAATTTTCACGATCACCAAATCGAGCATATGAAGCAAGTATTAGCCCACGGAGCCATTTGCTTCGTGATTTTGCGTTTTACGACGCTCGATGAAACGTATTTACTCGACGCACATCACCTCCTTGAATATTGGGAGCGCAAGCAACAAGGTGGGCGAAAATCGATGACAAAAGCGGAAATCGAACGACACGGTCATCTCATTCCGCTTGGCTATCATCCACGAATTGATTATATTCAAATAGTGGACAAACTATATTTTTAGAATAGGGGGAACGATATGGCGAATTATCGTTCACGAACAGAACGAAAACAATCGGAACAAAAAAAACAACGTCCGCGTGAGCGAGGGCGTTCAATGGTGAAAAAAATTATGCTTATTATACTGTTGATCATGACGATTGGCATGTTTTCAGGTGTCGCAGCATTTGCTTGGATGATTAAAGATGCACCGCCACTCGATGAAACGTTGCTGCGCGACCCTTTAGCCTCAGTCGTGTACGACGTGAACGGTAAAAAAGTGGCAGAGCTAGGGCAACAAAAACGCATTTACGTGTCGTATAACGATATTCCGAAAGTGCTTGAAGAAGCTGTGCTCGCTACAGAAGATGCCCGCTTTTACGAACATCATGGGTTTGATATTGTGCGCTTTTTCGGAGCCGTTTTAGCAAACATTCGCGAAGGATTTGGCGCTGAAGGTGGAAGTACAATTACCCAACAAGTCGTAAAACTTTCCTTTTTAACGCCTGAAAAGACGTTGAAACGAAAAGTGCAAGAGCTATGGCTCGCCATTCAGTTAGAGCAAAAATACTCAAAACATGAAATTTTAGAAATGTATTTAAACAAAATTTATTACTCAAATCGGGCGTACGGTGTAGCTAAAGCAGCGGAAACGTACTTTGGCAAAAGCGATTTATCGAAATTGACGCTTCCAGAAGCGGCATTGCTCGCCGGCATTCCACAAAGCCCGAACAATTACAATCCGTTTACGCATCCTGAAGCGGCGGAAAAGCGGCGAAATACAGTATTGTCGCTTATGGCTGAACACGGGTTTATTTCGAAAGAAGAAGCGGAAGAAGCGAAAAAAGTGCCCGTACAGTCGTTATTAACAGAAAATAAGCAGCAAAGTGATATTCCATACGACTCATTTATTGATCAAGTCATTGATGAAGTGACAGAAAAAACAGGTCTTGACGTGTTCACTGCAGGATTGCATATTTATACAACATTAGATCCGAACGCTCAATCATATGTAGAGAATTTATTGAATTCCGATGAAGTCATTCGTACAAATAAAGCTGATTTTCAAGCTGGTATTGCGGTCGTAGATACGAAAACAGGCGAAATTCGGGCGCTTGGCGGCGGTCGCAAAAAAGAAGAAGGGGTAACGTTCGGATTCAACTACGCTACAGATACACGGAAACAACCTGGTTCAACCATTAAACCGATTGTCGATTACGGTCCAGCGATCGAATATTTAAAATGGTCGACGTACCATCAATTAAAAGATGAACCGTACCAATACTCAGATGGAACGCCAATCAAAAACTGGGACGGCAAATACGAAGGACAAATGTCGATGCGAACAGCGCTTGCTCGTTCCCGCAACATCCCTGCCTTAAAAGCGCTTCAAGAAGTCGGCTTAGAGCGAGCAAAGCAATTTGCAAATAAACTTGGCATGGGCTTTAAAGAAATGCACGAAGCATATGCGATCGGCGGCGTCGACAAAGGGGTATCTCCATTACAAATGGCCGGCGCATATAGCGCATTCGGAAACGGTGGCACTTACATTGAACCACATGCCGTAAAAAAAGTCGTGTTTCCAGATGGAACAGAAATGGATCTTCGCCCAGAACCAAAGGTGGCGATGAAAGACTATACGGCGTTTATGATTACCGATATGTTAAAAACTGTCGTTCAGTCAGGAACAGGGACAGCAGCGAACGTACCAGGGCTTCATATCGCTGGAAAGACCGGAACGACAAACTATGATGAAAAAGATCGTCGAAAATACGGTCTTCAGAAAGGTGCCGTACCCGACAGCTGGTTTGTCGGCTATACGCCAAACTATACAGCGGCGATTTGGACCGGTTTTAGTAAAAAAAGCAGCGAAGCATATTTATCAAAACGAGAACAACAATACGCCAAACAGTTGTTTAAACGCGTCATTTCTCACGTCGATGACGGCAGCGGCGGTGACTTTAAACAGCCGAAAAGTGTTGTTAAGCTAGCTGTGAAAAAAGGAACAAATCCGCCAAAACTAGCAAACGAACATACGCCAAAAAGTGAAATTACGTACGAATATTTTGTTCGCGGTTACGGAGAACCAACAGAAGTAGCTGAAGATAAACCAGAAGTCGTCGAACCGGTAAAAGACTTACGAGCACAATACGATCCGACGTCACAAACGATTTCGTTATCATGGTCGTATACGATCGATCCTGAACAAGATGTATCGTTTGAAGTGCGTCAAACAGTAGACGGTGGTAAGCCGACCGTTATTGCAACGACAAAAGATTCACAACTTACCGTCGAAGCAAAAGAAGGCTCCGTGTACTTGTTTGAAGTATATGCCGTCACGGCAGATGGAACGCAAAGCGCACCAGCTACGGCACTTGTGCAAATTCCAAAAGAAGAGCCTGAGCAACCAAATGAATCAGAAGAACTAGACGAAAATGAAGAGCCTGAACAACCGGGAAACGAAGAAACCCCGGAAGAACCGACAAGCCCGACAAATCCAACCGAGCCAAGTCCGAACAATCCGGGAACACCAACAAATCCGACCGAGCCAAACCCAAACAATCCGGAAACACCAACAAACCCGACAAATCCGACAAACCCAAATAACAATTCATCAACAAATTCGTCGGGAGCAAACAATCAACAACGAAATGGAAACAATGACGGGACAACAAATCGTCAATAATAACATGAGAAAAGAGACTGAGTGCAATTCTCAGTCTCTTTTTTGTTGAGCCATTTGTTTATAAAATAGCTTCATGAGTTCGGTAAATAGTTCATCTAATTGAACAAAAGAATGATGAAGGATCGGACGAGCAAAAATAAACGAAAGCCGATCAACGACATTTAACGGGCTGAGCGGGAGCGACCCCACTTCCTTTTCCCAATGGCATATGTCACTTACTGCTCGTTCATTGAGCCAATGTAGCGCACATAAAAAATAGCTTAGCCCACGAACCATCCCATCTTTTGCTTGTTTCGGTTGACGTGCAGCAAATAACGGAGCGAGCTCACGTTTTTCTTCCTCCCAAAGCTGAAATATAGCGGGAAGAGACTGTTCTTTTTGTTGCCACGGCTTCTCCTCTTGTGTCATATCGTAGTAAAATGGCACATGCTTCATCATCATCGGAAACGGTTGGAACGTAGGAACGTCCATTGTATCGGTCGTAAAAAAAAGCGGATGTTGAAACGTTTTTTGAATGATCATTTACCTCTTCCCTTTCATCCGTTTTTTTCCTTCGCGACAAAGATGAAGAAGTGGGCAAATGTCACATTTTGGCGATTGTGCTTTACAGTGATAGCGCCCAAAAAAAATAAGGCGATGATGGGTCACCGACCATTCTTCTTTCGGAATTTTTCTCATCAACGTCTCTTCTACTTCTAACACCGAATCTTTCCAACGGCAAATCCCAAGTCGTTTACTGACTCGTTCGACGTGCGTATCTACAGCAATGGCTGGAACGCCGAATGCGACAGAGACGACAACGTTTGCCGTCTTGCGCCCAACGCCCGGGAGCTTCATTAGTTCGTCACGACTTTGTGGCACTTCCCCGTTATATTGCTCTAGTAATATACGACATAGTTGCTGAATGTTTTTCGCTTTATTCCGGTATAATCCGATGGAACGAATGTCTTGTTGGAGCTCCTCTAACGAAACGGATACATAATCTTCCGGTGTTTTATATTTTTCAAATAGTTGCTTCGTCACTTTATTGACGAGCGCATCTGTGCATTGAGCCGATAAAACAACGGCGATTAATAGTTCAAACGGATTGCGATGAACAAGCTCACAATGAGCGTTCGGAAACATGTTTGCGATCTCATCTAAACAGTAGCGAATTTGTTGCTTCGTTAGCATGTAACCATCCTTTCTACGACTGTTCAAGCCAATTATAAATCGGAACGGTTGGTTTATATGGTTGGTCTTGCTTCACTTGATGTTTGCGAAACTTTTTTGCATGCTGTTGCGCTTGTTCAATTGTTTTAATTCCATTCTTTTTCCATTCAAACAAAATGCGGTCGATGTAGCGGAAATTTAATTTTCCTGATAAGACAGCCTCACGCAATGCTGCTTTAATGATGAGCGGATCATGTTCATCTTGATCCATCCACATCGCCAACGTTTCACATTCCATCGGTGAAAGCGGACGGCCAAACTCATGTTCAAAAACAGTATACAATTGTTCTTCTTGCTGTTCCTCTTGTTTCCGATCTTGAAAGACGGTGCGAATAAGCTTTTCCCAAAGCGGATCAAGCGAGTAACATTCGCTGCGAATATTGTTGTCCATGCGTTCTTCAATCGCTAAAAACCCTCTTTGAACAAGCTTTCGCAATTGTTGCATGCACACTTCTGAGGAAATGGTCATTCGTGCAGCAATTTCATCTGGGGTCGGAAATGAAACTCCTTGCTCAAGAAACGAATGAATGTGTAAAAGCAGCATAAATTCTGTTTCATTTAACCCAAGCGTTTTATAGCTCGTTAATAATAACCGTGGAATCGCAATACTTCCTTCGCGAAAAAAGCGAATCATTTCATTATCCATATCAAACACCTCACGCCCTATTATACCATAAAACAAATCCCCCATGTGTACGCACGGGGGATTTCATCATCATGGATATAAACGATTTAATAAACGCGGGAATGGGATCGTTTCACGCACGTGTTCGACACCGCAAATCCAAGCAATTGTCCGTTCAAGCCCCAATCCGAAACCAGAGTGTGGCACAGAGCCGTATTGGCGAAGCTCTAAATACCATTTATATGCATCAAGCGACAATTGATGTTCTTCTAACCGTTGTTTTAATAAATCATAATCGTGAATGCGCTCCGATCCACCAATAATTTCGCCGTATCCTTCTGGAGCGATTAAATCAGCGCAAAGAACGACTTCAGGACGGTTTGGATCTGGCTGCATATAAAACGGCTTTAATGTCGTTGGATAATGCGTAATAAATACCGGCTTATCGAAGCTTTCCGCAATGGCAGTTTCATGCGGAGCGCCAAAATCATCGCCCCATTGAATGTCGTCAAATCCTTTCTCATGAAGAAGCTGAATCGCTTCATCATACGTAATGCGCGCAAATGGCGGCTTGACATTTTCTAGCTTAGACGTATCACGACCGAGCGTTTTTAGTTCTAGTTGGCAATTTTTCAATACTGACTGCACAATATGAGAAACGTATTGTTCTTGTACTTGTAAGTTATCTTCAAATTGATAAAACGCCATCTCTGGCTCAATCATCCAAAACTCAATTAAATGGCGGCGCGTTTTTGATTTTTCCGCGCGGAACGTTGGCCCGAACGAAAATACTTTGCCAAGCGCCATCGCTGCCGCTTCCATATATAGTTGTCCACTTTGTGAAAGATACGCATCTTCATCAAAATATTTCGTATGGAACAATTCTGTCGTTCCTTCTGGTGCACTTCCTGTTAAAATTGGCGGGTCCACTTTCACAAAGCCATTTTCATTGAAAAATTCATACGTCGCCCGAATGACTTCATTGCGAATTTTCATAATCGCATGTTGCCGTTTTGAACGGAGCCATAAATGGCGATGATCCATTAGAAATTCGATCCCATGCTCTTTTGGTGTAATTGGATAATCAACAGCCATATGAATAAGTTCAATATTTGTGACAGAAAGTTCGTATCCAAACGGTGAACGGGCATCTTCACGCACAACACCTGTGACATATAGCGAACTTTCTTGTGTTATGCTTTTAGCGGCTTGAAATACGTCGTCGCTCACTTGTGCTTTTTCAACAACCCCTTGAATAAAGCCTGTTCCATCGCGCAATTGTAAAAAAGCGATTTTTCCGCTTGAGCGCTTGTTCGCTAGCCAAGCGCCAATCGTTACTTCTTGTCCTACATACTTATGTACTTCTGCAATCGTCGTTTTCACAAAAAGTCCCTCCAAAGACGTTCAACTACTATGTACATCATCAATATTATACATTTCGCTAAAAAAACGCAAGATGATCTATGCTTGCTTGAACGAAAAAGGCTAGTCGCATCGACTAGCCACGTGCTTTAATAAACGCTTCGATGCGATCTAGTGCTTGATGAAGTAAATCAAGCGATGTCGCATATGATAAGCGCACGTTATTTGGAGCGCCAAATCCTGACCCCGGAACGAGCGCGACTTTTGCTTCTTCAAGCAGCGCTTCAACAAACGCATCGACACTTTCGTATCCCGTCATCGTTGCTGCCTCTTTCGCGTTCGGGAACAAGTAAAATGCACCTTGTGGCTTGACGCACGAAAAGCCAGGAATTTGAATAAGGCGATCGTAAATAATATTTAATCGTTCTTCAAACGCTTGACGCATTTGTTCGACCGGCTCTTGTGGCCCGCTATATGCCGCAATGGCTGCATATTGTGCAATCGATGTTGGATTTGACGTACTATGGCTTGCTAAATCTGTCATCGCACGAATGATGTCGGCATCCCCTGCTGCATAACCGATTCGCCATCCTGTCATCGAATGGGATTTGGATACGCCGTTAATAATGATCGTTTGTTTTTTCAATTGTGGTGAAAGTTGGGCAATGGACACGTGCTCATGTCCACCGTAAACAAGTTTTTCATAAATTTCATCAGAAACGATCAACACATCGTGAGCTAAACATACGTCTCCAATCGCCTGCAATTCTTCTTTCGTATAAATGACGCCCGTTGGATTGCTTGGCGAGTTAATAATGACTGCCTTCGTTCGTTTGGTGATCGCCTGTTTCAATTGCTCTGGTGTAATTTTGAACTCATTTTCTTCAAGCCCTTCGACATAAACAGGCACTCCACCCGCTAGTTTCACTTGCTCTGGGTAGCTCACCCAATAAGGCGTTGGAATAATCACTTCGTCGCCCTCGTCTAAAATGACTTGAAATAGTGTGTAAAGGGCATGTTTCGCTCCAACACATACAATAATTTCTGACGGTTTATAGTCAAGTTGTTGATCACGTTGAAATTTTTTTATAATCTCTTGTTTTAATGTCGCCAATCCGCCAGATGGCGTGTATTTCGTATGTCCATCATACATCGCTTTTACAGCTGCTTCCATAATATGTTGAGGTGTATTAAAATCCGGTTCACCTGCACCAAGTCCGATGACATCATGTCCCGCTGCTTTTAGTTCTTTCGCTTTTGCCGTAATGGCAAGCGTTGATGATGGCGTTAACGCAGCAACACGTTTCGCTAACTTCATACATCCTTCCCCCTCGCAAAGTGATATCTTTTCAAAAAGGCCCCGTCTTCAAAGCGGACATAATAAAACGAGTAACGGTCTCGTTCGTCAATATATGTAATTTCCCAAAGCGGGATCCCTTTTTCCATTCCTAATTTTACTGAAACGACTGTTTTCGGGTGATATGGCTGTACGGCAGAGAGCGCCTGTTGTCTCGTTATTCCTTCAGAAACATGGCGTACATCGACTACTTTCCCTTTTTCCGTCACCCATACAATCATTTGTTCGCCTTCATCATTTTTCCCTATCACGACGACGTATACATCGCTTCCTCGATACGTGTACACGTCAGTCACTTCGACAATTCCTTTTTGCTCAGCCTGTTTGATCGCACGTTGCTCGTCGGCATTTTTAGATGATAACGCATCGCTATATGCGTCGACATATGCCCATAACGCAGCAAATAAAAGGCATGCAAAAGCAATGACTACCTTTTTCACCCTCATCCCTTCTTACGTTCGATAAATCGTAAACACAGCCTTTTCCTTGTTTTCTTCATCAAGCGCTAATCCGAACATTAAGTCTTTTTCTTTTAACGTACGGTTTAAACAATCAACAATTTTGTATAAATCTGACGAGTATTGAACCTTTACAGTTGCTAATACTTCAATTTTACTTTCCACGACCCGATCCTCCATGTGCACAAATTTTGTTACTTATATCGTCCGTTCCCGACGGAAACAATACAACTACACACCGATCAAGGTGTATAAACATCTTCATTGTAGCAACCGTTTCCTACATTGGTCAATTCGAATTAAAAAAAATTCCTATCGTACACACCGTGGGCCGAGCGTTGGCCCTTTTTTTAAAACGTCATGACATCATATTCCTCTAAATTACATTTTACAACAATAACGTCAAAACGCTCGGTTTCATAACAATCAATCCAGGCAGCATACAGCCGTTTAAGCAATCGTTCATTCGGCAAACTTCCGCGTTTTTTGAAAATAATCGCCACTTGCGGATCGACATGTTTTAAAAAAGATGTACGCGGGTAATCATTGACGCCGAAATGAGCAATTTTTAATATGTTTACATCACTAAGCGGCATCGTCATCAACTTTTGTTCCACATCGTCGCTCGCATGCGCCATATATAAAAGGCGAAGACGCCCGTACTGAATCGACATTGTTACATCTCCATTGTCAATATAGAGTGGCTGCATCCGAAAATGGGGAAACGGTTCATACACCTTTTGTTCTTTCCATTCGCTCACCACTTTCGGATCGTACGTTTGTTCAATCCATTTCACATTGCCGATATATTCCCGATCATCGCTCGTTAACAAAAGTTCGTCGATTTCGGTAATATGGAAATGTTCAAACCATCTTTTTAGTTCGCGTTCTGTATGCGGAGCCCCTGTATTTAACAATACCGTTTTTCCGCTTGCGTGTTTGAATAACGTCGCTTCCCCATCACTAAGCGGCAAAAAAATAATCGCCATTTCTTCTTCTTCGAGCATCATATCAATTTTTTGAATATGCCCCGCTGATGTTGAAGGATGCATTAAACTATTGCATATCAAAAATAATAACACCCATTGCAAAACGCCCACTCCCTTCATCTACATCTTTTATCTTTTACCGATGAAGGGAAAATTATATCCACTCATTGACGTACTGTAAAAGTTCTGCAAGCGGGGCATGATATATTCGAATCGACGGCAATGATTGTAAAAAATATTTGCTGTATGATGCTGTTAACAAACGTTGGTCTAAAACAAAAATGATGCCACGATCTTCTTTTGTGCGAATCAATCGCCCAAATCCTTGTTTAAATCGCAAAATCGCTTGGGGCAGCGATAAATCGTAAAATGGATTTCCCCCTTTTGCACGAATATAATCGCTTTTTGCTGCAATAACCGGATCGTCTGGCGGAGCAAATGGCAACCGGACAATAACAACGCACGTGACCTCATTTCCTGGGAGGTCTACCCCTTCCCAAAAACTGCTTGTACCAAACAAAATAGCTTGCTCGAATTGTTGAAAATGTCGTGTTAATTTGGCGGCATTTCCACCGCTTACTCCTTGGGCAAGCAATACAAATGATTGCTCGTCATTGAGCTGTTTTGCGAAGGTATACGTTTGTTTCAATAGCTCATATGACGTAAACAATACAAGCATGCGCCCTTTCATATGTTCAGCAATGCGAATGATTTGCTGCGCGGCTTGTTCAGCATATTGCTCAACAGTAACAGAAGGAAACGTCGGCACATCGCTTGGTACCATAAGCGCAGCTTGTTTTTCATATGAGAACGGCGATGGAATGATACGCGTTAACGGATAAAAGTCATCTAGTCCAAGTCGCGCAATCATAAATGAAAAGCGATCGTTTGTCGTTAACGTGGCCGAAGTTAAAATGACGCTTCGCTTACGTGAAAATAATTGATCGGCAAAAAAATGAGCTAAATCAAGCGGCTGAGAAATGACCGTAACGGCATTAACCGCTGCTTTTGCATCTACTTCTAGCCAGCGAACAATATCATCGTCATCGCTCATTAATAAATGTTGTAACGTCGACAAGACGTCAATAAAAGTAGTAAAAGGTTTGGCATCTTCTTTTTGCATCTCATCGATCATATATGACAGCTGTTGCACATCGCTCATGATGCGCATCAGCAGTTCAACGATTCCGTTCCACTCTTTTCCGTACTCTTTCCACGGAACGAAACGATAGCGAATGCGTCCGTCCCCTTTTTGCCGTCGCAATACATAATGGCGAAGTGATTGAAATAGTTGATTCAGTTCATACTCGATATCAGCAAGAAATGAACGAAGTGCTCCCATTTGTTGTATAGTAGCGATGTCGTTCATCCGCGTCCATAATAAACGGACGTACTCATATGAAACGTGTCTTCCAAAAAAATGGGCTGCGACATCTTCTAAATGATGCGCTTCATCAATGATTAATTGTTCGTACGAAGGGAGAAACTTTTCATCTGCAGTTAAATCATGCATGACAAACGAATGATTTGTAATAATTAAATGAGCGTGTTTAGCCCTTTCTTTTGCGCGTATAAAAAAATCGTGCTCATCATTCGTTTCATCGCTATGCACGTCTTCCCAAAACAATGCGCCTCCTGCAGTCAAGTTTAGTTCATCGACATCCCCTGTCTCCGTCTCTGTTAACCAAACGAGCAACTGACATTTTGTTAAAGCAATATCATAGTTTGTATCCACATGTTTTAACGTTCGCGCAAATTTCCGCGCGCTAATATAGTTTCGTTTTCCTTTTAAAACAGCGGTTATACACGAAAATGGGACGAGCTGTGCGACACGCGGTAACTCTTTTTCAACCATTTGCTTTTGCAATTGCAGCGTATGTGTGCTAATCACAACAGGTCGCTGCTGCTTCACCGCATAAAACGCTGCTGGAAGTAAATACGCCATCGTTTTTCCGATGCCTGTTCCCGCTTCAATTAGCGCATGTTGACACGTTTGTAACGCCTCGTTGACGTCGCTCATCATTTGTTGTTGCCCGTGGCGATATTCATACGGTGCAGCAAACGGACATGTCGCAAGCCATTGTGAAAAAGACGGAATATGTTCATGACGGTCAGCCCGTTTTGGCGAAAGCCATTTTTTTAAAGCGATTCCTTCATATTCAACGAATGATTCGTCCGTTGGAAGCGAGCGCTCTTTTTGTATGATAAACCGATCGAGAAGAGCGGTCAAATCGCTTTTTAACGGCTGGCTATGTCGACGCAATTGCTTTAAAGTGACAAGCGGTAAACGAGATAGCTTGTGAAGCAAATAAAGAAGAAGTTGGGCTGTCGCTTCGGCATCGTAATCAGCTTGATGTGGGCGATCGTGCGCAAGCGACAACGCTTCAGCTAAATGACTAAGCTTATAACTAGATTGTGTCGGCATAAGAAAACGCGCTAGCTCGACGGTATCTAAAAGCCGACACGTCGGCGGTTGTACACCGCTTCGAATAAACTCCTCTTGCAAAAACGCCCAATCAAAATGAACGTTATGCGCAACAAAATACGCCCCTTCCCATTTTTCAACAAGCATCGGGGCAATATGATGAAACGGCGGGGCATCATGCACCATCGTATGATCAATGCCCGTTAACTGTTGAATAAACAGCGGAATATCCCGCTCTGGCTGAATGAATGTTGAAAAACGTTCGCAAACTCTGTCGCCCTCGATGACGACAAAACCAATTTGAATGATGCGATCTTCTTTTTTCGGGGCATTTCCTGTCGTTTCAATATCGACGACGACAAAGCGATCATTCATCTTTTTTCACCTCACATCTGTGTAACAAACAAAAAGAGGCGGCATGGCTCCCGTTATAAAACGGTCGCTGCCGGCTCTTGTACGATGAGTTCTTTAATGCGGTTGTGCTCGTCCATAATCGCAATTTTCGGGCGGTGAGACGCCAATTTTTCTTCTGGTACGAGCACGTATGAAATGACGATAATAATGTCATCTTTTTGAACAAGACGAGCTGCCGCTCCATTTAAACAAAATACACCGCTTCCTCTTTCACCAGGAATAATATATGTTTCGAATCGTGCCCCATTATTGTTATTGACGATTTGTACTTTTTCATTTGGCACCATGCCGACTGCATCTAAAATATCTTCATCAATCGTAATGCTGCCAACATAGTTTAAATTCGCTTCTGTAACGCGAGCACGATGAATTTTAGCGTTCATTAATGTGCGAAACATGGTGTTGCCTCCTTATTGTACGTTCATAACGATATTATCAATCAAGCGAGCGTTTGTAAACCGCACAGCGAGGGCGATAATGAATTTTCCTTGTAACATTTCAAGCGGTTTCAACTGTGGATACGAATAAATTTCCACGTAGTCGATGACACCGGTTGTATGTTGTTCGAGATGATGTACAATCGCTTGCCGCACCTTCTCTACGTCGCGTTCTCCTGCTTCAATTAATGATTTACCTTTTTGTAAAGCTGCATATAACGCAGGGGCTTCTTGTCGCTCACGCTCGCTTAAATACACATTGCGCGAACTTTTAGCGAGTCCATCTTCTTCACGCACTGTCGGAACAGCAATAAGTTCAATAGGAAAGTGAAAGTCGCGAATGAGCCCATCGATCACCGCCACTTGTTGCGCATCTTTCATCCCGAAGTACGCGCGGTGAGGCATGACGATATGAAACAGTTTTGTTACAACGGTTGCGACCCCATCAAAATGTCCAGGGCGCGACTTTCCACAAAGCACATCAACGCGCTCGTGTACCTTTACCGTTACAGACGGCTTATGCGGATACATTTCATGAACAGATGGATAGAAGATGATATCAACGCCCGCCCGTTTAGCTATTTCATGATCGCGTTCAAAATCGCGCGGATAACGATCAAAATCTTCATTCGGGCCAAATTGAAGCGGGTTGACGAAAATGCTTAAAACAACGATATCGTTTTCCTCTCGCGCTTGTTTTAATAACGCAACGTGACCTTCGTGCAAGTAACCCATCGTTGGCACGAAACCGATTGTTTTTCCTTTTTGCCGTTCATCCATCATGCGCGCTTGCATCTGTTCGATTTTTTCGATTGTAATCACGATTGTTTCCCTCCGTATAACGCTAGCCATTGTTGTTCATTCATCGTAAATGATTGCTCATCACTCGGAAATTGCCGCGTTTTGACATCAGCAACATACTCAGCAAGCGCTTGTTGCATCGTTTGTTGCACGTTTACATATTGTTTAACAAACTTCGGTACACGTTCTACACCATACCCGAGCACGTCATGATAGACGAGCACTTGTCCATCCGTTCCTACCCCGGCACCAATGCCGATCGTCGGAATCGTTAATTGCTTCGTGATCGCTTCACCGAGTTGTTTCGGCACACATTCTAAAACGAGTGCCATCGCTCCTGCTTGCTCACACGCTTTTGCTTCTGCTAAAAGACGTCGAGCGCTTTCGGCATCTTTTCCTTGTACTTTGTATCCACCTAATACCCCAACAGATTGTGGCGTTAAACCGAGATGAGCGACAACAGGCACCCCTGCTTCTGTTAAAGCGGAAATGACTTGTAATACAGAACCTGCCCCTTCGACTTTTACAGCATTCGCTCCTGACTGTTGCATGATCGCTTTCGCATGTTGTAACGCATCAGAAAGCGTGCTATACGACATAAACGGCATATCTGTGACGATAAACGTATTTGGTGCGCCACGTCGAACAGCTTTCGTATGGTGAATCATGTCTTCCACCGTCACAGGGATCGTAGAGTCGTATCCTAATACGACCATTCCAAGCGAATCGCCAACTAAAATCATATCAACACCAACTGCTTCGGCAAGCTTCGCTGACGGATAATCATAAGCGGTCAGCATAACGATTGGCTCGTTATTTTTTTTCATGTTGAGAAAATCTAATTTTGTTTTCAATATACATCCTCCTCTCATATACAGAGGAAATGGATAAAAAAAGCCTTCTTTCTGCCAAAAAGAGAAAGAAGGACTTTTTGTTTCGCCCCATCCCTCTGTCCCCGTCCGTCCATCGGATCAAGGCAGAACTTGTAATAGAAATGATATACGAGATGAATGGTGCAGTTCTTACCAAAGATACTGCCCAATTTCAACCGCTTTCATTTTAACAAATCTTTCGGAATTTTCCTACTGTTTTTTTATTTCAATATCTGCTGAGTAAACATAATGAATGGCACCGTCTTCTGTTTGCACTTTTAACGTTCCTGAATCTGTAATGCCAAGTGCAACGCCACGAATGGCGCCGTTTAGCGTACGAGCTACAACATGTTGGCCGATTGTTACTGCGTATCCTTCCCATAACAGTTTAATCGGTAAAAATCCGTGTTGTAAATATTGTTCGTATAATTGTTCTAATTTTTGCAACAACGTTTGAACGATTTTCGGCCGATGAAACGTTCGTCCTGCTTCAATAGCAAGCGATGTGGCAATGGAAGCGATATCGCTTGGAAATTGTTTTTGATTGACGTTCATTCCAATACCAACGATGACGGCATGCACTTGATCTGGATCCGCCTGCAATTCCGTTAAAATGCCAACGACTTTCTTCCCATTGATTAATATATCGTTCGGCCATTTAATATCCGGTACGATATTCGTTACTTCTTGAATGGCTTGTGCAACCGCAACAGCGACTAAAAGTGTCAGTTGGGGGACTTGTTGCAACGGAGTGGACGGACGTAAAATGACACTCATCCAAATACCTGTTCCTTTCGGCGAATACCACGATCGGTTTAAACGTCCTCTTCCTGCCGTTTGTTCTTCAGCAATCACAATCGTACCTTCTTCGGCACCTTCATGAGCGAGTTGGTGAGCAATTTGTTGTGTTGACGGTACGCTTTCTTGATCATATATATTCCAGCCAAAACGCTTCGTTTTTAATCCTAACTGCAATTCGTTCGCATTAAGTTTGTCAGGCATTTGTTTGAGACGATAGCCGAGACGCCGGACAGCCTCTACCTCAAACCCTTCTTTCCTGAGATCTTCAATATGCTTCCAAACGGCCGTTCGTGAGCAACCGAGCTGTTCGCTAATTTTTTGTCCGGATAAAAATGTTCCGCCTGCTTCTGTAAATAGTTTTAGCAATTGTTTTCTCGTCTCTGATTGCACACCGCCCACTCCTTTAACTTCTCTTTCTCATTTTCTACTTCACGATGAAGCACCGCCCGCTCGATTTTTTGAATCATTTCAGCTAACCACGGACCTGCTTTTCGTTCAAATAACGCAAGCAAATCGTGACCGTTGATCGCTAGCTCTTTCCGATCGCGAATTGGCAATGTCTCCCATCGTTTCAACAACTGCTGTACATGCGGTTCATCACCGTGAAGCGCTGCCCGTATATGCTCAATGTACGGAATGTATCGCCCATACTCATACAATGCATCTATTGTCCAATCATCAATCGAATGAATATGCTTCAACGCCTGCAAACAAATCGTAACATCACGAATTAGATGGTTTGGCAATTTCCATTTTTTCAGTTCTTGGTAATCGAGCTGAACGACGTATGCCAATCGTGCCCATGCTTCGATGCGATGAACGGGAACAAGCGCATAGGCGCCTAGCTGAGCAAGCTGCTCTTTTTTTGTAGCGAGTTCCGGCAAATAAGCGAACAAATTTGTTTCGATTAAAAGTTCGATCGCTTTCGACATAAACGGACCGAGCAATAACTTTTCAAATTCAACAGCAATGCGCTCAACTGCAATATGTTGCAGTAAATGTCCGTATTGTACAATGGCTTGTTTCGTTCCCGTTGATAAAGAAAAGCCGAGTTGGCTAACAAACCGAAGTGCTCGCATCATCCGCAAAGCATCTTCGTTAAAGCGTTCTGCCGCATTGCCAACCGTTTCAATGATGCGTTGTTTTAACGCCTCGATTCCTCCAAACGGATCAATCATTTCACCATGTTCATTCATCGCAATCGCATTCATTGTAAAATCACGCCGCTGCAAATCTTCATAAAGGGAGCGGACGAACGTGACATTTTTCGGTCTTCGATAATCTTCATAACGTCCTTCTTTTCGAAATGTCGTCACCTCATATGAAACGCCGCTCTCAATGACCATTACCGTTCCGTGCGCAATGCCAACAGGAACCGTTTTCGGAAAAATTGCCATCACTTCTTGTGGATGGGCCGATGTCGCAATATCAATGTCACCGATCGGCCGCTTTAACAAATAGTCACGTACTGCTCCACCGACAAAATATGCTTCATGTCCGTGACGCTTTAACGTTTCAATGACAGAAAGCGCCTGTCGAAACTGTTCGTTCATCATTCATCCCCTTTAAGTTGAAAATAAATATGTTCATATTGTGCCACGATTCGTTCGGAATAAAATTTTTCATACACTGTTTCATAAGCCTTTTGTCCCATCGCTTTGCGAAGGTTCTCATCTGTCAATAGGCGGAGCGTTTGATGCGCTGCATCATTTACATCACCGAGCGCACATAAAAAGCCGTTTTTCCCATCTTCAATAACTTCCGGAATACCACCGATGGCGGTCCCGACGCAAGGAACGCCACAAGCCATCGCTTCAAGCAAAACGAGACCGAAACTTTCTTTTTCTGATAGTAATAATTTCACATCGCTGATCGAATATAAATCCGCTAAATTTTTTTGCTTTCCTAAAAAGCGAACATGGTCAAATAGTTTCAATTCGTTGACGAGACGGCAAACGACCGTCATTTCTGGCCCGTCACCGACAAGAAGCAGCTTCGCAGGCACTTGTTTCACAACGAGCGAAAACGTACGAACGACATCGCATACCCGCTTCACTTTACGAAAGTTCGAGACGTGAATGACTACTTTTTCATGGGGAGCGATGCCGTATTGGCGGCGAAGTTCTTCGTTTCGCTGCCTGCTGTATACACGTTCGTCAACAAAGTTATACACCGTTTGAATCGACTTTTGCACATCAAGCAACTCATACGTTTGAGCGGCCAACGCGTGCGATACTGCTGTCACGACATCGGATTGTTCAATGCCGAATTTAATCAAGTCGCTTAATGACGGATCGTATCCGAGAACAGTGATATCTGTACCATGTAACGTCGTCACAATTTTTAAATGGTTGCCGACCATTTGTTTCGCTAAAAAGGCACAAAGGGCGTGGGGAACAGCATAATGCGCATGGATAATATCTAGCTGTTCACGCTTAGCCACTTCTGCGATTTTACTCGCCAACGCTAAGTCGTATGGCGGATATTGAAATACCGAATACGGATTGACTGTCACTTCATGATAATAAATGTTCGGATACACTTTATTGAGTCGAAATGGAATGCTTGATGAAATAAAATGAATGTCATGTCCGCGTTCAGCAAGCATTTTTCCTAATTCCGTCGCGACAACTCCAGAACCGCCGACGGACGGATAACAAACTATTCCTATTTTCAGTTTCATCGTTCTTCCCCTAACAAATCATGTACAAGTATAAGTGGTTTTTTTGTCATAAATCCTTCCGCAAACGAGACGCCAACTTCTTTGCCAAATAATCGTTCGCGGCTTTCAACGGTTTCAATATAGCCGTTCGTCAACGGTGTGTCAACTGAGTCGCTCTTTCGTTCAAACTGGCTTTCATACGCGCGTAAACTCGCCAACTTTTTGTCGATTGTATCACTAATATCGACGACAAAATGAGGGCGATGAAAACCGTTGATCATATAAAAATAAACGGCATGTACGCGATGAGGAGGCAGCTGCCGGCGATCTTCATAACGGCAAACAGCCGCTGAAAACACCGCTTCTTCTACTAATTTTGCACATTGCCCATGATCGGGATGGCGGTCTTCCCAATACGGAGCAAACACAACTTTCGGTCGATATGTCCGAATGACTGTCACGATCGGATCAATATGCTCTTTTTGAACAGTTAGTCCACGGTCAGGAAGTTTGAGCTGTATGCGTGTGCGAACACCGAGAATGTCAGCTGCCCGCTTCGCTTCTTGTTGTCGAGTATGTACCGTTCCGTTTGATGATAATTCTGCTAACGTCAAATCGCATATGCCGATGTCATACCCTTGTTGCGCGTATTTCGCAATCGTCCCGCCCATGCCAATTTCGACATCATCTGGATGAGCCCCAAATGCTAATATATGCATCATGCTTTCCCTCGCTTCACAATATTTCGCCACGCAAAATCGCCTCGCTCTAAACCGTGTATAAGCACTTCAGCTGTTCCTATATTTGTCGCCAACGGAATAGAGTGGACGTCGCAAAGACGAATAAGGGCGCTGACATCTGGTTCGTGCGGTTGCGCTGTTAACGGATCGCGGAAAAAAATAACCATATCCATGTCGTTATTCGCAATCATCGCTCCAATTTGCTGATCGCCACCGAGTGGACCGGATTGAAAACGATGAACGGAAAGTCCAGTCGCTTCTTGAATGCGCAATCCTGTCGTACCAGTCGCATATAGCTCATGTTCAGCTAAAATATGTTGATAGGCGGTCACAAACTGAATCATCTCTTCTTTTTTCTTGTCATGCGCAATTAACGCAATTTTCATGAGCCTTTCCCCCTATTCAATCAAATGCTCTAATCCGTACACAAGCGTTTCTAGCTTCATCACCGTTTCGACAGAAAAGCGAACGCCTGACATAAATGATGCGCGGTTAAATGAATCGTGACGAATCGTCAACGTTTGTCCATCGCCACCAAAAATAACTTCTTGATGCGCCACAAGCCCCGGCAAGCGAACGCTATGAATGCGCATGCCATCATACAACGCACCGCGAGCGCCATCGATCGTTTCTTCTTCATTTGGATGCCCTTGTATGAATGAAGAACGAACTTGTTGAATAAGCTGAGCGGTTTTTAACGCTGTACCAGACGGGGCATCAAGTTTTTGATCGTGATGAAGCTCAATAATTTCAACATGCGGAAAATATTTTGCTGCCATTTGCGCAAATTTCATCATTAAAATGGCTCCGATAGCAAAGTTTGGGGCGATAATAGCACCAATTTTTTTCTCTTCCGCTAACTGCGTGAAACGAGCCAAGTCATCTTCTGTAAATCCCGTCGTACCAACAACCGGACGGACACCGTAACGCAAAGCGATTTCCGTATGGCGTTTTCCGACTTCTGGCGTCGTTAAATCAATGAGTACATCGGCCTGTACCGTTTGTAAACAACGTTCCAAATCGGTGAAAATCGGTGCGTCGATCGCTGGAAAACCGTCAAGCTCCGCCAACGTTTTTCCTTCGTTCATCCGGTCTACAACCGCTACAAGTTGAAAATGTTCTGTATGATGAACGAGAGAAACAGCTTCTCGTCCCATTCGTCCACGTGGCCCTGCAATAACAATTCGAATCATTGTTCCTCTTCCTTTCTTGTCCAACGGTCGCGATCTCGCATTTGAAATTTGTTCATCACTGCATCGTGCGCCTCTTGTAAATCGATATGTAACGAATTCGCCATACATATGAGGACGAACAATAAATCGCCTAGCTCCTCTTGAATTGTTTTTTCTTGTTCGTTTTTCTTTTTTGGTTTTTC
Source organism: Bhargavaea massiliensis (assembly GCF_050480245.1). Lineage (GTDB taxonomy): Bacteria > Bacillota > Bacilli > Bacillales > Anoxybacillaceae > Anoxybacillus. Next base: position 46,700 of record NZ_JBCNEQ010000025.1, on the reverse strand, counting down.
TCCGTAATAATGGTTCACTTCACGCGCTAACTCGCCTAATTCTTCTGTTAAACGAGCAAGCATCGCAAGCGGGCTGAAATACCCTTCTTTGAATTGTCCAATGTATGCATCGACTTCTTGTTGCAATTGTCGCATCGTTTTTTCCATGACGTTCACCTCTTACATTCATGTTAGCTAAAAGTGGAGCATTTGACAAATGTTTTTGACGGGTACCGCCACATTCCTCTATAATAAAAAACGCAGTCATATTCAAGGGGTGAAAACGATGAAGCTTAAAAATGTCGCATTTATTTTGCTAGGTTCTGCTATTTTTGCGTTCGGGCTTGTTCATTTTAATATGGAAAATAAATTAGGGGAAGGTGGCCTTACAGGTATTACCCTTCTTTTATACTTTTTGTTCGGAATTGATCCTTCCATTTCAAACTTAATACTCAATGTCCCGCTCTTTTTTATCGGATGGAAACTGCTCGGGCGAACGACGTTTTTTTATACGATTCTCGGAACGGTTAGTTTATCTTTGTTTCTTTGGATTTTCCAACGATACGGATTTCATATTCCGCTCAATAACGACTTGACGTTGGCGGCATTATTTGCAGGTGTTTTTATCGGCGTAGGCCTCGGTATTATTTTCCGCTACGGAGGAACAACGGGCGGCGTCGATATTATTGCGCGGCTTGTCTATAAATATAAAGGCATTAGTATGGGGAAAACGATGTTTATGTTTGACTCGTGCGTCATTGCTCTCTCGTTGCTCACGTATTTACCGTACCGCGAAGGCATGTATACGCTCGTTGCGGTGTTTGTTGGTGCGCGCGTCATTGACTTTTTGCAAGAAGGTGCATATGCAGCAAAAGGAGCGACCATTATTTCTGAAAAGAGCGATTTAATTTCAGAAAAAATTATGAAAGAAATGGAACGAGGCGTTACAATTTTAAAAGGAATCGGTTCCTATACAAAACGAGAACGCGATGTTTTATATTGCGTTGTTGCGAAAAACGAATTATCGCGGTTAAAGGCTATTATTACTTCCGTTGATCCGCATGCATTCGTTGCGATTAGCGACGTGCACGATGTTCACGGCGAAGGATTCACATTAGACGAAAATAAACAGCCGATACATGAGTAAAAGCGTCCGACATCGGACGCTTTTATTGTTTCTCGCGCATCATTTTTCCTTCTTTTTCCCCACGATATTTCCGCCAACCTACGTACGTTAATGTCATGATGATCATGCCGCCAATCGACGACATTACCCACCAAAGCGATGGAAGCGCCGTCTCTTTTTTTCCATCCGCAAACAGTGCTTGTAAATCTTCTTCCATTTGACGTAACTCTTTCATTCGTTCTGTTGCATGTAGTTGGCGAAAGGCGGGAGCTTCTAAAAGGGAAATATGGGCCGATACACGTTGAACTTGTTCATGATCAGCGTTAATTTTTACGCTCGGTTCAATGAGTTGATATTGTTGCAAAAATTGGTGAAACGCTTGTTGAAACGATTGTTCATCTTCCCTTTCCATCGCTTGTTTCATCTTTTCAAACGCCGACATAACAGCATATTTCATTTCTTTCCAAAGCGGTTGATGTTTAGCTTGAACCGCATCCACAGCGAGACGAAATTGCGTCAATTGATGAACTCGTTGCTCCATCGGCACGCTCGATGCAGTGACCGCTTTCAACGCTTCTTCATGCGTAGCTGTTAATACATATATAACGTCCATTGAATGAATATCTTCACGAAATAAGGCTAATTGTTGTTCAAAGTATTCTAAAAGCTGCTTCGCTTCTTGCAATCGAGCATTTTTCGTTAACTGAAGCGCTTCATCAGAAATTTGGTCAAGTTTGTCCCATTCATGCCCGTTTGCATATACGGTATACGGAAATAAATAAATGATGATAAACATCATGACGAGTCGAATACGCATCTCCTTGTCCCTCCTTACGATCTTATTATTGAATATATGATCGCAAAAAGAGACATAGACCACGATTTATCGTCGGCGTGAAAAAATGTACGCTACCGCAATCGAAGCGATGCTTAACCAAAATGTAAAATAGCCGATTTGTGACGTATATTGCGTCAACATCCGATATTGTGGCATCATGCCAAACACGTAATCAATTACGTCATTGTGCAATGTCCAAATTGCAGCAATCACAACATGACCAAATGACATGCGATACTGTGGGGCATATAGCACTGCTTGCACCGCCATCGCTCCGTGCGATACAACGAGCATCCATCCCGCCCAACCGAGTTCTCCTGTCACAATAAATACAAGCATGTTCATGACAACAGCCCAAATGCCGTATTTCACAAGCGTGACAACCGCCAACGCTTCCATTAGCGGCCAATGTGTATGACGAAGCCACGCAATTAAAACAAAAACAAAAAACAAACTCGCTGTTGGGCTGTCAGGCACAAATAGAAGAAAAATCGTTGGCGTTTCGGATAATTGCGGCGCATACCATATGTAACCATAAATTGTCCCAATGACATTGACGACCAATAATAGCATAAGAAACGAGCGATGCATCAACCAATCACGTATGTACAGCATACATCAAACCTCCCATATGTACAAAAAAGCTGACTGAACATCAGTCAGCTTTCATCAATTATTCCGCTTTTAAACCTGCGACAAACTCTGCAAGTTTCTTCAACTCTTCATCTGTTCCTTTAAAAATGCCAGCAGGCATGCTACCTTTACCATTTTTCGCAATGTCGGCAATTTCTTCAGGAGATAACCCTGTACCAACAAGCGATGGTGCAGCTGGACCACCTTGCAAGTTTTCACCGTGACATGTTAAACATGTGTTTGCTTCTAAAATTTTATATCCTTCTGCATTTTTGTCGATCTCTACTTCTGCGCGAATTTTTCCTTGTTCAGCCGCCGCTTCCCAGTCGTGCGTGACGACAGATTCCCATGTTAAGAAAATAATTGCAGCAAGCGCAAGCAACATCATACCGACAGCAACCGGACGCTTCGATGGGCGACGCTCCGGACCGCGATCTAAAAACGGTGCAAGCAATAACGCTCCGAATGCAAGTCCAGGAATAATAATTGCTCCAACAACCGTATACGGACCAGATGCGTATGAGTACTTCAATAGCTGGTATAAGAATAAAAAGTACCAGTCTGGAAGCGGAATATAGCTTGTATCTGTCGGATCCGCAATCCGCTCAAGCGGCGACGGATGCGCAACGGTTAAGCATAAAAAACCGATTAAAAAGACGGAGCCGACCATCCATTCTTTTAATAAAAAGTTCGGCCAAAACGCCTCTGTTTTCCCCGGATATTCGGAATAGTCCTTCGGAATGTTCGGCTTGCGCGTAGCAGGCACGCGCGAGTCGCCGACAAATTTCATCCCTTTTCCGCGATGCATAGCGTTCCCTCCCTTATGCTAAATTTTACAGTGGACCAGAAATTCCTTGTTTCCGAATCATTAAGAAGTGGGCTGCCATTAATCCTAATAATGCTGCTGGCAAGAAAAATACGTGAATAGCAAAGAAACGCGTTAACGTTTGAGCACCGACAATTTCAGGATGACCTGCTAACAACGTTTTAATCGCCGGACCGATGACTGGCGTCGCTTCAGCAATTTGCAATCCTACTTTTGTCGCAAAGAGCGCTTTCATATCCCAAGGCAATAAATAGCCTGTAAAACCAAGACCCATCATTACCATAAAAATAAGCACACCAACGATCCAGTTTAATTCACGCGGCTTTTTATAAGCGCCTTGGAAAAATACACGCAACGTATGTAAAAACATCATCACAATAACAAGGCTTGCCCCCCAGTGATGCATGCCGCGCACGATTTGTCCAAATGCCACTTCGTTTTGTAAGTAATAAACAGACTCCCAAGCGTTTTTAATATCCGGTACGTAATACATCGTTAAAAACATACCAGATAAAATTTGGATGACTGTAACGAAAAACGTCAATCCACCAAAGCAGTAAACAAACGCTGAAAAGTGATGCGCAGGGTTTACGTGCTCTGGCACTTCATGATCTGCGATATCGCGCCACAAAGGCGTAATATCTAGCCGCTCGTCAACCCAATCATAAATCTTATTAAGCATGTATTACGCCTCCCCTCGTGGTTTCGCTTTACCTAAATACAACGTGCCATCTTTTACTTCGTATTCATAACGGTGCAATGGAGCTGGCGGTGGCGTATTTCGCACGTTCGTTCCGTCCTTTTCGTATAACCCATAGTGACAAGGACAGAAGAAACGGTTTGGATTGCTTTTGTCGCCATTCCAGTTCACCGTACAGCCAAGATGGGTACAAATAGGTGATAGGGCAACGATATCCCCATTTTCATCTTTAAATACCCACGCAGATCTTGGCTCTTCCGACTCGTACCATGCGTCCTTTACTTTTACTTTGAAGTCGAAGCGCTGTGGTTCTGTCGTAATGTCTTTCACTTGGGCAACTGCAACCATATCTTGTCCAGTTCCTTCTTTTAAAATCGGATCTAAGGCGAAGCGTACCATCGGTGATAAAATGCCAGCTGCCATAAATCCGCCTACACCTGTTAGCGTGTAGTTTAAAAACTGTCGTCTTGACACGCGATGCTTTTTCTCGCTCATCGTTTTCCCCCCTCTATATGAAGTTAAGTCCATTCGGACGAATTGTTATAACACATATATAAAACTAGGATAACCTAATGATATATCATGTTTCCATCAAGGTCAATATAATGATAGTGTAAACGCTATCTAATTTTTTAACGTCCATTTCGTCACTAATGCATCCATCACTTGCTCTACTTGTTGACGCACGACTTTTTGCTTATACGATTCATCGGCATGTTCAAGCGGAAGCGCTGGCACATAAACGAACGATTCATCGGCGATATCCGCATGTGAAGTAAGAAAACATATGTGTTGAAATCCCGTTTGTTTAAGTACGTTTATCCATTCATGTACACGGGCTTGCACTTGTTCATGAATGAAATATGTAAGCGGTGGAAATAACATCACTCTCCCTTTAAACTGTCGTTCCACTTCATTTGCAATCAGTAACGTATGCTCACTCATCTCAGCAAAAGCTTTCATATTTGTACACCCAATTGGTATGCACGGAACGAGCGCGGTATCCACGTACTCTTTCGCTTGATGATACATGTCCACATCTTTTGCTGTCCATTTCATTCAAATCACTCCTTATGTTTCCATCTTACACGAAATATATATGTATTTTTTTGAACATTTTGTGACAAATATATACATAGCAAAAAGCGTTGCGAAACCACGAGGTTAACGCAACGCTTTTAATTGTTCGGTCAGCTCGCGAAATTTTTGTTCATCTTGCTGATCAAGCGCCTCGTCAATTAACCGCATAATTTTTTGACGTTGAAAATGTTGAATCGATTGGTGCACAATCGTTTCAACAAGTTGTTCATCTTGTTTGTTCGCTTTTTTTGGCATATACGGATTTTCTTCAAGCACTGCCACGTATTGCGGCGAATGAAATGCACCGCGAAAATTAAGTTGAATGTAAATATCCTCATCACGATTTAAGCGAATATCGTGAAACGATTTTTCCGCATCTGTCGTGATGACGTTTTGCTTATAAAATCGAAACGGCACATCGTCAACACAATGCGTCGACATCATCATGCCGCGCGGGCAATATTCGGCATGTTCTACAAAATGCACCTTTTCCATGAGCGTATCATGACTAAGCAAATAGTTTAAAATCCATACACATTCGCGCCGTTTTAATTGATAGTTGTTTAAAAACCAGCGAACAAATTCTTTTTTCTCCCAGACAGAAACCATTCCCTTCCCCCCTCGCATCCGAATGACAACTTCATTCAAATTGCAACATCATGTGGGCAATCTCTTCGTTTGTCGGATCGATACACAATAGTTGTTCAAATATGTCTTTTGCTTTCTCTCTTCTTCCCTCCTCAAATAAAAAATAGCCAAAATCATATAAAAAGTTTGGATCATCTTTAAAAAAAGTATATGCCTCTTCATAATGCTTTAATGCCTGATCATACATTTCAAGCTTTTGTTTCGCCTTCGCAAGCTCCCATTCAAATTGTGGATCGTATTCGCCTTGTTCGATCGCTTGCTGAATAACGCGTACAACGTCTTCGTACCGCTCCTCGTGAAACAATAAGCTCGTCCATATGAATAACGCTTCTAAATAACCCGGATCGATATTAAGCGCTTGTTCAATGTACTTAAGCGCTTCCTCACGTTTTCCGAGCTTTAATGCAATCTTTCCTGCATAGACGAGCAATTGTTTATTCCATTCATCAATCGTTAATCCTTCTTTTGCTATTTCGTAGCTTTGTTGTATATCTCCTTCTTGTTCATACGATTTTGCTAAAAATAAATAAAGCGGCACGTACTCACGATCAAGCGCTTTTAACTCGCTCAATTTCGCAATAGCTGTTTTATATGCTTCTGCTTGATACGCAGTAAATCCGTATTGAAATAACGTATGGGCATCGAAGCGTTCACTTAACGCTTGTTCATAATAAGATAGCGCTTGTTCAAATTCACCAAGCAAGCTATATGCTTCCGCCATGCGTTGAGCAAGAACGGTGCCGGCGATCGTTTTTGTTTGTTTCATGACTTGTTCATAATACAGCAAACTTTTTTGATACTGACCGCTCGTAAAATATAGTTCAGCTAACGCAAATTGAACAAGAGGTTCATTCGGCATTTTTTCATACGCTTTCAATAATTTTTGTTCACTCACTTCGTCTAATCCTTGCATTTGATAAAGGTCTGCCATCAACAAGCATGCTCGCACATAATATGGGTCATCTTCTTCTATATCCATCAACAATTCAAGCGCTTCTTCTTCTTTATCCATCTCTGTATATATTTCTGCTAAAAACAGCTGCAGTTCACGTTCATCTGGATAGCGCGCAAGCAACGTCCGAACGAGCGACTCCGCCTCTTCTAACCAGCCCCATGAAAAAAATTGGTCAGCTAACATATACCGCTCTTCATCGCTTCCGTTTTGTTTGATTTGCTCAGCAAGCGATAATGCACGCTCAACCTCACCTTGTTCAACGAGTTGAACGATTTGATCTAGTTTCTTCATCTAGTCTCACCCTCATCATTCATATCATCACGCTTTATCATACCATCGAACAAATAGTCATGCAAAAAAAGAAGCTGATCCATAATGGAATCAGCTTTGCAATGCATGCAAATGTTCAAAAAACGTCGGATACGACACCGCGATCGCCTCAGGACGTTGAAGAACGATGTCTCCTTTTGTGATGCACGCTGCGATAGCTAACACCATCCCGATACGATGATCACCATAGCTATCAACAATGACATCGTTCGCATAAAGCGGTGTTTTCCCATGAATAATCATTCCATCTTCTGTTGCTTCAATGTGAGCACCAAGCTTTCGCAATTCGGACACGACCGTTGCAATGCGATCCGTTTCTTTTACTTTTAACTCGCTCGCATCTGTAATGACAGTCGTTCCTTCAGCTTGCGTAGCTAAAAGAGCGATGATTGGGATTTCATCAATTAATCGCGGGATCATATCCCCTCCGATATGCATTGCTTTCAGCGTCGAAGTGCGCACTGTTATATCAGCTACTGGTTCGCTGTCTTCGTTGCGAACATGTTCGATAGAAATATCCGCCCCCATTTCAATCAACACATCAATAATGCCTGTGCGCGTCGGATTGATTCCGACGTGCTTTAACGTAATTTCGCTATTTGGGACGATCGCACCAGCCACTAAAAAGAAAGCAGCGGAAGAAATATCTCCCGGCACTTCTACATCAATGGCATGAAGTGTTTGCCTTCCTGTAACTGAGACGCTCAATCCGTCAATGTGCACATCCGCTCCGAACGCCCGTAACATGCGCTCGGTATGATCACGAGATTGATGTGGCTCAGTAACTGTTGTTGTTCCTTCCGCATGTAAACCTGCGAGCAAAATAGCTGATTTCACTTGAGCGCTTGCAACAGGTGAATAATATGTAATCGGCTGCAATTGACCGCCGCGAATAGCTAACGGGGTGTAGCGTCCTTGTTCTCGGCCGTCAATGTGTGCACCCATTTGTTTAAGGGGGATTGTGACGCGATCCATCGGGCGTTTCGCAATCGAATCATCCCCGATCAAACAAGCATGGAACGGACAAGCAGCTAAAATACCTAACAACAAACGCGTTGTCGTACCTGAGTTGCCAACGTTTAATATATGGGTTGGTTCTTTTAAACCTTCCATTCCTTTTCCTTCAACAATCACTTCATTTCCATGTTGCATAATCGTTACACCCATTTTACGAAAACAATCGATCGTGCTTAAACAATCTTCACCTGTTAAAAAATTTGTCACCCGCGTCGTCCCTTTCGCAAGCGCCCCAAACATAACAGCGCGGTGGGAAATTGACTTATCTCCTGGGACGGCAATTTCTCCTCGCAATGCATGGATATTTGTTTTTAATTCCATCATTCCACCCTCTTTTACACAACGTACGTTTCGTAGTTTGTATTGGTTTCGATGCAATGTTTTGCTCGTTGACGATCATCTTCTGTTTGGAAGCTTAAACGAAGCACACCGTAAATATCTTCGCGCGTTTCAATAATGCGAATGTTTGTAATGCTAATGCGCTCTTTCGCCAAATAACCGGTAATTTCAGAAATAACCCCCGGATAGTCTGGCACATCGACATATAAATCGTAAAAGGAAGGAATGGCGCCTTTCGTTCGAGCAGGAAGACCGTCACGAAACTGTTTCGCTTCATGAAAATATTGATAAATTCGTTCGCTATCTCCGTCAGCAACGTACGTACGAATTTTTTTCATTTCCTCGATCCAACGATCGAACAGCTGCAACAACTCCTCTTTGTTATGTATAAAAATATCGCGCCACATTTCTGGATTGCTAGAGGCAATGCGCGTAATATCACGGAAACCACCCGCAGCCAATCGGCTGACAAGCGCATCTTCTCGCTCGTATTGTTGCGCTTGATGAACAAGGCTCGCCGCGATGATGTGCGGAAAGTGGCTAATGACGCCAGCAATGCGATCGTGCTCTCTCGGCGTTAATGTAACAAAATGCGCTTTCGTTCCTTTAAGCCATTGTTTTAATCGCATGACGTCGTCTTGTTTGACATGTTCCGTTGGCGTTAAAATATAAAATGCATTTTCAAACAAATGCGCACGCGCAGCCGCCACACCGCTTTTATGTGAACCTGCCATCGGATGCCCGCCGATAAACGCTACTCCTTTTTCTAATAACGGCAACGCTTGCTCGACAATGCGTTCTTTTGTACTTCCTACATCTGTAACAATGACATGTGGCCGTAAAGACAGACTGACCAACTCATGAAGCAATTGCTCTGTTTGAACGACAGGGGCAGCAAGCACGATGACATCTGCTTCACGCGCAGCGTGAGCAAAAGAAGGGACCGCTTCATCAATGACGCCAAGCGAACGAGCTAAACGTAGCGATTCGTTCGATACGTCATATCCAATCACTGTCGCGTCCTCATGCGCTCGCTTAATTGCGAGCGCAATCGAACCACCAATTAGGCCGAGACCGACAATTAAAATGTTTCCTCGCAAAGATGCTCACTTCTTTCTTTCAACATGTTTGTTAAAGCACGAATAACCGTTTCATTTTGTTCCGTCGATCCGACCGTAATACGCACAGCTGTCGGAAAACCGAGGGCGCATCCTGAACGAACAATGATGCCGCGCTGAAGCAAATACGTAAACACTTCATCACCGCTAAAACCAAAATCAATTAAAATAAAATTTCCTTCCGATGGGTAGTAGCGCAAACTATGTTTATCGCAAAATGCGTAAAATTGGTTTAATCCTTGTTTATTTTTTTGTGCGCATTGTTGAATAAATGCTTGATCTTTTAACGCAGCTAAGGCGGCGACTTGCGCAAGGCGTGACGTGTTAAATGGCTCGCGCGCTGGTTCGATCGCTTGTAAAATATGTTCATGTGCAATGCCATATCCGATGCGAAGCGCAGCCAAGCCGTACGCTTTTGAAAATGTGCGTAAAATGATTATATTTTCATATTGTTGAAGCAAAGCAACAGTATTTGGATAATCGTCTGCCTGCACGTATTCATAATACGCTTCATCGACAACGACGAGCACATGTTTAGGCACCTGTGCTAAAAATGCCCGCAAAGATGCGTCATCGACATACGTGCCTGTCGGATTGTTTGGGCTACAAATCCAAACGACGCGCGTATCGTCATCAATCGCTTGAAGCATTGCGTCTAAATGATGATGTCCATCTTGAAGTGGAACCTCTCTCACTTCTGCCCCTTCGATGATTGCATTATGACGATATTGCGGAAACGTCGGTGTAGCCATCACCGTATTTGTTCCTTTTTGTAAAAATGCGCGACAAATCATTTGCACGACTTCATCGGAACCGTTTCCGAAAATGAGTTGTTTTTCATTGACTCCAACATGCATAGCGAGCGACTCGCGCAACGTTCGGCTATATCCGTCGGGATATAACGCTAAATGGTCAAGCTCAGCAATAATCGCTTGTTGAACAAGCGGTGAACAACCGTACGGATTTTCATTTGACGCTAGCTTAATGACCGTTTCTAACCCGTATTCACGCTTCACTTCTTCAATCGGCTTGCCCGGTTGGTACGGTTTTAATTGTTGTAGTTGTTGTTTGACTCTCATTTTTCCTCACCCTTTTCAATGGTTCAATAAGCGAAGCAACGTATTGAGAAAAAGCGATGAGCGCATGTTCGCGTGCATGCACGTCGTTTAATTCGTCTTGAAGCTGTTCAATTTTTTGCACAATAGCGCTACCGATGACGATGCCATCACATATATGTTGTAGTCGCTCTACTTGTTCAGCTGTCGAAATGCCGAATCCGACGACGACAGGAACACGGCTATATGATTTCACTTGTTGTAAAAATTCGTGCAATTCCGCTGGCAATGAATCTCGAATGCCCGTTACACCTAACGATGACACACAATATAAAAACGATTGAGCTTGCGAGGCAATCATTGCGATGCGTTCATGAGACGTTGGAGCGACGATTGAAATATACGGAATTTGATATGTGTCGCCTAATGTTCTCATATGCTCGCTTTCCTCAAACGGTAAATCTGGAATAAGCACGCCGCTTGCACCGTTTTGTCGCGCTAAAGTAAAAAAGCGTTCTTCTCCTAATTGTAACACAGGATTGTAATACGTAAAGACAATAATCGGAATTTTTACACCTTTTTTTCTCATTCGTCCAATGAGCTCAAGCGCTTTTGTTAACGTCATTCCATTTTTCAGCGCCCGACTCGCTGCTCGTTGAATAATCGGCCCATCTGCAAGCGGATCAGAGTAAGGGACGCCGAGCTCTAATATCGTTGCCCCCATTTGTTCAAGCGCAACAGCTAAATCAATCGTCACGTCTTCAGATGGATCGCCAGCAACGATAAATGGAATAAAATGTTTCATCTCGGTTCATCCCCTTCCAAATAGTTCATTACCGTTTGCACATCTTTATCTCCTCTTCCCGATAAACAAACGAGAATCGTCTCATTTTTTGAGCGAAGAGGGGCAATTTGAAACGCTTTGGCAAGCGCATGGGCGGACTCGATCGCTGGAATGATTCCTTCCGTTTCTGCTGTCATTTGCAATGCAGCGATCGCTTCTTCATCCGTTACACTTTCATAACGAACGCGACCAATTTGTGCCAAATATGCATGCTCTGGGCCAACGCCTGGATAATCCAATCCCGCTGAAATGGAATACGGTTCAGTAATTTGCCCATGTTCGTCTTGCAATACGTATGTGAGCGATCCGTGAATGACACCCTTTTTCCCTTTTGTTATGGTTGCGGCATGTTCAGTTGTATGCACACCTTTGCCAGCCGCCTCAACACCAATACATTCAACGTCATCCTCTAAAAATGGATGAAACATACCAATTGCATTACTTCCCCCTCCAACACATGCAATGATCGTGTCCGGAAGCTTCCCTTCTGCTTTTAACATTTGTTCGCGCGCTTCTTCGCCAATAATGCGTTGAAATTCGCGCACCATCATCGGATACGGATGAGGACCGACTACAGAACCGATCATATAAAAATGATCGTCACAATGCTCGACCCAATAACGAATCGCTTCGTTTGTCGCATCTTTTAACGTGCGATTGCCGCTTGTCACCGAAATAACTTGTGCACCAAGCAGTTTCATACGAAATACGTTTAACGCTTGTCGCTTCACATCTTCTTCGCCCATAAACACTTTACATTCCATGCCAAAACGAGCCGCAACGGTCGCCGCAGCCACTCCGTGTTGTCCTGCACCTGTTTCTGCGATAATTTTTCGCTTACCCATTCGTTTCGCTAACAACGCTTGCCCGATGGCGTTGTTAATTTTATGAGCACCGGTATGATTTAAGTCTTCACGTTTAAAGTACATTTTCGCCCCGCCTAATCGTTCTGTCAAGTTTTTTGCGAACGTTAAAGCAGTCGGACGGCCTGAGTATTCATACAAATGGTGCATATATTCGGCATGAAACGAAGGATCGGCCATCGCTTCATATAGTTGTTGTTCGATGTCGGCTAACGGACGCATTAACGTTTCCGGAACAAATTTTCCACCGAACATGCCAAAACGGCCACGTTCATTTGGTAATATCAACATGTTTTCACCTTCTGTTCAATTGTTTTCATTTTCTGCTCACTTTTCCGTTCATTTTCTTCAATTCCACTACTAATATCTATGCCAAACGGTTCATATGCTACCAGTTGCTCAACGTTGTCTGGCGTAATGCCTCCTGCGATGAAGCAAGGAACACCTTGGCGATTTGCCTCCTCCATGTAAGAAGGAACATCGGCCCAATCAAATGAGATGCCTGTTCCACCCCATGCTCCTTTTCGCCCGCTATCAATAACGAAACCGTCTGCGATTCCTTCCCATACACGCATATATGACCACGCCCCAGGGGCATGGTGAATCGCTTTCCAAACAGGGATGTGAAACGATTCTTTTAATTGTTTCACCGTCTGAACCGTCTCCATGCCGTGACATTGAATAATCGATAAAGGAACGTGTTCCAGAACAGAAGCGACAGAGCAAATCGTTGGGTGGACAAAGACGCCAACGATTTGTTTTGCACCAAGTTCAACGAAAGATAACCATTGTTTCACATCTTTCGGTTCGACCTTCCGTTTACTTTCAGCAAAAACGAACCCGATATAATCCGCCTTGCTGTGTGCAACAAGCTGTACGTCATGAAATGAGCGATTACCGCAATATTTTAAAACGGTCATACATACCGCTCCCCAAATAATTCATAAACGGCCACACCAACATCTCGTTTGCGCATAAGCGCTTCACCGACGAGCATCGCATGAGCACCTGCTTGGCGAACAGTTTGTACGTCATCATATGTGTGAATGCCACTTTCGCTAACAATGATGCAATTCGGCAAAAGCGGAACGATTTGTTCTGTCACATGAAGCGATGTTTGAAACGTCTTTAAATCGCGATTATTAATGCCGATCACTTTCGGTGTGAACCGTTTTAAAATCGCATCTACCGTTTGCGGTGCATGCACTTCCACTAAACATTGCAATCCCATTTCGTGCGCTTCTTCATATAATTCGTGTAAAAAAGACGGATCGAGCGCTTCACCGATAAGCAAAATCGCATCTGCGCCAATACGGACGCTTTCGACCAGTTGTTTGCGATCGATAATAAAGTCTTTACGTAAAATTGGTATATGAATGTGTTGTTTCACCTTCGTCACATATGACCGATGCCCAGCGAAATATTGTTCATCTGTTAATACAGATACAGCATCAGCACCTGCTCGTTCGTATGCACATGCGATGTCAACGACATTCATTTGTTGCCGAATGACGCCTTTCGATGGCGATGCTTTTTTCACTTCAGCAATTAACCCTAAAAAACGATGCGGATTCGCCAAGGCGTCATAAAACGAGCGACGAGGAAGTTGTTCGCATGCTTCTGGCAATTGTAATGATGCCACTTCTTCTTTTTTTGTTTGCAAAATCGTTTCAAGCATAAATTTCACCTCGCAATCGTTGCAAATACGCATATGCACGCCCTGTTTCAATCGCCTGTTTCGCCATATTTACTCCATCGATTATATCGGTTGCCGCACCAGCAACATATAAAGCAACACCCGCATTCAGTAAAACGACATTTTTCGCACTTTCGTTCGCGCGATTCGCAAACACATTTTCAATTAGCTTCGCACTTTCGCTTACGCTGCGGACACATATGTCGGCTAAGCAACCGCGCGGTAATCCTACATCTTCTGGAGCAATGACACGTTGAATAATGCGGCCATGTTTCAGTTCAATCCATTGCGTTTCGGAAGCAATGCTGCACTCATCTAAACCGTCATAGCTTGTAACAAAAACGGTATGTTCCGTTCCGATTCGTTGCAGCGCTTCTGCCATTTTCATAGCATCTTTTGCATTATGCACCCCAATGACTTGCCGTTTCGGCCGGGCGGGATTGACGAGCGGTCCGAGCAAATTAAATGTAGTGCGCATTTTTAAACTTTGGCGAACGGGCGCCACATATTTCATCGCTTCATGGTAAAATGGGGCGAATAAAAAAACGAGCCGATGTGTACGTAACGCTTGCTTTGCTTCTTCTTCCGTCTTTGGCATCGGAATAAGGAAATGCTCGATCACATTGGCGCTTCCGCTTGTCGATGAGACGGCACGATTGCCATGCTTCGCAACAGGGATATCGAGCGATGCGACAAGCAAGGCCACTGCTGTCGAAATATTGAACGTTCCTTTTCCATCTCCTCCCGTGCCACACGTATCGATTACCGGCTCATCGAAACAAATCGTTCGCATTTGTTTGTGCATCGCTCGAATAAAACCGACAAGCTCATCGACCGTTTCACCGCGAAACCGCAGCAAGGCTAAAAAAGCAGCGACTTGTTTTTCATCCACCTCCCCACTCATCATCGCGTTCATCGCTTCATACGCTTCTTGTTCCGTTAACGTTTCGTGCGTGGCACATTTATGCAACAACCGTTCAAACACGTTGTTCTCCCCCTTTAAATACGTACTCTGCAAGCTGAATCGCATGAATTAAAGCGCTCGCTTTATTTCGCGTTTCTTTCCATTCCAATGCAGGCAATGAATCGGCAACGACTCCCGCCCCCGCTTGCACATATGCCACTTCATTTTTTAATACAGCTGTGCGAATGGCTATACATGAATCAATGTTTCCATCAAAGCCGATATATGCAATCGCACCAGCATATACGTTGCGCGCTGTCGGCTCTAGCTCCTGAATAATTTGCATCGCCCGAATTTTTGGTGCCCCGCTCACCGTTCCAGCAGGAAAAGCAGCGATGAGCGCATCAAGTGGGTGAACATCGTCTCGAAGCGTTCCTGTTACTTTTGAAATTAAATGCATAACGTGCGAAAACTTCCCGATTTGCATAAATTGCGGCGTACGCACCGTCCCATACATAGCGACGCGACCAATATCATTGCGCGCTAAATCGACAAGCATATAATGTTCCGCTCGTTCTTTCGGGTCATGAAGCAACTCGTTCATAAGCGAAGCGTCTTCTTGTTCATTTTTGCCGCGACGGCGCGTACCAGCGATCGGGTCGATTTCGAGCTCCCGATTTCGCACTTGAATGAGCTTCTCTGGAGAGCTACCGACAATCTGTTCTTCGCCAATATTTAAATAAAATAAATATGGTGATGGATTTAATAGACGTAACAAACGATATAGTTCAAATCCATCAATAGACGTTTCGATTGCAAATCGTTGTGACAAAACAGCTTGAAAAATATCACCGCTCGCAATATATGATTGAATTCGTTCAACCGCTTGATAAAACGTTTGGCGATCCATATTCGAACGGACGCGATCGAACGAAACGGGCATGTTTCGTTCGAACATCATATGTGCTTGTTCATCGCAACCGTGCACCATTCGGCGTGCAAGTTCGTCTATTCTTTGACAAGCTGCTTCATACTTTTCTATTCGTTTTGTTTCGTCGTCTGTTTCTTCTAAACGAACATAATGGATAAGCAACAACTCTTTTTTTACATGGTCAAAAGCAAAAAGAGATTCACAAACAACAAAATGAACAATTTTCATTTGTAAATCGTTATACACATGAAATGGAACTTTTTCGATTGAAGAAATAAAGTCGTAGCTTATATAACCGACAGCTCCCCCGCGAAACGGAACGTCTAATGACAACGGTTGAACGTTCAAATGATGTTGCATGAAAGCAAACGCTTCTTGTATTGTCGCTGTGCGTATCAGCAACCGTTGCTGTTCTTTCACAAAAAACTGCTTGCCATCGTCGCTTTCAATCGACATGAATGGACGAACACCAATAAACGAATAACGCGACCACGGGGACATTTCATCTCCGCTTTCAAGCAGAAATGTCGCTTCATCACGTAAAGCCATAAATAGTTGAATCGGCTGGAACGTGTCGGCAAAAAAGCGCCGCACAATCGGAATCGTCCGAAAATGGGAAGCTGCTTGTAAAAATGCAGTTGTATTCATGATCGTTCTCCTTTCTTGGAGAATGAACATGAGGGGAAACAAAGAGGAAACAAAAAAACCTAAAGACGAGCAGTCTTTAGGCGTGAATATCTCAACCATCCTCTGCTCCGCTCTCACTCATTCTCTACTCAACTCTTACTCTACTCAGCTCACTTATAGGTTATCATATTATATTTCTGACTTTTTTGTCAACGATAAATCCGGACGAAGTTGGACTGCTTCGCGTAAATACACGTGACGGATGTCTTGTTGTGCACGCGTCGTATGTACCGTCATCATGATGCGAATACATTTCGGCAATGAGTGGGGAACGTTAATTTCGCGCATGCACATGACTGGGACGTACGTCCAACCGTCAAGATAACGCAACGCTTTAGCTGGAAACGCGGCATTTAGATCGTCGGTCATCGAAATAAGTACCGATACGACATCTTCTGCGCTTACATCGTTTTGACGGATCATTTCCGTTAACAGTCGTTTCGTTTCGTCCACAATTTCTCGTTCATCGTTATCGTTCACGGTCGTTGCTCCGCGAATGGCTCGAATCACACTTTTCCCCTCCTTCTTCAGCAAACGCGTATAACCATTGCAGTAATTGCTCATCGCTTATACGTTCTACGCATACCGTTCCGATCTCTTTCATTAGTACCATGCGCACCGTTTGCTCTTTCGTTTTTTTATCTTTTTTCATTTTTGCAAGCAAACGTTCCGGCGATACGTGTGACGGAAGCGATGTCGGAAAACCGTAATGATGAAACAGCGTCCGAAACGATGAATAAAAAAGCGGTTGCTTGTAAAAACGTTCGCTTACAAAAATCGCAAATAACATGCCGAGGGCAACCGCATCTCCATGCGTCATCACCCCATAACCGAGCTCGCTTTCTAACGCATGACCGAGCGTATGACCGAAGTTTAAATGCGCGCGAACATCATGTTCTTTTTCGTCTTGTGCAACAATGGCTGCTTTAATTTCAATCCCTTTTTGAATCGCGTATTGTAACTCGTCACCACGCAAGTCATCTAGCTTTTGCACGTTCGCTTGTAACCAGCCAAAAAAAACACGATCATAAATTAGGGCATGTTTAATCACTTCAGCAAATCCCGACCGCATTTCTCGTTCAGGGAGCGTAGCGAGCAAGGAAATATCATAAAAAACGAGCTCTGGCTGATAAAAAGCGCCAATCATATTTTTTCCAAGCGGATGGTTAATGGCTGTTTTTCCACCAACAGCACTATCATGCGCTAGTAACGTCGTCGGCACTTGAACAAATCGAATGCCACGCATATATGTCGCTGCGACAAAACCAGCTAAATCCCCGACAACCCCCCCGCCAAGCGCGACGATTAATGAATCACGATCAAGATGGGATGTGAGCGCTGCGGTATGGCATGCATAAAACTGCTCAAACGACTTTGCTTCCTCGCCACTCGGAATGATATGTGTGTATACACGGTCATATGTTTGACGAAGAACATGCTGCACATCAGCTAAATAAAGCGAAGCAACCGTTTCATCTGTAATAATGAGTACTGCTGTCACATTTGGACAGGCGCGGTCAATCATGCGATCAAGCATAGGTAATAGTTCATTTCCAATAACGACTTCATATCGTTTCGACGGCGTAGCGATGTGAATGCGTTTCATCGTTAAAACTCCTTTGCGTACCGGCGCATGTTTTCGACATTTTCAATAATAAGATCCATACGATCTTGTCCAAATTGTTCGACAATCGCATTCGCAATTTCCCATGCTACAACTGCCTCAGCAACGACGCTTGCCGCTGGAACTGCGCAACTATCTGAACGCTCAATGCTTGCTGCAAACGGTTCTTTCGTTTCGATATCGACACTCATCAGCGGTTTATATAACGTCGGAATCGGCTTCATCACCCCGCGCACGACAATCGGCATACCTGTCGTCATTCCGCCTTCAAATCCGCCAAGGCGATTCGTTTTGCGCGTATATCCTGTTTCTGGATTCCATACGATTTCGTCGTGTACCTCGCTTCCAAAACGGCGTGCCGCTTCAAAGCCGATGCCAAATTCAACCCCTTTAAACGCATTAATGCTAACCATCGCAGCTGCAATTTTTGCATCTAACTTTCGATCATAATGAACGTAGCTGCCGACACCAACAGGAACACCTTCGACAATGACCTCTACAATTCCACCAATAGAGTCTCCTTTTTGTTTTGCTTCATCAATTGCAGCCATCATCTTTCTTTCCGCTTCCGCATCAAAACAACGAACAGGAGATTGTTCTGTTACTCGTTGCAACTCTTCAAGCGACGTATATGCGGTATTTTCCGCCTTTACTCCTCCAATTTCAACGACGTGGCTTGCGATGCGAATGCCTAACTCCGCTAAAATGCGTTTCGCTACCGCTCCAGCCGCCACGCGTACCGTCGTTTCTCGCGCAGATGAGCGCTCTAACACGTTGCGCATATCGCGATGACCGTATTTTATTGCCCCATTTAAATCCGCATGGCCCGGACGCGGACGCGTTACTTTTCGCTTAACGTCTTCTGTTTCATCAATAAGCGGCTCAATGCTCATAATGTTCGTCCAATGTTTCCAATCGCGGTTTTCAACGACCAGCGTAATGGGAGAACCGAGCGTTTTCCCGTGGCGAACACCGCTTAAAATTTTCACTTCGTCTTTTTCAATTTGCATGCGTCGTCCGCGACCATATCCTTTTTGTCGCCGCGCCAAGTCTTCGTTAATATGCTCTGCTAGAAGCGTCAATCCTGCTGGAACACCTTCGATAATTGTTGTCAATTGTGGACCGTGAGATTCACCTGCTGTTAAGTACCGCAATTTCCTCTCTCCCTTCATCTCTTTAAAGCAATTATGTATGAATATAACACATTTTTTCCAAGCATGTAACCCCTTAATTGCACAGAAAACGACCGAGTTCAGTCGCAGCTATATTTTTCGGTAAAAAAATGTATCCTCTACTTCAAATCCATATGCTGTCGGATTAAAAATTTGTTCGGTACTACCGATGAAAAAAATACCGCCAGGACGGAGAGCGCGATTAAATTTTAAATACAATTCATGCTTCGCTTCTTCCGTAAAGTAAATAAGCACGTTGCGACAAACAATTAAATCAAAATTCGTATCAAACGGATCGGCAAGCAAATTATGTTTTTTAAACGTGACTGTTCGTTTAATATCATCTACAACTTTGTAATAAGACCCTTCCTGTACAAAAAACTTTTTCTTCACATCTTCCGGCACTTCTTGAAGAGACCGTTCCATATAAATGCCAAGCTTCGCCCGCGCCATCGCATTATCGTCAATGTCCGTTGCTAATACAGACACTTGCGATAACGGCATGAACTTTGACAAAATAATCGCTAACGTATACGGCTCTTCCCCCGTTGAACATGCAGCACTCCACACTTTAAGCCGTCTATTTTTTTTAAGAATTTTCGGAATAATTTTTTTCTCAAGCACTTCCCATCGTTTCGCATTGCGGAAAAATTCAGATACGTTAATGGTCATGCGATCTAAAAACTCATGAAACAACGCTTGGTCGTGATTCATCGCGCGAAAAAATTCATCAAAATTTTTAAATCCTTTTTTTTCGTAGAGAGAAGTTAATCGCCGTTTCATTTGCGCTTCTTTATAAAGCGCTAAATCAATGCCTGTTTTCCGTTTGACGTTTGCAATAAATTGTTGATAATCACTCATACAAAAAACTCCTCTTCCTTTTCTTTCATAAGTACAGTATAACGAAAATGCGAAAAAACAGGAATAAAAAAATAAAGATAGGCATGTGCCTACCTTTTTTAGTATACCCACTCGTTCATCAGCTTGTTGTAAGAAACGAGTTCTTCTTCTTTGAAAAATAGTTGAATTTCGCGCGCTGCGCTCTCTTTTGAGTCGGAACCGTGAATGATGTTTTTTCCGACCGTTAAACCGAAATCTCCACGAATCGTACCTGGCAACGCTTCTTGCGGATTTGTTTTGCCCATCATTTGACGCGCTGTAGCGATGACGTTCTCGCCTTCCCATACCATCGCAAATACTGGACCGGACGTAATAAATTCAACAAGCTCACCGAAAAACGGGCGCTCTTTATGCTCTGCGTAATGTTGTTCAGCAAGCTCGCGCGATACTTGCATCAATTTTGCGCCAACAAGCTGAAAACCTTTCCGTTCAAAACGTGCTACGATGTCACCGATAACACCGCGTTGTACCCCATCTGGTTTGACCATTAGAAATGTTCTTTCCATGACAAATTCTCCACCCCTGATACGTTATGTATTGGAAATGACTCCTCAGCAATTATAACATTCTGCATGCAAGTTAGCAATATTCACCATGAAAACGTTTTAATTTTTCTTTTAATATTTTCGTTTTCCAATATATTTTGCAATGTTATAAAGCGCAGTCCAAGCGCGATTACGTGGCAATGTTTGCAACATGCGAAGCGCTTTTTGTAAATAGCGATCCCCGAGCTCATACGATTTTTCAATGGCGTTTGTTCGTTTAATACCGTCTATTAAATCTGCCATTTCGCGACTTGTCGTATGTTCATTCACTTTCATAATTTGTTCTTTTAACGTTCGTTCTTTCATCGCATACAAAACAGGGAGCGTCACATGGCCTTGCGATAAATCGCTTCCTGCTGGTTTGCCAAGCTGTTTTTCCGTTCCGATAAAATCGAGAATATCATCTGTGATTTGAAAGGACATTCCAACGTAATAGCCGAACCAATACAATTTTTTATGAACAGCCTCAGGCGCTCCTGCAACGACGCCACCGAGCTGACAGCTTGCTGCAATGAGCAAAGCTGTTTTTCTTTTGATTCGCTGCAAATAACGACGCAAATTTTGATCAAATCGATATTTGTCACTAATTTGCCCAATTTCTCCTCGACATACTTCAACGATGGTGTTTGCTAAAATGTGATGGGCAACCGGATCGTCAATTTCACACATTTGTTCAAGCGCTCGCGCAAATAAATAATCGCCCACGTACATCGCAAACTGATTTCCCCATTTGGCTTGAATCGTCTCTTTTCCGCGCCGCAACATCGCGCCGTCAATGACATCATCATGGACAAGAGAAGCCATATGAATGAGTTCAAGAGCGACGGCTACTCGCTTCATCTTCTCGAAATGATACGTGCCAAATTGTCCACCAAGCAAGACAAACACCGGACGAATGCGTTTTCCACCCGCCTCAAGTAAATGTAACGATGCCTCGTTAACAAGCGGATCATAGGCTTGCACTGTTTCTTTTAATTCTTGTTCAATTCGGTTTAAATCCCCATTTAAAAACGAATACATCGCCTTTAGCTTCATCACTATTCACCTTAACGTCCATCAGGTTTATATCCGAGATGCATCGCCGCCACTCCGAACGTATACGGTTTCACTTGTACGCGCACGAAACCGGCTTGACGAAACATATCTGCTAGCTCGTCCATTCCTGGAAACTCACGAGCCGACTCTTGCAGCCACGAGTATTCTTCATAGCTTTTCGCGAAAATTTTCCCGAAAAAAGGCATGATATAACGGAAATATGCATAGTACAACTGGCGAAAACCGATCAACGTTGGTTGTGACGTTTCTAAACAAACGACTTTTCCACCCGGTTTTGCCACGCGATACATTTCTTTTAATACGGTCATATAGTCGGGAACGTTGCGCAATCCAAAACCGATCGTCACATAGTCGAACGTATTGTCAGGAAAAGGCAAACTCATGGCGTTTCCATGAACAAGTGTGACATGTTGAAAACCACGCTCTTTTACTTTTTCTTCTCCTACTTTTAACATATTGCGACTAAAATCAAGTCCGTATACTTCTCCGCCAGGTCCGACTGCTTCCGCCAATGCAATCGTCCAATCGGCTGTCCCGCAACATACATCGAGCGCTTTTGCTCCTTTTTGCACGTTCATTCGTTTCATCGTATCTTTTCGCCATGCGACATGGCGTTTAAAGCTAATGACAGAGTTCATGCGATCATAATGGTCAGAAATTTTTTCAAATACGCGATGAACACGTTCTTCTTTCGACTGTTGCATAAAAATCCCCTTCTTTCAACTGAAATCAAGCGAGGAGATGAGAGAATTGCTCTTTTACTTCTTTGTGTACATGAAACGGGAGAAGATCTTGTAATTTTCGCTTACAATGATCGATATAATCGACCGTTGCTTTCGATTTTGCTTCCTCGCGTTGAACGTGTTTTAGCGAGAACAAATAATATGCAAGCTCCCCCCACTCATCAGCATGAACATGTTTTGCAAGCTGACGAAGCAATGCTGATTCGATTACAGCGATGCAATGAAAGCGCTCAGGATCATCTGGCGACAGTTGCTGCAAGCGAATTTTCTGTATGTTAATTTCTTTTATCGCCTCGGCAAAGCGACGAATAAGAGAAATATCATGTCGCTGCGCTAAAAACTCGTAATACAATCCGCTATATAAATCTCCCGCAAGTACTGTTAATTGTTTTTGTTGCACCGTTTGTTGCTCATCTACTTCATCATGGGTATCAAGGGCGAGTTGAATTAACATCATGGCAAACACATAATCGAGCGCGATGTTTGCTTCCACTTGAGCTGAACGTAACATAGAAAGAGCAAACGATATGCGATCTTCGTCTATGATACGCGGTTGTATATAGCGATCTACATATGGATGGGCAATTGCCCGTTGAATGCGCGTTCGTACTTGTTCCATTTGCTGTTGCATATCCATGATTCATCACCCTTGCTTCCCAAAAACTCAAACTTTATTATATCATAAACGCCCTTCATGTTAACGATGATTTTTTGCGTCGGATTGGATTTCACCGTGTTGTGTTTGAATGAGCGCTTTTCCGCGCACTTTAATTGCTGATGTATGTTCTGTAAATTGCGCAATAAGCACTTCACCTTGATCAAGCTTTTCAGAATGATGGAAGCGCGTATCTGAACCGCGCGTTAACCCGATGACATTCACTCCGTCTTCTAACGCTTTAATCACCACATAGTCACCTTGCATCATACAATCCCTCCTATTTAATCAGCGCTAATATTTCGGCGCGAGCTTTGTCATCTGTTGCAAGCGTTCCACGTACCGCAGTTGTAACTGTTTTCGCTCCTGGCTTTTTCACACCACGCATCGTCATACACATATGTTCAGCCTCCACAACAACCATCACCCCATGCGGTTCGAGCGTCTCCATAATGGCATCGGCTACCGTTGCTGTAATTCGTTCTTGTAATTGCGGTCGTCGCGCAACAGTTTCGACCGTTCGTGCTAGTTTGCTCAATCCCGTCACTTTTCCACCACGTGGAATGTATGCGACGTGAGCCACACCAAAAAACGGAACGAGATGATGTTCACACATTGAATAAAACGGAATGTCTTTGACGAGGACAAGTTCTTCATGGTCTTCACTAAATACCGTTTGCAAGTGCACTTTCGGATCTTCGGTTAAACCAGAAAACATTTCCACATACATTTTTGCTACCCGCTTCGGTGTATCGAGCAACCCTTCACGATTTGGATCTTCGCCAATCGCTTCTAAAATTAAGCGAACCGCTTGTTCAATTTGTTGTACATTCATTTGTTGCATCCTCCTACCATTCAACTTCACGTAATCCGATTCTAGCACATAAAGATGAAAAAAGGCAAAAAAGAAGAGGCAGCTCGCAACCGGCTACCTCTTTTGGCTGTATGTAATTTCTTACTTCACAGCATCTTTTAACGCTTTCCCAGGTTTGAAAGCAGGGACCTTGCTTGCAGCAATTTCGATTTCTTCTCCTGTTTGCGGGTTGCGTCCTTTGCGCGCCGCACGCTCACGTACTTCGAAGTTACCAAAACCGATTAATTGTACTTTATCACCGTTTTTAAGCGCTTCTGTAATTGCGTCAAAAACAGCATCAACTGCTTTAGATGCATCTTTTTTAGAAAGGCCGCTTGCTTCGGCTACCGCGTTGATTAATTCCGTTTTGTTCATGCCACTCACCTCCTCCCAAAGCATATGTATCATACATCACTTTCAGTTGTCTACACTTTCTATTGTTTCTATACATTAACATGCCTTATATTAACTGATCCTTGCTCATAATTCAACATTTTTTCAGCAAAATCATGCAATTTGCCTATTATTCCCCAACGAACCTAACATTTTCTGAATAAAGATTATCATATCGCGCTTTTTGACTGCAAGAGAAAATTTTTGTTTCAAAGCAAAAAAGACCCCAAACGGAGTCTTTTTATAAAATGATCGCGATTAGTCCACCGGAGCCTTCGTTAATGATGCGCTCTAACGTATCTTTTAATTTATAGCGGGCATTTTCAGGCATAAGTGCTAGTTTCGCTTGAATGCCTTCACGGACAATCGAGCTGAGCGAACGACCAAAAATATCAGAGTTCCAAATCGAAAGTGGATCGTCCTCAAAATCTTGCATTAAGTAACGAACGAGCTCTTCGCTTTGTTTTTCTGTTCCGATAATCGGTGCAAATTCCGATTCGACATCAACTTTAATCATATGAATGGAAGGTGCGACCGCTTTTAACCGTACGCCAAAGCGAGATCCTTGACGAATAATTTCCGGTTCATCTAAGCTCATATCAGAAAGCGATGGCGCTGCGATGCCATAGCCTGTTTGTTTCACCATGCGAAGCGCATCAGCAATTTGGTCGTATTCCGCCTTCGCATAAGCGAAATCTTGCATTAATTGCAGCAAATGATCTTTTCCGCGTATTTCGACCCCTACGACTTCTTTTAAAATTTGATCGTACAACTCATCTGGCGCGTATAAATCAATTTCTGCAATACCTTGCCCCATTTCAATGCCGGCTAAACGAGCTTCATCAATAAAGTCATATTCGCTAAATTGTTGGACAACACGGTCGACATCGCGCAATCGCTTAATATCTTTCACAGTATCACGCACCGCATCTTGATAGCTCTCGCGCAACCAATGGTTTTCGCGCAATACCATGACCCAGTTCGGTAAATTGACGTTCACCTCTAATACAGGAAATTCATATAATGCTTCACGAAGCACTTGATACACATCGGCTTCCCGCATTCCTTCCACGCTCAAGGCTAGCACCGGGATGTCGTATTTTTCGCTTAATTGTTGCTTCAACGTTTCTGTTTCTGGATGTTGTGGACGTACTGTATTAATAATCATAATAAATGGCTTGCCAACTTCTTTTAATTCGTTGACGACACGTTCTTCCGCTTCAATATAATTTTCGCGCGGAATTTCTCCAATCGAGCCATCGGTTGTAACGACAACGCCGATTGTCGAATGTTCTTGAATAACTTTTCTCGTGCCAATCTCGGCTGCTTCTTGAAACGGAATCGGCTCTTCATACCACGGTGTGTGAATCATGCGCGGGCCGTTTTCATCTTCAAATCCTTTCGCCCCTTGTACCGTGTAGCCAACACAATCAACGAGGCGGATGTTCACTTCAATTCCATCATCTACTTTCACTTTCACCGCTTGGTTCGGAACAAACTTTGGCTCTGTCGTCATAATCGTTTTTCCTGCCGCACTTTGTGGCAGTTCATCTTGTGCCCGCGCTTTATCTGCTTCGTTTTGAATATTCGGAATGACAACAAGTTCCATAAACTTTTTAATAAATGTTGATTTGCCTGTTCGAACGGCGCCGACAACTCCTAAATAAATATCCCCGCCTGTTCGTTCCGCAATATCTTTAAAAAGATCGACCTTTTCCAACTGCCTTCCCTCCCTTATATTTAAAACATATGAGGACACTATATGCATATGTTGTTGTCCTATTTGTTTATGACTAAAAAATCCCTTCTCTAAAATGTATTTGGTTAGAGAAGGGATCATGACTTATTTCACAAGAAAAATTGGCTCTTTTTTCTTTTCATCAACGGTGTATGGAAGGGAATAAGCAGGTACAAAAAGCGAATGTTTCACAAGCAAATCGCGAATATCGTCACCATAACGATAGTTGTGCGCCTCGGTTTTCAGTTTTTCATACAAATCGATACGGTAGTCAATATAAATTTCTCCCTTGCCGTCAATAATAAGTGGAAGATTTTTTCCAGAATACGGGCTGACGATGTGAGGAGGTGCGTGTAAACGAAGTTTTTTATAATCGAGTGTAAATATCCCTTTCGCAAGCATATCCTTAAACGGTGGATAACCATGAGCATCTTGATACATGCGAATGCGCAACTTCAAATCGCGAATCGCTTCCGCAGCGCGCAAATCTAGCAGTTTTACCGTCGGATTTGTTTCGACATCGACGAGAACGTATTGATATACGCCGCCGCTTTCAAATGCATTGCCTGGCGGTTCAGCCATATATCGCGGAACGAGCAAGTTGAAATCAATCGGATATTTTTGATAAATCGGCGTTGCCATATCGCGCGTTTTGATCGGTAACAATCCACCTGTCGCTTGACGATATTCGTTTACCGCTTGTTGTACACGCTCGACTTGTTCTTTGTACGGGATTTGATTTTGAGCTAACCGCTCTTGCGGATATAAGCAACCTGATAATACGATCGCTATGACAACAACCATTGCAGGAAGTAGCCACTTTTTCATCATTCATCCATCCTTTTATTCTTGCACTGGTCCGCTAAATACGACAAACACAATAATGAGACCAGCGATGATCATACTTATGTATGCAATCGTTGCTAAAATCATTTTTATAATCTTATTTTTCACTTGATATCGACTGAAATAAATCGAAAATACAGCGATGAACATTAAACCGATTCCTGTTAACGAAATCCACATTTTTAAAAGACCCGGCGACATCGCTTTCCCTCGCTTTCTCTAAATTGCTACATAAAAAAGCTGAAGTAAAGCGGGGCTTCTTTACTTCAGACGATGACTAAACATGCACCATCCATTCAAGTCTGAGAATGTTTTCATAACATCGTATGCAATATAAATAACAAAGCTCTCTTCACATGCCTATTTCCAAGAAAATTATAACGAAATGTTTGCTAAATCTTCAAGTTCTGACGTTTTTCCACGCGCCATAAGCAAGTCTACTGCGCTTTTCACATCTTTTCCGTTAAATAATACATCGTAAAGAGCGTTTGTAATCGGCATATCGACATTCATTTTTTTCGCTAATTGATAGGCCGCTTTTGTCGTTCGCACTCCTTCAACAACCATTCCCATATTCGCTAGCACATCATCAAGCGCATATCCTTTACCGAGCAAATTGCCAGCACGCCAGTTGCGCGAATGGACGCTTGTGCATGTTACAATTAAATCACCAATTCCTGTCAAACCTGCAAATGTAAGCGGATTGGCGCCGAGGCGGCTACCGAGACGAGCCATTTCTGCAAGCCCGCGCGTCATAAGCGCTGCTTTCGCATTATCCCCGTAACCAAGTCCGTCGATAATTCCTGCTGCTAACGCAATAATGTTTTTTAACGCCCCGCCAATCTCTACTCCGATTAAATCTGGGTTTGTATATACGCGAAAATATTGATGATTCATAAATAAATCTTGAATGCGCTCGGCTGCTTCCATATTTTTCGATGATACTGTCACCGTTGTCGGATGGCGTAAGCTCACTTCTTCCGCATGGCTCGGTCCTGATAAAACGACGACGTCTTGTAACAAATGGGCTGGCATTTCTTCTTCAATAATTTCTGAAATACGTTTATGTGTATCCGGTTCGATTCCTTTGCTAACCGAAACGATCGTAATCGGCTGTTTCACGCATGTGCGAACGCGCTGTAATACATCGCGAATCGCTTTCGTTGGAACGGCTAATACGACCGTTTCAACCCCTTCAAGCGCTTTGGAAAGATCTACGTAGCCAACAATCGCTTCAGGAAGATGAATATTCGGCAAATATTTTTCATTCGTATGTTTTTCATTAATTTCATCGATTTGTTCTTGACGCTGTCCCCATAGCCGAACATGGTGTCCATTATCGGCAAGAACGATCGCCAAAGCTGTACCCCAACTACCTGCACCTAATACTGCAACCATCTGATCACCCCTTTAATTTCGCGGACGTGCAATGATTTTAATCGGCGTTCCCTCAAATCCGAACGTATCGCGAATCCGATTTTCCAAAAAGCGCTCGTACGAAAAATGCATTAATTCCGGATCGTTCACAAATACAACAAACGTCGGTGGTTTCACTGCTACTTGTGTCATGTAATAAATTTTTAATCGTTGGCCGTTATGTGTCGGTGTCGGATTCATTGCAATGGCGTCCATTAACACTTCGTTCAATACGTTCGTTTGGACGCGCATCGCGTGATTTTCGCTCACCATTTGAATGATCGGCAACAACTTATGCAGCCGTTGTTTCGTTTTTGCGGATACGAATACGATCGGTGCATAGTCGAGAAATTGAAAGTGATCGCGAATTTTTTTCTCAAACTCGTTCATCGTCTTTTCATCTTTTTCAATTGCATCCCATTTGTTTACAACGATGACGACACCTCGACCAGCTTCATGTGCATACCCCGCAATTTTTTTATCTTGTTCAATAATACCTTCTTCTGCGTTAATGACGACAAGTACGACATCCGAACGCTCAATCGCTTTTAATGCACGCAACACACTATATTTTTCGGTGCTCTCATATACTTTTCCTCTTTTGCGCATCCCAGCTGTATCAATAATGACATATTCTTGTCCATCGCGCTTAAACGTCGTATCGATCGCATCACGCGTTGTTCCTGCTATATCGCTCACAATGACCCGCTCTTCACCTAAAATCGCATTGACTAGCGAAGATTTGCCGACATTTGGACGACCGATTAAACAAAATTTAATGACGTCCGCATCGTACTCTTTCGTTTCTCGTTTCGGAAAATGTGCAACAACTGCATCTAACAAATCCCCGATCCCTAATCCGTGCGTACCAGAAATCGGAATCGGCTCTCCGAATCCGAGCGTATAAAAATCGTAAATGTTTTCACGCATGTCTGGATTATCAATTTTGTTCACAGCCAAAACAACAGGTTTATTTGAGCGATATAAAATTTTCGCTACTTCCTCATCGGCTGCTGTGACACCATCACGACCATTCGTCATAAAAATAATGACGTCCGCTTCATCAATGGCAATCTCGGCTTGTTGGCGAATTTGCGTCAATAATGGCTCATCGCCAATATCAATTCCTCCTGTATCAATGATGTTAAACTTTGTATTTAACCATTCTGCACTGCTATAAATTCGGTCGCGTGTCACTCCCGGTACATCTTCGACAATCGAAATACGTTCACCGACAATACGGTTAAAAATCGTGGACTTTCCGACATTCGGGCGACCAACGATCGCTACAACTGGTTTCGTCATATTCTCACACTCCTTCACTAAATTTCGAAACCCGAACAAAAAAGAAGCCCTTCGGTTGAAGGGTCTAGCTTTCCCATTTTATCAAAAAAATCAATGTTTCACAATAATGAGCAAATCATCGCTTAGCGCATGAGCAATACCATCTAAAATCGCTTCTAAATTCGCTGCGATTCGTTGCATTTCTTCCTCGTTTTCACAAATAAACGTAACTCCGCCAGCTACTTTATGCGGTGACGTCGTAATCACCGCTAAAATCACTTTCTCTACGGTCATTTTAACACCTTCCCTACTTGATTTGTTTCAGATTTCGTCGGCATACGAATCGCATTTTCTAACGCCGGTACGTTACAAATAATTGCTTTTGCTTTTTCGATATCTTTTTCTTGAGGCAAAATAAAAATACCGACTCGTCCATCATCTAAATCGCGCTTAGCGAGCGGCACGAGCGCTGGCGTGCCTGAGTCACGATACACCCCTAGCGCAGTCGAAACATCATGTAAAATCGCTTGCCGTTGTCCAAGATTGGCAATCGTTGAGCGAGCATTAAAATTTTTCGGCTTTAAAATAAATCCCATCCCATACCGTAAAATTTCTTCGCGTCGCGCTTCTAAACCGATATTCATGATATAAATATTGTCAACATATAATCCTGCTCCTTTAAAATGCGGTTTCACGTATTCTACGTCGACAATCTCACCAAGTCGGCTACCTGACATGAATTTGCGGGCCACAATAAACGAAATCGCAGCCGCAACAATCCCAAACCATATGTTCCAAACTAAGTAAGCAAGCGTACTTACAAATGATGCAAAAATAACTAAATAGTTTCTTCCTTCAAAAACGATGGCAATCCCTTCGATATACGTCTTGCCACGCGGCACAAGTTCATATCGGTCAAGTTCATTTAACGTATTGCGCTCCATATTGCGCACATCTCGAAATTGAGAAGCGGCTAAAGCTAAAAATGTAATCGCAGCAAATTCTTTTTCCATAATGGCTGGCACCGCAATCGTCCCAAGCCCTGCAGCAATAAAGCCGAGCGCTATATGAATAATTTTCCCATGCAAATATGTTGGATATTGACGATAATCTGTTTTTAATAAATATAGTCTCGTTAATATCCCGACTGTGACTCCAAATAAAATCGGATACGTATATTCGTTCACGTCTTAGCCTCCTTTGCCCTCTTTTGAAATCGTGTATCGATGTACATCGGCAGCTGTTCAAGCCATTCCCATATAAATAAACAGGCTGTGGCTAACGCCCAACCATCTAAAAAAAGAAGTGAACCAATCGGGTGAGGAAAAGAAAATTGTTTTAACACAAACGCATATAAAAAGTCACCTTGACAACAACTGACCGTCAAAACAAGGAACCGATCGTAAAATGAGCGATATAGTACAAACGATGTAAACAAAAGGACGAGCGCAAGCAACCATGTCGCTTCAGCAAACACCCAAACCGGATCGAACAATAATAAAAAATGAAAAGCTGCATACAACATCGTCATACTAGCACTTGCAAACGCAAAATAAATGAATGATATTCCTGTTTTTTCCATTACAAAAGAGTAGCTAACCATCAACATCAAGATGTATGCAAGTGACATGTGGAACGAATAAATAGTTACATCATGCGCAGACAACGTAATTAATAATAAAATATATAGGCAAATAAGCAGGCGCACACGATTTTTCGGAGCGAAAAAAGTGTAAATCATCCATAAACACCAAGAAAACCAATAAAAATAACCTCCTTCCACCGTAACACCTCCACTTTCCAGTATGTCTTTTTTTTAAAAAATTTAATCTTCACATGTGAAAAAAGAGAATGGGCAAAATAAAAACTAAGGAGGGATAAAGATGGGGAAAGATCGCCAAGAGAGAAAGTTAAAGCAATCGCGACGCGTGGAGTCCGATCGCGATCCTGCGAAAAATTTTAAAGGAAGCACAAAAACGGAAAAATAAGCTTCTACAAACATCAAAAAGGTGCCCCATTTTTTGGGACACCTTTTTCGTTATCGTTGGCTATAACGCGTTGTTTCAATACCTCGCTCGCGCAACCAATGATGCGTTTTTCCGGTAATGACGAGGGGAGCTTTTTGCAAATGAGCAATTGTAGGAGTGCCAAGTGCAGTCATAATGAGCGTTAAATCATCGTGCAATTGATCCACCTCTGCAATTAATGCTTCCACGCCTTGTTCAATAAGCAGGCGCAACATATAACCAGCCATTCCTACCGCCGAGGCGCCGAGCGCAATACATTTTGCGACATCAAGGGCGTGTTGTACGCCACCGCTTCCGATAATAGACATGCGCTGAACTTCCGATGCCACTTCCGCAATCGATGCCGTTGTTGTTATTCCCCACTCGTTAAAATAAGTGAGCTGTTGTTCACGCCGCTTATTTTCAATTTGCGCAAAATTTGTCCCCCCAAATCCACCGACATCAACGGCACACACACCAATATCTTCTAACTTTCGTGCTGTTTCTTTGCTCATACCAAAACCGACTTCTTTTACGATGACAGGCACGTCCACAGCGGAAACAATTTGTTCAATGCGTGAAAGCGCTCCGCAAAAATTACGATCCCCTTCAGGCATCACTAACTCTTGAACGACATTTAAATGAATTTGGATGGCATTTGCTTCAATCATATCAATCGCACGTTTAGCCTGTTCAACTGTTGCTTCACTACCTAAGTTGGCAAATACAATGCCATGCTCATTGACCTTGCGAATAATTGTGAACGTCTTCCGCTCTCGTTCGTCTTTTAAAGCGGCCATTTGTGAGCCGACGGCCATAGCAATGCCACATTGTTTAGCGACATAGGCGAGATGCTCGTTAATTTTCGTCGTTTCGTCGCCTCCGCCGCCTGTCATTGCATTAATAAACATCGGCGAACGTAAAGAAAGTTCGCCGATGTTTGTTCGTAAATCGATATGAGCAGTGGAAATATTCGGCAAGCTATTATGAACAAACGTCACATCTTCCAATCCGTGCAAACGACGTTGTCCTGTTGCAAGCGCATATTCAATATGTTGTCGTTTTCGTTTTGCACGTTCCACTGCAATCACCATTTATTTTAATTTTTTTAACTGCTCTCCAATGACCTCACCAATTTGAAATCCTGTCGTCGTCTCTGTTGATGTTGTATATTCACGATAATCTTCTTGCACGTCATCTTCAAGCAACTCACGAATGCTTAACGATAATCGTTTTTCTTGTTCGTTTACGGCAAGCACTTTAACTTTTACGACATCGCCTTCTTTTAACACTTCGTGCGGCGTTCCGATATGTTTCGTTGAAATTTGCGAAATATGAACAAGCCCTTCTACGCCTGGCAATACTTCGACAAATGCTCCAAATGGCGCCAAACGTTTCACAGTGCCTTCTAACACGTCGCCTTCTTTTATTTTTTGTTCAATGCCATCCCACGGAGCTGGCAATGCCGCTTTCATCGATAAAGAAACGCGACCGCTCTCCTCATCAATGGCAAGCACTTTGACTTTCACGACATCGCCTTCTTTTACGACATCTGACGGATGATCTACACGTGCATGAGCAAGCTGAGAAATATGTACAAGACCATCGACATCACCGATATTGACGAATACGCCAAAGTTTGTGATACGCGCAACCGTTCCTTCAAGCACTTGACCAACTTGAAGCGACTGTAATGCGGCTTTCTTTTTCGATGACTCTTCTTCTTCAATAACAGCTCGATGTGATAAAACGACGCGATTTTTTTCACGATCAAGCTCAATGACTTTTACAGCCAATGTACGTCCTTTGTAGTCTGTGAAGTCTTCAACAAAATCTTTTTCAACAAGCGAAGCTGGAATAAATGCACGGACACCAACATCCGCAACGAGTCCACCTTTTACAATATCTTTCACGACTACGTCAAACGTTTCACCGTTTGCAAGTTTGCGCTCAAGATCTTCCCAAGCTTGTTCCGCATCTGCTGCTTTTTTCGATAAAATAAGCGCTTCGTCTTCTACTTTTTTCACTTTCGCGATAACCGCATCTCCGGTGGACAGCACATCGCTTGCTTTTTCGATATGAAGGCTCGATAGCTCGCTAATCGGAATAATGCCGATAAGCTCGCTTCCTTCGACATCAACAAGCACTTGTTTGTCTTCTACTTTTGTTACGTGTCCTTTCACTGTGTCGCCTACTTCATAGACGCGCACATCGACTTGATTCATCTCTTCCATAGTGAATACCTCCTTACACTCCACACCTGCTCGACGACAGAAATATATGTTCAATGGGCGAACACCAATGTGCTCGTCCATTTGACACAAAGAAAAAACTTCCTTTTTTACTAATCTGTATTAAAATATGCATTTTGTCAAGTCACAACTATTGATGTTCATGTAAAAGTTGTTGAATATGTTCCATAATGACGGCTGTCACTTCATCGGCACTCGCTTTTCTTTCCCGCCATGGCGTAAAATCAATCGGAGCACCATATACAACTTTTAATCGCTTTCCGATCCGATAAGGCCCAACAATGGCACAAGGCACAACAACCGCATCGCTGCGCAACGCAAGAAAACCTGCACCTGCTAGCCCTTTTTTCAATTTCCCATCTTTGCTTCGCGTTCCTTCCGGAAATAGTCCAAGCACTTTTTTTTCCTTTAATAAAGCTAATGCGGTTCGTAACGCTTCACGATCACCCATTCCGCGCCGAACAGGAAACGCATGTAAATGAGAAACGAGCTGCTTAACGACAGGTGTGCGAAATAGTTCTTCTTTTGCCATAAAATGAACAGGTCGCGGGCATGTAATACCAACTACCGGCGGATCTAAATTGCTAATATGGTTCGCGCAAATAATAACAGCACTTTCTTTTGGGATATGCTCTATCCCACTTACTTCGATGCGGTAAAGCGGAGTAAGCACATGTTTCACAACCACGCGAGCAAACGTGTAAAAACTCACGACCCCTCCACCCTTTCTTGAACGATACGCATAATTCGCTCAACGACTTCATCAATGGATAACGATGTCGTGTCGATTTCAATGGCATCTTCCGCTCTTTTTAACGGAGCAACCGCACGCTCTGAGTCAATTTGATCACGCCGAGCAATCTCTTCTTTTAGTTGCTCAAGGTTAGACGGAATGCCGCGTGCCATATTTTCTTCATGGCGCCGTTTTGCCCGCTCTTCCACAGAGGCATGCAAAAAGATTTTTACTTCCGCATGTGGCAGCACATGTGTGCCAATATCGCGACCATCCATGACCACACCGCCATGTTGACCTAATTCGCGCTGACGTTTGACCATTTCTTCGCGAACGGCTGGATGTTTCGCAACATACGATACGTTATTGGTTACATCGTTTTTTCGAATTTCTTCTGTAACATTTTCACCGTTTACCAACACAAGCTGTCCAGCTGGCGATGGCTTTAATTCAATATATGTATCATGAAGCACATTCATTAATTGTTTTTCATCATGAACATCCACTCCACGCTGAAGAGCGCAATATGTTAAGGCGCGATACATCGCTCCCGTATCAATATAAACGTAAGATAATGCTTCAGCTAATCGTTTCGCGACCGTGCTTTTTCCAGAAGCTGCCGGTCCGTCAATCGCGATCGAAATTTTCTTCTCCATAATGCCCCCCGTACATCGTTTTGTTTTCAACAAAAAAGCAGGAACGCTCCTGCTGCTTATATTGTATCATACCGTTTATCGTTGGTCGAACGTTTCAATCGTTTTTGTTGCGGAATTTTTTATGACACCTTCGTAATGAATGACTTTCACGATATAAGGTGCAAATGACGAATGAGAAACGATCAATTGAGCGATACATAAAAAAATAAATTGAATAATAGCCAACTTCCATAACATTCGTTCAACCGTCTTCATTCGTCTCTCCCTTTCTGTTATTTTATTTTTATTATGGGAGACATCGACCTTCTTTATGCGTCAAATTGTTCCTTTTTTCTCAGTTCAAGCTGTTTTTCAAAACTGTAGCGAATTAAAGTGAGACGGTCAACATCGCTAACTTCTAAAAATTCCAAAGACGCCTTTGGAACGTTTTCTTCAAATATACGAACAACACGCGCAGGAAAACGCAAATAATGATAATCTCCTGAACGCATATGGAGCACAAGCCAAATTTCGATCGTCATTCCATGTTTTAATCCTGTTTCATGATGCGGCAATACAATCGCTGCACCGCCAGCACTCATGTCGCTTGTAACGGTCGTAAATGGTGCAAACTCATCATTTAGTGGATGAATGGCAACATCTACAATCGCCTCAACACGCACAAATTGGCGACGTTGAATGCGAAGGAGTTGATTGTCCCCAGGGTATGATAAAATGAGAAGTGGGATATTCCGCTTTGTTCTTCCTAACACTTCCGATTCAAACGCATAAACCGCTTCATCTTCGCCGACAAAACTTGCTTTTAATTGCGTTCCGTCTAATAAAAAAGCGGTGCGATTCGTGCTCATATCAATCGGATAATCAATATAAATTTTTCCATTTTCTATCTCTGCAACTTTACATTTGTACTTTTCCATTTGCTCACTATATTTCGGCTCAAGCGTTAAAGGCACCCCAATTTTAATCAATGTATAAATCCCCCCTCGCTAACAACATTTCCTTCTTTATTTTTGTTCTGTGAAAAATACACCTCACAGCATTTTCAATTTGACAATAACATGATACCATCAAAATGAAAAGAAAAGAATTGGGAACGAGGAAGAAATTATGTGGGCTATTATTTCTGCGGGGATCGCCCCCGGATTAGCGTTGCTCAGCTATTTTTATTTAAAAGATGAATACGAAACAGAGCCGTTGTCACTTGTTTTGCGCATGTTTTTATACGGTATGTTTTTAGTATTTCCGCTTATGTTTATCCAACATGTATTAAAAGTTGAGCATATGTTGCCAAATGCTTTTGTTGAAGCGTTTTTATCAACAAGCTTGCTTGAAGAGTTTTTTAAATGGTTTGTGTTTTACTATGCGATTTATGATCATCGGGAATTTAACGAACCGTATGATGGCATCGTTTACGGCGTAAGTGTATCACTCGGATTTGCGACGCTCGAAAACATTTTATATTTGTTTGCAAACGGAGTAGAATTTGCGGTTACGCGTGCGCTTTTACCCGTATCAAGCCATGCGTTGTTTGGGGTCATCATGGGCTTTTATTTAGGGAAAGCGAAATTCGGTTTACCTGAAAAAGAAAAAAACTATATATGGCTGTCGTTTCTTCTTCCGTTTGTATTTCACGGCATATATGATTATATTTTATTAACTCAACAACGTTGGATATATTACATGCTTCCGTTTATGATTTTTTTATGGTGGCTCGCTCTACGCAAAGTAAAGCTTGCGAGAGGAATGACAATCGATATGACTCAATCATCAAGCCAAGCGTAACGCTTGGTTTTTTTATGTATAAAAACGTCATTGTGACAAAAAATAGCGTCAAAAGGTATTGTTTACACACCAAGGGAGGAGTCACAATGCGCAAATGGTTCATTTGTTTATTTTTGATCTTTTCGTTCAGCTATACATCGGAGGCTTACGCGTTTTCAAACCAAGTCATTCAACGCGGAGCTGTAGGTGATGATGTTATTGAATTGCAAGCAAGGTTGCAATATCTCGGTTTTTACAGAGGAAAAATTGATGGAGTGTTCAGTTGGCGAACGTATTGGGCGTTACGAAACTTTCAATCCAAATTTAAATTGCCTGTCGATGGTTTGGCAGGAGAAAAAACAAAACGAAAACTTGTACGTGCTTCAAAATATTACAAATCGTTTGTTCATAACAATTTGCGAAAAGGAAACGCCTTTACTCATTACGGTGGCGTTCCGTTAAGCAAACAAGTGAAAGCACGTCAGTTAAGCAAACGAGTGAAAGCACGTCAAACAAAAACGAGAAATCAAGCGACAGCTACAAGACGCGCTAATTCAAAACGAAATGCCGTCAAACGTATGAGAGCAGCTGCTGCGAACGTTCCAAACGGCTTTTCCCAAAATGATATACAACTGATGACAAACGCTGTATACGGAGAAGCGCGCGGCGAACCGTATATTGGGCAAGTGGCTGTTGCGGCTGTTATTTTAAATCGTATCAATAGCCCTTCGTTTCCAAAAACAGTAGCTGGCGTCATTTTTGAACCCGGAGCGTTTACAGCTGTATCAGACGGACAAATTTGGCTTACTCCGAACGAAACAGCTCGCAGAGCTGTGCTTGATGCGCTAAACGGATGGGATCCATCAGGTGGCGCACTATATTATTTTAATCCAGATACAGCGACAAGCGCTTGGATTTGGAGCCGTCCGCAAATTAAACGAATTGGAAAACACATTTTCTGTAAATAGGAGGGGAGTTTTTTGCTACGAATTTTACTCATTGCAGCACTATCGATTGGCGTTGCTGGAACAGCCTATTGGGGATATCAGGAACACCAGCAAAAAAATGCGATTTTGATTCATGCGGAAAACAATTACCAACGCGCATTTCACGATTTAACTTATCAAATTGATTTGCTTCACGATCAAATTGGAACGACGCTGGCGATGAATTCTCGGCAATCGCTATCGCCAGCACTTGCAGAAGTATGGCGTCTCGCCGCTGAAGCGCATGCAACAGTCGGACAATTACCACTTTCTCTTTTACCGTTCAACAAAACAGAAGAATTTTTATCGAATATTGGTTCTTTCAGC
This sequence comes from Bhargavaea massiliensis, assembly GCF_050480245.1. Taxonomy (GTDB): domain Bacteria; phylum Bacillota; class Bacilli; order Bacillales; family Anoxybacillaceae; genus Anoxybacillus. Next base: position 8,185 of record NZ_JBCNEQ010000025.1, on the reverse strand, counting down.
TATCGTGTAGCCATTCGCGATTTAGATAAACAGCCGTTAAATGCAGAGGAATATAAAACATTGCAACAACTATACAAAAAATCTGCTGATATTCAACAAGAGTTACGAAACGTACAACATCTTGTATTAGAAAACAACTTACGCTGGATGGATGTCGAGTTAGCACTTGCGACAAACAATCATCCAAACGACAACACCATTATAAATGGATTTAAGACGGTTGAGAAAAACGTACAATCTTATAATGAAACTGATTTCGGTCCTTCATTTACAAGCGTCGAAAAAAGAGAAAAAGGATTTGAACATATTTCTGGGAAAAAGATTACAAAAGAAGAAGCGAAACAAATTGCAAAAACGTTTCTCGGTTTAAAAGGGAATGAAAAAATCGAAGTCGTTCATAGCGGAGAAGGTGCAAGTGATGCATTTTATAGTGTGACGATTAAAAATCCGAAAACGAAGAGTGAAACGTATATGGATATTACCGAAAAAGGAGGATATCCGATTTGGGTCATTGAAAATCGTCCTGTTAATAAACAAAACATCAGTTTAAACGAAGCGACGATGCGCGGGCTTCAGTTTTTAAAGCAACATAAATTTAACAACTTTGAATTGTACGAAAGCACTCAATATGATCATGTTGCTGTACTCACATTCGTTACGTCGCAAAATGGAGTTCGTATTTACCCCGAGTCGATTAAAATGAAAATCGCGTTAGATGACGGAAACATTATCGGCTTTTCCGCTCGCGATTACTTATCGTCAAAACGTGAACGAACGATTCCAAAACCAGCAATTTCAATTGAGCAAGCGCGCAAAAAAATGAATCCGAATGTTACCATTATGGAAGAAAGAAAGGCGATTATCATGAACAACATGAATGAAGAAGTGCTTTGCTACGAATTTTTAGGAACGCTCGGAGACGACACATATCGCATTTTCATTAATGCACAAAATGGAATCGAAGAAAAAGTAGAAAAACTTCAAAACCCTGAACCGATTTATGGTGAAATATAGGGGGGGCTAAACATCCCCCCCTTTTTTTTCGTGCTAATAAAAGCGTCCGAACGTTTACTCGGACACTTTTTTCTCTCTTTCGGCGATGCATGCGGCAATGAGGTCACCGTGAAAACGACCGTTTTCAATAAAAATTTCATTGGCGTTATTTCCGGCCGCAATGACACCCGCAATAAAAATGCCTTCCACGTTTGTTTCCATCGTTTCTGGGTTATACATCGGTCTCCCTGTTTCAGCATCGATATGAACGCCCATTTTCTTTAAAAAATCATGATCGGGATGGTACCCCGTCATGGCAAAAACGAAATCGTTTTTTATTTTCTTCTCTTCACCATTTACCGTATAAATGACCGCATCTTCGGTAATTTCTTTCACATGAGCATTGAATTCCATCGTAATGACACCTTGACGCACAAGCGAGTCAAACTCAGGTAAAATCCAAGGTTTAATGCTGGAAGAATATTGTGAGCCGCGATATAAAACGGTGACGCGCGCCCCCGCTTTTACAAGTTCTAACGCTGCATCAACGCTTGAATTTTTCCCGCCAATGACGACACAGTCTGTATTGTAGTACGGATGTGCTTCTTTAAAATAATGCGTCACTTTTGGCAAATGCTCTCCAGGTACATTCATATAATTTGGATTGTCATAATACCCTGTTGCAATAATGACGTACGTCGCTTCGTACGTATCTTTACTTGTCTCAACAATGAACGTTCCGTCCGCTTGTTTCGTCACACGCTCTACTTTTTCAAACGCATAAACGCGAATATTTTTCCGCGTCACAACTTCACGGTAATAAGCAAGAGCTTGATTGCGCTTCGGCTTTCGGTTTTCTGTAATAAACGGCACACCGCCAATTTCCAAGCGGTCGCTCGAACTAAAAAATGTTTGATGTGTCGGATAATGATATAGTGAATTCACGATATTTCCTTTTTCAATGACAAGTGGTGAAAAGTTGGCGTGTTGCAATGCAATCGCAGCAGCTAATCCACACGGTCCTCCACCGACAATAATGATTTGTTCCTTTTTCACTTGACGCTCACCTCAATAAAAAATCTCCTATCATACAATGATAGGAGATTTTCCTCATTCATGCAAACATTAAATCCAGCCACGGAAACGGCACGCTTCCGCCATTTTACGTACGCCGACCATATACGCGGCTAAGCGCATATCGACGCGACGCGCTTGCGCTGTCTCATATACGTTATTGAACGCTTTAATCATCACTTTTTCAAGCTTTTCTTCTACTTCTTCTTCCGTCCAGTAATATCCTTGGTTATTTTGCACCCATTCAAAGTAAGAAACCGTTACTCCTCCAGCGCTTGCTAACACGTCAGGAACGATTAAAATGCCGCGCTCTGTTAAAATTTCAGTCGCTTCTAATGTCGTTGGACCGTTTGCCGCTTCAACGACAATTTTCGCTTTAATGTTATGCGCGTTTTCTTCTGTAATTTGGTTTTCAATGGCAGCTGGAACTAAAATATCACAGTCTAATTCAAGTAGTTCTTTGTTTGTAATTGTATTTTTAAATAGTTTCGTCACCGTACCAAAGCTGTCGCGACGATCTAATAAATAGTCAATATCAAGACCGTTTGGATCATATAAACCACCGTATGCATCAGAAATGCCGATCACTTTCGCTCCTGCATCGTGCATAAACTTTGCTAAGTAGCTTCCAGCATTTCCGAATCCTTGCACAACAACGCGTGCACCTTTTAAGTCAATCCCTCGCTTTTTCGCGGCTTCACGAATGCAAATTGTAACCCCTTTTGCCGTTGCTGTTTCACGACCGTGAGAGCCACCTAACACAAGCGGTTTTCCTGTAATGAATCCAGGTGAGTTAAATTCGTCAATTCGGCTATATTCATCCATCATCCACGCCATAATTTGTGAGTTTGTAAACACATCAGGCGCAGGAATATCTTTTGTTGGGCCGACAATTTGGCTAATGGCGCGAACGTAACCGCGGCTAAGTCGTTCTAATTCGCGGAATGACATCGTGCGTGGATCGCACACAATTCCACCTTTTCCACCACCATATGGTAAATCGACAATGCCGCATTTTAAACTCATCCAAATAGAAAGTGCTTTCACTTCCCGTTCTGTCACGTTCGGATGAAAGCGAATACCCCCTTTAGTTGGACCGACCGCATCGTTATGCTGTGCACGGTAGCCAGTAAACACTTTTAACGAGCCATCGTCCATGCGCACCGGGATTTTAACCGTTAACATGCGCAAAGGCTCTTTTAACAGCTCATACACCTCTTCAGGATATCCGAGCTTTTCAAGCGCTCTATGTATGACGATTTGTGTTGCTCGTAGCACATCATGTTTTTCTTCATTGGTATGCTTTTCGGCTACCATTTGTAAACCTCCCATGACCGTTTGTAAAATATTGTCCGCCTTTCTTGTCATAGTATACACTTTCTATACGTATATGCAAAGAAGTTTTTAGCGATTTTTTGTAATCGTTTTCAAAAAAATCGTTCATTCACATAAGAAAACGAAAGCGATATAATGAACGTACGACAGAAAGGGGCGAGGAAAATGAAAAAACGAATTTTATTTTGTTTTGCACATCCTGATGATGAGACGTTTACTGTAGGAGGATTGCTTGCTTCATTAGCGAAACGTGAGGATGTAGAAACGATCGTATATAGTGCAACGCTTGGCGATGCAGGAAAATGTGGCAACCCACCTGTTTGTACAAAAGAACAACTGCCACACGTACGGAAAAAAGAATTAGAACAGGCGGCTGCCATTTTAGGTATCGATCACGTTATTACCGATACATATCCAGATGGAAAGCTGCCTGAATATGAAGAACAACTTGTTGAGACGATTCATCATATGATTGAACAATATAAGCCGAAGGTTGTCGTAACATTTCCACCGCACGGTATTTCTGGCCACCGAGACCATCAAGCGATTCAACGAGCGACATATCGTGCGGTGACAGCGATGGATCATATTGTGGAACAATTGTATTATGTGACTGTCGTTGGTCGTTCTGATCGCTACGGTGATCCGATTGAAAACATTGATATCGTCTTCACGTTTACTGATGAAGAGGCAAAAAAAGTGCGCCAAGCTTTACTTGCGCACCGCACGCAACATTTATCGGTTGAGCGCGTATTTCCAACTGTTCACCACGATTCATTCCATAAATTTCAAAACCGTGAATATTTTATACGCGCATGGTCAAAAGAAAGCGACCCACCTTATCCATTTTAAAAAATAACCTTCGCTCGTATGCGAAGGTTATTTTTTTACAAAATATTGATATAGCTGGGCAATCGCTTCATTTGCGATCAACTTTTTGCCGTACTCTTCGACGCGATAAATCGTTAACGTGGACGGACTTCCGTATTCAGCCAAAATAGCAACAAAGTCATCTGTTGGAATGACAGATTCAGCAAAATGTAAATAAAAGCGCCCTTCATAACTGTAAAGCGAACCGCCACGACAACCGAGCGAATAAAGACGCGTCGCTAATTGAATGACATCCTCAAATGTTTGGAATTCAAAAAATATATCATCGCTTTCATCTAGCGTTACTTGCATTTCAATATAATCGTCGCTAAACTCGTCTTCCTCATCTGTCATCTCGCCTTCGCTCGTTACGATTACGACCATGCCCTGTGCCGGTAAAGAGTACACTTCAACAGCGACCGACCCAGCAATTTCAAAGCCGAGCTCCTCACTTGCTTCCTCAATCATATCACGAAATAGCTCATGCACTTTGAACGTATCTTTCCATAAATCTTCTTTCGTTAAACCGCGCTCGACTAAATCGTCAAATGTGAGGAATATTTTAATTTTATTGTAGTTTAAGCGTTCAAGCCGCATAAACATCCCTCCTTACCTACACAGACTTTACTGTTAGCATATGACGAACATGTAGAAATGTTCGTCATATTACTAATGAGTTTACATCGTTTTCTCCCTTTTAGACAAGTATTTTTCATTGGATTTTAACCATTCATCCCATTGCTCTTTTGACTGCCCGAGAAAATGATCGCCATATTTACTTTTCATTTGTTCATCGACTTCATCAAACGCTCGTCCCCCAATTCCAATACGAATCGCTGGGTATGTTTGTTTCAATTGATCAACGAGCTGCAACGTCGCCCGTACGTTTTGTTGTAACGTGCACGATAAAAAAATATAACATGGTTTCACTTCATTAATGACAATCAGTAAATCATGATGGTCAATGGTTGCACCTAAATAAATAGTCTCGTATCCTTTTCTGCGCAAATATAACGTAAAAATAAGTAACCCTAGTTCATGCCATTCGTTTGGCCCGCAAACTGAAATCGTTTTTGGAAGCAAGCGATGAACCGGAAGCATGGAAAACGCCATCCCAAGCCGTGAACGTAAAAAAGCGGAAGCAAAATGTTCATGAGCGCTCGTAATTTTTCCGTTTTCCCATAAATCTCCGATCCGTACAAGAAGCGGGCTTAACAAGTCAAGCGCGACTTTGTCAACCGTATATAAACTAAACGCCTCATTGAGCAATTCATGCGCTTTCCATTCTTCAAACGATAAAAGCGCCTGCAACAACCGTTCGCGAAGCGTAGTAATGTGATCTTCTGCTTGCATGCGCACTTCTGCAGGACGTTGTTCTAACAAAGAAACGGCTTGACTAATCGTAAATCCTTGATTCACTTTATCAACGAGCCATTTTAATATTTGAACTTGTTCCTCCGTATATAGTCGATGTCCAGCCTCATTGCGTGGCGGAGCGATCATTTGATAGCGACGTTCCCACGCTCGTAACGTTCCAGGCTGAACGCCTAGCATGTTCGCTACCGCCTTCACATTATATTTTCCTTCTTGCGCTGACATATAAAATCCTCCATATCTCGCGTCATTCTATCAACACATTATAGCGGATATGAAGGAAGTGTGTAAAATTTGTATAAGTTTTGCTTAATGTTTTTCATGTTTGATCTCAATGAGATGCGTCTCCGCCCGCGCGCCGAAACGAAGCGGAAGCATCGTTGTTCCATACCCGTTGCTAACAAGTAGCATCGTTCCATTCACGTTTTGTAACCGTCCTTTTTCATATAACCCAAACGGCCCAAAACGAATTTGTCCACCGTGCGTATGCCCGCTTAAAACAAGGGCAATTTGATGTTCTGGGACTATTTTTTGAATGATACGTGGATCATGACTTACAACGATTCGAAAGCTTGCGTCTTCTGCATCGCTTAAAGCAAGATCGAGCCGGTCTCTCCTTTTATTCATATCATCTACTCCAATTAAAGCGATGCGATCACCTTGTTCACTTTCAAATATGACCGCTGTATTATCTAATATTTTCACACCGCTTTCAAGCAATTGTGCATCTAATTCATGGTAGTCTACTTCGTAATCATTATTTCCCCAAACAAAGTAGACAGGACCAAGCTCCTTTAACCGCTCAATATTTTGTTTGACACGTGAAAAAGGAACCCCTTTTTCCGTTAAATCGCCGCCAATTACGACGATATCAACTTTCCCTTTTAACGAACGAATAAACGTTTCGGGTAAACGACGACGATGAATATCTGAAATAAAAAAAATACGAAAGCGAGAAAAGCTTTCTGGAAACGTCGAAAATGACAATGATTGAAAAATGACCCGATTGCGATGCGCTTCGATCCACATGTATACGATAAATGCTACAAATGCTACTACAATATACACCATTTCAACTTTTCCTCTCCTTGTACACACTCATGGACATCATACCATATACGAAAGAAAAGAGGAAAAAAATTGCCGTTTTTTTCACATCAATCATCGCTAATATAATAAAAGTTAGCAAAACAACGTATGAAAGGAATAGCCCTTTTCGATTCGTTGCTTCCTTTCGCCATGCTTGTAATGTATTCCAAGTCGCCGTACGAATTAACACGGCGTTGGCAATAAAACCGATGAAAAAACTGACGAGCGCAAAAAATGTTTTCATTGGATCAAAAATCATATCCGTTAAAAATGTAACTAATACGAACGGCTCCACCGTTGGCGTCCAAGCGATCATAAAATATCCACATAGCAAACCAACAATAAAAAGAAACCACATGTTGCTCCCTCCCGCCATTAGCATATGAAATGAGCGAGAGGAGTGTTCATTTGTTTTCATGGTATAGTTGAATATCGTATGTTTCTTTCATCCATGTAAAAAGGAGATGTCGCTTTTGCCACACCTCTTCTTGAAGCAATTCGCTACTTTTTTGAATGAACTCACAACGAAGTGCATGAAAATCTTGCTCGGCTTTTTCGCTTTTCTTTTTACAAAATGAAACAAACCAACCAAGCGATCCAACGAATGCAGTAAACCAAAGAATGCGTTCATCATCAATCGCTGCTACAATCATTCGTTCTGTAGACGAATGATTTGGAATAACAACCGTTTGGTATATATACAATCCAAATAAAGCGAGTGAAAACAAAAACAAAATGAACGACCACTTCATTCTTTTTTTCATGTCTTCCCATTCTCTTTTATGCGTTATCATTCGTTGTAAAATCGCCTTTGTCACTTCATCTAATTCAATTGGGAAAATCATAGCCACCCCTGCCGATCGTGTTTTACTACGATTGTATGTCCATCGACAAAGTGGTATACCTTATTTTCCATTCATATTTGGAATTTTTAACACTTGTCCTTTTTGTAGTTTCATGCTCGTTAAATGATTCCATTCTTTAATGAGGTCCATTCCTTTTTCATTTCCGTAATATTTCATCGCAATGCTATATAACGTTTCATTTTCTTGTACGGTATGATAAATAAAAGATGATTCTGTTTCATTCGATTCTTGTTCCTCTTCTTTTGCTTCGTTTTCAAGCGGTTTTTGTTGTGGCTTATGCCCTTTTTGTTGATCGACATCAATAGTCTCATAGCTTTCATCATCAATCGTCACGACTTGGACGGGACGCTTCTCAACTAAGTGATATATGCTGTAAATGGAAATCGGCAATAAAACGAAAAAGAGCGCAAGAATGCGAACGAGTGGATGTTTAACTTTCCATTTCGTTTTTTTCTTTTTATGCACTTCGCTGCGCGGTGGCAACTGAAGCTCATCTTCTTGTTGCTTACTAATATTATCCATTTTTTCACGCAAATTTTCCGCTTGGTCTTTACGCATCGTTTGTCACGAAACTTACGCAAGGA
>NZ_JBCNEQ010000024.1:0-24356 GCF_050480245.1 Bhargavaea massiliensis | reverse complement strand
CTTGCACGACAGAGGAACGGGCTGGAGAAGCACCCGAACGTGTCATGACATCTATAACGTAGGCTCTGTTTCAAGCCTTGGTCTGGTCAACATGGGGCTTACAAGCCCATGACTTTAGTCATTGGGTTGTTGACCAGCTAAGTTTACGACCACATCAATAGAAGGTAGTTGTTCATGAGGGGGTGCGTCATCCGTTAGCCATTGTACATGATGAATATACGGATCGTTCTCCCGTTTTTGTGCATTTCGCGTTAATATATACATATGATGGCCGTTTCGTGTAAAATATGACGTTAACGCCTTACCGACGAAACCGGTTCCTCCAGCAATCAAAATATTCATTATTTTCCCTCCTTTCCTTTATTATGCGTTGTTTAAGGAAAAAAAGAAAGAAAAGGTGTGTGCTATGATGTGGATTGAAAAAATTGAAGTGGACCGAAAAAATGATGAACGTTTTTACGTTCATTTTGTGAAAGAAGATGGAGAGAAACAAATCATGTCTGTTGATCAAGACGTATTGATTGAGTATCGCCTGAAAAAAGGAATGACGGTAACAGAAGAGCAATGGATGGAAATGATGAAAAAAGATGATGAAAAACAAGCGTATAAGATGGCGCTTCGTTTTTTAGCTTACCGTATGCGCTCGAAACAAGAAGTTGTTGACTATTTGAAAAAAAGGGACATAGATGTTCGGACGATTGAACAAGTGATTGCAAAGCTACAAAATGAGCGATACATTGATGATGAACAATTTGCACATGCGTACGTGCAAACGCAAGTAAATACGACAATGAAAGGACCTTATGTGATTTATAAAGAGCTAATGGATAAAGGGATAAGTGAAGATATGATCGCACAAGCGATGGAACGCTATACAGAGGATATGCAACGAGACAAAGCGATCAAGTGGATGGAAAAAATAAATAAGCAATCGAAAAAACGGTCGCATCAAGAACAAAAAGCATACATTGCACAACTGTTGCATATGAAAGGTTTTCCTTCACATATTGTTGAAATGGCAAAACAGCATGTGACTGCAGATGATGGAACGGAATGGGAAGCGCTCATATATTACGGGGAAAAAGCACATCGCCGTTACGAAAAATATGATCGTTACACGTACGAACAAAAAATGAAGCAGGCACTATACCGAAAAGGTTTTTCGCTTTCGTTAATTGAACAGTTTTTAGAAAAGAAAAAGGAGGACTAACCCCTCCTATTCCACAATAATTTCTGCTTGTCGTTTATATTCGTTTATAATTGTTTCTGCTACTTGTTTTGGTGAGCGAAGGCGGGAACGGTCTTGAATATGGCTAGAATCGTCCCAAAACGGTGTATTTATATTTATAACAATAAGGAAAACGTATACATAAGCAGTTGTCAAGATTAAACGTTGTTGCGAAAGCGTTTTCGGCCTAGTTCGTAAAAAAGGAGCGATTATACCGATGCTTTATTGTGTATCAACGGATGGAATATTTACCCTTATATCCATCTATGTATTTTAGGCTCACTTTATGATACGATGAACATGAAGTTGCCATAAAGTGGAGTGGGGAAAATGGGTCAAAAAAGATACGGTGAAATGAGTGAATGGGAATTAAAACAAGAGATCGCCACATTAACTGAAAAAGCACGAAAAGCAGAACAGATGGGCATGGTAAATGAATATGCGGTGTATGAGCGGAAAATTGCGATGGCAAAGGCGTATTTGCTCAATCCAAATGATTTTAAACCAGGAGAGTTTTATGAAATTGAAGGAGATCCGCAGTCGTTATTTAAACTTCAATATATGAACGGTGTATTTGCATGGGGCTATCGTTTGAACGATCCGAATACAGAAGTGGCGCTGCCTATTTCATTGTTAAAGAAAAGAGGTTGACACGAGCGTCAACCTCTTTTTCATCATGCTTTTCGCTTATTTACCTCAGAATGTAAAATCATTAAACTTTGTGATTGTTGTGTTTCACCGTTTACTTGGGCATGAGCGTGTTTCGGGTTTGCCCATGGTTTCAGGAAAGGATCGGAATAACGGTTATCATAAAATTCTTTGCGCCAATGTTTGCCCATTTTATTCCTCCTCGATATCGCCCCGTTTATTGGATGCATGCATTCGTTCTTGAGGGTGCGTATTGATCGTGCCGTTTGCACGTTTCGATGCATACTCTGCTTTTGCGCGTGGCTCACCTTCTAATTTTTCGTTGTTTTGGTTCGGAAAGCCTTGTTCTTTGTTTCTCAATGTTAGTCCCCCCAGACGTTCATCTCGTGCTTTTGAAGCACACGTATAGTATTCAGCAATAGACGGTGATTTATGAACACCGCCGTTTACTTTAGCCTGGAATAAGTTCTAGTTTTTTGCGCAATTTCTTCTCGCTAAAAATCCATCCTGTATAGGAGCTAACAATATTTAAGTCGCGATCAAGTTGCACGACTGCAACAAACGGATAATACTCTTTACTTCGGTAACGTAAATCAATAAAACGCACCTCGTAATGATCGTCATACTCATGAACTTCCCAACGATACACAGGTGAAAATGACAAAAAGGCGGCTAAATTTTCGTCTTGTTTTGCTTTTGCAATGACCGGGATGTTTGGAACAGGACATTTTTCAAAGATGTCGAGGACATCGATTGTTCCGTTTTGGGCGCGTGCAACGTAAAAATGAGTCGATGTCGCCACAGCTAAATGCCATTCATTCCATTTTATTGTTGGTACGGTAATGATTTGTTCGACATCCGAAAACATTTGTTTTAGTTTTCGTTTTATCGCTTGTTGTTGACGAAAGCGAATGATATAGTAACCAATGAGCACGACATATACAGCAAGAAATGTATATCCAGCATGGTGCCCGTTCAGCCATAGGACGACGCCAGCTAAGTGAATGATAAAAATGAACGGGTCGAATGTATTGATGATACCGAGGGCAATCCATTTCTTTGAGAAGGGACGTAACGCTTGCGTACCATACGAATTAAAAATGTCAACCAATACATGTACACTAACGGCAATCCATGTCCAAAGTGCCACGTGAAAAAAGGACGTGTCATACACATAAAAAAGAACGACGCTAATGAGCAGCGTCCAAACAAACAAGGCAGGAATAGAATGAGTGATGCCACGATGGTTGCGAATATATTTGGCGTTATTTTTTAATTTTAAAACAGTGTCCATATCAGGTGCTTGCGAGCCAACGAGCGTGCCGATGAGCACAGCCTGAGCAAGTGTCGGATCATGAGCGATTGTTGGATCTAACGTGGCTAATCCACCTAATGCAAACCCCATTAAGATGTGTGTACCAGTATCCAAATAAAAGGCCTCCTTTTTCCGATTGAACTTACTTTTAGTTTACCACCTTGGAGGAATGAACGTGAAAGAAAATTTACAACAAATATTGGCACATTTTCATATTGAGTTATTTCAGCACGATTTAATTCAGTGGTTTCAAGCGGAGAAACGTGATTTACCGTGGCGTAAAGAAAAAGATCCATACAAAATATGGGTATCAGAAGTCATGCTGCAACAAACGCGTGTCGATACGGTCATCCCTTACTTTTATCAGTTTATTGAAAAGTTCCCGACTTTAGACGCGTTAGCTGACGCAGAGGAAGAAGAAGTGTTAAAGGTATGGGAAGGGCTCGGATATTACTCCCGTATTCGCCATTTACATGCAGCTGTAAAAGAAGTAAAAGAAAAGTATGGTGGACGTGTGCCAGCGTCTAAGGAACAATTTTCTTCATTAAAGGGCGTTGGACCATATACAACTGGAGCGGTGTTAAGCATTGCTTACGATATTCCTGAGCCTGCGGTAGATGGAAATGTGATGCGAGTATTATCGCGTATTTTTTATATTACAGACGACATTGCGAAAGGAAGCACAAGAAAAAAGTTCGAACAAATTGTATCCCATATTATTTCACATACCAATCCGTCTGATTTTAATCAAGCGTTAATGGAACTTGGTGCACTCATATGTACGCCGAAAAATCCGAGTTGTTTATTATGCCCTGTTCAACGACATTGTCGTGCGTTTGCTGAAGGGGTAGAAAAGCAGCTGCCAGTAAAAACGAAAGCGAAAGCACCGAAGCATGTTGCCTTCCGTGCCATTGTGCTCGTCAATGAAGACGGAAACATATTAATTGAAAAACGACCAAGTAGCGGATTGCTTGCGAATTTATGGCAATTTCCAAATGACGAACATGCTCCGACATCGAACGAGCAGACATTTATAAGAGAAATAAGTGAACGATATCATGTTTTGATTCGTTCCATGGAACAACTCGGGACGTTTGAACACGTATTTTCACATGTCGTATGGCGTATCGAGGCATATAAAGGAAAGGCGCTGGAGCTGCAAATCGGAGATGAGACGAATAAATGGGTAACAGCCGATGAACTAAAACAGTATGCTTTTCCAGTCATATATCAAAAAATATGGCGAGCGTATGAGTAAAGGCATGCGCCTTTACTCATAAAATACGCGTGTTCCGTTCGTGTATGTTGCTTCGTTTCGCTGTAAACCGCCTCTTGCTTCAATTTCTTCAATAATTTCACGATGCATCGTTTGCCCTTCAGCGTTTAAATACGGGGTCACTTGTTGAAGGGCGTGATGAAAAAACGCTAACTCGCTATCTTTCCACTCCCGTTTTGAAATCATTTGCAAGTGTGTCAAATCGCGGCCAATATACATATTTTCACCTCTTTCATGTAGTTTGGAAAATGAAATAAAAATTATTCATACGGATATTTTTTAAGGAGATGACGCAAAGTAATAAGCGTGGAGGTGAGTATCATGAAACCAAACAAAACAGCAGCAGGAACAAACATTCAACATGTAAAACAACAAAATGCTGGTCAATACGGAACAGAGTTTTCTGCTGAAACAGATGTTCAACACGTTAAGCAACAAAACGCGAAATCAGAAGCAAAGAAAAACTAATAACGCGCAAAGGGCATCGGCTTTCGTCCGATGCCCTTTTTCTTCCTTGCTTATTAACGTTATAATAAAGAAAAAAAGCGTTGAATGAAAGTAGGGAAAATATATGAAATATCCACGAACAGGGGCGATCATTCAAATTCATAGTTATAAACATGATGGCCATATCCACCGAGCGTGGAAGGAAACAGTTGTGTTAAAAGGAAGCGAAGACGAAGTGATCGGTGGCAACGATCGTACACTTGTGACAGAAGCAGATGGGAGAACATGGGTGACGCGTGAGCCGGCCATTTGTTTTTTTTATGCAAAACATTGGTTTAACATTATTGCGATGATTCGTGCAGAAGGTGTGTATTACTATTGCAATATCAGCTCGCCTTACGTTTGGGATGGGGAAGCGCTCAAATATATTGATTATGATTTAGATATTAAAGTATTTCCAAACGGTCAGTATGAAATATTAGATCGCGATGAATATGAACGACATCGCAAACAAATGGACTATCCTGAAATTATTGATAAGATTTTAAAAAATAATATTCAAAAATTAATTCAATGGATTAAAGAAAAAAAGGGGCCGTTTGCTCCTGTAGTGGTCGAACATTGGTATAAAAAGTTTATTATGTATGGAGAGTAAAAGTAATACATACATGGATCAAAAACAACGGTTAGCTACTTGTCACCGTTGTTTTTTATTTTTTGCAAAGAATGATTAAATTTTTTGAATTTTTTTTATTGTATTTTTTTAATATTCATGTAATAATTTGAAGTAAAATTTATTTTAAAAATATGAATTTTATGTATATAAAAGGAGGGGCTTCCGTGGGAGATAAGGCAATTTTACGAGTCAAAAATTTAAAAACGTGCTTTTTCACAGACGAAGGGGAAGTTCCTGCGGTTGATGGAGTGGACTTTTACATAAATAAAGGTGAAATTTTAGGTATTGTTGGCGAATCGGGCTGTGGAAAGAGTGTGACATCCCTTTCTATTATGGGATTGTTGCCGAAAGGAATTGGGAAAATTACAGATGGAGGAATATGGTTTAAAGATGAAAATATTGTGCTAGCATCGGAAAAAAGGATGAAAGAAATACGTGGGAATGAAATTGCGATGATTTTCCAAGAGCCGATGACGTCATTAAACCCGCTTTTTACCATTGGTAATCAAATGATTGAAGCGATTCGCATTCATCAAAAAATAAGCAAGGCAGAAGCGCGGAAGCGAGCCATTGATATGTTGAAACTTGTTGGTTTACCTCGTGCCGAAGAGATGATTGATGAATATCCACATCAGCTATCTGGGGGCATGCGACAGCGCGTCATGATTGCGATGGCCATGGTATGTAACCCGTCTTTATTAATTGCCGACGAGCCAACGACCGCTTTAGATGTGACGATTCAGGCGCAAATTTTACATTTAATGAAGCAGTTAAACGAAAAATTCGGTACAGCAATTATGATGATTACGCACGACTTAGGCGTTGTCGCAGAGATGTGCCATCGCGTCGTTGTGATGTATGCGGGAAAAATTATTGAAGAAGGAGACGTTCAAACAATTTTTCGCCATCCAAAACATCCGTATACGATTGGACTTATTCGTTCCGTTCCAGATATTCGTGAACGAAAAGTGCGGTTATATTCCATTCCGGGAAGTGTGCCCAAACCGGGTTCTATTAAACACGGTTGTCGTTTTGCGGCAAGATGTGAACAAGCATTTGAACGATGTTTTTCACACACACCAGATTTATACGAAGTAGAACAAGGCCATCGTGCGCGTTGCTTTTTGTATGCAAAGGAGGAACATACCATTCATGAACGAACTGTTACTACAAGTTAAAGGACTAAAAAAATATTTTCCGATTACAGCAGGTTTGTTTAATAAACAAATCGGTCAAGTGAAAGCGGTTGATGACTTATCGTTCGTTGTTTACAAAGGGGAAACGTTAGGCATCGTCGGAGAGAGCGGCTGTGGAAAATCAACGACAGGACGAATGCTTTTGCGGCTCATTGAACCGACAGAAGGATCTATTGTATTTGAAAATGAAGAAGTGACGAAGCTATCACCGCAACAATTACGAAAAGTACGTCGCAATATGCAAATGATTTTTCAAGATCCGTTTGCATCGCTTAATCCGCGCCATACAGTCGAAAAAATTTTAGAAGAACCGCTCATTGTTCATGGGATCGGTTCAAAAGAAGAGCGACGAAAAAAAGTGCGTGAGATGTTAGAAGTCGTCGGATTAAGTAGCTATCATGCCAAACGTTATCCGCACCAATTTAGCGGAGGGCAGCGGCAACGCATTGGCATCGCTCGCGCATTGATGACGAAACCGAAGCTCATTATTGCGGATGAGCCTGTTTCAGCACTTGATGTGTCTATTCAAGCCCAAGTGCTGAACTTACTAGAAGACTTACAAAAAGAGTTTGGTTTGACATATATTTTTATCGCTCATGACCTTGGTGTTGTTCGCCATATTAGCGATCGCGTTGGCGTCATGTATTTAGGGCGGATGGTCGAGCTGGCTAACAGCGAGGATGTATACCGCAATCCGAAACACCCATACACCCAAGCATTGCTTGAAGCCGTTCCGATTCCAGATCCAGAATATAAAAAAGAAAAGCAACTGCTTAGCGGAGATTTACCAAGTCCATCGAATCCGCCAACCGGATGCGCTTTTCATACACGATGTCAAGCATGTATGGATATTTGTAAAACGACAAAGCCAGCATGGAAAGAAGTTGAACAAGGGCATTACGTCGCTTGCCATCTTTATACATAAAGATGGCTAAGCGATGAAATATATTACTCACTAAGGGGGAAAAGAAATGAAGAAAAAGTGGTTACTCACTCTGCTTACGTTTCTTCTTGTAGCAGCGACTGCGCTTGCAGGTTGCGGCAAGTCGGAACAAACAGGTGGAGAAAAAACAGAAGAAGCTGAAAAGCAAACGACACTCGTCTATGGACGCGGTGGCGACTCTGTTGGGTTAGACCCAGCGACAGTAACAGATGGTGAATCGTTTAAAGTCACGAAAAATATTTTTGACACATTGTTAGATTACAATGATGGCGACACGTCGATTCAACCAGCATTAGCAGAAAAATGGGAAGTTTCCCCAGATGGACTCACCTATACGTTTACGCTTCGTAAAGGTGTAAAGTTCCATGACGGAACAGATTTTAACGCGGAAGCTGTTGTATTTAACTTTGAGCGTTGGGCAAACGGCAATGCGGATACGTTCCCATACTACGGCTCCATGTTTGGTGGATACAAAAATGATGAAGGACATGTTATTAAAGAGGTAAAAGCGTTAGATGAGCATACTGTGCAGTTTGTTTTAAAACGTCCGCAAGCGCCATTCTTAAAAAATCTTGCGATGGTGCCGTTTGCGATTGCTAGCCCTGAAGCAATTAAAAAATATGGCGATAAATTTGGTGAAAATCCTGTTGGAACAGGCCCATTCGTCTTTAAAGAGTGGAAGCGCAATGAGCGCATCGTGCTTGAGAAAAATAAAGAATATTGGTTAGAAGGACATCCAAAACTTGATAAATTAATTTTCGTATCGATTCCAGATAACTCTGCTCGTTTAAATGCATTGTTAAAAGGCGAGATTGATATTATGGAAGATTTGAATCCTTCTGATTTAGCAAAAGTAGAAGGGAATAAAGATTTCCAAGTGTTTAAACGTCCTTCAATGAACGTCGGCTATGTCGGATTAACGGTTACACGCGGTCCGTTAGGCAATAAACTTGTTCGTCAAGCATTGAATCATGCTGTAGATAAACAGGCGATCATTGATGCGTTTTATGCGGGTCAAGCACAACCTGCGAAAAACCCATTGCCGCCAAGCATTCCTGGCTATAACGATGCGATTCAAGATTATCCGTATGACTTAGAAAAAGCGAAACAATTACTTGCAGAAGCTGGCTATCCAAACGGATTTGAAATGGAATTATGGGCTATGCCTGTTCCACGTCCATATATGCCAGATGGACAAAAAGTAGCGGAGGCATTGCAAGCAAGTTTTGCGAAAATTGGTGTGAAAGCAAAAATCGTAACGTATGAATGGGCAACATACTTAGATAAAGTAGCAAAAGGAGAAGCAGATGCGTTCTTGCTTGGTTGGATAGGTGATAACGGTGACGCTGACAACTTCTTGTATGCGCTACTTGATAAAGACAGCATCGGCAGCAACAACTACACGTACTATTCGAACGATGAATTGCACAACATTTTAATCGAGGCGCAAACAGTTAGCGATGAAAACAAACGTAACGAATTGTACAAAAAAGCGCAAGAAATTATTAAAGAAGACGCACCATGGATTCCACTTGCACACTCAACACCATTGTTAGCAGGTAAAGCAAACATTGAAGGATTTAATCCGCATCCGACAGGAACGGATAAATTTACAAAAGTACAGTTTAAATAACATTTGTGTTGAGGGAGGGGAGGGAATCCTCTCCCTTTCCATCATGTAAGAAAGGAGTGAAACGTATGTTTTCATATACGATCAAACGCATGTTAACAGTCATTCCCGTTTTGCTTGGCATGTCGCTCGTTGTGTTTTTTATGATTCGCGCCATTCCAGGAAATCCAGCTCAAGTCATTTTAGGACAAAAGGCAACGAAAGAAGCTGTTGAAGCATTAACGCATAAACTTGGATTAGATCAGCCATGGTACATTCAATATATCAAATATGTTGGCGGATTATTGAAAGGAGATTTAGGGGAATCGCTTCGTACAGGTGTGGCCGTCTCGCAAGAAATTTGGCCATATTTAGCGGCGACGTTAGAATTATCTCTTGCGGCAATGTTTATTGCTGTTGTCATCGGTGTAAATGCAGGTATTATTAGTGCATGGTTTCAAAACTCTTGGTTTGACTATGTGGCGATGGTCTTGGCTTTAGTTGGCGTTTCGATGCCTATTTTTTGGCTAGGGTTGATGGAACAATGGGTTTTTGCGATTAACTTAGATTGGTTTCCGACATCTGGACGTGAAGATGTTCGTAATCCAATTGACCCAATTACCCACTTATATGTGATTGACACGTTAATTCAAGGAAATACAGATCAGTTTGTTCAAACGTTGCAACATTTAGTACTTCCGAGCGTGGCTTTAGCAACGATCCCGATGGCAATTATTGCCCGCATGACCCGCTCGAGCATGCTTGAGGTTATGAAATCAGATTACATTCGCACAGCACGTGCGAAAGGATTAAGCATGTTTTGGGTGGTGTACAAGCATTCGTTAAAAAATGCAATTATTCCGGTGCTGACAGTCATCGGTTTGCAAATGGGATTGTTACTTGGTGGGGCAATTTTAACAGAAACGATTTTCAGTTGGCCGGGAATTGGTCGTTATATTTATGAAGCGATCGGCTATCGCGATTATCCTGTTATTCAATCTGGTATTTTAATTGTTGCGATGATTTTTATTTTCATTAACTTAATTGTTGACTTGTTATATGCTGCGATTGATCCACGCATTAAATATAACTAAAAAAGGAGGGAAGTGCGTTGGCTGAGTTAGCACGAAACGAAGCAAACATCGTACAAGAAGAACAAGCAACATCGTTATGGAAAGAAGGATGGGTTCGCTTTCGGAAAAATAAAATGGCCCTCGTCGGAAGTGGCATTGTGCTATTTTTCATTTTGCTTGCCGTTTTTGCTCCGTTTATCGCCCCGTACGATATGAACGATCAACAACTTTCGATGCGTTTACAAGCGCCGTCGAAAGAACATATATTTGGAACAGATGATTTCGGGCGAGATATTTTTTCCCGTGTCGTTTACGGGGCGCGCATTTCGTTATGGGTTGGATTTTTTTCTGTATTAGGCTCGGTTGTAATCGGCTCTTTGCTTGGAATTATTGCAGGATACTATGGGCGTTGGATCGATGCGGTCATTTCACGTATATTTGACATTATGCTTGCGTTTCCAAGTATTTTATTAGCAATCGGAATTGTTGCAGTTTTAGGACCGTCATTGAAAAATGCGCTCATTGCGATCGCAGTCATTAACATTCCAAACTTTGGTCGTCTGATCCGATCGCGTGTATTAAGCATTAAACAAGAAGAATACATTACTGCGGCAAAAGCGATTGGTATGAGCGATGCACGCATTTTATTTCATCACATTTTACCAAACAGTATGGCTCCGATCATTGTACAAGGGACGCTTGCGATTGCGACAGCGATCATTGAAGCAGCGGCTCTCGGGTTTCTCGGATTAGGTGCCCAACCGCCAAATCCTGAATGGGGGAAGATGCTAGCCGATTCAAAAGCGTATTTAACACAGGCACCGTGGACGATGATTTTTCCAGGATTAGCCATAATGTTAACGGTGTTAGGATTTAACTTAATGGGCGATGGATTGCGCGATGCGCTTGATCCGCGTATGAAAAGCTAAAAAGATGTCCCGAGGCATAAACGGGACATCTTTTTATTCTTGTTCAGGAGTAGGTACGACATGTTCTTCTTTATGATAATGATGGAAACTTTCGATCAGTGTGTCTAAATGTTCAAGTTGGTGACTATATTCAATAATCGCTCCGATTAGAGGAAATAGTTGATAATTTTCTTGTTCGACGCTTTGTTCAACATAATGGTTTAAAAACGAGCGAATTAATCCTTTTTTTCCAGAACACGCTTCCGTTGCAAATTGTGATTGTGGATCAGATTTTGCTTTCCCGATAAACTTCAACAATATTTGGTCGTGGTAATTTAATAAACAATCGAGTTCGTTTTTTATTGCATCTTGAAGTTCAGCAGGTGTATGCGACAGCTCGTTTTCTAAACGATGCAGTAGCTTTAACGTCTCTAAGGCGCGGTTTGTTGCAACAATCATTTGTCGATACAGGACAAGTTTGCGCGACTTACTATATTTATGTTTACGGAAATACGTTCGTTCTTCTTTATAAAGCAAATAAAGCTGATCAAGTTTCATCATGTTTTCTTTTAATTTTTCAATGTCTTCTTTTAGTAAATGATGCTCAGATGCATGGCGAATATTCATGCGAATCCATTTTAAAATTTGTTCTGTATATTCGACAATTTTCGTATATAGTTTTTTCTCGTATTTCGGTGGAAGGAAAACTAAATTCACGACAAACGCGGACAACACACCTAACATAATCGTAGAAAAGCGAATAAGCGCAAATTCAATAAAGTGTTCCCCCGTATATTCCATAATTGCGATGACCGTTACAAGCGCGACAGAAATGGAAGATTCTAAACGAAGACGAAGAAATAACGCAATAACTAAAATGGCAGTTAATCCGATAATAAACGGATCGTGTCCGAAAATAAGTGTAAAAACAATCGCAAAAACCGCACCGATGACATTTGCTTGCACTTGTTCAATTAAGGACAAGTATGAACGGTAAATGGTCGGTTGCATCGCAAATACAGCAGAAATGCCAGCAAATACAGGGGAAGGTAACTGCAACAATTTTGCTAAAACTAATGCAAATGTAATCGCAATCCCGGTTTTAAAGACGCGGGCTCCAAGTCTCATCGTCGCTCAAATTCCTTTCTTTTTTATCATCTTGTTAGAACAACAAAAAAATATACATGTTTTTTATCAGTATATCAAGAAAAAAGGAAAAAAATTAAAAGAACTGCCTCATTTTTTTGAAGCAGTTCTTTTTATGTTTATTCTGTTGACACCGATGGATCTGCTTGTTCTTTTTTCGGGATGACTTGGAAAAAGTGTTGTTCCGGTTGTTGCAACAACGGTTGAAGCGTTGCTGCTTCGTCGTGCTGTTCATGTTCAATAAGCAAATCAATATACGTGCTAAGCAGTTCTTTGACGTCCGCTTTTCCTTTTTCGTTAAGCGGTTGAATCGTGACGTTTGCTCCTTTGGCGATCCGACGTTCAAGAGCCGCTTTTGTTAAGCCCATTTCTGGCTGATGACGCAAATAAACGACACCGCCTGTCATTCCTGCACAAATCCATGGACCTGGGTCGCCGAGAACGAGCCCGCGTCCGTTTGTCATATATTCAAAGGCAAATCCTTTAATGTTGGCATTGACACCGATATTGCCGTGTTCAATTTCAGGAATTGGTTTTGTCACTTGACCACCGATAATCATATCTGCTCCTGATAAGCGAATGCCTGCGCGCGCATCGGCATTTCCTTGAACGATTAACAACCCTTTTTGCGCTCCGTAGCCAAATCCTTTTCCGACCGATCCGTTGTAAAACTTTCCGTCTTTTCCTTTTGCTTTAAAGATGAAAATGCCGCCACCAAGCGATGTTTTTCCGACGCCATCTTGTGCTCCGCCGTCGACGTGAATATGAATGCCGGTGACGTTATACGCACCAAGCCCATTGCCCGGTACAGAGCCGTCTTTATAGCGCAGAGAAATATTTGGCAGCCTTTTATACGATCCATCTAATCGACCACGTACACGATGGCATGCGACACGGCTACCAAGTACGCGCTGTTCAGCTGTGACAGTTGAAAATTCACGTGAACGGTGCAAATCTTCAACGTGGTAATCTAAATATTCAGCACCAGCAGCAACAGCGAGTTTTCCTTCTTCCGATGTCGCTGCAACTTCTTTTTGGTACCATTGCCCAATGTCTAACGGTTTTAGTAATGTTGTCAAGTCCATGCGATCTCGGCCACGCGTTTGCTCAAGTAAATCGGAGCGACCGACAAGTTGTTGTAAGTTTGTATAACCAAGCGATGCGGTGAGCGCTTTGAGTTCTTCACCAAACGCTGTAAAGAAACGAACTAAGTTTTGTACCGCTTGCTCAAATTGTCTTGGAACGAAGCGACGTAAACCGTGTTCTTTCGCTTGCGCTTCCGATTCAATTTGCGTGGCGATTCCGACATGGCACGTATCTAAATGGCACCCTCGGCATGTCGTACAACCGATTGCGATCATCGCTAACGTTCCGAAACCTACGCGATTCGCGCCGAGAAGCATCACTTTTATAACGTCCATAGCGCTTTTTATGCCACCATCTGCCCAAATTTCCACTTGGTGGCGCAATCCAGCTTCCAAGAGGGCATTATGTGCCGCCTTGACGCCAATTTCTACAGGCAAGCCGACATGTTGAATCGCGTGGATGCGCGCTGCTCCTGTGCCACCGTCAAAACCGCTTAACGTAATAATATCTGCCCCAGCTTTTGCGATGCCGACAGCAATCGTTCCAATATTAGGAACGATTGGTACTTTCACAGCTACTTTTGCTTGATCGTTTGCTGTTTTTAATTCAGCAATCATTTGGGCTAAGTCTTCAATCGAATAAATGTCATGGTTGTTTGACGGTGAAATTAAATCCGAGCCGATCGTTGCGTTTCGTGCTTCAGCAATTTTCGCTGTTACTTTCGAACCCGGTAAATGACCGCCTTCACCTGGTTTTGCGCCTTGCCCGATTTTAATTTCAAGTAAATTGGATGAATTGAGCAGTTCAGCATTAACGCCAAATCGTCCAGAGGCGATTTGTTGCCCGCGCGTGCGCGGATATTTACCGAGCATATCTTTAATTTCACCGCCTTCACCGTTTAAACTAACCATGTTGAGACGGTTGGCTGCCTCGGCATAAGCGCGAAAAGCAATTTCGTTTTGCGAACCGAATGACATGGAGGCGATGACAAACGGCAAGCTATGTTCACCGACAGAAATGTCGACATGTTCTTTTTTGGCTGGCACGTTCGCCTGTTTTAAGTCCGTTAAATGGCGAATGGCTGTCGGTGTTTCTGTTTCAATTTCTGTCAATTTTTCACGGTATTGATCGTATGAACCGGTTTGTGCCACTTCGCCAATCGCTTTCCAGATGCGTGGAAAGACGTGGAACGTTTTGCGCAACTTTGCTTGTTCGGTTTCAAAATCTTTTGCGCGTGCGATCGCGTCTAGTTTTAATGCTGCAAAATTTTGTGCAAGCGAATCTGAACCAAAAAAGTTAATAATATTTAATACAGCTGCGACTTCTTCGTGTAATCCGATAGACGAAAATAGACGGCTATACCCGCGCAATTCATGAATACCAATCGTTGAAATGACTTTTTCGAGCCCTTTATTTAATGCTTGGAACAAATGAATGGCTGGTCGAGTTGATGAATCAGCAACTGTCGCAAACATAAGATACGGGCTAATGACGTTTGCACCAAGTCCATAAGCAACGATGAAATCGTGCAGCGAACGAATTGCTCCCGAACGAAGAAGGAGCGAACAATTTCTTCGTAATTGCTCTTTTGTCAACGCTTGATCGATGGCTGATATAACAAGAAGTGGATCGATCCATAAATATCCGTTTTGATGCGCTTTCGCATCGTCAATGATTAGTAACGTTTTTCCATTTTCAACAGCTTCGCATGCTTCTTTGCTTAAACGGGTGAGTGCCATTGGAATCGTTTCGTGTTCAGAAAAAGTTGCTGATATAAAGTACGTTAATTGTTTTTCTTCAAATGTATGAACGAGCTGGTCGTATGACGGTTGTTGCAATGTTTCCGCACATTCATGTCCGAGTTTTCCTTCGATTAAAATAGGTGAAAGAAGTTCAACTGTGTACGGATGTTCTTCATTTGAGACGATACTTGGTCGCTTTCCGATTACGACGCGAGTAGAAAAATGTTCTGTTTCGCGGTCGCGGTCAATGGCAGGGTTTGTAACAACTGCAACACTTTCTTTTATGAAATCAGCAATATTTTTTCGTTCAGGATCGATCGCTGCCAACGGAGCATCGTGACCAAGTGAACGAATTGGCTCTGCCCCTTTTTCTGCCATTTGTTCAAGCAATTGAATATGTTCGCGATCCCAACCGAATGCAGCGTATTGCCCATTATGCACTTTTGTTGGTTGAGCAACGAGCACATACGGTTTTAGTGAAGGTGTTTGTAAACGATAGCGCATATTCTCAATATTTAATCGTTTTCGAATGCGATTGTATACTTCTTGTTGATAATCTGCGTATTCATAAACACGAATCGTTCCGTCCGCTTGCCATTTTAAGCCGATTTTTTCCCCTGGGGCGAGCGGTTTTGGTTCGCCTGTGTATTCGCACGTTGGAATAATGCCTGGCTCAGATGCGAATACGTAACGATGTTCTGTTTCAATTTTCCAAAGCGGACGTAATCCGAGTGCATCGACGCTAAATACCGCTTCATCAGCATGGCGCGAAATGATTCCGGCAGGACCTTGGGCAAAATGTCCCCAAGCTTCGCGAATGTAAGTATATAAATCTTGTAAATGATCTGGATAGTTTTTGATTTCGTTTACGATGGGAGGGAATAAAAAGTCCATCGCTTCAAATAGTGTATAACCATCTCGATAAATGAGCGTTTCCATCGTACGGCTTAAATCTTGCGAATCGCTTCCGCCGTTTGTCAATGGGACACCGATCATTGTTGCTTCTTCACGTAGTTTGGCAATCGTGTTAATTTCACCGTTATGACCTAGGACGCTGAACGGTTGAACGCGGAAAAAGTTTGATAATGTATTTGTTGAATAGCGATTATGGCCAAGTGTCATCGTAGATGCGACAAGCGGACTCGCTAAGTCATGATAATATTTTGGTAAAATATCACCAGCACCCATGACTTTATAAATCGCGTGATGATTGCTTAACGAAGCGACATGAATATGTTCATCTTTTTCGATCTCAATTGTTAATTCAAATAATGTTTGAGATAATGTTTTTTGTTGATGATTTGGTAAAAGAGCAACTTGCCAAAATACTGGTTCTTCGTGTAAAGCAATTGGACCGAGCGCTGAAGAAGATGTAACGTGGTCAGATTCAAAAATGAGCGTCAATTGGGACTGAGCAAATAATTGGCGCATACGTGCTTTTTTTTCTTCCACGTTCGTTGTTCGTGTAATAAATATATGGCCAACGATAAAATCGTCGCGGTCAACGAGTTGAGGATTAAGTTGGGCAACAGCCAATTTTTCTTTCCAAAGTGCTTTTGGAATGTCGATGTGGATGCCGACGCCATCTCCTTCTCCGTTGATAAATCCTGCGCGATGATTCATTGTGACGAGGGCGTTAATACATGTTGTAATGTTTTCTCTTGTCGGGATGCGTCGTTTTTCAACCGCAGCGACAATTCCACACGCGTCGTGCTCATGTTTGTAAAAATGTTGAAATGAAGCTGGATTCCACCGTTGGTTCATAGCATGCGGCTTGCAAGCGACTATCATTCGCTTCTCGCCTTCGCCACCTCCTACAAAAAACTTTTTTTAAAAAATAAAATTTTCTAAATTTTATAGTCTATATTAACACGACCATGACAGACAATCAATTATTTATTCATGTTTTTGGATATGATATTCAGTTTATGTAACAAAAAGTTCATGAAATTTGTAAGCGTTTTCATTTATTTTGAGCGTAAAAAACGAGGTGGAAACATATGTATCACCTCGTTATTTTGTATATTTATTCATTTTTTAAGGACTTAAATGCGCGGCCTACCGCTTCGATTGTATATTCAATGTCTTCTTCTGTATGGGCTAATGTAATGAACCATGCTTCATATTTCGAAGGAGCAAGATTAATCCCTTGATGAAGCATAAGCTTGAAAAATTTAGCAAACATTTCTCCATCTGTTCGTTCGGCTTGTTCGTAGTTTTCTACTTTTTCCGTCGTAAAGTATACGGTAAGTGCGCCTTTTAAACGGTTAATCGTTACAGGAATATCGTATGTGCTGGCGTATGTTAAAATTCCATCTTCTAACATCGCACCGAGCTGATCGAGGTGCTCGTACACGCCTTCTTGTTGCAATACTTCTAAACAAGCAATGCCCGCTAAGATGGAGGCTGGATTTCCTGCCATCGTTCCTGCTTGGTAAGCAGGGCCAAGCGGAGCTACTTGTTCCATAATCTCTTTCCTACCGCCGTATGCACCGATCGGTAAACCACCGCCGATAATTTTTCCGAGTGCAGTTAGGTCTGGTTCGATCCCGAGCAAGTTTTGGGCGCCGCCATACATAAAGCGGAAGGCAGTAATGACTTCATCATAAATGACAAGCGCTCCAGCCGCATGAGCGATATCATTTATCGCTTGTAAAAAGCCCGGTTTTGGTTCAACGATACCGAAGTTTCCGACAATTGGTTCAACAAGGACAGCAGCGACCTCGCTTCCCCAGCGATCCATCGCTTGTTTGAACGCATCTACGTCGTTAAACGGAACCGTAATGACTTCTTGCGCGATGCTTTTTGGTACGCCGGCTGAATCGGGTGTTCCTAATGTTGATGGGCCAGAACCAGCAGCAACAAGAACGAGATCGGAATGCCCATGATAGCAACCTGCAAATTTTATAATTTTATCGCGGCCTGTGTATGCGCGTGCAACACGAATAGTTGTCATAACAGCCTCTGTTCCTGAGTTAACGAAACGCACTTTCTCGAGAGAAGGGATCGCTTCTTTTAACATTTTAGCGAACGTAATTTCATACGGTGTTGGCGTCCCGTATAACACACCGTTCTCAGCTGCATGCTGAATTGCCCTTGTAATGTGTGGATGGGCATGCCCGGTAATAATCGGTCCGTAAGCTGCTAAATAGTCGATATATTTGTTGCCGTCTACATCCCAAAAATATGCCCCTTGTGCTCTCTCCATAACGACAGGCGCACCGCCTCCAACAGCTTTATATGAACGAGAAGGGCTGTTTACACCGCCGACAATATGTTCAAGCGCTTCTTGATATAGTTGTTCAGACTTCGTAAAATTCATGCGAAGCCTCCTCCTTTTATGCAAAATTTCTTTCATGGTGTTCATTTTATCACATTTATTTGAGTACACCATTTGTTGAGTTTAAACATTTTCGTTACACTATTGAATAGTGATTTCATGAGAGGTGAGAAACATGTATGCAATTGAAGTAGAAAAACTACGCAAAGAATTTAAATCGTACTCTAGTCGCTCAGGTTTAGCTGGCGCGTTTCGTGATTTGTTCACGAGAAACTATAAAGTGATTCGGGCTGTCGATGATATTTCGTTTACGGTTAAGCAAGGGGAAATGGTTGGCTACATCGGCGAAAATGGGGCAGGTAAATCAACGACAATAAAAATGTTAACAGGAATTTTAACGCCGACATCTGGACGAGTCGTTGTGAATGGGATGAATCCGCATAAAGAGCGGGAACGTTTCGTGCAGACGATCGGCGTTGTATTTGGACAGCGATCACAACTATGGTGGGACATTGCAGTGCAAGAGTCGTTTCGGTTGTTGAAAAAAGTGTATCGCGTCTCTGATCAAGCTTATAACGAACATATGGATCATGTCATTGAAACGTTAGATATCGGTCCTTTACTTGATAAACCTGTACGCAAGCTATCGCTTGGACAGTGTATGCGTTGTGAGCTAGCCGCTGCACTCATTCATAATCCGCCGCTTTTATTTTTAGACGAACCAACGATCGGTTTAGATGTGCTTGTGAAGCTAAAAATTCGTCAGTTTTTAAAAGAAATTAATGAAAAGTACAACACGACGATTTTATTAACGACACACGATATGACAGATATCGAAGCGCTTTGTGAGCGCGTCATTATGCTTGATGAGGGAAAAATCATTTATGACGGTTCATTGCAACATTTAAAGCAAAATTGGGGAGAAGGGAAACAAATTCACTTTCAATTTCGCGATATTGTTTCAAAAGAACAGCTTATGTCGCTTGCTGATGCAAACTGGGAGCAAGGAGAAGATCGATATAGTTGGATTGCGCATGTTGGCGCAACCGATATGGCGCATGTCATTGGAAAGATCGTTTCTTCCTATGAGCTGAAAGATATTCACATTCGTGAAGTATCGACGGAAGAAATCATTCGCAACATTTATGAAGAAGGGATTCATCATGGGTAAATATATTGAAATGATTCGTATGCGTTTTTTAATGATGCTAGCTTATCGAACGAATTATTATAGCGGCATTTTTATTTATAGCATTAATATCGGCGCGTATTATTTTCTATGGTCTGCCATTTATGAAGGGCAGTCGTCTATTCAAGGAATGACAGTTGATCAAATGACGACATATGTCGCCATCGCTTGGATGGCAAGAGCGTTTTATTTTAATAATATTGATCGCGAAATTGCGATGGAAATTCGTGAAGGGAAAGTAGCGATTGAACTTATTCGGCCATACAACTATTTAATTATGAAAACGATGCAAGGGCTTGGAGAAGGTATTTTCCGTTTCATTTTCTTTTCTCTTCCGGGAATGGTCATTGTCACATTCGTTTTTTCGCTTCACTTTACAACGAATGTCCAAACATGGAGTTATTTTGCTCTTTCGACAGTGCTCAGCTTTATTATTAACTCCCAAATCAATTTACTAGCAGGCATGGTGACGTTTTTTACATTAAATGGTGAGGGATTGCTTCGTGCAAAACGATTTATTATTGATTTATTTTCAGGGCTCATTTTACCGATTAGTTTTTATCCAGAATGGGCGCAAAGTGTGATGCACTATTTGCCTTTTCAAGCGATTAGCTACATTCCAAGTATGATTTTTACGGAAAGCTTCACAGGGGATGAAGCGATCAAAGGAATGATGTTTCAAGCTGTTTGGTGCGTCGTATTGATCGGTCCGATTTATTTATTATGGAAAGCAGCTAAACGGAAACTCATCATTCAAGGGGGGTGAACATATGTTTTATATGTCTATTTTTCTTCAGTATATGAGTCAATATATAAAAACAAAGTTGCAATATCGTACCGATTTGTTCGTGGAGTTTTTATCTGATTTGATGTTTCAAGGAGTCAATTTAATCTTTATTCTTGTTGTATTTGGACATACACAATTTTTAAACGGATGGACGCGCGATGAAATTATTTTTATTTACGGTTTCTTTTTAGTTCCGTTCGCCTTGTTCGCCTCATTTTTTAACATTTGGGATTTTAACGAACGATACATTGTACGAGGAGAAATGGATCGCGTATTAACCCGTCCTGTGCATAGTTTATTTCAAATTGTGCTTGAACGTATGGAGCTAGAGTCGCTTCTTGGAGGAATTACCGGCTTAATCGTTATGGGTTATGCTGCATCGCGGTTACATTTAACGTTTCATTGGTATGATGTGATTTTATTTGTTCTTTTTGTGCTAGGAGGCACATTTGTTTACGCTGGAATTTTTATTTCACTAGCAAGCATTAGCTTCTGGTCTGATGCACGTAGTTCGATTATGCCAATGATGTACAATATCGGAAACTATGGAAGATACCCCGTTGATATTTACAATCGTGTCATCCGCTACATTTTGACGTGGATTTTGCCGTTTGCATTCGTTGGTGTATATCCAGCGGCGTACTTCTTGCGGAAAACGGAATGGTACACGTATTCATTTTTGACACCAGTGATGGGGGTTGTATGTTTTACTTTATCGGTGCTGTTATGGAACGCGGGGGTAAAACGATATCGAGGTGCTGGGAATTAAATTAAACATCCCCTCGTATATATGAGGACAGGAGGGGATATTGTGACGTATGTATTTATTGGCATCATTGCTTTTACTATATATATGAGCGTTCGTTCCTTTTGGCAAGCGAAACGCTTAGCCATTTCAGTAGAAAACTTTATCGCTATTTTATTTGTTTATTTAACGACGATGATCGGCTTTGCGCTTGTTTATACAATTTTGCATATTAATGGACATGTTGTTATTATGGAAAATGGGAAGAATATAGAGGATTCTCATTTTTGGCAATATGTCGAAACGAGCTTATATTTTAGTGCAGCCACATTGCTTTCTGTTGGTTATGGGGATGTTGTACCGATTGGAATCGGGCGATGGATTGCGATGATTGAAGTACTGTTCGGCTATGCGTTGCCAGCTGCTTTTGTTGTTCGGACAGTGATGGACGCAGAAAGAAAGTAGGAGGAGAAAAAATGAAAGCACCCGATTTTACATTGCCAGCAAGCAACGGAGAACACGTTACATTGTCGCAATTTCGTGGGAAGTATGTCGTTTTATATTTTTATCCGAAAGATATGACACCAGGGTGTACGACGGAAGCTTGTGGGTTTCGTGATCATTACGAAGCGTTCAACGAGCTTGGGGCCGTTGTCATTGGGATTAGTTCGGATTCACTTGAGCGACATAACAAGTTCATCGAAAAACATAGCTTGCCGTTTTTACTTCTTTCTGATGAAAAACAAGACGTAGCAAAAGCGTATAATGTGTGGAAGTTAAAGAAAAACTTTGGTAAAGAGTACATGGGGATTGAGCGTTCCACGTTTTTAATTGACCCAAACGGTCACATTGTCAAAGAGTGGAGAAAAGTGAAAGTAAATGGGCATGTTGAAGAGGTGCTAGACGCTTTAAAACAGGCGATTGGCTCAAACAAATAAAGAGATCGTTGCGTACGATATAGTAGAGCACACACCTCCTCAAACATGTACGTGGCGATTCTTCTGGGATCGCCTTTTTTTCCTAAAAATACAATTGACAAACGGTTTTGTTTTTTTGTACACTATTTATAAAAATTATAAAATAATAATTATAATTTTTATAAATGAAAGTGAGGTACATGACGGTGACGCACGTACATCATCAATTAAAAGAAGCGCTTAACACGTTGAAAGAAACCGGCGTCCGTATTACACCGCAACGTCATGCGATACTCGAATATTTGATTCAGTCTATGTCCCATCCAACAGCGGATGAAATTTATAAGGCTTTGGAAGGAAAGTTTCCAAATATGAGTGTCGCAACTGTGTATAACAATTTGCGTGTGTTTAAAGAAGTCGGTCTCGTCAAAGAATTAACGTATGGTGATGCGTCAAGTCGCTTTGATTTCGTTACGACACATCATTATCACGTCATCTGTGAAACGTGCGGAAAAATTGTTGATTTCCATTACCCAGGTTTAGATGAAGTAGAAGATTTAACGGCACATGTGACAGGGTTTAAAGTAAGTCACCACCGCATGGAGATTTACGGAACGTGTCCAGACTGTCAAAAAGGGCATCATTAAAAAAAAGCTGGTAGCCACATGCTATCAGCTTTTTGTTTTTCGATTGTACCTTTCGTCAAACTCTTTTCCTTCGAGCGTTGGATCGAGCGTAAGCGGTTCGTTACAGTACATGCATACATCAACTCGTCCAAGCATTTTTGTTACTTTATTGCATGAAGGGCAAACGACTTGTACAGTTTTTGTTGACAACATACCAATCCAAAAATAAACGACTGTACTTGCGATAATAAAAAGTAACCCTAAAATCATAAATAACGTCATGACAATTGGTGAAGTTCGGAAAAATATTCCTGCATACATAACGAAAAATCCGATAAAAATTAAACTTAACGCAAACGTACGAATTTTGTTGATTTTGCTTGAATATTTTACACCCACATTATCTCCTCCTATGCATAACTATATCATAAGTTTTGGATGATAAGCAGGAGTTTTTTTAAAATTGTCGAATACGGTCAAACAATGTTGAAAAGTGGAGGAATCGGTTATGGATGATTTATTGCGCCCGATTTACCAAGAACGAGCTAGCCAGCCGCATACGCTTGGAATTTTAATGATTGAAAAAGGATCGGATTATTCTCCGGAGACGGATTTATTTGATGTCATTTTATTTGTGATTGCTCGTGAGGCTGAGGAACCCGTTTTTATTAAACATTATACATTTGAAGAAAAAAGCGCTTCATTGCACATTGTAGATGAGAGTCGAGTAAAAGAATGGGTATTGCTTGGCTCAAATCGAAAAGTGATGAATTGGTTGTTGAATGGAAAAATTTTATTTGATCGAAATGAATATATTGAGCAGTGGCGACAACGTCTTTTGGGGTTTCCGACAGGCGAAAGAAAAGTGAAGATGGGAATTGAGTTTGCTAAACTAGTACGCCGATATATCGAAGGGCGGAGCTTTTTTGAAAAAGATCAATGGCTTGACGCATACAATCACGTACTACATGCCCTTCATCACTTAGCGCGTCTATCTATTATCGAAAATGGTTTTTATCCCGAAGTGACCGTATGGAATCAAGTGAAACATATTGAACCGCAAATTTATAAACTATACGCTGAGCTCGTTGGAGGTGAAGAACCTCTCGATAAGCGATTGCAATTATTATTTTTAGCAAGTGATTTTTTTATCCACTCAAAACTCAAACAAGGAGCGAGTCACTTGCTTGATGTGCTTGAAAGAAAAGAAACATCTTGGTCTATGGCTGAATTGCTAAATGAAAAAGATTTAGCAGTATATGGGGTCGATTTAGCGATTTTGCTTGAATTTCTAGTTGAAAAACATGTGCTTGCTATTGAAAAAATTGCAACGAAAGGGCAAGGAGTATTTCATAGACATTACACGGTTGAAAAAAAATAAAGAAAAGGTGTTGACGTTTAAAAGTGTTCGTGATATATTTTTAATCGTCGCTGCTGAGACGTGGCAGCGGTTAAAAATGAAACTTGTTGTTGACATCGGATTTATGATGTGATAATATGAAAAGGTCGCTCAAAGAGC
>NZ_JBCNEQ010000023.1:0-43109 GCF_050480245.1 Bhargavaea massiliensis | reverse complement strand
ATTTTATCATCGGCTTTAACAGAAGGACCGCTTTTTGTTATTTTTTTTGCCATGGGTGTTATGTTTATATGGATAAAGTTCAGAAAAGAACGTATACGATTCTTTTTTTTATCATCTTTCTTTCTTTATATATGTTTATTAATTAAATATACACAATTCCCTATCACCTTGTTTCTTGGCAATTCCTTTAAGCAAAACATAGATGAAATAATAAATGTGGTACCTTTTATTAACCTACATCGCTCACCTATCAATTATATACTGAATATTTTTATGACCGTTCCTTTTGGGATCATATTTCCTTTTATAAAAAAAGTAAACTCCAAAGAAAAGATCCTTTGGAGTTTACTTGTTCCTCTTGTCATTGAAGGGTTACAGCTAATTCAATTTATTCTAACATCATATTCCGAACGAATTGTAGATATTAATGACATTTTAATGAATACATTCGGTATTTGGATCGGTTACTATTTATATCGTGTACTTGTTTTGTTTGTAGAAAATTACTCTAAGATTAATAAAGACATAAAAAGGAGTTCACTCGTCAACTTTATTATTCATCATAATAAACGATAAACAAAACTACCTAAAGATAAAAAAGTATTGCCCTTGTTTCCTACAGTGAATATGTTACAACCAAAAAAGAGGACAAAACACACGACACTGGTGGGAATTGGAGCTAGACAGTGAGCCTCCTTATCGTAAAATTTTATACTTTCCTTCCCCATTGAAAAATCCCTGTCTCACCGACAGGGATTGATCTTTATTTCACCCAACCGAGAAGCATTTCGCGCACGAGTTTGCTTGCTGTGTTGGCTGTTTGTTCAGAATGGTCATACACAGGTGCAACTTCAACTAAATCTGCTCCGACAACGCGCACATCTGAACGAGCGATGGCGTGAATGGCAGCTAATAGCTCTTTTGACGTAATGCCGCCCGCATCGACTGTTCCTGTTCCTGGCGCATGCGCTGGATCTAATACATCAATGTCGATTGTGACATATACCGGACGGCCTGCAAGCGTCGGAAGCACTTCTTTTAACGGCTCAAGCACGTCAAATTTCGCAATATACATGCCATTTTCTTTTGCCCACTCAAATTCTTCTTTCATTCCAGAACGAATGCCGAAAGAATATACGTTTTTCGGTCCGATAAGTTCAGCAATTTTGCGAATTGGCGTGGAATGCGACAACGGCTCGCCTTCGTAATGCTCACGCAAATCCGTATGAGCATCCATATGAATAATCGCTAAGTCTGGATATTTCTTATATACCGCTTTCATGACCGGCCAAGACACTAAATGCTCGCCGCCAAGACCAAGTGGAAATTTTCCTGCTTCCAATATACGATCGACAAACTGTTCAATCATGTCTAAACTGCGCTGAGCATTACCAAACGGTAAAGGAATATCACCCGCATCAAAATATTTCACTTCATCGAGCTCGCGATCTAAATATGGACTGTATTCTTCCAGTCCGATCGACACTTCGCGAATGCGCGCTGGACCGAAGCGAGAGCCCGGACGGTAGCTAACTGTCCAGTCCATTGGCATCCCGTAAATGACCGCTTGGCTTTCTTCAAAGTTTGGATGGCTTTTAATAAATACGTTGCCAGAATACGCTTCATCGAATCGCATCGTTTTCTCCCCTTACTTCACTAAGTCTTCAACAAATTTCGGCAATACGAAGCATGCTTTATGAAGCTGTTTTGTATAATATTTCGTTTCAATGTCATGGAAGCGCTCATCGCTCACTTCAAGCGGATCATATTTTTTCGAACCGAGTGTAAACGTCCACATGCCGCTCGGATACGTTGGGATGTTTGCGATATATAGACGTGTAATTGGGAAAATTTCGCGCACGTCGCGTTGCACGTTGCGAATTAAGTCCGCTTTAA
Source organism: Bhargavaea massiliensis (assembly GCF_050480245.1). Lineage (GTDB taxonomy): Bacteria > Bacillota > Bacilli > Bacillales > Anoxybacillaceae > Anoxybacillus. Next base: position 41,213 of record NZ_JBCNEQ010000023.1, on the reverse strand, counting down.
ACCATGGATTATCTGTTTGTGCGACAAAAATGCCGTCTTCTTTTAACGCTTTCGCAATGCCCGCATAAAACCCTTTTGTAAATAAATTGACTGCTGGACCAACAGGCTCTGTCGAGTCAACCATAATGACGTCGTATTCGTTTTCGCTTTGCGCAATATGCATGAAACCGTCATCCACTTTGACTTCTACACGCGGATCGTCTAGTTGACCGGCGATTTCTGGCAAATATTTTTTCGAATACTCGATCACTTTTCCGTCAATTTCAACAAGCGTCGCTTTTTTCACGCTCGGATGCTTTAACACTTCGCGAATAACACCGCCGTCTCCACCGCCAACAACAAGAACGTTTTCTGGATTTGGATGCGTAAATAGCGGAACGTGCGCAACCATTTCATGATAGACGAACTCATCTTTTTGCGTCGTCATAACCATGCCGTCTAAAATAAGCATGTTTCCGAATTCTTCTGTTTCGACCATATCGAGCTTTTGGAATTCCGTTTGCTCTGTATGTAAAGTGCGTTTAATTCGTGCTGTAATCCCAAAGTTGTCCGTCTGTTTTTCAGTGAACCAAAGTTCCATATTGAACACCCTTTCGTCAATAATGCACCGCTTATCATGCCCAAAAATAAAATGCTAAACATGAAAAAGTATAGAGCAATCTAGCAAAATTTCAAGTAAAAATTGCTAGAAAACGTTTAAAAAAATAAAAATGTTTTCATACTAATTTTAAACGTAAAAAATGAGGTGATGGCTATGGAGACAATTGCCATCGAACGATGGAAACGAACATTTAAATATATGCGTCTATTCCTTTGGCTTGCTTTTGTTGCTAGCCTTTTATGCACCATAATAATCGCAGGGCTTATTATATTTGCGAAATGGAAAGGTCCTCCCCCTTTAGCCGTTCCGCAATCAACGATTTTTTATGCAGAAGACGGAACGAAAATTGGTGAAAATCATTACGGCGGGAAACGATATTGGATTAAATTATCCGATATGTCCCAACATGCCATTGATGCAACGATTGCAGTGGAAGATCGGAAATTTTTTGATCATTATGGTTTCGATTTGAAACGCATCGCCGGAGCGATCGTTGCAGATATAAAAGCGATGGCAAAAGTTCAAGGGGCAAGCACAATTACCCAACAATATGCGCGCAACTTATTTTTAAGCTATGAGAAAACATGGTGGCGAAAAATACAAGAAGCGCTATATACGATTCAACTCGAAGTGAACTATGACAAAGAAGACATTTTAGAAGGGTATTTAAACACGATTTATTACGGACATGGCGTATACGGAATTGAAGCAGCCGCAAACTTTTATTTTGGGAAGTCCGCTCGTGAGTTGACAGTGGCAGAAGCAGCGATGCTTGCAGGCATTCCGAAAGGACCGAATTACTACTCCCCGCTTGTCAATCTAGAGCGAGCAAAAAAGCGACAACGCATCGTTTTACATTCGATGGTGGAAGCGAATTTTTTATCAAAAGAAGAAGCAAAACAAGCGGCAAACGAACCGCTTCATTTTTCAAACGGACAACAAATGAAAACAAAGACGATCGCTCCATATTTTCAAGATGCGGTCAAACATATGTTAAAAACGGTGCTCGGACTCGATGAAGAAACGACTGAAATGGGCGGGTTACGCGTATACACAACGCTCGATGTCAACATGCAAGCAATCGCAGAAGAAAAAATAAAAGAAACGATTCATTCGCAATCAAACATTCAAGTAGCGCTTATTGCGATGGAGCCAAAGACAGGAGAAGTCAAAGCGCTTGTCGGAGGACGCGACTATGAAAAAAGCCCGTTCAATCGCGTGACACAAGCGGAACGTCAACCTGGCTCAACGTTTAAACCGTTTTTATATTATGTGGCGCTCCAAAACGGATTTACACCGTCAACACAATTGCGCAGTGAGGCAACGACGTTTACGCTTGACGACGGTTCGACGTATACGCCGCGCAACTTTAACAACTATTACGCAAACGATACGATTACACTCGCCCAAGCGATTGCTCTTTCGGATAACGTCTATGCCGTAAAAACGCATTTGTTGCTTGGACAGGACAAGCTTGTGGCAATTGCGAAACAACTCGGCATTACAAGTAAACTGAAACAAGTGCCGTCGCTTGCTCTCGGGACGTCGCCCGTTAAAGTCATTGATATGGCGCGCGCCTACAGCATCATCGCCAATGGCGGAAAAAAGGTCGAGCCTGTGTTCATTAAAAAAGTGACAAATTACGAAGGAAAAGTTCTATATGAACAACGGTCAAATGATGAACAAATACTCGATCCGATGCTTTCTTTTGTGACGACACATTTAATGACTGGCATGTTTGATCCAACGTTAAATGACTATGCTTCGGTGACAGGGCAATCGATTATTTCACGCATGACCCGCCCGTATGCCGGAAAATCAGGAACGACGAAAACAGATAGTTGGATGATTGGCTATACTCCTCAACTCGTTACGGCAGTTTGGACAGGATATGATCGCGACGAAACGATCGATCGGACAGATGAAAAACAGTATGCTAAACATATTTGGATCAATTTTATGGAAGATAGTTTGCGCGGAAAAAAAGTTGCAACATTCGAGCCGCCAGAAGGAGTGATTGGCGTATATGTCGATCCCCATAGCGGCCAGCTTGCCACAACAACTTGTCCGACGAAACGGTTAACTTACTATGTCGTCGGCACAGAACCAACCGACTACTGCAAAGATCATCCAGCGGAAAAGAAAAAGAAGAAAAAGAAAAAAGAGGGAGACTCTTGGTTTGAACGGCTGTTTGATTGGTTTTAAACATAAACGCCCAAGCTCATATGCTTGGGCGTTTATGTTTCCTAGTTTTATCATGTGTTACATTCGCACCTTTAGTTTACTCCTTTTCCCACTCAGCGACAAGTATGGACGGGTTTTCGTTCACAAAACCGTCACATTTTATCCATGATTTCGAAGCTGGCGTTTCAATTCTTCGCTCGAACGCTCCCACATGTCACGATTATGTTGTTGTAAAAATGAAGCTAATACTTCTTTTGATCGCTCATCCATATGATCAACGATAATATGGCGTTTTAACGATTTATCCATGCGATTGACGTGCTCAGGAAGCAATTTATACCCGCGACGCGCTTCACGATCGACCGTCATTTCACATGCCGTCACCCCTGCATAATACGGTCCTTCTTCCGCATGATCAATCGTCACCCAGACGAGCCAATACGGCTTGCCGTTTGGCACTTCATCACGATTTGGCGTAAATTTAATGCCTTTTTCTACGACGCTGCGCGCATGCATCGCCCCCATATCAATAAACGCTTCGCCTGCTTCGACGTCGATGATGATCGGAGAAACGTTTGATAAACTGAGCACCCCCGTTCCAAACGTTCCGTGCACTTTTGGCTCCTTTTTGATAATGTTAAACATCGGCTTTTTTTTCTCTTCCATGATCGATCATCCTTTCCTTACAAAATAAGCGTTGAAAATATGCCTTGCAACCATTGGGCAACCGCTGGAATAGCGACATGAAAAATCGGTTGAATCGTATATTGGTCTAATGGCGTAAAAATAAGAATTAAAAAAATAAGCGCTCCATAATTTTCAAATTGCGTCATTTTCGCACGCACGTGCGTCGGCGCTAAATCTTCAATGATGCGATACCCATCAAGCGGAGGGAACGGAAGCAAGTTAAAGACAAATAATAAAATATTAAGTCCGATATAAATTTCAAAAAACTGATACAATCCGTCTTGAAACCATATCGGAATAAAGTCAAATATACCGATGCGAATCATCGCATACCATAAAGCGAAACCAATGGCCGCAAGCAACAAATTGCTGAGCGGACCTGCCACAGAAACGAGAATGCCCGCTAAACGTGGGTGACGAAAATAGCCGCGATTCACCGGCACCGGACGCGCCCAACCGAACCCAGCGATAAAAATAAGCAATGTCCCTAGTATGTCTAAATGAGCGAGCGGCGACAACGTTAGTCTCCCTTGTTGTTTTGCCGTCGGATCACCAAATTTATACGCCACGTATGCGTGCGCAAATTCATGAACAGAAAACGCAAGCGCAAGCGCCAACACAACATACGGTATTTCCCGAAGCGGATATGCTAAAAATTGGTCCACGTTTCTTCCCCTTTTCAAACTTTTTTCATTTTTTGATTATTATACACGAAAAACAAGACGAAACACTACTGATAACAGTCGATGAATGGTATAATAACGATTGTCGAACAAAAAAGAAAGGGGCGATCGCGATGCCATATGTGACAGTAAAAATGCTAGAAGGTCGCACAGAAGAACAAAAACGAGCGCTCGTTGAAAAAGTAACAGAAGCCGTTGCGGAAACGACAGGTGCACCGAAAGAAAAAATTGTCGTCTTTATTGAAGAAATGTCGAAAAATCATTATGCGATTGGCGGAAAGCGATTAAGCGACGAAAGCTGACCATCGGGGGGTCAGCTTTTTATGTACGTCTGCTCACGTAACTGTTCGATGTAACGATACGCTTCTCCAATTTCTTCTTCTGTGTATCGCTGCTTGCTTTTTAATGTAAATACTTTTTCTTTCACTTCATCTTTACTTAAGTCTTCAAAATATAAAATCGTAGAAACAAGCTCTAAAAATCTTGCACTTTGTTCATTTAAGCTGCGCAAGCAAACATCTAAACCAGGCATGTCCAAATGGTAATGCGTTAAAAACTGCTCGCCTGCTTCCGTCAACGCATAACGATATTGATAATATCCGCCTTTTTTCTCTTTCATTTCTTGCAAAAATCCGACGTTACATAACTCTTCAATGCGCAACGTCAGCTCTTCTGAATACGGACCGTAAAAATGAAAATCGAACTTTTCATAAAAAGGAAATTTCATTTTTTTCGCAATGTAAATCATTTTTTGCAGCTTTTTTCGCCCTACAATCTCCCCGACTGCCGCCAACGCTTTCATTATTTTCGCATGCTCAAAAAGCAATGTCCCCATCTCCTATTCATATAAAAGTTGCTTAATTTTTTTCTTTATATTTCGTTTTGTCGATAAATCATCGAGAAAATCTTGCGGAAAATATAATTTATGATCGGTGCGGCGCTTCCCGGAGATCGCATCAACGATCGTCGATTCCCGCGATAATTCGCGCAACTCCCCGTTCGGCATTAATAAATAAATCGGAAGCCTCTCCTCTTCTTCACCAGGACGATAAAAGTCGTACGGAAGATCGGATGAAGAGTCAACGACTAAATAATAATCCGGATCGATGCCTGCCTTCTTAAACAACGTCGTCAATTCCACTAGCTTTTTCATTTCCTCGTTCGTCGGTTGAAATTCGACGTATTTAAATAAATTGCGATTCATAAAACGACGGCATAAATCGCTTAAAATCGAATCTCGTTCATCTTGCCATTGTTGAAAATAGTATAATGTCACCGCTTCATCTAATTTTAAATAGTCTTCTAGTTGCACGTTTCCATGAAAAAGAGATTGGAAATGGACAGGAGGTGTTTGAAATGTATAACCGGCTAAATATAAATGTTTCGCACGGTGCAAAATTTTCGTCAAAATCACTTCAGCGCTGCGCGTGACAGGATGGAAATATACTTGCCAATACATTTGATATCGGCTCATAATATAGTCTTCTACCGCATGCATGCCGCTTCGCTTAATAACGACTTGTTCTTCGCGCGGACGCATCACACGCAAAATGCGCTCCATATCAAAATGTCCGTAACTGACACCTGTATAGTAAGCATCGCGCAATAAATAGTCCATGCGATCGGCGTCAATTTGACTTGAAATAAGGCTAACGACGAGCTTATTTTCGTACGTCTTCGCAATGACTTCCGCAACCTTTTTCGGAAAGTTTAATGATACACGACGAAGCACCGCATTCACTTCCGTATCGCCTAAAATAATTGCGCGCGTAAACTGTTCATGATCAAGATGAAACACTTTTTCAAATGAATGCGAAAACGGCCCATGCCCTAAATCGTGTAAGAGCGCAGCGCATAAACAAAGCAAGCGCTCGTTTTCATCCCAATCCGGTCGGCCGGCGAACACATCGTCAACGATGCGACGAACAATTTCATATACACCAAGCGAATGATTAAAGCGACTATGCTCCGCACCGTGAAACGTCAAATACGTCGTACCGAGCTGTTTAATGCGACGCAGCCGTTGGAATTCTTTTGTGCCAATTAAATCCCAAATGACTTTATCTCGCACATGCACATACCGATGCACCGGATCTTTAAACACTTTCTCTTCGCTCAATTTTTCGTTGGGATACAACCTTCTCCCCCTCTTCCGTTCATAACATAGCTTTATTATAGAGCGTTCTTTGTAAAAAACAAAGCGTTCCTTTTTCCTGAAATAAAGAAAAAAATCACCTTCTAACACAAAGGCGATTTTTTATTTTTTTAACTTCGCAGCAATTTTTTCAATTAATTCATCTTCCGTCATCGCTGATACAGGGCGATTGTTGACGAACGCAAACACTTTTTTTCGACCAGGACCGCAATACGATTGGCAGCCAATTTCAATAGTCGCATTCGGATCTAATTTTTTTAACCTTGGCAACAACGTTTTTAAGTTTGTTGCTTGGCAATCGTCGCAGACACGAAATTCATTTTGCATACCGTCCTCACTCCTTTTCGCTAACGAGTATTCTAACGCTTATATGCGAACAATGCAAGCTACATCTATTTCCTTTGAAAAATAGTATATCTTTCTTGTTTTTTGGTGATTATGAAAATAAAAGAATGCGAAAGGGGTTTTTTCCATGACAAAAAAACGGCAAGATGCTTGGACTGAAGAAGAAGATTTATTGTTAGCCGAAACGGTGCTGCGCCACGTGCGCGAAGGGAGCACGCAATTGAATGCATTTGAAGAAGTGGGCGATAAATTAAACCGCACATCAGCCGCATGCGGATTTCGTTGGAATGCGGTCGTTCGCCAACAATACGAAGAGTCGCTACAAATGGCGAAAAAGTTTCGTAAACAACGGCAACGCGCACTCGGAAATAAACATGCGTTGCGAAAGCGGCCGCTTTATACACCTCCCGTACCTTCGCTTGAAGAATTAGGGATGGAACCGTTAGAAGTGCAAACAAATGAATATGAGCATGTCGAAACAAGTCACTTAACGCTTGACCATGTCATTGCTTTTTTACACTCTTTAAAGCAATCGTACATCGGTCAAGAAACAGCATTAGTGGAAAATAAGCAGCTAAAGCTGGAGCTCGAGCAATTACAACAACAATATAAACAACTAGAAAAACAATTTACAAAACTACAAAAAGAAAATGAAGAATTGCGCGGAGATTACGAAACGATGGCGCGAATCATTAATCGGGCAAGACAAATCGAAATTTCAGAAGATGAGTTTAAGGCACCTATTTTCAAAATGGATCGCAACGGAAATTTAGAAAAAATCGAAAAAATTGCCGAGTAAAAAAGCTGTCACACCGGACAGCTTTTTTATTTCGGCAACATCGTTTCATTTCGGTCGATCATACGCTGAAAGTACATATAGTATCGCTCCCATTCTGCTTGAGTAAGCGATGATGGCGCAAGCGTACTTCCAAACGATTGAAGCGTTTCATATAGGCGGATGATAAGCGTTGAAACGGTCATTTCTTTGCCGAGCAATTCACTTAACGATGCCATCGTATGCGGAATGATCGTCGGATACGTAAACTTCGTTTGCACCCCAGCAAGCGAGCGCTCATAAAACTCACGAATCCATTGTGCTCTTTCGGCACCGCTTCCGTTTGCACATATATACACTTGCACCGCAACGCCGCCTCGAATGCGCCGCTGTGAAATGCCCGCAAACTTTCTTCCGTCAATACTTAAATCAAAACTTCCCGGACAATACGAACCGACGACTTCCCCTATTTGCACATACGCTTCTGGCAACATACGCGCAATGAGTGTCGCCATCGCCTCATATCCTCGATCAATATCAATTCCTTTTTTTGTATCCGGAAAAATAAGTGAAACGTTCAAAACCCCTTCATCTAATACGACCGCCAACCCACCAGAATTGCGAACGATCGTATGCCAACCTTGTTCATGTAAGTAGGCGAGTCCTTTTTCAATGTACGGCAGTTTCGTATCTTGAATGCCAAGCACAACCGTGTGATGGTGCACCCATAAGCGAACAATCGGATGCGACTGACCGTTACCAACTGATTCGCAAAGCGCATCATCAAACGCAAATGACTGTTTCGCATCAAACGATGGCCCGAGGCTCGAATGATCGATAATTCGCCACGTTTGTTGTCGCAACAATTCGCTCATTATTCCATCGCCGCAAGTGCCTGCGCTGCTGTGATAAGTGATAATTTGTATACATCTTCGGCGTTACATCCGCGCGATAAGTCGTTCACCGGTTGATTTAACCCTTGTAAAATTGGGCCGACCGCTTCAAAGTTGCCGAGGCGTTGGGCAATTTTATATCCGATATTTCCGGCTTCTAAGCTTGGGAAAATAAAGACGTTCGCATCGCCTTGAATGACGGAGTCTGGCGCTTTCTTTTTCGCCACAGACGGCACAAAAGCCGCATCAAATTGAAACTCGCCGTCGAGCGTTAGCTCTGGTGCCATTTCTTTTGCGATGCGCACCGCTTCGATCACCTTTTCTGTTTCTGGCGATTTCGCCGACCCTTTCGTTGAGAAGCTAAGCATCGCTACGCGCGGCTCAATATCAAACATTTTCGCTGTTTGCGCGCTTTCGATAGCAATTTCCGCTAAATCTTGGCTATCTGGAGCGATGTTAATGGCGCAATCGGCAAATACATATTTTTCATCGCCACGCACCATAATGAACACGCCCGACGTTTTGCGAATGCCTGGTTTTGTTTTAATAATTTGTAACGCAGGGCGAACCGTATCCGCTGTTGAATGTGCGGCACCGCTCACAAGCCCGTGCGCTTTGCCCATATACACAAGCATCGTACCGAAGTAATTTTCATCAAGCAAAATATTGCGCGCATCCTCTTCCGTCACTTTTCCTTTTCGGCGTTCAATAAAAGCGGCAACCATTTCATCCATTCCTTCATACGTATGCGGATTGATGATCTCTACTTTCTCATCAAGTGTGAAACCAAGTTCTTTTGCTTTTTGAACGACAGCTTCTTGGTCGCCGATGACAATCGGATGTAATACATTTTCTTCCGCTAGACGTCCGACAGCTGTTAAAATACGTTCATCTAGTCCTTCTGGAAACACGATCGTTACATTTTTTCCTGCCACCTTCTGTTTTAAGGCTACAAATAAATCGTTCACGAAATGTTCCTCCTTAGTTTAAAAAAATTCGTCTACCTATTAGGATACTCTTATTAAGACGAAAAGCAATGAATTACGTCATAAACAAAAATAGTCTTTTTTTTTTAATAATTCTGTTTTTTATGTGCAGATCAACAACATATGTCAGCCATCTTTGCTTCATCGCTTTTCTCATAAAAATGATTAAAATAGTGCGTTTGGCACAAACAAAACACATATGATAAAATTTGAATAGTACATAACAAAAGGAGTGTTGAATATGAGCGAAGCCGCACAAACGTTAGATGGTTGGTATTGTCTGCATGATTTCCGCACGATTGATTGGACGGCTTGGAAAACGCTAGCAAACGATGAGCGCCAAGAGGCGATTCAAGAGTTTTTAACATTAGTGGAAAAATGGGAAAAAACAGAAGCTGCAAATGAAGGTAGCCATGCCATTTACACGATTATGGGACAAAAAGCAGACATCATGTTTATGCTTTTACGCCCAACAATGGAAGAGCTTCATGAAATTGAAACAGCGATCAATAAAACAAAATTAGCTGAATATCTCGTGCCAGCCTACTCGTACGTCTCTGTCGTTGAGCTAAGCAACTACTTGCCAGCAGAAGCAGGCGATCCGTATGAAAATCCAGAAATTCGCCGCCGTTTATATCCGATTTTGCCAAAAACAAATCACGTTTGTTTTTATCCGATGGACAAGCGTCGCCAAGGAAACGATAACTGGTATATGCTTCCGATGGAAGAACGTCGCAATTTAATGCGCGCACACGGCATGACAGGACGAAAATATGCTGGAAAAGTCGTACAAATTATTACAGGTTCTGTCGGCTTTGACGACTATGAATGGGGAGTCACGCTCTTTTCAAATGATGTCCTTCAATTTAAAAAGCTTGTGTATGAAATGCGCTTCGATGAAGTGAGCGCACGATTTGGTGAATTCGGCTCTTTCTTTGTCGGCAACATCTTACCGAAAGAGAAAATAGAACAGTTTTTACACGTGTAGACCTCCGATTTGGAGGTCTTTTTTTATGATGGATCTCATACATATAACAATGACGACTTTCCTCACATTTTCTTATTTTTCATCATAGGTTAATAACGATTTTTCATAAAGCGAGGTGAAGGGATGGCTGTTGTTGCATATACAGAAGAAGAGGTCAAACTGCTTGCGCGTCTCATGCGGGCAGAAGCAGAAGAAGATGGTCAACTCGGCATGTTGATGGTAGGGAATGTCGGGATCAACCGCGTGCGCGCGGACTGCCTAGACTTTAAAGATCTTCGTACGATTCGTCAAATGGTATTTCAAAGCCCAGGCGGATTTGAAGCGGTACAAAAAGGATATTTTTATCAACGCGCGCGCGAAGAAGACATGCGCCTTGCCCGGCGCGTCATTCGCGGTGAGCGGTTTCATCCAGCAACGCATGCGCTTTGGTTTTTCCGACCAGATGGTCCTTGTCCACCACGATGGTTTAATCAATGGAATACCGGTCGCTTCAAATCTCATTGTTTTTACGCGCCAACTCGCTGGGATTGTCCACGCGTATATTAATTTAAGGGAGGGGTTAGTATGAGTGAAGAAAGACAACAAGTTCCTTATTATGCATATCCTTACTACTATCCGTACCAAATGCCAACATATCCATTTGGGTTGCCTACACCAACGTTTACGCCCCAAACGGGAGCGATGCAAACACCAACAACCGCACCGCTATCGGGGATGCTCCCGATTGAAGAGTCGTACATTGAAAACATTTTGCGCCTAAACAAAGGTAAAATCGCAACCGTTTATATGACGTTTGAAAACAATCGTGAATGGAATGCGAAAATTTTCCGCGGCGTCGTTGAAGCAGCTGGACGCGACCATCTTATTTTAAGTGATCCACAAACAGGCATGCGCTATTTATTGCCGATGATTTATCTCGACTATGTGACATTTGATGAAGAAATTAATTATGAATATCCGTTTGCATCGGGTGGTGGATTAAGCACATATGCTCCGCGTTAAAAACGAGGCGTCAAACACGCCTCGTTTTACATTTGTTTTATCGCTATATACGCTAAAAGTAGCCAAGCGATAATAAACGATACGCCACCAAACGGCGTGATCGCTCCAAGTATTTTTACTTGCGTCAAGCTCAGTACATATAAACTGCCTGAAAATAAAACGATTCCCACAAGCATCAACCAACCAGCCGGCATCACATTCGGCCATTTTGTCGCTAACAACGCAACGAGAAATAAACCGATCGTATGGAACATTTGATATTGAACGGCTTTTTGCCATATGTCCATATACCGTTCTGGAATTTTTCCTTCCAACACATGTGCCCCGAACGCACCGAGCGCAACACATAACGCTGCACTAATCGATGCGATCATTGTAAATAGTTTCATATTGTTCCCCCCTAAAAATCAAGTAATGATGGTCCGTTCGCATCGCTATCAATATCTAATCGTTCAGTTGTTGCTGGTTGCGATGTAATGACCGTTTGTGCACTTGGCGATGGTTGTTGTAAAATGACGTCGCACAATGCGCGAACGGCATATATATGTTCACGCACCGCTTGCGGTGATGAAGCATGTTTGGCTTTTGCGATTTCTTCCTCTATCTTTGTTAATACATTTGTCACCGATATGTCCAAAACGTTTTCACTCCCCCACTTCTTTTTCCACTAAAACAATGTTATCTTATACATAGCAACTTTTCAAATTGAAAACGCTTTAAAAAAGGAGTGACAGCAAATGAAACGGACATGGTGGAAAGAAGCTGTCGTCTATCAAGTGTATTGGCGTAGCTTTTTTGACTCAAACGGCGACGGGTATGGCGATTTGGAAGGGCTTATTCAAAAGCTTGATTACATTCGCGACTTAGGGGTCGATGTCATTTGGCTCAATCCGTGCTATGAGTCCCTAGATAAAGATAACGGATACGATATTTCTGATTACTATCGCATCATGGATAAAGCGGGTGATATGGAGACGTTTGACCGCTTGCTTCATGAGGTACATAAACGTGGAATGAAATTAATTATGGACCTTGTCGTGAACCATACATCTGACCAACACCCTTGGTTTATTGAGTCTCGTTCATCAAAAGACAATCCGAAACGCGATTGGTACATATGGCGTGACAAACCGAATAACTGGCGTTCATACTTTACACCGTCCGCATGGGAATACGATGAAAAAACAGGGCAATACTACTTCCATTCCTTTGCGGTTGAACAACCTGATTTAAATTGGGAAAATAAAGAAGTTCGTGAAGAAATTTATAAAATGATGCGCTTTTGGTTAGATAAAGGCATTGACGGGTTCCGTTTAGATGCGATTGCTTTGCTTGCCAAACCAGAAGGGTTTCCTGATGCCGAAAATCCATATGACATTCGCTATTTAACAAACAACCCAGGCGTGCACGATTACTTGCAAGAAATGCATGAAAAAGTGTTAAAGCATTATGATATTTTCACAGTCGGTGAAGTCGCTTTCGTGTCGCCAGAAGAAGGGTTGAAATATGTCGGAGAAGACCGAAACGAGCTACATACCCTTTTCCATTTTGAAGTATGTGACGAAATGCCGACATGGGATCCGATTCGCTTTAAACAAATTCAAAAACGTTGGTATGAAGGGTTGTGGGGGAAAGGATGGAACTCACAATTTTTAAACAACCACGACCACACGCGACAAGTGACGCGCTACGGAAACGATAAACAGTTCCGTGTTGAATCAGCGAAATTGCTCGCTACGCTCGTGCATACGTTGCCTGGAACGCCATACATTTATCAAGGAGAAGAAATCGGCATGACGGGCGTCAAATTTGACTCAATTGATGACTATGACGACATTGCGATGAAAAACAAATATGCGGAAGAAGTCGCGAAAGGTCGCGATCCGAAAGAAGTGCTCGAAGGCTTGCAGCTATTGAGCCGCGATAACTCGCGCACGCCGATGCAATGGGACGATAGTGAACATGCAGGATTTACGACGGGAACACCTTGGCTAAAAGTCAATCCGAATTATAAAGAAATTAACGTGAAACAAGCATTAGCTGATCCGAACTCGGTGTATTATTACTATAAAAAGCTTATTCAATTACGCAAACAAAATCCAGTCATGGTGTACGGCACGTTCCGCGATCTTTCAGAAAATGAGCCGTACATTTACGCCTATACACGCGAGCTCGATGGCGTTCGCTGGCTGATCGTTTTAAATCATTGCGACAGCGACAACGTATATACATTGCCGGAAGAGCTCAGCTCTGCAAGCCGCCATCTCTTGCTCGGCAACTATACAGACGTAAAAGAAGAAGGAACAACGCTTCATATGCGTCCACATGAAGCAAGAATTTATGCATTGCAATAAGTAGCCGATATGGCTGCTTATTTTTTATTTACCGACTGCTCAAACGCATCTAATGCTCGTTTCTCACCGAATACAATGATGACATCTCCAACATAAAATCGCTCCTCTGGCATCGGATTGCCAATAATGTCGTCTTAACGTTGAATGGCAATAATCGTCACACCAAAACGCGTACGGACCGCTTGATCGCGAACAGATGTCTCGACAAATGGGGAATGAGGTTCAATCGTAATTTCTTCAATTGCATATTGTTCTGCATGGTCATGAAAAATCGTATCGACATAATCGACACTCACAGGCTTTAACATCGTCATCGCCATGCGCCGACCACTCAAAAACGCAGGGTTAATAACTTTATCGGCACCAGCACGTCGCAATTTTTCTTCCGATTCCGTTCGTTCGGCACGCGCGACAACTTGAATGTTAGGATTTAGTCCTTTTGCTGTTAAAGAAATAAAGACGTTATCTGCATCAGAAGGCAACGCAGCAACTAATCCCGCTGCACGCTCAATACCTGCGGCAATCAACACATCATCTGCTGTCGCATCTCCTTCAACATACGGAATCGAGTCGTCCATTTCTTCAAGCCAGCCCACATTCCGTTCGACGACAACGACAGGCGTTCCGTTTTTGACAAGCTCGCGCACGCGACGATAGAGCGCGACGAACTCATCCGTTCCCCTTATTTTCTTTTTTTACAAACTTCATGCAAGGCGCGCCAGATGATTGCTTAACGACAATAGACGGCAACGCGACGCTTTTAAAACCGAACGCACGACAACCGCGCGGCAGCTGCGGATCCCACGTGACGTAAAAATGTTTGCATGCATAACAGTTTATTCGTGTATCAAATGTTTTCGATTTGCCAGTCAATTGTCTCTCTCCCTGTTCGTTGTAAAAACGCGTTCGTTTTCGAAAACGGGCGGCTACCGAAAAAGCCTCGCGCGGCGGAAAACGGACTTGGATGCGGGGCTTCAATAAGATAATGATGTTCATTTGTAATGAGCGCTTTTTTCGCTTGGGCATGACGCCCCCATAAAATAAAGACGACCGGCTCCGTCTTTTCATTCACAAGTTCAATGATGCGATCCGTAAAATGTTCCCATCCTTTTCCTTTGTGCGAGTTTGCTTCCCCTTGCCGTACCGTTAATACCGTATTTAACAATAGCACCCCTTGCTTCGCCCATTTTAATAAATAACCGTTGTTTGGAATATAACACCCGAGGTCATCGTGTAGCTCTTTAAAAATATTTAATAGTGACGGAGGCAAAGCGACGCCCGGTTTTACAGAAAAACTTAATCCGTGCGCTTGATTAGGCCCGTGATATGGGTCTTGTCCTAAAATGACAACTTTCACATCGGCATATGGCGTGTAATGAAGAGCGTTGAAAATATCGTGCATATCGGGATAAATCGTTTTCGTTCGATATTCTTCTTTTAAAAACTGACGCAACTTCAAATAATACGGCTTTTGAAATTCCTCTTCTAATAGAGGCGCCCAATCATTTTTCAATATGCTCATCGTTTCACTCCTTCCTAACATAAAGGCTACCCTACTACATAGGATAGCCTGTTTTCGTCTAAAACTGAATTTTTTCTTCTAAAAAGTCTTTTAATTGTGGGATTGGAATGCGTGTTTGTTCCATCGTGTCGCGATCGCGCACAGTTACCATTTGATCTTGTTCTGAGTCGAAATCATACGTAATACAGAATGGTGTTCCGATTTCATCTTGCCGGCGATAACGTTTACCGATTGATCCAGACTCATCGTAATCAACCATAAAGTGTTGTGAAAGTTGTTCAAAGATCGCACGTGCACCTTCTGATAACTTTTTCGATAACGGTAATACCGCTGCCTTATATGGCGCCAATGCCGGGTGAAGATGCATCACCGTACGCGTTGTGCCGTCTGCAAGTTGCTCTTCTTCGTACGCATCAATCATAAATGCGAGCGTCACGCGATCTGCGCCGAGTGAAGGCTCAATGCAATACGGAATGAAACGTTCATTCGTTTCTTGATCAAGGTAGTGGAAATCTTCTCCTGAATATTCCATATGACGGCGTAAATCGTAATCCGTACGTGATGCAATGCCCCATAGCTCACCCCAGCCGAATGGGAATTTATATTCAATATCTGTTGTCGCGTTGCTGTAGTGAGATAGTTCGTCTTCGGAATGATCGCGCAAACGAATGTTTTCACGCTTCATGCCAAGCGATAAAAGCCATTGTTCGCAATATTGTTTCCAATAATCAAACCACTGCAATTCTTCTCCTGGCTTGCAGAAAAACTCAAGTTCCATTTGTTCAAATTCGCGTGTGCGGAACGTAAAGTTTCCTGGTGTAATTTCGTTGCGAAAACTTTTTCCGATTTGCGCAATACCAAACGGCAATTTTTTACGCATCGTCCGTTGCACGTTTTTGAAGTTGACAAAAATGCCTTGCGCCGTTTCAGGACGAAGATAAATTTCGTTTGCGCTCGACTCCGTCACACCTTGGAACGTTTTAAACATTAAATTAAATTGACGAATGTTCGTAAAATCCCGACTGCCGCAATCTGGACAAGCGATGTTGTGCTCTTGGATAAGCTGTTCCATTTTTTCAAATGGAAGCCCATCGACAACCATTTCAATGCCTTTCGCTTCAAGCGCGCTTTCAATTAACTTATCCGCCCGATGGCGCGCTTTACATTGTTTGCAGTCAATCATCGGATCGTTAAAGTTTCCTAAATGACCTGACGCTTCCCACGTGCGTGGGTTCATTAAAATCGCGGCATCTAAACCAACGTTATATGGCGATTGTTGAACGAACTTTTTCCACCATGCGCGTTTAATGTTGTTTTTTAATTCTGTCCCTAACGGACCGTAATCCCACGTATTTGCTAATCCGCCGTAAATTTCTGAGCCTGGAAAAACAAAACCGCGATGCTTCGCATGTGCTACAATTTGATCCATCGTTACCGACATCTTTCATCCTCCTTTTATTTAATAAAATATAAAACAAAAAACGCTCTCATCCTTAGGCCTTTCGCCTAGGGACGAGAGCGTAACTCCCGCGGTTCCACCCTAGTTGATGCGTAACGCATCCACTTTTGCGTGAAGCAACTCCAGACTGCCGTTTCGCTAAGCGTCTTTGCTAGGCTTCCACCGCCCCTAGCTCGCTATAAAAGAACAACCTTAGCTACTATCCATCTTTCATCGTTGCACCTGTATTTCGTTTGGTTGATATTGTATCAAACGACAATATGAGCGTCAAGGGGAGGAGAAAACAAAACTCGCTTTACCATCATAAGTAAAGCGAGTTTCAAAAAGTGAGTTAAAGGGCATTCATATTAATTTCGAATTAAGTAGTCAAACGCTCCTAAAGAAGCAGTTGCGCCTGAGCCCATAGAAATGATAATCTGTTTATATGCGCTATCTGTACAATCGCCAGCAGCGAAGACGCCAGGAACGTTTGTTGCACCGCGTTTATCGACGATAATTTCACCGAAGCGATTGCGCTCTACCGTTCCTTCTAACCATTCTGTATTCGGTACAAGCCCGATTTGCACGAATACACCTTGAAGTTCAATATGGTGCTCTTCGCCTGTTGCGCGATCAATATATGTGAGGCCGTTCACTTTATCTGTGCCTGTAATTTCTTTTGTTTGCGCATTTTTAATGACTGTTACGTTCGGTAAGCTGTACAAACGATCTTGCAATACAGCGTCCGCTTTTAATTCTGGCGCAAACTCAAGAACGGTCACATGCTTAGCAATTCCCGCTAGATCAATTGCCGCTTCGACCCCAGAGTTACCACCGCCAATGACCGCGACATGCTTTCCTTCGAACAACGGGCCGTCGCAATGCGGGCAGTAAGCAACCCCTTTATTTTTGAACTCCGCTTCGCCAGGGACGCCGAGATTGCGCCAACGCGCACCTGTCGCGATAATGACCGCTTTACTCTTTAAAACGGCGCCGTTTTCAAGTTCAACTTCAATGAGGTCTTTCTTTTCCAACCGCTTTGCACGCTGCAAGTTCATAATGTCAACATTGTAATGTTTCACATGGTCTTCAAGGCTTGCCGCGAGCTTTGGACCTTCTGTATATTTGACGCTAATAAAGTTTTCAATGCCTAGTGTATCTAAAATTTGACCGCCAAAACGTTCAGCGACAATTCCCGTGCGAATGCCTTTACGCGCAGCATAAATGGCTGCTGTTGCACCGGCAGGTCCGCCACCGATGACAAGCACGTCGAACGGGTCTTTGTTTGCGAACGTTGAAGCATCTGGCGTGCTTCCTAACTTCGCGAGAATTTCTTCAAGCGACATCCGACCGCTTGCGAACGGTTCGCCATTTAAAAAGACAGTTGGCACCGCCATAATGTCTTTTTGTTCGACTTCTTCTTTAAATGCTGCTCCATCAATCATCGTGTGTGAAACATTCGGATTTAGTACGCTCATGACGTTTAATGCTTGAACGACGTCCGGACAGTTATGGCACGTTAAGCTGACGTATGTTTCAAAACGGTACGTTCCTTGTAAACCTTTAATTTGATCAATGACCGCTTGATCGACCTTTGGCGGACGTCCACTCACTTGAAGCAACGCAAGCACAAGGGAAGTAAATTCATGTCCTAAAGGCACTCCTGCGAACACAACGCCTGTGTCTTCGCCAACGCGATTGACGCTAAAGCTTGGCGTTCTCTCTAACGTTGTTTTTTCTACTTTGATTTTCGATGACATTGTTGCAAGCTCATCGACTAAAGCAAGCATATCGCGGGAAACTGAATCGTCTCCCGCGCTCACTTTTAACACAATGTCATTTTCCATCAATTGTAGATATTGGGCGAGCTGTGCTTTAATTTCAGCATCCAATACCATTGACGTAAGCCTCCTTAAATTTTACCTACAAGGTCGAGACTTGGCTTCAATGTTTGCCCACCTTCTTGCCATTTTGCTGGGCATACTTCGCCAGGGTTGTTGCGCACGTATTGTGCAGCTTTAATTTTGTTTACAATTGTGCTTGCGTCGCGACCGATGCCGTCAGCGTTAATTTCAACTGCTTGGATAACGCCGTCTGGATCGATAATGAACGTACCGCGTTGCGCAAGACCTGTTTCTTCATCAAGCACTTCGAACATGCGTGATAATTTTTGTGAAGGGTCGCCGATCATTACGTATTCAATTTTGCTAATAGCTGGCGAATGATCGTGCCATGCTTTATGCGTGAAGTGTGTATCTGTTGAAACAGAGTATACTTCAACACCAAGCTCCTTTAATTTCGGATATTCGTTTTGTAAATCTTCTAATTCTGTTGGGCAAACGAACGTAAAGTCTGCTGGATAGAAGCAAACGACGCTCCATTTTCCTTTTAAGTTTTCTTCTGTTACCTCGATAAATTCACCGTTATGGTACGCCATCGCTTTAAATGGTTGTACTTGTTTTCCTACTAATGGCATTGTAAATCATCCTCCTCGTTGTATTTTTTTTGCATATGCATAGCTTGTCCCAGTCATTCGAAATTTATGACTGAAACAATAATAAAATTATAACAATTATCATTCGGTATAAATTATCATATAGGAATGTTTATTTGTCAAGCAGAAACTACTTAACCTTGTTAGTTTTTCGACACATTTCTTCTTTATTCCTTTTTCTATAAACAAAAAACAGAGCCTTCGCAAAGACCCTGTACATATCCCCTAGCAACGAACGAAATGAGCGAGCCGTGAGCGAAACGGTTCGCCGTTCCATATGATTTCACTTTTTGCTTGCCGTTTTTGTACTTCCGGCTCCGATAAAAGAAGCCAAAAGTTTTTTGTCGGTAAATCGCCAAGCTCATGTTTTTCGCTTAACCGGTCTAAATACATTTGTCTCGTTTCGTTCATTTGTTTAGATAAATGATCGCCTTCGTTTGAAAAAGCATAAAGGACGCTTGCTGTCGGCACGCGTTTGATGCGAAACTTTTTTGCAACACGTAAAAAGAAATCCCAATCCCAATAGTTATGGACGTACGGATCAAAATAGCCAATCGCATCATGAATCGTGCGCCGGTACATGCTGCCTGAAGGGACGTATGTTGAAAACGACCGCATCGCCTGTAAATCGCATTCATACGCAAATAAAAAGCGATCAGTCGGTAAGCGCATCCCGTTTTCAATGCGGTAGTGAAAAATTTCTACATCGCTATATACAAAGTCCGCGTCGTTCATATTCGCAATCATTCGTTCCGTATGACATGGCAATAATAAGTCGTCGTCATCACAAAGCATGATAAAATCTTCTGTTGCTACACGCACACCGATATTCCGCGCTTCAACATGCCCGACGTTTTCTTGCAATTCAATGAGTTCGATCGGGAGCTCAGGATATGCATCAACCGCGGCTTGCACCGATTCCCCCCCATCGTTGACAATAATGACTTGCGTTGGTTTATACGTTTGTTTGCTTAATGATTCTAACAATTCCGCTAACGAAAGTAATCGATTATATGTCGCAATAACTACAGAAACGCCCAAATGAAATATCTCCTTCCAAAAAAAAGAAGATACAATGATACCATTATAGCTTCTTATCGTATGATTATGCGAGTTCTTGCTGCTTTGTCTCTTTCCCGAGGAAAAGAACAGCAAGCACACCGATAAAAATGGCGATGCAAAACATCGCAAAAATCATCGTGATAGACACTTTTTGTGCAACGAAATAACCGACGAGAAGCGGCCCTAAAATGCCACCAATGCGTCCGAATGAAGCTGCCATGCCTGCCCCTGTCGCACGAATAGCCGTTGGGTATTGTTCTGGCGTGTAGGCATAAAGCGCTCCCCATGCACCAAGATTAAAAAATGATAACAGTGCCCCAAATGCCATTAACGCAGTAGCTGACTCAGCATTTCCGAAGAAATAAGCGCTTAACGCTGTCCCAACTAAATAAATAATGAGCACTGCTTTTCTTCCGATGCGTTCAATTAACCATGCCACGCTAAAATAACCTGGCAATTGCGCTAACGTCATAATGAGCACGTATTCGAAGCTTTTAATTAAGCTAAACCCTTTCATTACCATGACGCTTGGCAACCATAAAAACATGCCGTAGTACGAAAAGACGACCGCAAACCATAAAATCCAAAGCATCGTCGTTTGCTTCGCATAAGGTTTTGCCCATACGTCTGCGATATTGCGCCAAACAGAACGACGCTCTGCCGTTTTTACCGCAATAAACTTTTGTGAATCGGGCAAGTTAATACGCAAATAAATGGCGTATAACGCTGGCATAGCACCTAAAATAAGTGCCATTTGCCATCCATACACTGGAATGATAAAAAATGAAATCAATGCGGCTAACAACCAGCCACCTGCCCAAAAGCTTTCTAATAAAACGACAACTTTCCCGCGCTCATGAGCGGGTACGCTTTCTGATACGAGCGTGGAAGCAACCGGAAGTTCACCGCCAAGTCCCATACCGATAAAAAAGCGTAAAATTAAAAATACCGTTAACGTTGTCGCAAAAGCAGATAAGCCGCTTCCGATCGAAAATAATAAAAGCGTAATAATAAATACTTGCTTTCGACCGATACGATCAGCTAACAATCCGAATACAAAAGCACCGACGGCCATACCGATCGAGTTCATGCTCCCAATCCAACCCATTTGCTCGGCTGTTAAATTCCATTCCTTTTGCAAAGCGGCAATAATAAATGAAAGCATTCCTACATCCATTGCGTCAAATAGCCAACCAAGTCCTGCAATCCAAAGCAATTTGTTTTTTGATACATCTTGACTCATGTCACCCCTCCATTGTCAGCTGTCAAATTATCCTCTACACGATTATATTTCCTTTTTTGTTATGTATCAATGCAAAAAGCATCGGAAAATCCGACGCTTATCGCAAATCTTCTTTTAAAAAAGCCCCAGGGAGAAGTTCTTTCACCGTAGTTTCCTGTACATCGCCTTTCATATTGGCTAAAATGACAGGCATATTCGGATCACACAATTCAACAATGACTTGACGGCATGCGCCACATGGCGGAACAGGACGCTCTGTATCCGCAACAACAGCTAACATCGCATACTCATGGTCTCCTTCTGAGTATGCTTTAAATAAAGCTGTACGTTCAGCACAGTTACATAAACCGTATGATGCGTTTTCGATGTTGCAACCTCCATACACTTTCCCATCTTTCGTTAATAGCGCTGCCCCAACTTTAAACTTTGAATACGGAACGTACGCCCGCTCTCTCGCTTGTTTTGCCGCTTCAATTAATAGTTGTTTATTCATTGTTGATCATCCCTCCTTGGGCTGTTTAGTTAAAAAACGTCTTCATTAACCAATCCGCAACGACGCCACCTAAATATACGCCAAATACCCCCATCACTCCTGCCAACACAGGCGGGGCTGGCAACGGCAAACGTAAAAATTTAAACAAAATTCCAACGACAAGCCCAGCAAGTAAGCTTAGTAATACTTCTTTCATAATGTGAATGCCTCCATTAGTATGCTTCGTTTGAAGTTGTTCCTTCCATAATAGCAGGTCCAGAACTTGTACCGATCCGATTTGCTCCAGCGTCAATCATCGCTTTTGCATCCGCTGCGCTGCGCACACCGCCAGATGCTTTCACGCCGACATTTGGACCAACCGTTTTGCGCATTAATGCGACATCTTCTACTGTCGCACCGCCGCTGGCAAATCCCGTTGATGTTTTCACAAAATCAGCGCCTGCGCGAACAGCAATTTCGCATACGCGCACTTTTTCCTCATCTGTTAGCAACGCTGTTTCAATAATAACTTTTGTTAACGCTTTCCCTTTTGCTGCATCGACGACCGCACGAATATCGCGTTCAACAAGCTCATCGTCACCATCCTTTAACGCACCAATATTAATGACCATATCGACCTCTTGCGCACCGTTTTCGATCGCTTGTTTTGTTTCAAAAGCTTTCACTTCTGGCGTTGTCGCTCCTAACGGAAATCCGATGACTGTGCATACTTTTACATTTGTTCCTTGCAAACGTTCAGCAACAAATTTTACCCATGTTGGATTGACGCATACCGATGCAAATTCGTATTTTTTGGCTTCTTCCACTAACTTTTCAATTTGTGCTTTCGTTGTTTCTGGCTTTAATAACGTATGATCAATCATGCTAGCAATGTTCATCATTCGTTCCTCCCTATTTTTAAATAAATATAGCTACAATCATCTTACTAAGTTGAATTTTTGATTGCGTAATCAATATAACAAGAAAATGAACATATGTAAACGTTAACATGAACAAACGTAAAATAAAATTCACGTTTTTGCTCCATCTTTCTTCCTTCTTTGCATAAATAAAGGGGGCTTTTTTCTTTTCCCCATTTGTTGTTCCTTTATTCTTTTTCTAACAAACATCCGGCAGTAAATTGATCTGTGACTAATACGTTAGCATATTTTCCTTTCAACGCACCGTATATGCCCGCAACTTTATGAATACCTCCCGCAATGACAATCGAGTACTCTTTCTTTTTGAGCTCTTCTAACTCAATACCGAGCGTGCGCGCATTTAACTCTTCACTACATAGCTTTCCATTTTGATCAAAAAAGCGCGAACAAATGTCACCAACTGCTTTTGAATAAATCGTTTGCAAATCTTCCTCTGTAAAATAACCGAGTTGGAATAATAGCGACTCCGATTTAATTGGACCAATTGTAAATACAGCAATATTGGCTTGCCGACCAAGATCGAGGATTTTACGAATATGGCGATCTGCTTCCATTGCTTGTTTAACGACGACGTGATCAACGATGGCTGGAAGCGGCAAATGATGTACCGTTGCGTTGAATGCGCTACCAAATAAATGTAAAATGTCAGAAGCGAACGTATTCGTCTCTGACAAACTGACGCCACCCTTTAATTGCACGACTTTCACATCTTTAACATGTTTATGTTTTAGCTGTAATGCAACATGATACAATGTCGTTCCCCATGTGACGCCGATGACATCTCCGTCTTTTACAATCGAACGTAAATATTCAGCCGCCTCTTTCCCTAAATATTTTTTAATAATGCCATCTTGATGTTCAGGAACGGATACAACAATTGCTTTTTTTAAATTGAACTTTTGTTCAAGTTGTGTTGCCAACTGTTGAATATCTTCGGCAGGATCATTAATTTTAATTTCTACAATTCCTTCTTCCTTTGCTTGCTGCAGTAAGCGTGATACTGTTGGCCTCGACACGCCAAGCTTTTTGGCAATGTCGTTTTGATTATAATCAAGCAAATAATACAACTTCGCTGCTTCAACCACTTTTTTTAACTTTTCTTGCTCCATCGCTTCATCACCTTTTATTGTTGAATGAAAAAGGAGCAACCTTCCATATTTGAAGGAATACTCCCTTTTCTTTCATCATACGAAAATCACTGAACATTTGACAAGCAAAAGTTTTAACATAATTTCCATTTGTATAAGTGAAATGTAACTTGTTCATCTGTCTGAAATGAAATATCTTCGTTATCCTTATTCGAAAAAAATCGCGCTGTAAACACTTCCTCACCTTCATTTAAGAAAATTTCAATGGACGATGTATCAATAAATATGTGGAGTGTTTGTAAATTCGATAAAGCGCATTGTCTTCTTTCTTTTTCGCCATTTCGAGCAAAACTTTCTCGTTCTAACGTAGCAACTTTTTGCTCAAAATCATATGAAAATGAAACATGATTTTGTATATCAATAGATAGAACACCTTTACCATCAATATGCTTAAGTAACAACTCAACTGTTTTTCCTTTTACGCCATCAAATTTCTTCTTTTCCTTTTGTAGTGATACGTTTGGATATTGAACTTTCTCGCCCCGAAGCAACTGCAACTGCTCAATCGGACGCTGATATAATTTATCGCCAATTAAAATGAGTTCACGAGGTAACGTTAGTGCATGTACCCATCGATAATGAATTGTTGGATGTTTATCTTCATCTTGATCCGGTACCCCCATCCAAGCAATCATAATACGACGCCCATGCTCATCGATCATCGTTTGAGGTGCGTAAAATTCAAACCCTCGATCCAATTCAGTAAATGTACCGTGTACATATTGTCCTGTTTCATAATTTAACTGTCCAACAAAATATCCTGCTTGATATACGTTTTGGTAATGCATACCTTCTGGTTGTAATCCTTGTGGACAGACGATGAGAACATCTTTTCCACCCAAACGGAATACATCTGGGCACTCCCACATGTACCCAAAGTTCCCGTCCTCTCCTCCTGCTATAGCACCGATATGCTCCCAATGCATGAGATCATCAGAGCGAAATAATACTGCCTTTCCATCTAATTGCTCGCTCTGTGCGCCAATCACCATATACCACTTGTTTTCATGCTTCCACACTTTTGGGTCACGAAAATGAGCCGTGTAACCGTCTGGGAGATGAACAACAACCCCCTTTTTTTCAAAGTGAAGGCCGTCACTTGATATTGCCATACATTGATACGTATGGCGTGTTCCGTCATCGTCTTTTACATTCCCTGTATAAAAAAGTGTAAGTACACCATCATTGTCCACGGCGCTTCCAGAGTAGCAACCGTTTCTGTCAAACCATTCACTTGGGGCTAGCGCGGGTGCTTGTCTTTCCCAATGAATGAGATTACGTGACGTATAATGTCCCCAAAATTTTGCTCCATGTGTCGTTGCAAATGGCATCCACTGATAAAACACATGGTACGTCCCTTTCCAATAAATCAGTCCATTTGGATCATTCATTAATCCGACAGGAGGCATTAAATGATAACGCAAACGATTTGGGTCACTTTCAACAATTGAAGCATATTTTTTTATTTCTTCTTTCGCGAGCTGTATTTGTTTTTTTTCGTTCAATGATTTCATCTCGACCAACCTTCTCGTAAAATCCGTTCGACTTCATCACGCGTCGGTAAAGCTGTCATTGCTCCTTTTGTTGATGCAGCTAACGCTCCCGAAACACTTGCGAATTTGGTCATTTTTTCAACTTCCGCAAGCGACAAGTCGTCGATCGCCCCTTCTCGTTCATGCAAGCAATAAAGCATACCGGAAACAAACGCATCACCCGCTCCTGTCGTATCAACCGCCTCTACTTTAAGCGCTGGCGTAAATACGGATCCTTCTTTCGTAAACGCATAACTACCGTTTTCCCCTAGCGTGACGACGATGAGCGGAATGTTGTAGGAAGCAAGAGCATCTACACCTTTTTGTATATCTTTCTCCCCTGTAATAAACGTCAATTCCTCTTCAGAAATTTTAAGTACATCCGCTTCTGGTAACATTGATATAATCATTTGACGAGCTTGTTGTTCACTTTCCCATAAACCGAGACGCAAATTCGGATCATACGAGACAATCATGCCGTTTTCTTTAGCTAACATAACAGCCCGCTTTGTCGCGCTTCGTGCTGGCTCACTAATGAGTGAGATCGAACCAAAATGAAGAATGCGATGTGTCCGAAATAGCGATTCATCAATTTCTTCTTCGCGTAAAAAGCGATCTGCGCTCGGGTTAATGTAAAAATCAAAGCTTCGTTCCCCATTTCCCGCTAACGTCACAAAAACGACACCTGTACGAACATCATCACTAAATTGGAGCCAAGTCGTATTTACACCATATTCATCAAGCGTTTCTTTTAAAAAGACACCGAGTACATCTCGGCCCACTTTCCCTAGAAACGTCGATGGCACACCGAGCCGCGCGACACCGACCGCGACATTCGCTGGCGCCCCACCAGGACTTTTTTGGTAAGCCTGATTTGTTGCATCGAGCGGAATAAAATCAATTAACGCTTCACCAAGACTAATGACTCCTCGTTTCATCGTTATTCCCTCCTACAAAAAAAGGCGAGCCATTCACTCGCCTTATTCTTCTTTAAATCCTAATATCCACGTTGCCACAAACGCTGTACCAACTGCAATTGCAAAGCCGATTAAATAGTTTATTAAGTTCGCCATCCCCATTGGTGCGACGATCGCAATCATTGGGATGCCCGTTAATCCATATGCATTTGCGACAACGTTTGTAAATACAACATACGCTCCACCAGCCGCCCCACCAATGGCAGCAGCGATAAACGGTTTTCGATATTTTAAGTTCACCCCAAAAATAACGGGCTCGGTAATACCTAAAAAGGCGGAAAATGCAGCTGGCAAAGCGATTTCCTTCGTTTTCGTCCGTTTTGATTTTAAAAATACTGCTAAACCCGCTCCACCTTGAGCAACGTTTGCCATTGACCAAATAGGCAATAAATAGTTTTTACCAATATCCGCAAGCAATCCGGCTTCGATCGCATGGAAACTATGATGAACACCTGTAATGACAATCATCGAATACAAACCACCGAAAATAAGACCCGCAAGCGCTCCACCTGTGTCATATACGAAGTTTAACGTTGTTGTAATTCCTTCTCCGACAATATTTCCAAGCGGACCAATGACTAAGATCGCAGTGAAGCCTGTTAAAATAACCGTAATAAACGGTGTAACAAGTAAGTCGACTGCGTGTGGAACAACTTTACGCAAGCTTTTTTCGATTTTACTCATGACATATGTTGCAAGTAAAATTGGAATAACCGTTCCTTGATATCCAATCATTGCGATATCAAAACCGAGAAAATGCAAGTACTCAGGTTCAGCACTTGCTAATCCCCATGGATTTAACAACGAAGGGTGTGTCATGATTCCACCAATAACTGCTCCTAAAAATGGATTTCCCCCAAATTCTTTGGCTGCACTATAACCAATTAAAATTGGCAAAATGATGAAAGCTGCACTTGAAAACATGTCAAGCAATACGATCCAAGCACTATCTGGGGCCACCCATTTGAAAGCCTTCATCATACCAAGTAATCCCATCAATAAACCGCTAGCTACAATTGCTGGAATAATTGGAACGAAAATATTTGATAATGTTTTTGCAAGTCGAACAAGCGGATTCATTTTTTGCTTGACTGCTTCTTGGTGCACATCAGCACTTACGTTTTGTAAACCTGCTTCTTTGACAAACTGTTCGTATACTTTGTTGACAACACCTGTACCAAAAATAATTTGATACTGACCGGAACTAGAAAAGGCACCTTTTACCCCATCAAGTTGTTCAATTGCTTGTTGGTCCACTTTCTTTTCGTCTTTTAGCACAAGACGAAGACGAGTTGCACAATGAACCGCACTAATGACATTTTCTTTTCCACCAAGCAAGGACAAAAGTTGCTT
The DNA here is from genome assembly GCF_050480245.1 of Bhargavaea massiliensis. Lineage (GTDB taxonomy): Bacteria > Bacillota > Bacilli > Bacillales > Anoxybacillaceae > Anoxybacillus. The sequence goes on along the minus strand of NZ_JBCNEQ010000023.1, from coordinate 13,378 downwards.
TGTGATGAGTTCATAATTCATATAAGTTCCTCCTCGTATAAAAATGATAAAAAACAAAAAGACCTAAAATGTACATACGAATGCTTTTTAAACATCGTCGTACATTTTAGGTCTTGCCTGCTTATGCAGTCACAATCCTACGATATTTCATTTTTTATGCGCTTTCATTTTAGCTTATTATTCAAAATTCGTCAATATTCTATAAAATGATTATTTTGTGGTTAAGCGTTGAATATGTAGCGTAATATAAGCTAATTCGGTGACAGGGAATTCAATTCCGTATTCCTTTTTCGCATATTCAGCCATCGCAACAGCACATGCAAACTCTTTTTCGTACTTCGTTTGAATGAGCGCTAACATATCATCATCCATCGAATGAAACAACTCACCGTTTTCAATTCGATTAAGCGCAAAGCGCAAATGTGTTACAAGACGTTGGTAAGATATTCCTTCTTCATCGATATGAACATGTAATTTCTGTTTCATTAAATCGATCATTTCACGAATTAAAGTTGTTTGTTGTAACGTTTTATTCATGCTAGCTGCGTCCATTTTCGCTGTATGAATATGAAGAGCAATATGAGCGACTTCGTCATCAGGGATATCGATACCGAGACGTTCCCGAATAAGTCGCTTTGCCCAAAGACCAATTTGATATTCTTTCTTATATAACACTTTAATTTCATTTAACAGCTTATTTTGAATTTGGTACCCTTGCTGGATTCGTTCAATCGCAAAAGATAAATGATCAGTCAACGCAATATGAATATGGTTATTCAACGGGGCTTGCAATTCTCTTTCGGCATAGCTAATAATTTCTTCAGCGATGTCAATATGCTCTTCTGGAAGGGTACGTAACAACTCTTGGAATTTTTCATTTTCTTCTTCCATCACAAAAATTTTTTCGATTTTCGCACGAGGGATGATGTCATTTTTCTTTTTCTGAAAAGCAATACCTGGACCCATTACAATTTTCTCTTGCCCTTCATCCAATACAACGACAGCGTTATTATTTAAAATTTTATGGATTCGCAACGTCATCTTCGTCCCCTTAACACTCTTCGTTTTATCACATATATATTATTCCAATTTCAATATATATTATTTCAATTTCACTCTCATTAAAACAGTACTTCCTCTTTCTGCTTGTTCTATATGCTCTCGATGACACTCGTTTACCACCCCCCCGTTTGTAATCACTACTGGGGTAAGGGAACTTTTCGCCTTTTGTTGCACAAGCGTCAAGTCAAACGACAAAAGTAAATCCCCAGCCTTCACACGATCCCCTACCTTCACGTACGCTTCAAATCCTTCTCCCTGCATATGAACTGTATCAATGCCAACGTGAATAAGAATTTCTAATCCTTGATCCGAACGTAAACCCACAGCATGTTTTGTTGGGAACACTTGCACTACTTCTCCATGGATCGGTGAAACAACAATGCCATCTGTCGGCTCAATCGCCAAACCATCGCCCATCATTTTTTGTGCAAACACAGGATCTGGAACATTTTCAAGCGATCGTACATTTCCTGTTAATGGAGAAACAATGACCTCTTCACGCTTACGAAACAAGCGAAACATTTGAAATATCTCCTTCCTTAAGAATTATTTGGATAAAAAATAAAAGACCTAAAACGCAAGAAAGAAACCTTCCTTCGTCCGTTTTAGGTCTTGCCTGCAACGCAGTCACAATCCCACAATATACGACTTTCTCACTTGTAGATTAAGGTAAGCTCTTTCATTTGTCAATATGCTACAATGATCGTAAAACAACATAAGAAACGGAGTGGATGTAATGAACCCTTTTGCCACTCATTTTGACAGCTTAGAGGGGTTTGCAGATCGTGTAAGTGAACTACTACAATGTCCAATTACGATTGAAGATGCAAACCATCGCTTAATTGCTTATAGCGGACATGAGCATTACACCGATCCTGCCCGTACAGCAACCATTATCCATCGTCGCGTGCCGGAACGCGTCATTAATAGCTTATGGCGCGAAGGGGTGATCCCAAAACTTTTACAAAGCGAGGAGCCTGTTCGTGTCGCGGAAATTTCAGAAGTCGGGCTCGGCAATCGTATCGCCATTTCGATTTGGAAAAATAAAGAGGTTCTCGGGTTTATTTGGGCGATTGAGATGAACGAGCCTTGGACAGAGCAACAGTTTGAGTTGCTTAAGCAAGCGGCGAAATCTGCCAAAAACTTATTGCTACAACTGCAAATTCGTAAACATAAAAAAGAAGAGCGCATTCAAGAATTTTTTTGGAAGCTATTGACGGGACATTTTTCATCTCCTCACGACATCGTTGAACAATGCCATCAATTAAATGTACATGTGTATCCGTTTTTTTCTGTTGGCATTTTTCAATTTCAACAGCACATTCAAACGCAAGTCGAGCGGCAAATTGATTATTTATTAAAAACGACACAACAACTCGCTGTTCCGCTTTATACGATCGATCATCAGCGGTTAATTGTGCTCGTTGCGCCAAGTTCAAACGTCTACGGCGAAGCGCATATCGAACGGTTTTTTCGCTCGTTTATGACGCAAATGAAAGAGCGATTTCGCGTTGACATTATGATGGGCGCGTTTGGCAATGTATATGAATGTTATACAAAAATCGCAAAAAGTTACGAAGAAGCACAAACGGTATTAAAAATGAAGCGAGCATTCCCTCATCAGCTTGCAAATATTCAAAGTTATCAACACCTTGGCATGTATCAATTTTTTGATTTACTTTTTGAGAGAAAACGACATGGGGATTTTCACAATGCTTCGCTTGAAAAGTTAAAACAATACGATGCCCAACATCATACAAATTTAGTCGAGACGATCGAAACATATCTCGACTATGACAGCAACGTCAATGAAACGGCAAAAGCGCTGAACATTCATCCCAATACACTTGCTTATCGTCTCAAACGAATAAGTGAAATTGGAAACATTGATTTAAGCAATATGAGCGAAAAAATAAAGCTATATATCGATATGAAATTAGACAAATATCGAACAACATAGCTTTTGTGGAAATCCACAAAAGCTCGTTTTTTCTTTCTCTTTTCTAAACAAACAACAAATAATAAAAACCATTTATACTGTAGATAATACAAAAAGACAACATGAAAGGGGAAACAGCTTGTGATTATTGGTGTTCCAAAGGAAATTAAAAATAACGAAAATCGTGTTGCCATTACACCTGCTGGCGTTATGTCATTTGTCAGCAATGGACATACTGTATTAATTGAAAAAGATGCAGGAATTGGAAGCGGTTTTACGAATGAAGCATATGTGAATGCAGGGGCACAAATCGTAGAACGTGCCGCAGATGTATGGGCACAAGCCGATATGGTCATGAAAGTAAAAGAGCCGCTACCAAGCGAATACGGATACTTCCGTCCAGGCTTAGTCTTGTTCACATACTTACACCTCGCTGCTGAACCAGAGTTAGCGCGTGCACTAAAAGAAAAAGGCGTCATTGCCATCGCTTATGAAACGGTACAAGTTGGTCGCACATTACCGCTTTTAACACCGATGAGCGAAGTCGCAGGACGCATGGCAGCACAAATCGGTGCTCAATTCCTTGAAAAAACAAAAGGTGGAAAAGGTATTCTTCTTTCAGGCGTTCCAGGTGTTAGCCGTGGCAAAGTAACAATTATCGGTGGCGGTGTCGTTGGAACAAACGCCGCAAAAGTCGCGATTGGCTTAGGTGCAAACGTCACAATTATTGATTTAAGTGCAGAACGTTTACGTGAGCTTGATGACATTTTCGGAAGCCAAATTAATACGCTCATGTCTAATCCAATGAACATCGCTCAAGCAGTCGCTGAATCGGACCTCGTCATCGGTGCTGTATTAATTCCAGGCGCAAAAGCACCAAAACTTGTGACAGAAGAAATGGTAAAAGCGATGCAACCAGGCTCTGTCATCGTTGACGTAGCAATCGACCAAGGTGGCATTGTGGAAACGAGCGACCACGTCACAACACACGACAACCCGACATACGTGAAACACGGCGTCGTTCATTATGCCGTAGCGAACATGCCAGGAGCGGTTCCGCGCACATCGACACTTGCGCTCACAAACGTCACGATGCCATACGCACTACAAATCGCAAATAAAGGCGTACACAAAGCCATCGCAGACAACCCTGCCTTGCGCCTTGGTGTAAACGTAGCAAATGGCGAAATCACATACGAAGCAGTTGCACGCGACCTCGGTTACGATTACGTTCCGGTTGAAGTGGCATTAGAAAAACAATTGTTAGCATAAAGACAAAAGGTGTCCTCGCATACAGGACACCTTTTTTGCACGACAATTATAATACTTTCGATAAAAATGACTTCGTCCGCTCATGTTGCGGTGCATCAAAAATTTGTTGCGGCGTTCCTTCTTCTACGATGATTCCACCGTCCATAAAGAGCACACGATCCCCGACTTCACGAGCAAATCCCATCTCATGCGTCACAACGACCATCGTCATTCCCTCTTTGGCTAGTTGCTTCATCACCGCAAGCACTTCACCGACCATTTCTGGATCGAGCGCAGACGTTGGTTCATCAAATAACATCACTTTTGGCTCCATCGCAAGCGCACGAGCAATCGCTACCCGCTGTGCCTGTCCGCCTGATAATGAATCCGGATATACGTTCGCCTTATCTTGCAAACCTACTTTCGCAAGCAATTGCATCGCTTTTTCTGTCGCTTTTTCTTTCGACCATTTGCGCACTTTCATCGGAGCAAGCGTAATATTATCAAGTACCGTCATATGCGGAAATAAATTAAATCGTTGAAACACCATGCCCACTTCTTCGCGCACTTTATTTAAATCTGTTTTCGGATCTTTTAAATGAAATCCGTCAACGATGATATCGCCTTCATCAAAATCTTCAAGCATGTTTAAACAGCGTAAAAATGTTGATTTACCTGAACCGGAAGGGCCGATGACAACGACCACTTCTTTTTCGTGAATGTGTACGTCAATTCCTTTTAGCACTTGTAGTGATCCGTACGATTTTTTTAAATTGGTAACCCGAATCATGCATCATACCTTCTTTCTAACCGATGTAGCAACTTGCTTAATGAAAGGGTAAGCACTAAATAAATGAGCGCAACGGTTAAATACGGCTCCCAGACGCGATAATATTGACCTTGCATCGCGCGCCCCCAATACATCAGTTCAGGTGCCGCAATAATTGCTGCAAGCGACGAATCTTTAATTAACACGATAAATTCATTGCCAAGCGGCGGGATCATTCGTTTGATCGCTTGCGGCAAAATGATGTAACGCATCGCTTGTACATGTGTCATACCGAGCGAGCGAGCTGCTTCCATTTGACCACGATCGATCGATTGAATGCCGGCCCGAAAAATTTCTGCGATATACGCAGCGGCATTTAAAGATAAGGAAATCGCTCCTGATACGAGAGGATTCGGTTGAGAGGTAAAAATAGGCATCACACCGAAATGAATAAGTAAAATTTGTACAAATAATGGCGTGCCACGGAAAAAATGAACGTACCAATCAAACGGAAGACGAATGAAGCGGTTTTGAACCATTTTTCCAAGCCCAATCACTAACCCGAGCACCGTACCAAAGACGATACCGACTAATGATAGGCCGATCGTCCACAATACCCCTTTAAGAAAGAACGGCGCATATTCAACTACAATATCAAAACGAAAATCCATATGTCTCACCTTTCCCTTTGAAAAAGTTGCGTAACCGGGGACAGTTACGCAACTTTTACGTCCATGTTATTGCTGTTGTTGTAATGATTCAATATTCGGCTCTGTGCCAAACCACTTTTTATAAATTTCTGTATACGTGCCATTTTCAATGACTTTTTTCAATGCTTCATCTACTTTTTGTTTTAACTCGCTACCTTTCGGGAACATAAAGCCGTAAAACTCCGATTCAAAATGTTCTGGATCTTCAAATGCCACGATTTTTGCATCTGGATTATTTTTTATATATTCGTTTGCGACAGCATTGTCCGTCACAACAGCTTCGACACCGCCGTTTAATAAGTCCATAATTGCGACGACTGTATCCTCGAACTTTTTAATATTTTTATTCTCTTTTCCTAAAATTTTTTCAACCGCTTCTTGTCCTGTTGTCCCGTTTTGCACACCGACAACTTTTCCTTGTAAATCTTTTGCGCTTTTAATCGAACTTCCTTCTTTGACAAGAATCATATGTGTCGATTCAAAGTAAGGAATCGAGAAATCATACGTTTGTTTTCGATCATCGTTGATCGTAATACCGGAAACGGCCATATCCGCTGTTTTTCCTTGAATGGCTGCAAATAACGGATCCCAACCGATGCCTTTTAATTCATATTCTATTCCAGCCTCGTCCATTACCGCTTTTAATAAATCAATATCAAAACCGACAATTTCTCCTTTATCCATGTACTCAAACGGTGCAAATGATGGATTTGTCACAACGGTAATTTTCTTTTTCTGTTCCTTTGATGTCGTCTTTTCTGTCGAACTACCGCATCCGACAAGCGCAAAAATAAGCATACATACAAATGCTACAATTATACTTCTTTTTATCATAGTTACTCCCCCTTGCTATTTGCTGTAAAACAATGAGTATCTTTGTATAAACATGCTATGTTCTTCATGTTTCACATGTTATCAGCTTTTTCGGTTTTATGCAACAAATTTTATAAAAATAATTTTTGTAAAAATCTTTATTTTAGAAAATGTTTTAGATCAGCATTTCACAAATTTGTCATCATTTCATCCTTCCATCTTTGTAAAGAAGTAGTATTCTTTATGTAGGGGATATTTTTAATTATTCTTTAAAGATTGGGAGGAGATATAATGACGCTACTTGCTGTAAATGAAGCGTTAATGGACGCTTGGAGAACGTTTAAAGGTGATAAATGGAAAAGAGAAATTGACGTTCGTGATTTTATTTTAAATAACGTAACCGTTTACACAGGCGATGAATCATTTTTACAAGGTCCGACAGAAGCGACAAAAAAACTTTGGGAGCAAGTGATGGAGCTTTCAAAGCTCGAACGAAAAAAAGGCGGCGTTCTCAATATGGATACGGAAATCGTATCGACCATTACATCGCACGGACCTGGCTATTTAAATAAAGAACTTGAAAAAGTTGTCGGTTTTCAAACAGATGAGCCGTTTAAACGAGCACTTATGCCATTTGGTGGTATTCGCATGGCTGAACAAGCATGCGAAGCTTATGGATATCAAGTTAGCGACGAAGTAAAGAAAATTTTTACTCAATATCGTAAAACACATAACCAAGGCGTATTTGACGCATATACAGACGAAATGAAAGCCGCACGCAAAGCCGGAATCATTACAGGGCTTCCTGACGCCTATGGACGCGGTCGCATTATCGGTGACTATCGTCGCGTGGCACTATATGGTGTAGATCGCCTCATTGAAGAGAAGAAAAAAGATTTACGCAACACAGGTGCGCGAACAATGAGCGAAGACATCATTCGTCTCCGTGAAGAGTTAGCCGAACAAATTCGCGCTCTTCAAGAACTAAAAGAAATGGCGGCAAGCTACGGCTACGATATTTCCAAACCAGCTCGCAACGCACATGAAGCGTTTCAATGGTTATATTTCGCTTATCTTGCTGCGATTAAAGAACAAAACGGTGCGGCAATGAGCTTAGGTCGCGTCTCCACGTTTTTAGATATTTATATTGAACGCGACTTACAAGAAGGCACATTAACTGAACGCGAAGCGCAAGAGCTTGTTGACCATTTCGTCATGAAATTGCGCCTCGTGAAATTCGCAAGAACACCAGAATATAATGAGTTATTTAGCGGTGACCCAACGTGGGTAACAGAGTCGATCGGCGGTGTCGCTATTGATGGCCGTCCACTTGTGACGAAAAACTCATTCCGTTTCCTGCATACGCTTGACAACTTAGGTCCAGCGCCAGAACCAAACTTAACGGTTCTTTGGTCGACAAAATTACCAGAAGCGTTTAAAAAATATTGTGCAAAAATGTCGATTCAAACAAGCTCCATTCAATATGAAAATGACGATTTAATGCGTCCTGAGTTTGGTGACGACTACGGCATCGCATGCTGCGTATCCGCCATGCGCATCGGTAAACAAATGCAGTTTTTCGGCGCGCGCGCAAACCTTGCGAAAGCATTATTATATGCGATTAATGGCGGCGTAGATGAAAAATTAAAAGTGCAAATCGGTCCAGAATTTGCTCCAATCACATCTGAATACTTAGATTACGATGAAGTGATGCGCAAATTTGACAACGTCATGGAATGGCTTGCTGAATTGTATATTAATACATTAAATGTCATCCATTACATGCACGATAAATATTGTTATGAGCGCATTGAAATGGCGCTCCACGACACACATGTCATGCGTACAATGGCAACGGGAATCGCCGGCCTTTCTGTTGTCGCCGACTCATTAAGCGCAATGAAATATGCAAAAGTAAAAACGATTCGCGACGAAAATGGCTTAGCGGTCGACTTTGAAATTGAAGGCGACTTCCCGAAATATGGAAACAACGATGATCGCGTCGATTCAATTGCAGTCGATATTGTTGAGCGCTTTATGAAAAAATTGCGCAAACATAAAACGTATCGCGATTCGAAGCATACAACATCGATTTTAACGATCACATCAAACGTCGTATACGGTAAAAAGACAGGAAATACGCCTGATGGTCGTCGCGCTGGCGAACCGTTCGCACCTGGCGCTAACCCGTTGCACGGTCGCGACACAAAAGGAGCGCTTGCGTCATTAAGCTCTGTTGCCAAATTACCGTATGAATATGCATTAGACGGCATTTCAAATACGTTCTCAATCGTGCCAAAAGCGCTCGGTAAAGATGACGCGACACGCATTCAAAACCTTGTCGCCATTTTAGATGGTTATGCACAAAAACGCGGTCATCATTTAAACATCAACGTCTTTAACCGCGAAACATTACTTGACGCGATGGAACATCCTGAAAAATATCCGCAACTGACCATTCGCGTATCAGGTTATGCAGTCAACTTTATTAAATTAACACGTGAACAACAAATTGACGTCATTAATCGGACGTTCCATGAAACAATGTAATGGAAGCTCCCACACATCGTGGGAGCTTTCTACCTAGGAGGAAAACATCGTGAACGGATTTATTCATTCGATTGAATCGTGCGGAACAGTTGATGGTCCTGGCATTCGTTATGTCATTTTCACCCAAGGCTGTTTATTGCGTTGTCAATATTGCCACAACGCAGATACGTGGGAAATTGGCAAAGGAAAGCAAATGTCCGTCGATGAAATCATCGCTGATGCCCAAACATACTTTCCGTTTATGCAAGCATCCGGTGGTGGAATAACGGTCAGCGGTGGCGAACCGCTTTTACAAATCGATTTTCTCATTGAATTATTTAAACGATGTAAAGAGCTTGGCATTCATACAACGATTGATTCTTCAGGCGGCTGTTATACCGAGGAAGAAACGTTCCAACGAAAGCTAGATGAGTTGCTGAAGTATACGGATTTAATTTTGCTAGATTTAAAACATATCGATGAAAAAAAACATCGGAAACTGACTGGAAAAACAAATGAACATATTTTAGCTTTTGCTCGTCTTTTATCTGAACGAAACGTACCCGTCTGGATTCGCCATGTGCTCGTTCCAACCATCACAGACAATGAAAACGATTTGCAACGCTTAGCTGCATTCATTCGTACGTTGCGCAACGTCGAAAAAATTGAGGTGCTTCCTTATCATCAACTCGGCGTGTACAAATGGAAAGCGCTCGGACTGACATATCCGCTTGAAGGCATCCCGACACCATCAGAAGAAAGTGTTGAAAAAGCAAAACAAATATTAGGCGCAAAATAAGCTGGTCGTCATTGACCAGCTTTTTGCATAAACCGTTTTTTTAACTCGCCCCACGTCAATTGTTTTGTCCGTTGAACGAGCCAGTCTGGAGATAAAGATGCTAAATGATTCCCGATACCAACGGAAAACATATTTGTTTGCTTAATCGCCTTCATTCCTGCCTCTCCGTCCTCAATGGCAACACAAAAGCGCGGATCGACATAAAGATGTTTAGCGGCCGTTAAAAAGATTTCTGGATCGGGCTTCATGCGCGTAATTGTTTTTACGTCGACAATGACGTCGAAAAATGAACGCACACCAAGCCGCTCAACAACTACACTTGCATTTGAACTTGACGATGCGAGCGCCATCGGGACACCGTCGCGCTGAATGTCGCGAAGGAGATCTATCATTCCCGGCAACACATCACTTGGCGACAATTGCTCGATCAACACACGATAATATTGACCGCGCCGGTCGCCAAGAGCGCGCTTTTCTTCTTCCGACCATTCACGCGCCTTTTCTCCAAGAAGCGCCTCAACCATCGCCTGTCTGCTCATACCTTGTAGCTTTTGATTGAGCTGTCGATCAAAGGGCACTCCGATTTCATCGGCGACGCGTTTTGTCGCAATATAATATAACTCGACTGTATCAGCAATGACGCCATCTAAATCAAAAATAACTGCTTCAATCATTGCGTCCTCCCATTTGACTTTCTACCATTTTTCTTAACCGCGGACTAAGCGAAAGCTTCATCCAATGCTCATATATTTCCTTCTTTTCCGCCAGCGACAAATAGTAGCGCCCGTTCCCCTCTTGTTTTGCTCGCTTCGTGACATCGTAAAGAGAGATCGCTGCAGCAACGGAAATATTAAAGCTTTGCACAAAGCCGTTCATCGGAATGATAAACTTCCCGTCCGCCAAAGCAAGCGCCTCTTCGGATACTCCGCGATGCTCATTCCCGAACAAAAGCACCGTTGGCTTCGATACGTTGATTTGTTCAAGCGGAATCGTTCCTTCTCCTAAATAGCTTGCATATACTTGATATCCGTTTTGTTGGAGGTGGCGAATGGCCTGTTCAATCGATGAATGTTTATGCACGGTTAACCATTTGTCCGCATGTCGCGTCACCCATTTATTCGGTTCAAACGGAGCCGCTCCGGTGACGACATGAACGTCTTGAATACCGAACGCTTCCGCTGAACGCAACACGGCTGCTTGATTGTGTGGGTCGTCTACCGCTTCCGTCAAAATGGTAATATACCTCGTCCGTTCGCTTAACACATCGTACATCCGCTTTAAGCGACTTGGCAAAATCATTTCCCAAAGCAAGCGATTGTCGTCAGTTAACAATCCTTCTTCTATACGTTGTGCTAACCATTGTTGTTCTTCCTCTTTTGCCATTCGCATGCGTCAACCCTCCTACACTTTAATGACATGTGCGGTTTTCCCATTTGTCAACTTTAATAAGTCTTGAACAGAAAGTTTCATTTGCATGCCGATTTTCCCTGCGCTCACAATGATTTGCTCGTGCAAAAGCGCCGATTCGTCGACATATGTGGCATATAGTTTTTTCATCCCAATTGGCGAGCAACCGCCACGCACATACCCTGTCATTTTTTCAATGTCCGCCACAGGCAACATATGCACGCTTTTTTCACCGACAACATTCGCCGCTTTCTTCAAATCCAACTCCGCTGCGACAGGGATGACGAACACATAAAGTTGTCCGCTCGTCCCTTTTGTCACAAGCGTTTTATATACAATCTCTTCACGTTGTCCAATTTTTTTCGCAACCGATCTCCCATCAATTTGCCCATCGTCATAGTCATAAGTGAGCAATTCATATGGCACACGTGCGCGATCGAGCATGCGCACAGCATTCGTCTTCGTTTGTTTCACCATCCGTCCCTCGCTTTCCCCTATTAGTGTACCATAAACAAAAAGAAGGGACACATCTCTAAACCACTTCCATTAGTAGATATATTCGTTGCTAACCAGCAAGTGCTTCAGTAGCTCTGTCGGGACAACAAACTCTAGCACACCCATATATCCCGGAGCGATTGTATACTCATCAAATACGATGACAAGTTTGCGGTCTTTGTTGATATAAAACGATTGATTTGGATCTATATTTGTAAATTGATCAATCCAGTATACTTTATTTTCATCCTCCTTCATATCTACCATCATCTTCTTTTTAATATATCTGCTAATGACATTCACATATTCATCATTTTTGAATAAACTAGGAAGAGTAATTAAAATCTCTCTTCTTTTATCAACGGTATCGAAACGCATCTTAGTAGACGCGGAAGCAGCTACTTCAGTTACATATCTAGCAATAGATAAAATTCCATCATCATCTGTTTTTATCTCATATCCCATATCAAGAGACCGATTGACTTGTGTACTGCTCCTTCTTATTTCATCGATTTCTTTCATAAACTGATCATATAATTGTTTATTCTCCAATATGTACTTCTCATTCAAAAAATTTGACAACTTTTCGTTTTCCAGTCCTTCGATATGTGGTGTACTCATATGCACAGCGTATTTTTCATTATCACTTTCGAAATGGATAGAATAGAAAGTCACTACCTTAATAATATCTCTTAATATGGGCAGCTCTCTAACCATCGCTTTTGCCATAGAAGGCGATGCGTTGACAGCTCCCACAAATGAAAAAACAATTGCTGCTGCTGATAAAAAAAACATTTTAGCAACCTTTTTTCTTGAGCGCTTTTTGTGATGAAGCAAAACAGCTTTATTTACAGTTTCATTCAATAGTGGAGGAATCGAAATGCGCTCATACTCATTTTTCCAATCATTTATCCGTTTCATATGATTCGCTCACCTTTCCTTTCATTTTTCTTAGAGCCGCATACAGTTTTGTTTTTACAGTACTTTTGTTCATGTCGAGAATTTCAGAAATATCTTCAATTCTCATATCTTCAAAAAATCGTAGCTTGATAATTGTTTGTTCGATAGGTGATAACATAGATATCGCTTCCGTGACGCACAGAGAAGTGGAATAGTCTACCAAATACCATTTTTCTACTTTACAATCAGAAACGTACATTTTCTTTCTTTTTTTTAAGTAATCGAGTGATGTATGAACGACAATTTTATAAAACCACGTCTTTAGAGATCCGATATCTTTCAATGTCTTTGAATAGCGAAGAGCTTTCACTATTGAATCGTGTACAACGTCAAGCGCATCTTGCTCGTTTTGTACGTAGCTGTACGCAAGTCTATAACACCGCTCTTGATTTTGCATAATAAAATCAATGATATGTTGCTCATTCCTTTCACCCGTCATAGTACTATAGCTTCCTCCAATCTTTTTACTCGATGATGCGCATCATCTTCTATAATTAAGGACAATCTACATATGCAAAAAGTTTTATCTATAAAATTTTTAAAAATAAAAAAAGAGGTTTCTTACAGGTACCTCCCTCTAGAAATGTTGATATATCAAGGTTCCTTGGCATCTTAGGGGTGCCAAAAAAATTTTTTTCGACAAA
>NZ_JBCNEQ010000022.1:0-1493 GCF_050480245.1 Bhargavaea massiliensis | reverse complement strand
AAAAAATAATCGGCCTTGACAGAAAAAGGATTCTAAATCTCAATATGGATTTATTATTGTAACTAGTTACCCTAAATATAAATAAGTAAATAAGAGGTGTAAGGGATGGATATAAGAAAAGAGTTTGAAACCCTCCAGTATTTTTTTGATTCATATTATAATCAGACTTTTTTCGACGCAAGATTAGAAGATAAATTTTTAGAGTTTCTTAATGAAGAACCTAAATGGGTACCAAAGGCGCTGAAACAGGAAATTCAAAAGTTAGAACAAATATATAATAATAAAGATATTGAGACATGGAAAAAAATAGAGGAACTAGTGCATGAAAATAGTATGCGATATTTTCCATACGAAGATGGTAAAGAGTTTATTGAAATAGCCAGTAAATTATTAAAAAATGTATAATGTTAAAATTGAAATAATGTTAGGCCTACTCCCCATGAGTAGGCTTCAGACTGTTGACAAAATGGTTGTAAGGCAATTACCTGGCGAACAGTGCCTGGCACTGTTCGCCATTTCGCTAGGGAGAAGTGGATGTGTCCGCTTCTCCTACATTTTTTATATATTCACCCTTACAAAAATGTAAGGGTATTTTTTATTTTTAGACATCTGAAAATGAGGTTTGAATGTTAATATAGACATATACAATTAAACGAAATTTTGCGAAGGAGTATGATTATGTTAGAAGACGTTACATTTAGAATAGCGGGTATAGATGATTTACCGACAATCGTTAGCATTTACAACTCGACAATTCCAAGTCGATTAGTAACTGCTGATACAGAGCCCGTATCGATAGACGATAGATTGGAATGGTTTAAGGAACACAACCCTAATCAAAGACCTTTATGGATGGTGGAATATGGAGATGAAGTTTGTGGTTGGGTAAGCCTTCAATCTTTTTACGGGAGACCAGCCTATCATGCGACTGCTGAAATAAGTATTTATCTTCATGAAAATTTTAGAGGAAAAGGGTTAGGGAAAAGGATTTTAGCTAAAGTGATCGAGGAGTGTCTGAAGTTTAGCATTGATACTTTGCTCGGATTCATCTTTGCGCACAACGAGCCAAGCATGAAACTATTTTTGAGTGTAGGTTTTGAGAAGTGGGGATATTTGCCGGAAGTCGCTCAATTGGATGGGATAAAAAGAGATTTAGTTATTGTCGGAAAGAAGATTCCTCATTTTTAGTATGAGAAACAGGGGCTACTCCTTTGTTATGAAAGTAGCCCTGTCCTCTAATTGACTTAAAAAACAAAGAATAGAACCGATAGCTTGAATTTCATTTCCATATACACCTAACGTATCGGGCGTTTCAGCATCTGCTTCTAGCGCATTTCCCGTTGCTTGCAATACGTTTCCACATAAATCAAGAGCAAACTGTTTTTTTGCCGCTTAGAGAAGGAATGCTCGCAATGGCCGAAGTAACAGTACCTATCGCTTGAGTAAATGAACCGATCAGTGCTTTCGGTTGATTCATCCTATTTCGCGCAGGA
>NZ_JBCNEQ010000021.1:0-3994 GCF_050480245.1 Bhargavaea massiliensis | reverse complement strand
AACCCCAAGTCAAGGAAGGAGAACGAAGTCCGTTTGCACTTCTGGGGAGTTGCAAGCCCTCACTTCAAGCGTTAGCTAAGTGGGGGTAGTTGACGTGCATTCTCCTACAATTTTTGCTCATATATCATATGCAAGTTACATATTGTTTTTAATTGTTAGAAAATTGAATAAAAAAGACAGCATCTTGACCGACGAGGAATGAAGTTGGTAGAATGAATTAAAATTTAAGATGTGCACCTTCGTATATCCTCGATAATATGGTTCGAGAGTCTCTACCGGGACACCGTAAATGACCCGACTACGAAGGCAGTGTTCTATATTGCTAGAATTCTGCCTTCGTTTTTTTATGAGAGGGTATGAATGCTAGCTTTTTTATTATATGTAGATGAGGTGATTTCGTTTGAGTCAACAAGAAATGATCGTCGTTTTAGATTTTGGTAGCCAGTACAATCAGTTAATTACGCGCCGCATTCGTGAGTTTGGTGTGTACAGCGAGTTGCATCCACATACGATTACAGCGGAAAAAATTCAAGAAATGAATGTAAAAGGAATCATTTTTTCTGGCGGTCCAAACAGCGTATATGATGATAATGCGTTTACGTGTGATCCGAAAATTTTTGAGCTTGGTTTGCCGATTTTAGGAATTTGTTATGGCATGCAGCTGATGACGCATCATTTAGGCGGAAAAGTAGAAAAAGCAACACATCGTGAGTACGGAAAAGCAATGATTCAAGTAAAGAACGCTTCCGCCCTTTTTGAACGTCTCCCAGACGAGCAAGTGGTCTGGATGAGCCACGGCGATTTAGTCACTGCTCCGCCAGAAGGGTTTACTGTAGATGCTGTTAGCGCTTCTTGTCCAATTGCGGCAATGAGCAATGAGGCGAAAAAGTTTTACGCGGTGCAATTCCATCCAGAAGTGCGCCATTCCGTTTACGGAAACGATATTTTAAGAAATTTCGTATTTGACGTGTGCCAATGCAAAGGCGATTGGACAATGGAAAGCTTTATCGATAGCGAAGTGCGCAAAATTCGCGAGCTTGTTGGAGATAAAAAAGTGCTTTGTGCGTTAAGCGGCGGTGTCGATTCTTCCGTGGCGGCTGTGCTTGTGCATCGCGCCATCGGCGATCAACTCACATGTATTTTTGTCGATCACGGGCTCCTTCGCAAAGGGGAAGCGGAAAGCGTCATGAAAACATTCCGCGAAGGATTCAATATGAACGTTATTAAAGTGGATGCGCAAGAGCGCTTTTTATCAAAATTAAAAGGGGTAACCGACCCGGAGCAAAAACGAAAAATTATCGGAAATGAATTTATTTACGTTTTTGATGATGAAGCAGCAAAGCTAGATGGCATCGAATTTTTAGTACAAGGTACGTTGTATACTGATATTATTGAAAGCGGCACAGCAACAGCCCAAACGATTAAATCTCATCATAATGTTGGCGGCTTACCTGAAGATATGAAGTTTAAGTTAATTGAACCTTTGAATACGCTTTTTAAAGATGAAGTGCGAGCGCTCGGTACAGAATTAGGTATTCCGGATGAAATTGTATGGCGTCAACCGTTTCCAGGACCTGGACTTGGCATTCGCGTATTAGGGGAAGTGACAGAAGAGAAATTAGAGATTGTTCGTGAATCAGACGCCATTTTACGTGAAGAAATAAAAAAAGCCGGGCTTGATCGCGACATTTGGCAATACTTTACCGTTCTACCTGACATTCGTAGCGTAGGTGTAATGGGTGATGCGCGCACGTATGATTATACGGTCGGTATTCGTGCAGTCACTTCAATTGACGGTATGACAGCGGATTGGGCGCGCATTCCTTGGGATGTTCTTGAAGTAATTTCAACACGTATTGTCAACGAAGTGCCTCATGTCAATCGTGTCGTGTATGATATTACAAGCAAGCCGCCGGCAACTATTGAGTGGGAGTAAAAGACGAACAAAAAAAATATTTAAGCAAAAAATGTTCGTTTTTAATATTGACTTTATCGGAGTCGATTGTTAGAATGTATGTGTAAAATAAATAGAGGGTACATCGTATAATCTCGAGAATATGGCTCGGGAGTCTCTACCAAGCTACCGTAAATAGCTTGACTACGATGGGTAATGTGGGGGAGAGGAATCTGCTTGGTTCCTCTCTATGTTCGTGCATTATGCATCATAGTCAACGCTTCTGGTAGTTTGCTAGAAGCGTTTTTCTTTTTATTACAACATATGGAGGGACTTGAAGTGATTAAGAAGTATTTCCAATTTGATGAGCTCGGCACAAACTATCGGACAGAAATTATTGCCGGGATCACAACGTTCTTATCTATGGCTTACATTTTATTTGTTAATCCATTTACGCTTTCGTTAGGAGCAGTAAAAGATTTTCCGAATGAACTTCGGATTGATCAAGGGGCTGTGTTTGTTGCGACGGCGTTAGCAGCTGCTTATGGGTCTATTTTGATGGGGATTTTAGCGCGGTATCCAATTGCTCTTGCGCCAGGAATGGGGCTAAATGCATTTTTTGCGTTTACGGTTGTGCTTCATATGCAAATTCCTTGGCAAACTGCATTAGCGGGTGTATTTGTTTCAGGTATTCTCTTTACCATTTTAACTTTGACAGGTATTCGAGAAAAAATTATCGATGCCATTCCTATTGAATTAAAGTATGCTGTTGGGGCAGGTATTGGTTTGTTTATTACTTTTATCGGCTTCCAAAACGCTAAAATCATTGTTGATAATCCAGCAACGTTAGTAGGATTAGGTGATTTCCAAGATGGAAATACGCTATTAGCAATTTTTGGTTTGATTGTCACCGTAGCACTGATGGTGAGAAAAGTACCTGGTGGTGTTTTTTATGGTATGGTCATTACAGCTATTGTAGGTATGATGTTTGGATTAATCGAAGTTCCAGATAAAATTGTCGGGGCTGTTCCTGATCTCTCTCCTACGTTTGGCGTAGCGCTTGAGCACTTAGATGAAATTTTCACATTGGAAATGATCGGGGTAGTTTTAACATTTTTCATTGTTGATTTCTTTGATGCAACAGGAACGTTGCTTGCGGTTGCAAATCAAGCAGGATTGTTAAAGGATAATAAGTTGCCACGTGCAGGAAAAGCTTTGCTTGTTGATGCAACGGCTGTTATGGTAGGTGCGGTACTTGGGACGTCTACAACGACTTCTTACATTGAGTCTTCTGCGGGGGTAGCTGCAGGAGGACGCTCAGGATTCTCAGCAGTTGTAACAGGTATTTTATTCTTATTAGCTTTATTCTTCTCGCCTTTATTAAGTGTCATTACTGCTCCGGTTACAGCACCAGCACTTATTATTGTAGGAGTATTAATGGCTTCTTCGATCGGTGAAATTGATTGGAAAAAATTTGAGGTAGCAGTTCCAGCTTTCTTTACTTTAATTACAATGCCGCTTTCTTATAGTATTGCAACAGGTATTGCAGTTGGTTTCTTGTTTTATCCGATCACAATGATTTTAAAAGGTCGCGGTCGTGAAGTTCATCCAATCTTATACGTATTATTTTTTGTTTTTCTCGCTTATTTCCTTTTCTTAAGAGAATAGAGAAATTTGAAAAAAGCCCGTTCATACAATGGAATGGGCTTTTTTGTTTCTAAGTGGATATGTCGAAATACAAACGGTAAGTTAAAAAATAAGTAAAGTTGTATCAAAAACAGTTGACGAGCAATTTGCTTTTTGATAATATACTTATTGCTGGTTGAAACAAGTAGTTTATGAAAAATAAAAAAGAAAAAAGTGTTGACAAGAAAAACAGTAAATGATATATTGAAAAGGTCGCTCAAACAGCCAAACAGCGACAAAGAGATGTTCCTTGAAAACTGAACGAAGCGAAAAGCGTACAGAAGCTAAGGATAACTTTTCTATGGAGAGTTTGATCCTGGCTCAGGACGAACGCTGGCGGCGTGCCTAATACATGCAAGTCGAGCGGACCGAATAGAAGCTTGCTTCTATTTGGTTAGCGGCGGACGGGTGAGT
>NZ_JBCNEQ010000020.1:0-47835 GCF_050480245.1 Bhargavaea massiliensis | reverse complement strand
GGCATGGCCATCGTCCTTTCCCTCATTCTTTCCCTTACCCAATCATATGAAAACAATGAAAGAAATGTGCTCCATAAAAAGAAAGATGTATTATAATATTTCTGAAAAATAATAATTTTTAGACATGAAAATAAGGGGGATTGGGGATGGACGTTCCATTAGTATTAACTCATTTTTTAGATCGTGCCGTGTCGCTTTACGGAGACAAAATTGGCGTCATTAGCGAAGGAAGATCGTTTACATATCGTGAGCTCAATGAGCG
The DNA here is from genome assembly GCF_050480245.1 of Bhargavaea massiliensis. GTDB lineage: Bacteria > Bacillota > Bacilli > Bacillales > Anoxybacillaceae > Anoxybacillus. The sequence continues at coordinate 47,573 of NZ_JBCNEQ010000020.1, read as the reverse complement.
CGTCAATCAATTGTCTCACAGGTTAAGTGCTTTAGGGGTAAAAAAGGGGACCGTGTCGCTTATTTAGCGCCAAATACGTTAGAAATGCTCGAAGGATTTTACGGCGTATTTCAAACAGGAGCGATCATGGTGCCGCTTAATATTCGCTTAAAACCAAAGGTGTTTGCCCATGAAAGTCTTGTGGAATTAGAGTCAGTATCCATGCGAAGGTATGGAAGAAGCTCTATAGTACACAAGAACCCCGTGGCTTTAGCCATCGGGAGGTTCAGCGGTATGACATTCGTTCAAGAATTGCCAAAAACGGCATCAGGAAAAATCCAAAAAAAGTGTATTTGCGCAACGAATATTGGCAATCACTCGGAAAAATGGGGAGATATTTGAATTAACGAGGAGGAGTCGTTGTCGATTGACAGGCGGCTCTTTTTTCTTTACGCTGAAATGGAAAAGGAGGAAGATGATGCGTATTTCAACGATGGATGCGGTGCGTGGGGTGGCGTTGCTTGGCATTTTGCTTGTGAACGTTCTCGATTTTTCACTTCCGACGATGTATGTCGACGCTTCAGTATTTGCGAACGATGATGTTGATCGCTTGTTGCTTATGGGTGTTGATCTATTTGCGCAAGCGAGCTTTTATCCGCTTTTTTCGTTGTTGTTCGGTTGGGGAGCGTGGATGATGCTTGAAAAAGGTGGCGAACGATTTCGAGTGACTTTTTTGCGCCGTTTGCTTGCGTTGTTGTTATTTGGCGTCATTCATGCGTTTTTCATTTGGCATGGCGATATTTTAATCGGGTATGCGATCGTCGGGTTGTTTCTTTTTCCGTTTTTTCAAGCGAGCGCAAACACGTTACGTAACTGGGCGCTTTCGCTTTGGAGCAGTTGGGCTTTCGGTTCAACGATACTCATGTGGCTGATGTGGAAAGTAAGTGGTGATGTCGATTTTTCGGAGCCAGAGCTGGCAAAGCAGGCGATCGCAAATTATCAACAAGGCACGTGGGAACAAATTTTTATGCAACGGGTAGCTGATTGGCTATACGTCAATTCGTTGACCCAAACATTCATTTTTGTTTTAACGATTTTGCCATTTTTTTTATTTGGAGCATATATTGCAAAAGAAAAATGGTTTCATCATGTGGCACAACATCGCGAAACGATTCAAAAATGGTGCATCGGTTCATTCGTCGTCGGCATGGCGTTTAAATTATTGCCATATATCGAAAAAAATATCGTCACAACGTATGCCCAAGATATGATTGGTGGACCTGCCCTCGCTTTATTTTATTTGACCGCCTTCTCATTTGTATCAGCGAAAGTGATTCATTTTTTTGCCCCTGTCGGCAAAATGGCGTTCACAAACTATTTGATGCAATCAATTATTTGTACAATGATTTTTTATTCTTACGGCTTCGGATTATATGGGAAAGTAACGCCAAAACAAGCGCTCGCTGTGGCGCTCGGTGTATATGTCATGCAAATATGTTGGAGTCATTGGTGGTTGAAAAGACATCGCATCGGGCCGCTGGAGCGCGTATGGCGATGGATGACGTATGGAAAAAAGAAAACGACATGAATGAATCATGTCGTACATGGCTTGTCCTCTTTTTCTTTATGAGAAAACACGGCCTCTTTTAAATGCTTATTTAACAATTCATCGAGCTCTTGACTGCATTGGATCGTTTCTTTCGCCGAAAAACCGTACATTTGCGCCAATTCAATTAATTGGCGTCTTTTCTTTTCGATGAGGGAAAGAGACATAAGATTCACCAACATTTCTCACTTTCGTTAAAAAGCTGTAAACAACTGTATGTATAAACTATTATACATATTCTGAAGAAAAAGGAAATAGGATAATGTGTTGGAAAATGATTTTTTTCAAAGGAGTTTAGTTATAAAAAAGAGAACATAATGATGTTCGATCATACGAAAAAGGGGATGAGAACATGAAATTTGTTACAGCGCACGTCGGATCAGATGTGTTTGTTGGAGCTGTACATGAAAACGTGATCGTCCATTTATCGAAAGCAGATGAAACGATGCCGCATACGATGATCGAATGCATAGAACTTGGTGAATCGTTTATTGAAAAAGTGCAACTTGTGCTAGAACGTGTGCGACCGGAGTGGACGTATGCGCTTTGCGACGTACAGCTTCTTGCTCCGATTCCGCGTCCGACGAAAAATATTTTTTGTATCGGGAAAAATTATGCGGATCATGCGCAAGAAATGGGCAGTGAGGCTGATCGGGAAAATATAATCGTATTTTCAAAAGCGCCAACGGCGGTCATCGGGCATGAGGCGGACATTTTACGCCATGCGGATGTGACCGATCAGCTCGATTATGAAGGAGAGCTTGCGATTGTTATTGGGAAAAAAGGGAAAGCGATCCCGAAAGAACAGGCGCTCGATTACGTGTTTGGTTATACAATTATAAACGATGTAACAGCGCGCGATTTACAAGAAAGACATAAACAATATTTGCTCGGCAAAAGTTTAGATACATCATGTCCGATGGGACCTTGGATCGTTCATCGTTCCGCTATTTCGGATGCGCATGCGTTACATATCGAAACGAAAGTCAATGGTGAAGTGAGACAATCGGCAACGACGGCACAATTTATTTTTGACATTCCGACGATAATCGCAACATTATCGAAAGGGATGACGTTAGAGCCGGGCGACATTATTGCGACAGGAACACCAGCAGGAGTCGGAAAAGGCATGACGCCTCCGCGCTTTTTACAGTCGGGTGATGTGATTGAAATAACGATTGAACAAATTGGAACGTTGCGCAATCGGGTAAAGTAAAAAGCTGGGATACCCCAGCTTTTTACTGTTCAAATACTTTTTTCACTTTTTCAATTGCCCAATCGAGCTCTTCTTTTGTAATAACGAGCGGTGGTGCGAAACGAATGACTGTGTCATGCGTTTCTTTACATAATAGCCCTTCTTGTTGCAGTTTTTCGCAATACGGACGCGCAGGGACGTGTAATTCGACGCCGATAAACAATCCTCTGCCGCGCACTTCTTTAATGTCTGGATGATTGATTTCGCGCAATTTTTCTTGGAAGTATTGACCGAGCTCAAATGAGCGCTCTGGCAATTTTTCTTCTATGATAACATCAAGCGCAGCGATCGAAACGGCACAAGCAAGCGGGTTGCCACCGAACGTCGATCCGTGCGAGCCTGGATTGAATACACCAAGAATGTCGCGGTTTGCGGCTACGCATGAAATTGGGAATACGCCCCCACCGAGCGCTTTGCCGAGAATGTACATGTCTGGCTCAACTTCTTCCCAATCGCACGCAAACATTTTGCCGGAGCGGCCAAGTCCTGATTGAATTTCGTCCGCAATGTATAAAACGTTATGTTGTTTACATACGTCGTATGCGGCTTTTAAAAATCCTTCTGGCGGAATGTTAATGCCTGCTTCTCCTTGAATTGGCTCAAAAATAAATGCGGCTGTATTTGGAGTGATCGCTTGTTTTAGCGCCTCTACATCGCCGAACGGAATGACTTTGATGCCCGGAAGCATCGGACCGAATCCGCGTTTGTATTCTGGATTAGATGACATCGACACCGCTGTCATCGTCCGACCGTGAAAGTTATCTTCACAAACGATAATTTCGGCTTGATCCGCAGGAACGCCTTTTACGTCATATGCCCAGCGGCGCGCTGCTTTTACGGCTGTTTCGACCGCTTCAGCGCCCGTGTTCATCGGTAAAACCATCTCTTTTTTTGTTAATTTCGCAACTTTTTCATACCATGGACCGAGCTGGTCGTTATGGAATGCTCGCGATGTTAATGTAATTTTATTTGCTTGTTCAATAAGTGCTTGCACGATGCGCGGATGGCGATGTCCTTGGTTCACCGCTGAGTAAGCACTTAACATATCCATATAACGATTACCTTCAGGATCTTCTACCCATACACCTTCGCCTTTCGATAAGACGACTGGAAGTGGATGATAGTTATTTGCACCGTATTTTTCTGTTAATTCAATGATTTGTGCTGTTTTCACGTTAATCCCTCCTATTTCGACGGTCACATATATAACATACTTGAAGTGAATACAGAAAGTAAATAGAAAAGGCGAGCGTTTTCTTTTTCAATTGTTGTATGGACGTGCTATGATAGACATATATGAATTTGAAAGAGAAAGGAGCATGATTATGACACATGCACATATTACGACGTGGGTTGTTGCGCTTATTTTATTTGTCGTTGCGATTGTTTTACAGTCGAAAGGACATGAAAAAACAAAAACGTTACACATGTTGTTGCGCCTATTTTACGTGTTCATTATTGCGACAGGAGCGTGGATTTTACATAGCATGTCCTCCTTCCCATTTCTTTATATCATTAAAGTGATCGTTGGGATATGGGTGATTGGAACGATGGAAATGATTCTCGTTCGGACAGCGAAAGGAAAAAATACGAATATTCTTTGGCTTCAGTTTTTTGTAGCGTTCGTGGTCGCACTATATCTTGGATTTAAGTTGCCGTTTGGTTTTTCATTCTTTTCTTAAAGTTGGCATATTCGCCAACTTTTATCTTTTTCTACCATATGAAAATGTGCTATAATGAAGATTAAGTGATAATTCTAAAAATATAAAGAGAAAGAAAGAGTGGGAAAAAGGGGATGAAATTATTTCAAACGGTTTGTAAAACGTTTGCCGATTGGGAACGATGGGTGAGCGACTCTCGATTATATGAGTATGACCAACTAACGATTTTCGTTTCTTCGCTTTCTCCTTCGTTTCGCATGCAAGTCGAACGGTACGTGCAACATCATTTGCCCCAAGCACAACTGTTTCCAATGATTGGGGATGCATCGGAACATGCCATCATTTGTGCCCTCGTTTTTGACGATTATCGAGCAAATATGGACGAGATACGTCAAAAAATGAAGCTATCTGAACAATATTACCGCTCTTTATTTGAACATAATCCAGACATTGTATATTCCACCGATTTAGAAGGCAATTTCACAAGCGTCAATCCTGCGTTTGAGCGCGTGTTTGGGTATAAGGCAGACGAAATTTTGCATACAAACTCGCTTGATTACATCAAAAAAGAAGATATTGCGCGCGTGCGCCGCTATTTTTATCGCGCGTTAAAAGGAAAGGTGCAACAATACAATTTAGAAATTCCATCGAAATCAGGAGAAGTGTATTTATTCCAAATTAAAAACGTTCCGATTATCGTTGACGGAAAAAAGGTTGGCATTTATGGAATCGGACGCGACATTACCGAACAAAAGCGCGCAGAAGAACATATCAAATATATCGCATATCACGATAGCGACACGGGGCTACCGAATCGGCTGCAATTTACAAATATCGTGAAAAACGCAATTGACAAAGCGAAAGAAACAGGCAGTACACTTGCTGTTTTATTTATTGATATGGATCGTTTTAAAATGGTAAACGATACGATCGGTCATTACGGTGGGGATGAAATATTAAAGCAAATGGCGGAGCGAATAAAAAACATATTGCCATCTGGCGCGCATTTAGGCCGTTTTGGCGGAGATAAGTTTAGCTTATTGTTGACAAAACAAACGGATGTGCAAACGGTCGTTGAATGGGCGAAAAAACTGCTCCAACATATCGCTTCGCCAATTGTGTACGAAGAAAAAGAGTTTTTCTTAACCGCAAGTGTCGGTGTAAGCTTTTATCCAACGGATGGGGTCGATGCGCAGTCGTTATTAAAAAATGCGGATACAGCGGTCAATCGGGCGAAACAAAAAGGCGGCAACAGCGTGAAGTTGTACGCCACAAAAATGAACGAACAAGTGATGTATCGCGTCGAGCTTGAACGATATTTGCGAAAAGCGCTCGAAAAAAGCGAATGTTTTCTCGTTTATCAGCCGCTTCTCGATTTAATGACGGGAAAAATTATTGGGAGCGAAGCGTTGTTGCGTTGGAAACATCCGAAAATTGGGCTCGTTTCTCCACTTGATTTTATTCCGATTGCAGAAGAAATTGGCTTTATTCACGATCTCGGGCGGTGGGTGTTAACAGAAGCGTGCATGCAAACGAAAAAATGGCACGATCTCGGCTTTGATTCGTTAATGATTTCTGTCAACGTCTCAGCGACGCAATTTCAGCATCCGACGTTTTTTGAAGACGTCCAACAAGCGCTCAAGCAATCGCAACTGCCTGCGCATTGTTTGCATTTAGAATTAACGGAAAGTTCGATGCTGCGCAATATGTATTACAGCATTCAGGTGATGAAACAGCTGCAACAACTAGGTGTACACGTGTCGATTGATGATTTTGGGACAGGCTATTCCTCGCTTAGTTATTTAAAAGATTTGCCGATTAACACGTTAAAAATTGACCGATCGTTCATTTACCAACTTCATAAAGACCGTTCGGATATTGCGATCGTCAAATCTATTATTACGATGGGACATGGCTTGTGTTTAAAAGTTGTCGCAGAAGGTGTCGAAACGGATGAACAAATGAAATTGTTGAAACGATTAAAATGTCATTATGCGCAAGGGTATGCAATTTTTAAGCCGCTTTCTGCGGAACAATTTGAACAACAAGTGTTACAAGGGAACGTGGTCATTCAATAATCGAGTTGGACACCGATCACTTTTTTCCCTGATTGTAACGTCAGTTCAAAGCGATGTTGTTTTTCGTCAAAATAATGGTGAACACTACACATGTCAACCGAGTTATCAAACATTAAAAAATTAACCCCTTTTTCAGCAAATAACATATAGTTGTAACAATACAAACAGTCGTACACCGAGAAATTCCACTCGTTTATTAAATGAATAAAATGGAAAAACGCGTGATCGGTTAGCTGAGCAAGCCATTGTTCGTATGCGTGCGACAACGGTTTCATGTAGCGAAGACGATCACCGTTTTTTAATACATAACGTTCTGATATATATATGTCTCCATGTTCTCCGAGCCACCCTTTGATCCATTGACCAAAGCGAAACAATTCCACTTCTTCTGGCAAACTTGTTAGTTCATGCGCTTCATCATCTTCGTCAAAAAATACCCATTCGCCATTTACTTGTTCAACGACACCGTAGATGTAAGCTCGTTTTTGTGTGCGTAATGATGCAAGGCGATCCATTTGTTCCACTCCTTTCGTATCAATTCCCTCCGTACGCCATTATAGACAACTCATCATTTATCTAAACGATGCATAAAATAAAAGCATGCTTCATACTTGTTCACAACAGAAGGGAATGATTGACATGTGTGGAATTACCGGATGGGTTCATTTTGGGCGTCATTTACGTCAAGAGAAAGAAACGGTGCTCAAGATGGCCAATACGCTCTCTTTCCGAGGGCCTGATGATACAAACGTTTGGCTTGACGACCATGCCGCATTTGGACATAAGCGGCTTGTCGTTGTCGACCCAGCAGGCGGCGTCCAGCCGATGACGCGAATAAAAAACGGTTATGCCTATACGATTTGTTATAATGGCGAACTGTATAATACAGAAGATATTCGCAAACAGTTATTGCAAAAAGGATATACGTTTCAAGGGCATTCCGATACAGAAGTGTTGCTTACCGCATACATGGAATGGCGTGAACAATGTGTCGATCATTTAAACGGCATTTTTGCATTTGCGGTTTGGGATGGTGAGCGCCGTCATTTGTTTTTAGCGCGCGATCGTTTAGGAGTGAAGCCGCTCTTTTATCGTCATGAACAAGGAGAGTTTTTATTCGCTTCGGAAATTAAAGCGATTTTAGCGCATCCAAACGTTCGAGCGGAAATTGATCGCGAAAGTTTATGCGAAATTTTAGCGCTCGGTCCGTCACGCACCCCGGGACATGGCGTATTTCGAACGATTCATGAACTGCGCCCGGCTCATGCGATGATCGTTGCCCAACATGGCGTGCGTCAATGGCGATATTGGAACGTCAAAAGCGCACCGCACGTGCATTCATTTGATGAGACCGTGGAACATATTCGGACGTTGCTCATTGATGCGATTACGCGTCAACTCGTTTCGGATGTCCCTGTTTGTACGTTTTTGTCTGGTGGCGTCGATTCGAGCGCCATTACAGCGATTGCTGCGCAGGCGTTTGAACGAGAAGGGAAAGGACCGCTTCATACGTATTCCATTGATTATGAAGAAAATGAACAATATTTTACAGCGAACGCATTTCAACCGAACAGCGACGGACCGTGGATTAAACAAATGTCCGATGCGTTTCAAACCGTTCATCATACGTGTGTCATTTCGCAACAACAGTTAGCCGATGAGTTAAAAGCGGCAGTGATCGCACGCGATTTGCCAGGCATGGCGGATATCGATTCGTCGCTTCTCTGGTTTTGTCGGCAAATTAAGCAACAGTTTGTTGTTAGTTTGTCGGGGGAATGTGCCGACGAAATTTTCGGGGGATATCCGTGGTTTCATAGAAAAGAAGATTTTGAGCGCGACGGATTTCCGTGGATGCGGTCGTTAAATGAACGGTTTGATCTTTTAAATGAAACGTGGCGAGAAAAACTGCCGCTTCATGAGTATGCGCATATGCGTTATAAAGAAACGCTTCGTGAAGTTCCTCACGCAGACGGAGAAAGCGCAGAAGAAGCGCGCCGCCGTGAATTATTTTATTTAAATATGATTTGGTTTATGACGACGCTTTTAGATCGAAAAGATCGAATGAGCATGGCGGCAAGTTTAGAAGTGCGCGTGCCGTTTGCCGATCATCGCCTCGTTGAGTATGTATGGAACGTTCCGTGGGAGATGAAGATGCACAACAATCGTGAAAAAGGCATTTTGCGTAAAGCGTTGGAAGGGATTTTGCCAGATGGCGTCTTGTATCGGAAAAAAAGTCCGTATCCGAAAACGCACCATCCGCGTTATACCGACATCGTTGCTGAACGGTTAGGGACGATTTTAACGAATCGTTCGTCCGTCTTATATGAATTGTTTGATGAAAAGAAGTTAAAAGAACTAGTTGAGACAAAGGGAAACTCGTTCCGCATCCCATGGTTTGGCCAGCTTATGTCTGGGCCGCAACTTTTAGCGTATTTTATTCAGTTTCATGAATGGTTTGAGCATTATAACATTCATTTAAAAGAAAACTGAGAAAACCCGAACAACGTTGTCGTTGTTCGGGTTTTTAAGCTGTCGCTTCCTTTTTGACGAACGATTTTGTGCGCCATACGTTTGATTTCCAGCGCCAATAGACGAGCAAGCCGCGCAGCCATTCGTCCGCTGTAAAGGCGAGCCAGATGCCGACTAAGCCGAGATCGAATAAAATGCCAAGCACGTAAGCGAGTGGGACGCTGACGCCCCACATCGAAGCGATGCCGATATAGACGGGAAATTTCACATCGCCAGCAGCGCGGAGGGAGTTAATAATCACAAGGTTAAACGAACGACCAGGTTCAAGAAGCATCGTAAGTAAAATGAGCGTCCCGCCTGTTTCAATCATCCGTTTATTGCTTGTGAAAATGGAAAACAATTGATCGGAAAAGACGGAAAACAACGCTGCCATCGTAAACGAAATGATAATTGCAAGTCGCAAACTCCGCAAGCAACGGGTATATGCTTCTTGGAAACGTTCTGCACCGACAAGATGTCCGACGATAATTTGTGTGCCTTGCCCGATGGCGACGCTAAATAAAAAAATAAACATCATGATGTTTTGTGTATATACCCTTGTCGTTAACGCTTCTGTGCCAAGCATTGTAATAAAATATGTGATCGCAAGTTGTGACGTATTGTAAGCGACATGTTCGCCAGCTGATGGAACACCAATTTTTAATAATTGTTTGACGTAAGTAAATGAAAGCGCCTCTTTCGCCCAAAGTGGAAGAGGGTACGGGAGGCGTTTCAGCACAACAACAAATCCAACGACAAGACCGATGATTCGGCTGATGGTCGTTGACCAAGCGACGCCTTCTACACCTAAAACAGGTAAGCCAAACGGTCCGAACAACACGAAATAGTTGCCGATAATGTTTAATATATTGATCCCGATTGTAATATTCATCATATCACGTGTAAAACCGTAACTGCGCAAAATGGCGCCGAGCGTCATAATGAGCGCTTGCACAAATAAAAAGCCGCCAACAATCCATAAATACGCGCGCGCATCAGCCATCAGCTCATGCGGTACATTCATCAAGTGAAGAAGCCAATCGCTTCCTGCCCCAAGCGCAACACTTAATGCGATGCCAAATAACAAATTCGCCCAAATGGAAGCCGCTCCGATATAAGAAGCTGTTTTTTCATCGTTTGCCCCAGCATATTGTGCAATTAAAATCGATGTTCCGGTCGCAATAAAACCAAACATGACAACGACCATAGACAATAGTTGATTTGCTACACCGACTGCCGCAACCGCTTCATCTGTGTAGTGGCTAAGCATAAACGTATCGGCATTACCGGTCAACATGTGAAGCGTCAATTCAATAAAAATGGGCCATGTGAGCGCAAATAAAGAAAGTTTTTTTGCCAAACAAGACAACCCCTTTACAATTTCCGACTTACAAACTGTTTTTAGTTTAATAGATTGGATATAATGATGAAAAGAGAAAAAGGCGATGACTTTTATACATTTCCGACTTGAAGGAGGAATTGGATGTATATATCGTTTTCCGTTCCGCCATTTCCGATTTTTATTAAAGGTGGCGAAGCGATGTTTCGCAAAGGAATGAAACATTTTCGTCGCACGTTTTCCGTATTTGATTTACTGTATGTGCAAAAAGGGACATTATATATGACGGAACAACAAGAAACGTTCGCTGTCCGTGAGGGGGAATACGTCATTTTATGTCCATGGTTTGAACATTATGGACATGAGCCTTGTGATGAGGATACATATTTTATTTGGGTTCATTTTTCGGTCCCGCAATACGAGCGCGTGGAAAAACAGCCATACGGATGGGGCGATATTATCGAACGAGAGGCGACGTATGTCGATTATGCGCAATATCGTCTGTTTATTCCACAATATGGAAAGTTAAAACAAATAGGAATGGAGACGATGTTGCAACATATCGTTCGTGAGCAACAAACACCGGATCATTCGTTGGCGCAACAGCTGTTATTTGCACAATGGATCGTTCAATTGCAAAAACAAACGCTTCATATTCCGACAGCTGCCGAGCATGTATGTAGAGAAGCGATGGAATATATTCACCGCCATTATGATGAACCGTTTGAAATGGAGCATCTTGCTTATGCGCTTCGTCTTCATCCCGACTACATTTCGCGCTGCATGCAAAAAACGATTGGAATGAGTGCGCTGCAATATGTAAACGATTATCGACTGCAGATGGCAAAGAAAAAATTAGCCGCGACGAATGAGACGGTCGCGGCGATTGCAAAACAAGTCGGATTTGAAGATGGTGCGTATTTTTCTCGTGTATTTAAAAAAATGGAAGGGATGACCCCGAGCGAGTATCGTCGTTTTATACAGCGGACGTAGGCTGTACAAGTAGCATGAGAAATCCGTACGGCTCAATTGTCATCGTTTGCTTTGTAAGGAACTCGTTCGTCCAAAGATTTGTGATCGTTTTGTCTTTAAGTGAAAATGGAACGGTCCATGTAAGCGGTGTTTCCGCATTGTTTAATACGCAAACGATCGTCTCATCGTCGTATGTTTTGACATAAGCGATATGATTTGTTTCATCGTTTGTTTCTAACACATGAAATTCCCCAAATCGCAAGGCGCGATACTGTTTGCGCAACGCAATGAGCGTTTGTACGTGTGCGAATATATCGCGGTCTTGCTTTTCTTTTTCCCATATCATACATTTGCGGCAAAGCGGGTCTTGGCCGCCAGTTAAGCCGATTTCATCGCCGTAATAAATGCATGGAGAGCCGCTGAAAGAAAGCTGGAATGTAAACATGAGCTTCACTTTTTCTTTTTGTTCACCGCATTGCGTTAAAATGCGCGGCGTGTCATGGCTGCCGAGCAAGTTAAACGCGACTTCGTTTACGTTGTGCGGATAGTTATGCAACACATTTACGATCGTATAAGCAAATTCGCTTGCACGTACGTTTCCTTTCGCAAAGTAGTTGAGCGCCCCGTTTGTAAACGGATAGTTCATCACGGCGTCAAATTGATCTCCGCGTAGCCACGGCATTGCATCATGCCAAATTTCCCCAAGAATATAAACGTCCGGTTTGATCGCTTTCACCGCTTGGCGAAACTCGCGCCAAAATTGGTGATCGACTTCGTTTGCAACGTCTAACCGCCAGCCGTCAATATCGAACTCGCGAATCCAATATGTTGCGACATCTAATAAATATTGTTTCACTTCCGGGTTTTCTGTATTTAATTTCGGCATTTGTGGCACAAACGCAAACGTATCGTAATTTGGAATTGGTTCGGTTTGAAGCGGGAATTCACGAATATGGAACCAATCTTTATAGCGTGATTTCTCACCGTTTTTCAATACATCTTGAAACGGAGCGAAATAATAGCCGCTATGATTAAATACTGCATCAAGCATAACGCGAATGCCTTTTTGATGGCACGCATGAACGAGACGTTTAAATGTTTGTTTGTCGCCAAATTGCGGATCGATTTCGAAATAGTCGATCGTGTCGTATTTATGGTTCGATGGTGCTTTGAAAATAGGTGTAAAATAAATGCCGTTAATGCCGAGTTCGACAAGATAGTCTAATCGTTCAATAATGCCTTCGAAATCGCCACCGAAAAAGCTCGTTGTCGTTGGTTCCACGCTTCCCCATGGCAGTGTATTTGGCGGGTTTAAGCGCGGATTGCCGTTAGCGAATCGTTCAGGAAAAATTTGATACCATATTGTATTTTTCACCCAAGCAGGTGCGTCAAAGACGTCGGCACGATTTAAAAACGGGAAGCAAAAATAATAGGCGGTATCGTCCGTCGGCGCTTCTTCGTAAAAACCTTTTTCCGTATATATGAGCATATTGCCTTGAGCATGTAACTCAAAACCGTAGCGCAGGCGGCGATACGGGGGCTGCACAGCGATAAACCAATAATCAAATAGCGCGTCACAACCGCTTTTTTGCATTGGTTGTTTTTCAAACTGCCATGCGCCATCTTTCCAAACGTACGGATCGCCAAATAACAAATATACAGCATCGACATCGTCTTTTTTTGTCCGCAAACGAATATGTAGCGTTCGTTCGTCGTATGCATAAGCAAACGCATCTTTTGGACGATGGTAAATCGCTTCTTTCAACATGTTTCAACCACTCCTCTCAATTTTACGCGCAATCGATTGCGCTTTTTGTCACATGTTTAGGTGTTCCCGTTTTTCTCTTTTACAGAAGCGTATACAACCTTTATGTCAAGCGTAAAATCAACGGAAGTAAAAAGTCAACATTCATTCAAAAAAAGATGAAAAAAATAGTTGTCAAAACGGAAAATGATTGTATAATGAAGATGAAGATTGTGCAATCGCTTTCGCAAAAAAATGAAAGCGTTTGTACGTACTGCTTAAAACATAGGAGGGGTCGAAATGAAAAAGACAGTGTCCATTTTTTCATCGCTTGCGTTACTTGCAGGTGTGATGGCAGGTTGTGGTCCACAAGATGAGGCAAAACCGAAAGAAAATGAAAATGAAGGAAAAACTGAAGTGTCAGAAGATGGCATGCCGCCGAAACCGGAAAAGCTTGTCGTTTGGGAAGACCTGAAACGCGGTGTGGCGTTAGAGCCAGCAATTAAAGCATTCGAAGAAAAGTATGGTATTAAAGTAGAGTACAAAGAAGTTGAAATGGCGACAAAAATGCGCGATCAGCTTCGTTTGGACGGTCCAGCAGGAACAGGTCCTGACGTTATTACTGTTCCACACGACCAAATCGGTCAGCTCGTTACTGAAGGATTAATTCGTGAAATTCAAGTCGACCAAGCTGTATTAGATAAGTTTACAGAATCTTCTATCACTGCGCAAATGTATGATGGAAAATTGTACGGACTTCCAAAAGCGGTCGAAACACCTGTGTTCATCTACAATAAAAAGTTGATGGACAAAGCGCCAGAGACGATGGATGAGCTATATCAGTTCTCAAAAGAGTTTACAAAAGGAGGCAAATACGGTTTCTTAGCGCTTTGGGATAACTTCTATTTTGCACACGGCGTCATTGCTGGTATGGGCGGCTACGTATTTAAAAATAACAACGGTGCGTTAGATCGCAATGACATCGGTCTAAATAACGAAGGTGCAGTAAAAGGGACAGAATACATTCAACAATGGTATAAAGAATTGTTCCCGAAAGGTATTATCGGTGAAAGCGGCGGTTCAGCGATGGACGGTTTATTCAACGAAGGAAAAGCGGCATCTGTCATGAACGGTCCATGGGCGTTCCAAAGTATGCGTGATGCAGGCATCGATATCGGAGTGGCGCCAATGCCAAAACTGCCAAACGGCGAGCCTATGAAAACATTTATGGGTGTAAAAGGATGGCACGTATCAGCGTTCTCGAAACATCCTGAATGGGCAACAAAATTAATTGAGTTTATTACAAACGAAGAAAATGCGAAAAAACGCTTTGAGTTAACGCATGAAATTCCGCCAGTAAAATCGCTCATTGACGATCCGGTAATCGCAGAAGACGAAGGAGCGAAAGCAGTCGCAATTCAATCTCAATACGCTGTTCCAATGCCAAACATTCCAGAAATGGCAGAGGTATGGGGTCCAATGGCGACAGCGCTTCAGCTTGTAGCGACCCAAAAAGCAGAGCCGAAACAAGCGCTTGATGAAGCTGTAAAAACAATTAAGACGAACATTGAAACAAACCATCCAAGCAATTAAGAAACGAGCGGTATCTCTCTTGTAGAGGTACTGCTTCAACTTTCTATCGTTTGTTTATTTATTCACAATGCAGGTGGGCTCCTCGCAATTGGTCAGAAAGGAGACAAAGTCAATGGAAGCACAAATGTATCAATCGAACCATCGGAAAATTGCCCTCGGTTTATCCATTATTCCGGGATTTGGTCAATTGTATAATCGTCAATATGTGAAAGGTATTTCATTTTTTATTTTAGCTGCGTCTTTTCTTATCGTGTTTAAAGATTTGTTAAATATGGGATGGTGGGGGTTATTTACGCTCGGTGAAGTTGTTGGACGAGACCATTCTATTTTCTTGCTTGTTGAAGGAATTTTAGCTGTTATCGTATCTGTTTTTGGGTTAGGATTTTACGCATTCAATTTACGCGATGCCTATAAAAACGGGCAAAAGCGTGATTTAGGTTTGAAAATTAGCTCGCTGCGCGAGCAATATCGTGCGCTCGTTGACAACGGCTTTCCATATTTAATGATTTCACCAGGATTTATTTTGCTTGTGTTTGTCGTTATTTTCCCGATTATTTTCGTCGTCTTATTGGCGTTTACAAACTATGACTTATATCATTCACCGCCAGCGAAACTTGTTGACTGGGTTGGGTTTCAAAACTTCATTGACTTAGTGAAGCTCGATCTTTGGCGGAAAACGTTCATTAACGTCCTCGCATGGACGATCGTTTGGACGTTCGGTGCAACGACGTTACAAATTGCGCTCGGTATTTTCTTAGCGATTATTGTGAACCAAAAAGATTTAAAAGGAAAAGCGATCATTCGGACGATTTTCATTTTACCTTGGGCAGTTCCATCGTTTGTAACGATTCTCGTTTTCTCAGGTATGTTTAACGAATCGTTCGGAGTGATTAATAAAACGATTTTGGCGTCGTTAGGCATCGAACCGATTGAATGGATGACCGATCCGTTTTGGACGAAAGTGGCGTTAATTCTCATTCAAACGTGGCTCGGCTTCCCGTTCGTCTTTGCGATGACGACAGGAGTATTGCAAGCTATTCCGAACGAATTGTATGAAGCGGCGACAGTTGATGGCGCATCAAGTTGGCAAAAGTTTACGAAAATTACCCTTCCGCTCGTGTTGTATGCGACAGCGCCAATTTTAATTACGCAATATACGTTTAACTTCAATAACTTTACCATCATTTACTTATTTAATGGTGGTGGCCCTGCGATATCTGGGCAAAATGCTGGTGCGACTGACATTTTAATTTCGTGGATTTATCGTTTAACGATGACATCCGCCCAATATTCGAAAGCAGCTGCCATTACGTTACTTCTTTCCCTCGCTGTCGTATCAGTAGCGCTATGGCAATTTAGAAGAACAAAATCATTTAAGGAAGAGGATATGATGTAAGATGGATATGAAAGGACAAAAACTCATTCGGTTGACGTTGTCGTATGCAGTCGTTTTGGTGATGACGATCATTATCGTCTATCCGCTTCTTTGGGTCGTTGGCTCGTCATTTAATCCGGGACAAAGCTTATCTGGGTCAAAAATGATTCCAGACAACGCCACGCTAGCGCACTATAAAGAATTGTTCGATACATCGCAAAGCGATTATTTGACTTGGTATTGGAACTCGTTAAAAATTGCGACGTTGACGATGATTTTTTCCGTTATTTTAGTAAGTTTAACGGCGTATTCGTTTTCCCGTTACCGCTTCGTCGGGCGTCGAAACGGATTGATGACGTTTTTAATTTTGCAGATGATCCCAAACTTTGCGGCGCTCATTGCTATCTTCATTT
Organism: Bhargavaea massiliensis; assembly: GCF_050480245.1. Taxonomy (GTDB): domain Bacteria; phylum Bacillota; class Bacilli; order Bacillales; family Anoxybacillaceae; genus Anoxybacillus. The sequence continues at coordinate 31,050 of NZ_JBCNEQ010000020.1, read as the reverse complement.
TAGCGCTTTTAACAGGATTAGTTGATACGCATTTAGGGTTAATTCTCGTATACGTCGGTGGAGCCATTCCGATGAATACGTGGCTGATGAAAGGATATTTAGATACGATTCCGAAAGAGCTTGACGAATCGGCGAGAATTGACGGAGCGGGGCATTTGCGCATTTTCTTCCAAATCGTTTTGCCGCTTGCGAAACCAATTATTGCGGTTGTGGCGCTCTTTACGTTTATCGCTCCGTTTGGCGATTTCATTTTAGCGAGCGTGTTGCTTCGCAGCAAAGAAAAATATACGCTTGCGGTTGGATTATACGATTTAGTGGCAAAACAGTTCGGCAGCGAATTTACAACGTTTGCGGCAGGTTCCGTTTTAATTGCGGTGCCGATCGCTATTCTCTTCCTTTCATTCCAAAAGTATTTCGTCTCTGGCTTAACGGCGGGTGGAACAAAAGGGTGAGAAACGAAAGGAAAGAATCGTTTTGGTTCTTTCCTTTCTTACTATTTTATTTAGAGATATGTTAACATAAGAAGCTTTGGAATGAATGGGGAGTGAAATGAAATGAAACGTGTATTTCGCGCGCTACTTATTTTTGTTTTGTTGTTGTCCGTGACGGCGCCGGTAAGTGCGAAAACGGAGCGAACGTGGCAAGATGAACGCATATATTTTATTATGGTCGACCGTTTTAATAACGGCAATCCAAAAAATGACTATGAAGTGAACGTGCATGATCCAAAAGCATATCATGGCGGTGATTTGCAAGGAATTATTGACAAGCTTGACTACATAAAAGGAATGGGCTTTACAGCCATTTGGCTCACGCCTATTTTTGCGAACGAAAAAGGCGGGTATCACGGTTATTGGATTGAAGATTTTTATAAAGTGGAAGAACATTTTGGTACGCTCGATGATTTCAAACGGCTTGTAAAAGAAGCACATAAGCGCGATATGAAAGTCATTTTAGATTTTGTCGTCAATCATACAGGATACAATCATCCGTGGCTGAACGACCCTGCGAAAAAAGATTGGTTTCATGAGAAAAAAGACATTTTCAATTGGGCAAATCAACAAGAAGTTGAAAATGGCTGGCTGTTTGGTCTCCCAGATTTAGCACAAGAAAATCCGGAAGTGAAAGCGTATTTATTTGATGCGGCTAAATGGTGGATTCAAGAAACGGACATTGACGGCTATCGTTTAGATACGGTCAAACATGTGCCAAAGTGGTTTTGGGACGAGTTTTCTAAAGAAGTGAAATCAGTGAAAAAAGACTTTTTCCTTCTCGGTGAAGTGTGGCATGACGATCCGCGTTATGTAGCGGAATATGGGAAGCACGGAATTGATGCGCTCATCGATTTTCCGTTTTATAAAGAAGCGTCAACGATTTTTTCAAACGTCGATCAATCGCTTGAACCGCTTTACAACGTATGGAAGCGAAACGAGGCGTTTTATGACCGTCCGTATTTACTTGGCACGTTTTTAGATAATCATGATACCGTTCGTTTTACACGGTTAGCATTGCAAAATCGCATCAATCCGGTGACGCGTTTAAAGCTTGGATTGACGTATTTGTTTTCGGCACCAGGCATTCCGATTATGTACTATGGAACAGAAATTGCGCTTGATGGCGGGGAAGATCCAGACAACCGTCGTTTAATGAATTTCCGTACAGATAAAGAGCTCATTGACTATGTCACAAAGCTCGGTGAATTACGCGAGAAGCTTCCGTCACTCCGCCGCGGCGATTTTGAGTTGCTTTATGAAAAAGACGGCATGGCGTTGTTTAAACGAACGTATGAAAACGAAACAGCGGTCATTGCGATTAACAATACGTCAAAAACGCAAAAAGTAACGCTCGATGACGAATTAGAACAAGGAAAAGAATTGCGCGGGTTGCTTGCAGGAGATTTAGTGCGAAGCAAGGACGGGAAGTATGACATCATTTTAGATCGTGAAACAGCGGAAATTTACGTACTTGCGCCAAAAACAGGGTTAAACATTCCGTTTATCGCGGCACTTCTTGCGGTATATACAGCATTTGGACTGTTTTTATACTTAGCGCGAAAACGAAAAGCACGATGAGAATGTGGGGGTAAGCGTGTATGCTAGAAGATACGAGTTTTGCGATTCGGCCGATTGATCGGACCGACGAGAAAGAAGTGTGGCAACCGATTGGGGATGTGCAAAAAATTGAAGAAAAAAAACAAATATTTGCATTTACTTGTGATCAAGCATTAGGTAAAATACGTTTTTATCGTGACGATATCGTTCGGGTGACGATCGATCCGTTCGCTGGGAAGTACGATTCCGTCAGCCCAGCGGTGATCGCAACGCCAGAAAAAGTGGACGTGCACGTTCGTGAAGGAGAACATGGCTGGGAGCTGCAGACGAAACAGCTGACGGTCGTCATCGAGCGAAGCCCGTTTCGGTTAGCGATATACGACAATGAAGGAACGTTGCTTGTGCGCGATGAACAACCTGTATGTTTTCAAGCAAAAGGGCGTATACGCTGTGCACACGCGCTCACCCCAACAGATGTCGTATATGGATTAGGAGAAAAAACAGGTGTGTTAAATAAGCGCGGTGCAGTATGGACGATGTGGAATACGGATGTGTACGCGCCGCACAATTTAGAAACAGACCCATTATATCAGTCGCATCCATATATGATGATGTTAAAAAACGGGCATGCGCACGGCATTTTTTTCGATCATACGTACAAAACGACGTTTGATTTACGCCATGAATCGTTTTATACGTTCTTGGCGTATGCGTGTCGCATTTGTTGGTGATGTACCGTTCACAATTGTTGTTAATGGGGAACAACGAGTCATCGATGAAGCGACAAACACGTTTGTTTTGTAAGGGGTGGGGGATTTTTATGACAGTAACGATTAAAGACGTAGCGAAGCGAGCGAATGTGGCGCCATCGACCGTTTCCCGCGTCATCGCAGATAGCCCGCGCATTAGCGAAAAAACGAAGAAAAAAGTGCGTGAGGCAATGAAAGAGCTTGGCTATCATCCGAATTTTATCGCGCGCAGCTTAGCGAATAAATCGACGCAAGTGATCGGGCTCGTCATGCCAAGTTCAGCAGATAAAGCGTTTCAAAACCCGTTTTTTCCGGAAGTCATTCGCGGCATCAGCAAAGCGGTGCATGACCGGCAATATGCTTTGCAGTTGTCAACGGGGGAAACGGAAGCGGAAATTTACGATGGCGTTGTGCATATGGTGCAAGGAAAGCGCGTCGATGGTGTCATTTTGCTGTATTCGCGTGCGAACGATAAAATTATGGCGTATTTACAGAAAGAAGATGTACCGTTTGTTGTCATTGGGAAACCGCATAAAAAAGCGGAAGAAATTACGCATGTTGATAACGATAACGTTCGGGCGGCGCGTGAGGCGACAGAATATTTAATTGAACTCGGTCATGAGCGCATCGCGTTTGTTGGTGGAAACGTCAATCTCGTTGTAACAATGGATCGTTTGCGCGGTTATGAAAAAGCGTTAAAATCTGCAGGTCTTGTATATCGAAAAGATTACATTGTGCATGAAGAATTTTTAAAAGAAGGCGGACAAGAGGCGATGAAAGAGTTGCTTTCACTTGCTGAACCGCCAACCGCGCTCGTTGTGGCGGACGATTTAATGGCTCTTGGGGTATTAAATACGCTTGCTGAAATGGGGTTAAGCGTGCCGCGAGATGTATCGATCGTCAGCTTTAACAACGTACTTTTATCGGAAATTTCCCGTCCTCCGTTAACGTCGGTAGACATTAACATTTTCCAACTTGGCTTTGAAGCGGCAAGAAATTTAATACAACAAATCGAAAACCCAAATGAGCCGATTAAGCGAATCGTTATTCCACATACGATCGTGAAACGATTTTCGTGCGATTATTACAAAGCGCCTTCCAAATAGGAAGGTGTTTTTTTTGTAAACAGGCTAGGCGAGGAGGAAAAAATAGTGTATGATATTCTTAACATTCATGCTCTTTGAAAAACAATATACGATGAGCAAGTACGGTGCATACGTTCGTATGCTTAAAAGGGAAGAACGGTGCAAAGCCGTCGCGGTACCCGCCACTGTGATGGGGAGTTTCGCTGCAACGTGCCACTGATTTTTTGGGAAGGCGCAGCGAAATGATGAACCTAAGCCAGGAGACCTGCCTGCTTGCGATACGTCGGCTGCCTACGGGAATATAGGGAGACGTGCGGGGACGATGGACGTTATATATGCTTAGTGACGTATGCTCTATTTTTTGAATCTTTCGTTTTTTCTGCACCTCTGTCTAGAGGTGCTTTTTTATTTTGAAAAAAGGGGCGACATATATGGCAACATGGAATTTACAAGGAACGACACATCACGTGCTTATTTGCAACGGAGGAAGCTGCATGAGAAAAGGAGGGGAAGAGGTGACGCAAGCGATTCGTGATGAAATTGATCGATTGCAATTGCATGCCCACGTTCATACAACTCGAACACGATGCAACGGTCGCTGTGAAGATGCGTGTGTTGTTATCGTGTATCCAGAAGGTGTTTGGTATCGTACGATTGATGAACAAATAGGGAGGGACATTGTACGAAAACATGTAAAAGACGGAGAAGTGTTGCATAATTATGTGACGTATACGTACGATGAGGGTTTTGTTATACCTGAATATAGCGTAGCAACAGGTGGGAAAGAAAAGTGAAGAAATCGTTGTTTTGGATCGTTAGTGCGTGCTTTACTATGTATATTTTATTTGCACTTTCACCTTCTGTCTATGCGATGCACATTATGGAAGGATTTTTGCCGTGGCAGTGGGTGCTCGTTTGGTGGTTGTTATTTTTGCCGTTTTTCTTTGTAGGCTTGCGGACAATGACGCGCATCGTAAAGCAACAGCCGGAAACGAAAATGCTGCTTGCGCTAGCGACCGCATTTACATTCGTTCTTTCCGCTTTAAAAATTCCATCTGTCACAGGAAGCAGCTCGCATCCGACAGGGACAGGCCTCGGTGCGCTGTTATTTGGGCCGTTCGTCATGACGGTCATCGGTACGGCTGTGTTAATGTTTCAAGCATTATTGCTTGCGCATGGTGGATTGACAACGCTCGGTGCAAATGCGTTTTCGATGGCGGTGGTCGGTCCGTTTGTAGCGTACGTGTCGTTTGTTGCATGCCAAAAGCTTCGCATTTCGATGCGCCTTTCTGTTTTTGTGGCGGCGATGTTTGCCAATTTAGCTACGTATGTGATGACATCGATACAACTTGCGCTAGCATTTCCAGACGCAACAGGCGGGGTATGGGGGGCGTTCTTAAAGTTTGCTTCCATTTTTGCTTTCACTCAAATACCGCTTGCAATTACCGAAGGGCTTCTGACTGTTGTTGTATGGAATTTTTTACATACGTACACGAAACAAGAATTAAATATATTGCAACAGAAAGGGGCGTCTGCTAAATGAACAATCGACTATTGCTTTTCCTTGCCGCACTTTTGATCGTTTTGCCGCTCGTCGTTGTAAAACATACGGAGTTTGCTGGGGCAGATGCGCTTGCGGAGGAGATGATTCAACAACTTGCGCCCAATTATGAACCGTGGTTCGATGTGTTTTTTGAACCGCCCGGCGGGGAAGTAGAAACATTGCTATTTTCATTGCAGGCGGCAATTGGAGCGGGAGTGATTGGCTACATTATCGGCTTGTATAGAGGGCGAAAACGAAATGGTTAGCTGGCTTGACGAATGGGCGTATCGCAATCGGCTCGCGAAACTTCGGGCGACATTTAAACTGACATTTTCATTTATTTTGCTTATATGGGCGATGATTGGAACGAATGTCGGTCGGCTGCTTATGATCGGATGGATGCTCATTTGGCTCATTGTTTATGCGCGCTTACCGTGGCGTGCTTGCTTACGTGTTTGTTTACTTTTTTCGCTCGTCATTCTTTGGAGTAGCGCACCGCTTCTTCTTTCATTTGATGGTGATGTTGTGGACGTTTCCTATGTAGGTACGATTTGTTTACGAGCGTTTACATGCTCGCTCGTTCTTTTTTTTCTTACCGCAACAACGCCATTTTTTCGCTTGGCATGCGCACTGCAAACATTGCGCATCCCGCGTGTACTAATAGAGTTTCTATTGTTAACGTACCGTTTCATTTTCATGTTGGAAAAGGCAGCAAGGGAGTTGTTTGTTACGGTGCGCGTGAGACAAGGGGAACGAAATTGGCGGATCGCTTCACTTGCTGTTGCACAATTGTTACGCCACACATTGCATCAATATGAGGCGATGGTCATTGCGCAAAGAGCGCGCCACGTCTCTTTTACAGTTCCGCGGTGCATGGACGAGCAATTGCCAAAAAGGTATGTCATTGAAGCATCGCTTGGCATCGTTGTTTTACTCATCGTGGAGGGATTATATGTTGCAGTTTCATGATGTTCACTATACGTACCGAAACGGTGCGCACGTCTTAAAAGGAGTATCGCTTACGATCGAACGCGGAAAAAAATATGCATTGATCGGAAAAAACGGTTGTGGAAAAACAACATGGTTGCTTCATACAAACGGCATTTATCGCCCAACAAAAGGGGAGGTGTATTGGGAAGGAAAACGTGTAAAGGAACATTTACGTCAACATGTCGGCGTCGTTTTTCAAAATCCAGAACATCAATTTTTAGCACCAACGATTGAGGAAGAGCTTGCGCTTAGTTTGCAAGGTAATAGCGAACGGATCGAACGAGCGATAAAAACATTTTCGCTTGCTGAATGGCGAGACGTGCCCATTCATCATCTCAGTCTCGGACAAAAAAAGTGGTTGTCGCTCGCTGTAGCGATGGCCTCTCAACCGGAGTTGCTTATTGTCGATGAGCCAGCTGCTTATTTAGATGCTGCACAGAGCGAGCGCCTCATCATGAAACTAAATGAGTGGCACGAAGCAGGTACGACGCTCGTTGTCATCACTCATGATTTTGATTTCGTATGGCAATGGGCAGACGAAGTGTTTGTCATGCATGATGGACGCATCGTTTTGCACGGTACACCTGCGTTTATATTTTCACAAGCGGATATTTTTCACCAGCTTCGTTTGCCGCTTCCTCTTCTTTTACGCATATGGATGAAGGAAAATAAGACGTGTACAGAACAACAACTGTTTGAATGGATCGAACGATGGAAAAAGGGGTGAAAACATAATGGGAAAATTGTTTGTTGTCGGTTTTGGCCCAGGAAGTGTTGATCATATGACGAAACGGGCGCGTGAAGCGATTGAAGAAAGCGATGTTATCGTTGGTTATAAAACTTATATCGACTTAGTTGTCGATTTAATCGATGGAAAAGAAGTGATTAGCACAGGGATGACGGAAGAGGTGAGTCGAGCACAAGAAGCTGTAAAGCAGGCGGAACGCGGAAAAAACGTCGCTGTCATCTCGAGCGGAGATGCCGGGTTGTACGGAATGGCTGGGCTTGTTTACGAGGTGTTAATTGAGAAAGGATGGAGAAAAGAAACGGGAGTGGAAGTAGAAATCATTCCGGGCGTTTCTGCAATTCATTCTTGTGCCGCTTTGCTAGGGGCACCGATTATGCACGATGCATGCACGATTAGTTTGAGCGATCATTTAACACCATGGCACATCATCGCAAAGCGAATTGAGGCAGCCGCAGCAGCTGACTTTGTTATTGCGCTATACAATCCGAAAAGCGGTCGCCGTACCCAGCAGATTGTCGAAGCGCAACGTATTTTATTAACATATCGTTCACCACATACACCTGTTGGTCTCGTCAAAAGCGCGTACCGCGAACGACAACATATTGTATTAACAAGTTTAGGAGACATGTTAGAGTACGACATCGGTATGTTAACGACCGTTATTATTGGGAACTCTTCCACATTTGTTTACGATGGACTGATGATTACACCCCGTGGTTATGAACGGAAATATAAGCTAGCGAGCGCTGTTCAACCGTTAAAGCCACATGAACGGTTGCGACCAGAGGCGGAACCGTGGTCACTCGCAAACGTGCGCGCGATTGCCGAAGAAGCGTACGAAAAAGTGAGTGCTCCAAAACAGATAGAAAGATTAGAAATAGCAATTAGTCCAGGGGTGACAAATAAAACGTTAACAACGAAACAAATGATAGACATTGCACGCATCGTTGGTGAAAAAGGAACGATTACGTACACACCAGATCATTATCTTAAAGTGACGATGGAAACAGAACGACCAGACGAAGTTGTTCGTGAGCTTTTAGAAGCTGGTTTAACCGTCGCCCCAACAGGAAATGTATTTGTTATGAAAGCGTGTGATTTTTGTGACGGAGAGAAAAAAGACGCCATTCCTTATGCTGAACAATTATACAAACAATTTGGCGGGATGGAATTGCCAAAAGAATTGCGGCTTGGATTTAACGGGTGTGGCATGGCTTGTTATGGCGCTGTCCATGAAGATATTGGCATCGTCTATCGGAAAGGAGCATTTGATTTATTTTTAGGAGGAAAAACTGTAGGAAGAAATGCGCATCCCGGTCAGCTTGTCGCCGAAGGCATTCATCCAAATGATCTTGTTGAAACAGTTGCTCGTATTGTTAGGCAATATAAAGAGGAAGGATATGCGAATGAACGTTTCCATAAATTTTTTGAACGAAAAAAAGAAGTCGGCGGTTTTGTTTACGGTGAAACGTTAAAAACAGAGCCAGCGGCATGTGGGGAGTGAGGCAAATGAGAGCAATTTTATTTGTTGGGCATGGAAGTAGGGATGAAGAAGGAAACGAGCAAGTACGTCAATTTGTTCAACACATTCGTCCGCAAATTGATCAGACGTTTTATGTGTACACGTGTTTTTTAGAGTTCGGTGTCCCATCTGTTATAGATGGCATTGCTCACTGTGTGGAACGAGGGGCAACGAGTGTTACTGTTATTCCGATCATTTTGCTTCCGGCTGGACATTCGAAGTTGCATATTCCGGCAGCGATTGATGAGGCAAAAGAACGTTACCCGTACGTCTCATTTACGTACGGAAGACCACTCGGTATTCATGAAGAAACGTTTACCATTTTAAATGATCGTCTGCAAGAAGCAAACGTTGCGATAGATGAGCAGACGGCGGTCATTTTGCTTGGGCGCGGTGGGAGCGATCCAGATGCCAATAGCGATTTGTATAAAATTGCTCGTTTATTTTGGGAACAAAACAAACAAGCAATCGTTGAGCCAGCGTTTATGGGGGTAACAAATCCATCGTTAGATGAGGCAGTGGAACGATGTGTAAAACTCGGGGCTAAAACAATTGTCGTTTTACCTTACTTTTTATTTACAGGCGTACTTATAAAGCGGTTAGAAAAGCGAGTTTCCGAGTTTCAAAGCACATACTCGGACATTTCGTTTGTGCTTGCGCATTATTTTGGATTTCATCCATCGCTACAGACGATTGTGCTCGATCGGTTGCAAGAAGCAATAAGCAATTCGGTTCGTATGAATTGTGATACGTGTCAATATCGTCTTCATGTCGCCGAACATCATCACCATCATCACCATTACGATCATTGAGGTGAAGCACATGATTATGATGTTATCAGGAACAAGCGATGCGAGACAGTTAGCGCTAGCTATTCGCGATGCGGGATATGACATATTTGCGACCGTCGTTACCGAACATGCGGCAGAGCAGATGGCTCATGTCGGCATTCATGCGCACGTCGGACGATTAACAGCGTCACAAATGATTGCGCTCATGAACGAACATAAAGTTAAGGCGATCGTTGACGCGAGCCATCCGTTTGCGGAAGAGGCGTCGCGGCAAGCGATGCAGGCAGCAGGGAAAGCAAATGTCCCGTATATTCGTTATGAAAGAAAAGAAAGTGTGATTACGTATGATCGTGTCACATTTGTCGATAGCTATGAAGCGGCGGCACAGTATGCAGCAAAAAAAAGAGGAGTCATTATGCTTACGACGGGAAGCAAAACGTTACACATTTTTGCAGAGCAGTTGCTTCCGCTTCCCGATGTTCGCCTCATTGCCCGTATGTTACCGCGGAAGGACAATATGGAAAAGTGCGAACAATTGGGCTTTCCACAAGAAAATATTATTGCGATGCAAGGTCCGTTTACGAAACAGTTAGATGTTGCACTTATGAAACACTTCGGAGTGACGCTTCTTGTGACGAAAGAAAGCGGACGAGTTGGCTTCGTTGATGAAAAAATTGCTGCGGCGCAAGAACTCGGTATTGAATCAGTCATCATTCGCCGCCCAAAACTTGCTTATCCAAACGTGTACAATGAGTTTTCCGACATCATTCGCGCACTTGAGCGCGAGATAAAAAAGGAGGAAAAGTAAATGTTTCGTCCAATAACTGTGCAACCAGAACAAATTGAGCAAAAAAGCTTTCAAATCATTGATGAAGAAATAGGGGAGCATCCGTTTTCAGAAGAGCAATACGCCATTGTTCAACGCGTCATTCACGCGAGCGCGGACTTTGAATTAGGGAAAAGTTTGTTGTTTCATCCGCGAGCGGTTGAAGCAGGAGTGGCTGCGATTCGTGCGGGGAAAAAGATTGTGGCTGATGTACAAATGGTGCAAGTTGGAATTAATAAAGCGCGTATTGAAAAATATGGTGGGAGCGTTCATGTATACATTTCTGATGAAGATGTGATAAAAGAAGCGAAACGATTAAACACAACGAGAGCGATTGTTGCGATGCGCAAAGCGGTGCAAGAAGCGGAGGGGGGCATTTTTGCCATTGGTAACGCTCCGACAGCTCTACTAGAACTCATTCGACTAGTGAAAGAAGGGGAGGCGCGCCCAAGTCTCATTATCGGGTTACCCGTCGGATTTGTCTCAGCAGCAGAATCAAAAGAAGAATTGGCGAAATTGGATGTTCCGTTTATCACAAATATCGGGAGAAAGGGAGGGAGTACGGTAACTGTCGCCGCATTAAATGCGTTGTCCATTTTAGCGGAGCGAGAATAAGTATGGAAAAAGAAAAGTTGCGTGAAGGATATACGACAGGGGCGTGTGCAACGGCTGCGACGAAAGCAGCGTTATGTGCACTCATTACTGGTGTAAAACAGACAGAAGCAACGATTATGCTGCCGATCGGGCGTGAGGTGACGTTTCCCATCGTTGCTTGTGAAATAGAGAAAGATCGAGCGAGCGCGACTGTGATTAAAGATGGGGGAGACGATCCTGACGTGACGCACGGTGCTTCCATTATTTCAACTGTAAGATGGGCGAAGGAAGGGATTCATATTGATGGGGGAGAAGGTGTCGGAAGAGCAACGAAACCGGGATTACCTATTCCCGTTGGCGAAGCAGCGATTAATCCGGTACCGCGACAAATGATGACGGAAGTTGCTATTGAGCTGCTTACACAATATCGTATTCATCAGGGAGTGCACATTGTCATTTCTGTTCCAAATGGAGAAGAAATTGCGAAAAAAACATTAAACGGCCGTCTTGGTATCGTTGGAGGCATTTCGATTTTAGGTACGCGTGGGATCGTCGTCCCATTTTCGACGTCTGCTTACCGAGCAAGCATTGTACGTGCGCTTGAAGTTGCGGTCGCTTGTGGCTGCGATCATGTTGTTGTCACCACGGGTGGAAGAAGTGAAACATATGCAATGAAACAATATCCTCATTTGAAAGAAGAAGCATTTATTGAAATGGGGGATTTTGTTGGATTTACATTAAAACAATGTAAGCGGCTCGGGATAAAAAAAGTGTCGCTCGTTGGGATGATGGGGAAGTTTTCAAAAGTTGCGCAAGGAGTAATGATGGTTCACTCAAAAAGTGCGCCTGTTGACTTTCAGTTTTTAGTAGACGTTGCGAAACAATCGGGTGCCCCGATCGATCTTGTTGAAGCAATTAAACAAGCAAACACAGCGTCGCAAGTTGGCGATATGATGTATGAAGCTGGACATTTGTCATTCTTTCATTTGTTATGTGACTATTGTTGCCAACATGCGTTGCGGGAAGTGAATGGCGGACTTCTTGTTGAGACGACGTTATATACGCTGAAAGGGCAATGTTTAGGAAAGGCGGTGCGAAGCGATGGAGCGAATGAAGTTAATCGGGATTGGTGCTGACGGAGCAGCATCCCTCCCTACGCTATATAAACAATGGATTGATGAAAGTGAACGGCTTGTTGGTGGGGAACGGCAATTATCTTTTTTTCCTTATTATCGAGGGGAAAAAATCGTTATTCGAAACAACTTAACGTCACTTTTAGCGACGTTAATAAGCGAACCGAAAAAAACAGTCATTTTAGCTTCAGGGGATCCGATGTTTTATGGAATCGGTAGTTATTTAGCAAAAAAAGTGCCGATTGAAGTATATCCTTCTGTAAGCTCGCTACAATGGGCGTTTGCGAAAATGGGAGAAAGTTGGCATGATGCATACATCGTTAGTTTGCACGGGCGTACGATGAAAGGGTTCGCGCAACGAATTGACGGAAAGGAAAAAGTGGCGGTTTTGACGGATGATACGAATGATCCACGAGCGATCGCTTCGTACTTATTGTCATACGGAATGACGGAATACGAAGCATTTGTTGGAGAAAATCTCGGAGGTGAAAACGAGCGCTGTCGTCTTTTGACGCTAGAAGAAATGAAAGATGCTTCTTTTGCTCCGTTAAATATCGTTATTTTACGACGTACAAACAAAGATCCAAGCTGGACGTTTGGAATTAATGATGAGGAGTTTTGGCAAAGGAAGCCAGAGAAAGGGCTTATTACGAAAAAAGAAGTGAGGGTATTAAGTTTGCAGGCGCTTCATCTTCATGAAAAAAGCGTTGTATGGGACATTGGCACATGTACAGGGTCGGTAGCTATTGAAGCGGCAAAAATTGCTCGTGAAGGAGCAGTATTTGCAATTGAGAAAAACGCCTATGATATCGAGATATGTCAGAAAAATATGAAAAAATTTCGCGTAGATTTTACACTCATTCACGGCCGCGCGCCAGAACATTTGGAGCAGTTTCCTGATCCAGATGCGATTTTTATTGGCGGCACATCAGGGAGTTTGCGTGACATTATTGCTGTTTGTTGTACGCGATTAAAAAAAGGTGGGCGCATCGTCATCAATGCGGTCACGGTCGAAACGTTATATGAAGCGATCGATGCATTACGAAGCTATGGATATACTGTTGATATTTTGCTCGCCCAATTTTCACGTAGCAAACCGATTTTACAATTGACGCGTTTTGATGCATTAAATCCAATATATATCATTTCAGCATGGAAGAGGGATACAGAATGATTGGTACGTTATACGGCATAGGAGTTGGTCCGGGGGACCCAGAACTACTAACAGTCAAAGCGTTTCGTAGATTGAAAGAGGCGCACGTCATTGCTTATCCAAAAAAGGCGAATGGCAGTAAAAGTTATGCGCAACAAATTATTGATGCGTACTTTTCTTCAGAGGAAAAACATATGCTTGGTCTTGTATTTCCGATGACGAAAAATGAAGATGTATTGCGCAAAAAGTGGGATGAAACGGCCGATGCTGTATGGGAGTATTTACGCGCAGGAAAACATGTTGCGTTTGTGACGGAAGGAGATCCGCTTTTATATAGCACATGGATTCATTTTATGCGCACGATGCAAATGAAATATCCAGACGTTTCGATTGAAATTGTACCTGGCATTTCATCAATGAATGGGGCGGCAGCACGTTTGCAGTTGCCACTAGCGGATGGGGATGAGACAGTTGCCATCGTCCCAGCACGAGATGATTATGATGCGATGAAAAAAGTGATTGAAACGCACGATTGCGTCATTTTTTTAAAAGTCGCAAAAGTGATGTCGCTGCTTCTTGCCATTTTAAGGGAGATGAATATAACAAACAAAGCAGCAGTTGTGACAAAAGTGACATCTCACGAAGAGGTCATATGGAATATTGAACAGTTGGAGCAAGTGTCATTACCTTATTTAACATTAATGGTGGTGAGAAAGTGAAAATATATATTGTCGGCGCTGGTCCGGGAGCGAGCGATTTAATTACAGTCAGAGGAATGAAGCTGTTGCAGCAAGCGGATGTCATTTTTTACACGGATTCGCTTGTTAACGATGGGTTGCTTACATATGCCAAAAAAGACGCGCGTATTTTTTGTACTTCGGGCATGCATTTAAAGCAAATCGTTTCACTTATGTGTGAAGAAGTGAAAAAAGGGAACATGGTCGTCCGTCTTCATACAGGAGACCCATCCGTTTATGGAGCAACGATGGAGCAAATTGTGCTGTTGAAAAAAGAAGGCATTGACGTTGACATCGTGCCGGGGGTTAGTTCTGTATTTGCTGCCGCCGCTGCGGCACAAGTAGAATTGACCGTACCGAATTTAACGCAAACGGTCATTTTAACGCGAGCAGAAGGAAGAACCCCAGTTCCTGAAAAAGAACAGCTCGCTTCGTTGGCGCAACATCATTGTACAATCGCTCTTTTTTTAAGCGCAACGTTAACGAAAAAAGTGACTGCAGCCCTTCTTGAAGCAGGGTGGAGTGAGCATACTCCTGTCGTTGTTGTGTATAAAGCAACGTGGCCAGACGAAAAAATTGTACGCACAACGGTTGGCATGCTTCATGAAGAGATGCAGCGCCATGGCATTCGCCAACACGCTCTTATTTTAGCGGGATGGGCACTTTCGAATGAACTAGATGCATCGTATCGCTCAAAATTATATGATGAAACATTTACGCACGGCTATCGCAAAGGGAGGGAGTAGAGATGTATGCGGTTGTAGCGATTACAAAGCATGGGGTAGAAATAGCGAGAAAACTGCACGAAAAACTTCCTGATGCGCACATTTATTATACGGATAAGTTTGCCAAAGGTGACGAAGAGCAAAAAGGTATTCGTTTATTTTCAGGGAACGTTCGCGTTCATTTAGCAACGTGGTTTGCGACGTATCGCGGGCTCATTCTTATTATTTCGCTCGGTGCCGTTGTACGCATGATTGCGCCGTTGTTAAAAGATAAAAAAACAGATCCAGCCGTTGTCGTGATTGATGATAAAGCGGAGCATGTCATTAGTGTGTTGTCCGGCCATTTAGGTGGGGCAAACGAATTAACGCGCCAAGTAGCGGCATTGCTGCATGCCCGTCCAGTCATTACGACAGCATCCGATGTGCAGCAAACGATTGCGGTTGACTTATTCGGTCACTCGTTCGGATGGGAATGGGAAAATGAAAACAATTTGACACCTGTGAGCGCCGCCGTTGTGAACGAGCAACACGTCGCGATTGTCCAAGAATCAGGGGAGCGGCATTGGTGGACATATGATGCACCGCTTCCAGCGAACATTCGTACATATGGGTCGATTGCGGAAGCGCTGAAAGCAAGGCCTGATGCAGCATTAGTTGTGACGCATCGGCTGCTCGAGAAAGAGGAACAAGCCATTTTACAACATGGAGTGTTGTATCGTCCGAAAGTGATTGTTATTGGCATCGGGTGCAATCGTGGGACAAGCGCACAAGAAATTGAACAAGTCATTTGCGATACGTTACAACAGCTTCGTTTTTCGCTAAAAAGCGTGAAAGCATTATGCACGATCGATTTAAAAAAAGATGAAGAAGGGTTGCTAGCCGTCGCAAACAAATATGGATGGCCGCTTATTTTTTATACGCCCGAACAATTAAACGCCGTTCCGATTGATGAACCGTCTGAAACAGTATTTCGCTATACTGGGGCATATGGTGTAAGCGAACCTGCAGCGAAGCGATATAGCGGACAAAATAAGCTTGTGTTAACGAAAAAAAAGAGTGGGAATGTGACGATTTCTGTTGCACTATGGGAGGGACAAGAGTGAGGAGAATTGTCGTTGCAGGAACGGGAAGCGGTGTCGGCAAGACGACGGTGACGCTCGGCTTAATGAGCGCATTTAAACAAAAAGGATATGTTGTGCAAGGTTTTAAGTGCGGGCCTGATTATATTGATCCGACGTATCATACAGCGGTAACAGGAAGACGTTCGCGCAACTTAGATAGTTGGATGGGGAACGAACAAATTGTGCGCCACGTATGTAGCCGTGGGAGCGAAGGAGCGCATTTGTCGATCATCGAAGGGGTGATGGGACTATTTGATGGGAAGCGAGCGACGGCAAATGAAGGTTCCACTGCAGAAATTAGCATCATCACGGAAAGCCCGGTGTTGTTAGTCGTTGATTGTTCAGGAATGGCGCGAAGTGCGGCGGCTGTCGTGCGCGGGTTTCAACGGTTTGATGAGCGCGTTCGCATCGTTGGAGTTATTGCGAATCGCGTTGGGAGCGAAGGGCATTTTCGCCTCGTCAAAGAAGCGATTGAACAACGATGCGGTATTCCTGTCGTTGGCTATTTGTTAAAAGAAAACGATTTGAAGATTCCAGAGCGTCATTTAGGGCTTGTTCCTTCTGTCGAGCGGGGAGAACTTCAGCCGTTTTTTAATGAGCTTGGCAAGCTAATAGAGAAAACGGTTGATTTGGATGCGATATGGGACTTAGCCGAGGCGAATGAGCTGACGAGCGCTCCATTTTTTCAGCCGAAGCAAACGTACGATGTGCGCATAGCTGTCGCGAGAGATGCTGCATTTCATTTTTATTACGAAGAAAATTTAGAAATGCTTCGGGCGTATGGGGCAACACTCGTTTATTTTTCTCCACTCGTCGGTGAATGCGTTCCGCACGATGTACACGGGTTATATATTGGAGGGGGATTTCCAGAGGAATTTGCAGCTGAACTTGCCCGTCATGAACAAGCGAAGCGTTCGATTGCCGAGGCGATTCACCGCGGTTTGCCGACGCTTGCGGAGTGCGGCGGATTTATGTATTTAACGGAAGGAATTATGACGACAACTGACGAACGATATTATGAGATGGTCGGCGTCATCCCAGGATACGTACGTATGCAGCAAAAGCTCGCTGCTCTCGGATATCGCGAAGTGACGGGACGAAAGGGGAACTTTTTGCTTGAATATGACAGAGCAAAAGGTCACGAATTTCATTACTCGACGTTTGTCCCACGCAAAGAAGAAAAGTTTGCATATGAAGTGAAAGGGTTGCGAGGATGTAAATTAGATGGCTATATGGATAAACGTCTTATTGCCGGCTACGTTCATTTTTATTTTCCATCAAATCCTTTGCTTGTTGAGCGATGGCTCAAGGCGTGTAGCGAGGTGAAAGACGATGCGTAAGGCGCTTCCAATTATGTTTCAAGGGACGCATTCAGATGCCGGAAAAAGCATCCTTGCCACTGCTTTTTGTCGCATCTTTGCACGAAAAGGATGGAAAACGGCTCCATTTAAATCACAAAATATGTCGCTTAATTCATATGTGACGGTTGACGGAAAAGAAATCGGGCGCGCGCAAGGGGTGCAGGCGGAAGCAGCAGGCGTGTTGGCGACGACGCATATGAATCCGATTTTAATTAAGCCAAGCCGTGATCAAGAAGCGCAAATTGTCGTACATGGAAAACCGTACGGAAATATGAAGGCGAGCGACTACCGAAGCGAGTTTTTTCATACTGGACTTCAGCTTATTCAACAATCGCTTGATATGTTGATGAAGCAATACGATCGGCTCGTCATCGAAGGAGCCGGAAGCCCCGCAGAGGTAAATTTAAATGATCGGGAGCTTGTGAATATGCGTGTAGCACGCATGGCGAATGCGCCGGTCGTGCTTGTTGGTGATATTGAACGCGGCGGAGTGTTTGCGAGTTTAGTCGGCACGTTGCAGCTATTAGAGGAACAAGATCGCCACCGCGTCATTGGTGTCATCATTAATAAATTTCGCGGCGACCTTTCACTTCTTCAACCGGGTCTGCGATGGTTTGAGCAATATACAGGCGTGCCGGTGCTCGGGGTTGTGCCGTATGTGCCTATGCGAATCGATGCTGAAGATTCGGTGACGCTTTCTCGTTATACGACAAAAAAAGACGATACGAAAGCGATCGATGTAGCGGTCATTCAATACCCACGTTTGTCAAATTTTACAGACATTGATCCGTTTTTTGCAGAGCCAGACTGTTCCGTGCGGTTTGTGTCGGATGCGTCGTCGTTAGGCGAGCCAGACATACTCATTTTGCCTGGAAGTAAAAATACGATTGAAGACGTTCGTTTTTTAAAAGAAACCGGTTTATTTTCTCACATTCGCCGTTTATATGAACGATCGGATGTGACAATAATCGGTGTTTGTGGCGGATATCAAATGCTTGGACAGTGTATAAAAGATCCGTTTCATGTTGAAACACCGCTCGATGACATCGATGGATTAAGTTTGTTGCCGATTGAGACGACACTCTCGTGTGAAAAAACGACAGTATTATGTGAAGGAACATTAGTGTACAAAAACGAAATGTTTTATGTAAAAGGTTATGAAATTCATATGGGACGTTCGATCGTAAAGCAAGGTGATCCACTTATTTTGTTAAAAGGAAAAACAGACGGGTGTAAAACAAAAGATGAACGCATCATTGGTACGTATATGCACGACATATTTCATAACGACGCGTTTCGTCATTATTTGCTAAATGATGTGCGAGGAAAAAAACAACTTTCACCGTTAATGGAGCGCCCACATTATCGGCAATTGCGAGCGCAAGCATTTGATGACTTAGCTGATTGTGTTGAAAAACATGTCGATGTGAAAGCGATTGAACGAAAAATGATCGAATTTCAAAAGGGGAGATATGGTGATGCATAAAGGAAAAGTGTACATTGTCGGGGCAGGCCCAGGGAATCCGAAGCTCATTACTGTTTATGGACGAGAATGTATTGAAAAGGCGGACGTTATTATTTACGATCGCCTCATTAGTCGCGAACTGTTGGCTTACGCGAAAGAAGGGACAGAATTTGTATATTGTGGAAAAGAACCGAAAAAGCATGGAAATATTCAACAACAAATTCACGAATGGCTTGTACAATATGCGTTGCAAGGAAAAACAGTCGTACGATTAAAAGGCGGCGATCCGTTTATGTTCGGTCGCGGTGGCGAAGAGGCAGAACATTTACGCGCACATGGCATTCCGTATGAAATTGTCCCCGGGGTGACAGCTGGTGTGGCCGCGCCAGCATATGCTGGCATTCCGGTGACGCATCGCAACTATGCGGGTGGGGTGACGTTCATCGCTGGACATCAAAGCGGAGAGCGCGATCGCATTCGTTGGGATGCATTAAGTCAAGCGACAGATACGATCGTATTTTATATGGGGATGGCAAATATCGCTTACATTTGCGAACAGCTGAAACGTCATGGAAAAGATGAGCATACGCCGGTGGCGGTCATTGAATGGGCAACGACAAATGAGCAACGAACGGTCGTAGGTACGTTACAAACGATTGTTGACATCGTACAAGAGAAAAGACTTTCTTCCCCTGCTATTATTGTCGTCGGGGATGTTGTGAAACTGCACGATCAGTTAAAGTGGATGGAAGAAACATGGTGATTGTTTATACAGGAGACGGGAAAGGAAAAACAACTGCCGCGGTCGGTCTTGCCGTTCGTGCGGCAGGTCATGGGAAAAAGGTGATCGTCATTCAATTTATTAAGTCGCCGCACCGTCCATATGGCGAAGCGAAAATATTACAGCAGCTCGGCATCGACGTGCATCAAACAGGTGTAGGATTTACATGGACGAAAACGCCAGCTGAGCATCGCGAAGCGTTACTAAAAGGGTGGTCGTTAGCGAAAGAACGTGTGCAATCGGGGATATACGATGTCGTCATTTTAGATGAGTTAAATGTGGCGTTAGCAATTACATCGTTTCCAATTGACGATGTTTTGCCAATACAAGATGTTGTGCATACGCTAATGAACAAGCCTGCGCATACGCACGTTGTCGTAACAGGAAGAGGTGCAAAAGAGGACATCATTCAACTTGCTGATTTAGTGACGGAAATGAAAGAAGTGAAACATTATTACCATGAAGGCGTTCATGCGATCAAAGGGATTGATTTGTGAAAAAGCTGACTAAAGTCAGCTTTTTCACAACACATTAAAGTATCTCGCTTCCGGATGGGCGAAGACGATCGCTGAAACGGATGCTTCTGGTTCCATCATATAGCCTTCCGTTAAATGAATGCCGATTTCTTCTGGGCGTAAAAGGCGGAATAGTTTCTCTTGGTCTTCGAGATTTGGACAAGCAGGATAGCCGAAAGAAAAACGTTGTCCTTGGTATTTTGCTGCAAACCGTTCTTCCATCGTAAAATCAGGCGAATCAGGAAAGCCCCAACGGTCGCGCATAATTTGATGAACGCGCTCTGCTAATCCTTCCGCTAGTTCAAGCGCTAACGCTTGAATCGCATGGCTCTTTAAAAACTGCCCTTCTTCTTTGAAACGTAATGCTAAATCGCGTACACCTGCTCCAGCGGTGACAGCAAATAGCCCGACGTAGTCGATTTGTTCATTAGAAAGATAGTCTGCTAAACATAAATACGGTGCTTTCGTTTGCCTTGGAAACGTAAACGTTTCAATGACCGTTTGTTGATCGCGCGGGTCGTAAATGATGACCGTATTGCCGTCGCTTTTCGCTGGGAAAAATTGATATACCGCTTTTGGTGCAAGTGACGTTGTTTGTTTTGCTTCAGCGAGCAGTTCATCGATCAACTCTTTTAACATGATCGCTTTTTCGTTTCCTTCCGCCAATAGCTTTTTTACATTTCCTTTTAAACCGAGATGGTGGCCAAGAAGCATTTGCCAATTGACGTACGGTTCAATATACGAAAGCGGAATGTGTTGCAATATATGTCGCTCTGTATCGGTCGGAACATAAACGGGCGCCGGCTTCACGTTCGATTTTGTCATGACGGCGACGGCGCTTTGTCGTTCCGTTACACGTTCAATTTTTTCTTTTTTCTCATAGGCGATGTCTTGTTGGACGATGCGATTCGCAAGCGTAAGTCCTTCCATCGCGTCTTTGGCGTATAAGACGATGCCGTCATATTCGGGGGCAATTTTCGTATCAGTAAACTTGCGCGATAGAGCCGCGCCACCAACTAAAATCGGTAACGAAATGCCGGCTTGTTTTAAGTCTTGCGCGGTAAGCACCATTTGTTGTGCCGATTTCACAAGCAGCCCCGACAAGCCAATCATATCTGGCTGTTCGTGACGCACCGCTTCGATCAGTTGTTGTGGCGTCACTTTAATGCCTAAGTCAACGACGCGGAACCCGTTGTTGCTTAAAATGATGTCGACTAAATTTTTGCCGATGTCGTGCACATCGCCTTTGACGGTCGCAAGCAGCACCGTTCCTTTCGTGCTCGTTTCATTTTTCTCCATATACGGCTCTAAAAAGGCGACCGCTGCTTTCATCACCTCCGCGCTTTGCAGTACTTCCGCAACGATGAGCTGGTTATCATTAAACAAGCGACCGACTTCATCCATCCCTTTCATCAACGGACCGTTAATAATGTCAAGCGGACTGTACGTTTGTAAAGCGAGCGTCAAATCTTCGATCAGTCCGTCTTTCGTTCCTTCGATGACGTATGTGGCGAGCCGTTCTTCTAACGTCATATGGACGTTTGCTTGTTTCGGCTGTTTCGTTTTATCGCGATAAAATTGAATAAACGCGTTTAACGTTTCATCGTTTGTGTCGAATAACAATGCCTCGGCTAAGCGTACTTCTTCTTCTGGAATGGAAGCGAATCGCTCTAATTTTTCCGTATTGACGATCGCATAATCGAGCCCGGCTTGTGTGCAATGGTATAAAAAGACGGAGTTTAACACTTCGCGTCCGACAGGTGGCAAACCGAAGGACACGTTACTAATGCCGAGTATCGTTAAACAGTTTGGTAAATGTTGTTTAATGAGACGAATGCCTTCGATCGTCTCTTTTGCTGCGCCAATATATTGTTCGTCTCCTGTGCCGATCGGAAAAACGAGCGGATCGAAAATAATGTCGTGCGGTGAAACACCGTATTTGTTGACGAGTAAATCGTATGAACGAAGGGCGATGTCCAGCTTTCGTTTCGCATCAATCGCCATCCCTTGTTCGTCAATCGTGCCGACGACGACCGCTGCCCCGTATTGATGAAGGAGCGGAACAATTTTTTCAAACCGCTCTTCTCCGTCTTCTAAATTAATGGAGTTAATGATCGCTTTTCCTTGTGAATACGACAATGCGCAGGCGATGACGTCTTCATCGGTCGAGTCGATAACAAGCGGCACTTTTACTTTTTTCACGACTTGTTGAATAAATTGCTCCATATCTTCTTTTTCATCGCGGTCAGGGTCCGCTAAACAAATGTCGATGACGTGCGCCCCGTTTTTGACTTGAGCGCGAGCAATTTCTGCCGCTTCTTCATATTTTCCTTCCGCAATGAGCCGTTTAAACTTGCGCGAACCGATGACGTTTGTTCGTTCTCCGACAAAAAGCGGGCGCATCGTTTCGTCGTAAATGAGCGCATCAATGCCAGAGACGGCGTGCATTGCAAACTGCTTCGGAATCGTACGCGGTGGAATGTCGCGAACGGCTTCGGCGATCGCGCGAATATGTTCTGGCGTCGTGCCGCAACATCCGCCGACGATATTTAACCATCCTTTTTCGGCAAATTGGCGAATTTTTTTCGCGAGCATTTCCGGTGTTTCGTGATAACGCCCTTCTTCGTCTGGAAGACCTGCGTTCGGATAACAGCTGACAGCCGTGTTCGCTATTGAAGCGAGTGAGCGCAAATGATCGGTCATAAATTCAGGACCTGTTGCGCAGTTTAAGCCGACCGCCAATGGTTTCATATGTTGAATAGAAATAAAAAACGATTCGATCGTTTGACCCGCAAGCGTCGTTCCCATCGGTTCAATCGTTCCAGAAATCATAAGCGGCACTTGTTTTCCGACCGCTTTAAACGCTTCTGTTATGCCGATAAAAGCTGCTTTGACGTTTAACGTATCTTGGCACGTTTCTAACAACAACAAATCGACGCCGCCAAGCAATAAACCGCGCGCTTGTTCTTCATAGGAAGAAACGAGTTCAGCGAACGTTGCTCCGCCTGTGACAGACAACGTTTTTGTCGTCGGGCCCATCGAGCCAGCTACGAAGCGAGGCCAATCGTTCGTTGTATATTTTTCTGCCACTTGTTTGGCGAGTTTAGCGGCTTCGATATTTAATTCAAGCGCCAAATGGCCGAGGTTGTATTCGTCTAAGACGATGCGTGTCGCACCAAACGTATTTGTTTCGACGATGTCCGCACCTGCCGCAAAATAAGCTTCATGAATACGCGAAATGACGTGCGGGGCAGTGAGCGTTAAATATTCGTTACATCCTTCAAACGCTTCACCGCCAAAATCGTCCGCTGTTAAGTTGGCCGCTTGGATCATCGTTCCCATCGCACCGTCAATAATTAAAATTTTCTTTTCGAGCTGTTCAAATAAACTAGCCATGGTAAACCGTCCTTTCTTTTGCGAGCCGCTCTTTTTCATGAATGTAGCGAACGAGTTCGACCGTCATGTCGTAGCGTAAAAATGGTGTAATTAAATAGATGCCATGGAATAAATCGAATGCTGCATCGATGAGCGATTTGGCGATTGCCAATCCTTCTTTTGTTGCTTGAATCGGGTCGTTGGCACAAGCGGCCATGCGAGCGCGAATGTCATCAGACAATGTAATGCCCGGCACTTCATGGTGTAAAAAGTCGGCGTTGCGCGCGCTTGTCAAAGGCATAATGCCGATGTAAATCGGTGTTGATAAATGCTTTGTCGCTTCATAGACGTCTTCAATTTGTTTTTCGCTATAAAGCGGCTGTGTTAAAAAGTAGTGCGCCCCGCATTCGATTTTTTTCTCTAGCCGCTTGACCGCTTTATCTAGATGGCGTACGTTCGGGTTAAAGGCAGCGGCGATCGAAAAATTCGTTTTTTGTCCGAGTGGTTTGCCCGAATACGAAAGCCCTTCGTTAAATTGCCGAATTAACGAAATAAGGTCAAATGACGATAAATCGTATACGGACGTTGCCCCCGGAAAGTCGCCGACTTTCGATGGATCGCCGGTTAAAGCGAGCACATCGGTCATGCCGAGCGTATAAAGCCCCATTAAGTGCGACTGCAAGCCGATCAAATTGCGGTCACGGCATGTAATATGAATAAGCGGGCGCATGTTCAGTTGTTGTTTCACGATCGTTCCGACAGCGACGTTGCTAATGCGAGGTGTTGCAAGCGAGTTGTCGGCAAGCGTTAACGCATCAATGTGTGCTTCTTTTAATGCTTTTGCGCCTTCTAAAAATTTTGTTAAGCCGAGTTTTTTTGGCGGATCGAGCTCGACGATAATCGACCGTCGCGTGCGTGCGATGTCGGCGAGGGAAGGCTCTTTCGTTTGTTCTGCTTCTTGAACGATGATCGTATGTCGTTGTTTTACTTCTTTTTTATATACAGGTGTGCGATCGGAAAGAGCGCGGGCGATTGCAGCAATATGTTTTGGCGTCGTGCCGCAACAGCCTCCGATGAGCCGAACTCCTTGCTCGCGAAAGGCACGCGCCGTTTCTTCAAAATATTGTTCGCTCGTTTCGTAAATGAAGCGGCCGTCGCGATATTGCGGCAAGCTTGCGTTTGGATATACCGATAAAAAAGCGCGTGTCGGAATCGGCACTTCTTCAAGCGAGCGCAACATATGATATGGGCCGAGATGACAATTTAAGCCGACGACATCGGCGCCAAGTTGTTCTAATTGATAAAGCGCTTCAGCAAGCGGCGTGCCATGTTGCAAGACGCCAATGTCATGAAGCGTGACGTGGGCGATGATCGGCAACGTCGTTTCTTTACGAGCGATGGAAAGAACAGTTTGTAATTCTTCGAAATCGTAATACGTTTCAAGTAAAAGTCCGTCAACATTTTCGTTTAACAACACATACAGCTGTTCACGGAACGTCCGTTTCACTTCTTCAAGCGAAATCGTGCTTTTGTTTGTGCTGCGCAATCCTCCGATCGTACCGAGCACGTAGGCGCGTCCTTTTGAGGCTTGTTTGGCAAGTTGGACAGCCGCTTTATTGATTTCTTTCACATCGTCTTGCAAGCCGTAGCGAGCAAGTTTTACATAGTTGGCGCCATATGTGTTCGTTTGGATCACTTCAGCTCCTGCTTCGATATACGCTTCATGAATATGAACGATTTCTTCCGGTTTTGTTATGTTTAATTCTTCAAAGCAACGATCGATGCCGTGCGCATATAATAATGTCCCCATCGCTCCATCGGCGATGACGATGCGATGTTTTAAATCGTCTAACAGTCCCACGTCCATTCCTCCGTTTCTTTTTCAAACTAAAAAAGTCTTCTCCATAAGAAGAAGACGTTGTGCGCTCCTTCTTATCTTCCAAGCGAATCGCTTGTCTGGACTTAGCACCTTGACGATCGTCAGGTTGCTGAAGGTTCATCGGGCCAGTCCCTCCCCTTCTCTCGATAAGACGTTATATGAAGTTACTCATAAATGTAACTGATTTTTTAGAAATATTCAACTATTTTATTTAAAAATAAAAAAGAAGGCGTATTACCTTCTTTAGCGATAGTTGACGAATTGGACGTCGATTGGCAAGTCTGCTTCGCGAATGGCGGCGATGACTTTTTGCAGGTCGTCTTTACTTTTGCCGCTGACGCGAATTTGATCTTCTTGAATTTGACTTTTTACTTTTAAGCCTGTATTTTTAATGATTGTGTTAATTTTTTTCGCATTTTCTTTGTCGATGCCTTGGACGAGTTTTGCACGTTGGCGCACCGTTCCGCCAGAAGCAGGTTCGATTTTTCCGTACTGAATGTTTTTCGTTGGTACGCCTCGTTTAATAAGCTTGCCGATGAGCACATCTTTGAGTTGTTCGAGCTTAAATTCATCGTCAGAAATTAAAATGAGTTCATCTTTTTCAAGCGAAATGTCGCTTTTGCTCCCTTTAAAATCATAGCGGTTTTGAATTTCTTTTAACGCGATGTTGACGGCGTTTGTTACTTCCGACAAGTCGACTTTTGACACAATATCAAATGAACTTTCTTTTGACATCATTATCACCTCAACATGAATTCGTTGTGTTTCCATTATAGTCGATTGTTGGCATATGAACAACTTTACAAAATATTTATATTAAAAAGTAAACAAACTGTCGAATGTTGTCGATATAATAAATGAAGTGAGATTTAATCGAATAGTAAGGAGATGAGGAAATTTTATGAAAAAAGTATTTTCACTCATCGTGGCAATCGTTTTGCTCGTTGCCGCAGGGTGTTCACAAACGAGTTCCTTTCAACCGAAAGAGCGTGTAAAAATTGGCATTATGTTATCAGACGTTGGACTTGGCGATCAATCATTTAGCGACTCCGCGTTTAAAGGATTGATGAAGGCGCGTGATGAACTTGGCGTCTTTTTTGATTATCGCGAGTTAAAAGAAACGGGAACGTATGAAAAAGGGTTAACGGAACTTGTTGAAGCTGGAAACGATCTCGTCATCGGACTTGGGTTTATGGTGCAACAAGATTTAGAAAAAGTCGCGAAAAAATATCCGAAACAACAATTTATATTAATTGATGCGGTGTCTGATTTACCAAACATCACTTCGATTACGTTTAAAGAAGATGAAGGAAGCTTTTTAGCGGGCGTCGTCGCTGGCATGTTGACGAAAACGAACAACGTTGGCTTTGTTGGCGGAGCGGATGTGCCGTTAATTCGCAAGTTTGCGAATGGCTTTATTCAAGGGGTAAAAGCGGTGAAACCAGAAGTAAACGTGCAAGAAGTGTATGCCGGCAATTTCGGTGATGACAAACTTGGGGCACAAATCGCCAAACAAATGATTGCCAATGGGGCAGATGTGTTGTATGCAGCAGCAGGGTTTACAGGCGTTGGGGTGTTACGCGAGGCGGAGATGAACAAAAAGTACGCGATCGGTGTTGATAGTGACCAATATTTTTATGCGGAAAAAGCGGTTGTCACATCGATGTTAAAAAATGTAGATGTGGCATTATATACGGTCATTAAACAGTATGTTGAAAAGAAAGAAGTGCCGAAAGGAACGGTTGAACTTGGCTTAAAAGAAAACGGCGTCGATTTAGCACCGATTCGTGTCGTGACGCTCAGTCCAGAACAACAAGCGACGCTTGAAAAATGGAAAGAAAAGGCGACAAGCGGCATAGCACAATAAAGGAGGGATACGATGTCGATTAAACAACGATTATTATTTCATTCATTAGCAACGCCAATCATTGCCGGCGCCATTATCGTGTTTATTATTATGAACATGCTTTCGATTCAATCGTCCAATCGGGATTTCGTGCCGCTTATGATGAAGGCGCAACATCTACAAGCAGAGCTGAAAGCGACGAAGCAAAGTTTAAGCAACTATGCTTATAGCCCGACAGAAGGAAACAAACAAGAAGTGCTCGTTCATCTCGAAGAATCCGAAAAGTTACTTCACGTATTAAATAAAGGGCTGACACAATCGTACGTTCGCCCTGCGCTTGAACAAGCCAATAAAAAATTTGCCGCGCTAGCAAAAGAATCAAAAGTAGCGCTTGACGAACGGAATGTCGCAGAAATTCGCCGCCAGTCGATGCGAGCAGAAGGGGTATTAAACGATATATACGTCGTAAACACATATGTCGCTGAATATTATGCGTATATGCAACAAACGTTACAAAAACAAATTGAGCGCGTCATTACGATTTCGCTTGTTGGGATTGCTGTTTTGTTATTGTTTGCGGGATTTAGCGGATTCCGACTAACGAAAAAAATTACAACTCCTCTTCGTCATATTGCACAAAATGCGAAACAAATTGCAAGCGGCGATTTGCGTATTGAACGTGTTCAATATGACGGAAAAGATGAGCTTGCTGATTTAAATGCGGCATTTACAACGATGGCTGATCAGCTCAATAGCTTGCTTCAGTCGATCGATACGGTAAGCAAGCAAGTCGAGTCGTTTGCAAAAGAAATTGATGAAGAAACAAAAACGTTAACAGAAATTAATAATCAAGTGGCTGTATCAACAAATGAATTGTCGGCTGGAGCGCAAAGCATTTCCGAAGATTTACAACATGCAGTACAGCTCATTGAACGAATGGAACACACTGTACAAGAGAACGTAGGGCGTACCGAACAAACGGCTCGTTATAGCGATGAAGCGGTCGAAGCGATTGAGCACGGTCAAGCGGTGTTGGCGGAACAAAAAGCGTTTATTGATGAAAATGCACAAGCGACTGCCTCCATTGAACAATCGACTGAACAGTTTGCGACGTATGCAAGAAAAATTGAAGATATGGCAAAAGCAGTATCCGACATTGCGACGCAGACGAACTTATTGGCGCTAAATGCGGCGATTGAAGCGGCGCGAGCAGGGGAAGCAGGCAAAGGATTTGCAGTCGTCGCCGAAGAAGTGCGCAAGCTTGCGGAAGAATCATCAAAAGCGACAAGCCAAATTTTTGAGATGGTTCACCTCATTCAATCGGGGTTAACGAACGTCACCGAAGCGGTTCGCCGCGCGGTAGATATTGCTGAGGCGCAAACAAAAGCAATTGAAACAACGACAGAGGCGTTTAGTGCCATTGAGAAAAAAGTACACCATATTACGACCGATATTCAAGCGCTTGTCATCGGCATGAATGAATCGAAAGAGCTTGGCAAAAACGTCTTGCAAAATGTTGAAAGCATTAGTGCGGTCGTTGAACAGTCGGCAGCAGGCAGAGAAGAAATTGCCGCGTCGATGGTGGAGCAGTTAGAAGCATTCAAAAAAATGAGCGAAAAAGTGACGACGTTGCGTCAACTTACCGATGATTTACAACGGACGATGGCAAAGTTTCAAATGAAATAGAAAAAGATGCTCCGCGCGAGCATCTTTTTCTTTACAAATGATTCGTTTCTTTCGAGTAGGCGCGTTTGCCAGCTTGGCGGTTTTTTTCGCGCTCCATATTTTTTTCGTGTCGTTTCGCGTTATTGTCTTTTGCTTTTTTGTCATTATCGCTCGTCATCGTTTCGCCCCCTTTGAGAGGTAGTGTAATCATTGCTCGAGTTGCTTATTCAAGAAAAAGAGGGCGATCGTGCCTGGGCCAGCATGCGCTCCGATGGTGCAGCCAATTTCAGAAATGAAAAATTGTTTGCAACCGAACGTTTCTTCAATCATCGCTCTGAGTTCAAGCGCCGTTTGTTCATCGTCGCCGTGGCTAATGCCGATCAGTTGATTTTGAACGTCTGCCCCGCGCTCTTGCATGAGCTCGATCATGCGTTTAAGTACTTTTTTCCGTCCGCGCACTTTTTCAATCGGAATTAATTTTCCGTCCTCGACGTGAAGAAGCGGTTTAATGTTTAATACTCCGCCAACAAACGCCGCCGTTTTGCTGACGCGGCCACCGCGTGCTAAATATTGCAAGTCATCGACGGTAAAAATATGTTCCATGTGGCGACAATACGTTTCAATGGTTGTAACGACATCTTCATACGCCATGCCGCTTTCCGCTAGCTCGACTGCTTTTTTCACGACAAGTCCAAGACCGAGCGATGCGCATTTTGAGTCGATGACTGTCAATTTTGCATGGGGGTATTGTTCAAGCACAGCGTTTCTCATCATAACAGCCGTTTGATACGTGCCGGATAAAGCAGAAGAAAAAGCAATATAAATGGCAGGAATATTTTCTTTTGCAAATGTCGTAAATAGTTCTTCCATTTGTGAAGGTTTCGCTTGCGATGTTTTCGGCACATCTCCGTTGCGCATCGCGTCGTACACTTGCTTAGGCTGAATCGTCAGCTGGTCGTCGTAGTCGCGGTCGTTTATATGAACGACTAATGGGAAAAAAGCAATTTGTTTTTCTTGTATAAAAGAAAGTGGCAAATCGCACCCGCTATCCGCTATAATTTTAATATTCACTTCCATCACCCCTGTGTATGTACTTACTTTTAAGTGTAGCGATTATCATGAAAAAAAACAATTTTATCGCTTTATTAGGAGGATGCTTTGTGAATGTCAAAAAATTATTTGTCGTTGCCATTGGCGGACTGTTGAACGCCATCGGCATGAATTTATTTTTAATTCCAGCGAACGTATATACGAGCGGATTTGCTGGCGCTGCGCAGCTCATTTCAAAAGTTGTTGGCGACTATACGCCTTATGCTATTTCGACAGGTTTGTTGCTCTTTTTATTTAACATTCCTGTGGCCATTTTAGGATGGAAAAAAGTAGGGAAGTCGTTTACGTTTTATAGCTTTTTAAGCGTCGTATTTATGTCTTTATTTCTTGAACTCATTCCCGTTCGTCCGCTTTCTGAAGATATTTTATTAAATGCGGTATTCGGCGGGGTCATTGCGGCAGCTGGAACGGGCTGGACGTTAAAATGGGGGGCGTCAACAGGCGGATTAGATATTATTGCGCTCGTATTGTCGCGTGTAAACGATCGTTCGGTCGGCACGTACATTTTTGCGTTAAACTCGATTATTATTTTAACAGCTGGATATGTGTACGGATGGGAAAAAGCGTTATATACGCTCGTGACGTTGTATGTGACAACGCGTGTCATTGATGCAATTCATACGCGCCATCAAAAATTGACAGCGCTCATTATTACGACAAAAGGAGAAGAGATGAAGCAAGCGATCAAGTCACAAATGATTCGTGGCATTACCGTCATTCCGGCGAAAGGAGCATTTTTAAACGAAGATAAAGATATGCTTATGATCGTTATTACACGTTATGAGTTGTTTGATTTAAAACGAATTATTAAAGAAGTCGATCCAAAGGCGTTTACAAATATTATGCAAACGACAGAAGTTGTCGGGTTTTTCCGAAAAGATTAAAGCTGCGCGTGACGCGCAGCTTTTTACAATGTATCGAGCTCATCTTGCAAATTGTGCAACTGTCTTCGCTCCGCATCGTTCGCATTCGCAAAAGCGGATGAGAGCGCATTTTTCGCTACAGCGATGGCGCGTTCTGTTTTTTCCTCTTTTGCTTTAGCGACAGCTTTTTTCGCTTGTTGAAATAACGGATTGCCCATATTAAAATCCCCCAAGGTTTGTATGATCCGCTTTTTCTGCTTTGCGTTGTTCCGCTTCTTCGTATGTCATATGATACGGAATGCGTTCATCATGTTTATATACCGCATCGGCGCCCTGTTGAATGAAGCGCTTTGATTTATTTCGTTTGCCCACATGACATTCCCCCTTGTTTGCCGCTTGTGACTCATATTTCGCACCTTGGT
>NZ_JBCNEQ010000019.1:0-200839 GCF_050480245.1 Bhargavaea massiliensis | reverse complement strand
AACTTCGCTGTGTGAACGTCAGCTTCCCCTGTCGCTAAATTGCGTACTTTTACTTCCCATAAGTTGTCACTTGTTCGTTTCATATCTTCAACATGATGTTTATAATACAAATTCACATGCTTATGTTCTAAATGCTCAAATAACATATTACAAAAATGTTTATATAATTGAATAAAAACGAATATACTCACACATGTTCAACAAAAAGAAACAATATTTTTCTTTTAATGATTTTACAAAATAATTTGATATTTTGCTAGCTTTATTTATAAAAATGGAACAAAATGGTTGTAAAACAACTGTCTTACAACCATTTTGTCAACAGTCTGAAACTCCGGGCAGCCCGAAGTCTCTTTCTATTAACGTTTTCCTTTTACATACGGCGTACCGAGCGCTTTTGGCGCATCTGCCCGTCCGATAAATCCAGTTAACGCTAAAATCGTTAAAGCATACGGTAAAATGAGCAAGTAAACGGTTGGTACGTTTTTCAAAAATGGAATCGCCTGTCCGACGATGCTTAAGCTTTGCGCAAATCCGAAGAAAAGTGCCGCACCCATCGCCCCAAGCGGATGCCATTTTCCGAAAATCATCGCAGCAAGCGCCATAAATCCTTGACCTGAGATCGTTGCATGGCTAAAATCACGCGAAATGATTGTTGCATAAACAGAACCACCAATTCCTGCAAGCGCACCACTTAACATAACAGCGATATAGCGCATTTTTGCGACGTTAATTCCTAACGTATCCGCTGCCATCGGGTGTTCCCCAACAGCACGAAGACGAAGACCAAACGGTGTTTTATAAATGACGTACCATACAACAAACGCTAATACAATCGCTAAATAAGATGGCACATACCCGTTTGAGAATAAAATCGGACCGATAACTGGAATTTTACTTAAAATCGGAATGTCGATTTTATCAAATCCAACTTGCACTTGATCCGTTTGTCCTTTTCCGTACCACATTTTCACAAGAAACAGTGATAAACCTAATGCTAAAAAGTTGATGGCTACCCCGCTAACAACTTGATCAGCGCGAAGGGAAATCGCCGCCACCGCATGCATCAACGAGAAAATCGAAGCAACAATCATCGCAACAAGTATCGCAAGCCACGGTGTCAGTTGTCCAAATTGATCGGCAAACGTTAAGTTAAACACTACACCGGTAAACGCGCCGATAACCATTAACCCTTCTAATCCGATATTTACAACACCGGAACGCTCACTAAATACGCCACCGAGCGCCGTAAAAATAAGTGGTGCCGCAAAGAAAATCGCGGAAGGAATAATAATTTCAAGGATGTGTAACATTTATTTTCCCTCCTTTTTGAAGCGCGTAAGCACAAGACGAATTAAGTAGCTTGATGCAACGAAGAAAATAATTAACGCAATGACGATATCAACAAGTTCTGTCGGCACATTAGCTGCTGATGGCATTTCGAGCGCTCCAACTTTTAACGCTCCAAATAAAACGGCTGCTAAAATAATGCCAAAGGCGCTATTTCCACCAAGAAGGGCGACCGCAATTCCATCAAATCCGACCCCGGTAAATCCAGCTTTGACTGAGACGTTTTCAAATGTTCCTAATCCTTCCATCGCCCCAGCCATGCCTGCGAATGCGCCAGAAATAACCATTGCTAAAATAATGTTGCGGTTGACGTTCATTCCAGCATAATGCGACGCATGTTGGTTAAAACCGACGGCACGTAATTCATATCCCGTCGTTGTTTTTTCAAGCAAGAACCACATAACGACAGCCGCAATTAACGAAATAATAATACCGTAGTGGAGCGTAGAATAATCTGTTAACGATTGTAAAAACTCCGAACGTAATGATGCTGACGGATGAATTTTTTCCGACTTAAATCCTTGATCAGATAAAACTGAACGGATAATCTCATTCGATATGTATAGCGCAATATAGTTCATCATAATCGTCACGATAACTTCATGAACGCGGAAACGCGCCTTTAAAAAGCCGGGAATAAATCCCCAAAGCGCTCCGGCTGCGGCAGCTGCGAGAATCGCAAGCGGTAAATGAATCACTTTTGGAAGTTCAAAAGCCACACCTACCCAAACAGCAACGAGCCAACCGACGATAAGTTGTCCTTCTACCCCGATATTAAATAATCCTGTTCGAAATGCAAAAGCAACAGCTAAACCAGCTAAAATATATGGCGTGACTTGACGGATCGTTTCTCCAATATAGTATCGATCCCCAAAAGCACCGTACAATAAAGCGGAATATCCCGCAATCGGGTCGTAACCGCTGACGATCATTACAATTGCACCGGCGATAATTCCGAGAATAGCCGCAAACACAGGGACGAGAATATTCGTTAAACGATTTTCACTCATGATGATACACCTGCTTCCTTCCGTTTGCTTCCTGCCATCAATAAACCAAGCTCTTGCTCTGTCGTTTCTTTCGGATCGACAATCGCCACAATTTTTCCTTCATAAATAACAGCAATGCGATCGCTGACGTTCATAATTTCATCTAATTCAAATGAGACGAGCAATACCGCTTTTCCTTTGTCGCGTTGTTCAATTAAACGTTTATGAATAAATTCAATCGCTCCAACGTCCAAGCCGCGCGTCGGTTGCGCCGCGATAAGTAAATCTGGGTCGCGGTCGACTTCACGACCGATAATAGCTTTTTGTTGGTTTCCGCCTGATAAGGCACGCGCTTTCGTATATTCATCTGGCGTACGAACGTCAAATTCTTGAATAAGCTGGCGCGCTTTATCATAAATCGCTTTAAAATTTAAAATGCCGCGTTTGGAGTACGGCTCTTTATAATATGTTTGAAGCACCATATTTTCTCCGATTGGGAAGTCAAGCACAAGGCCGTGTTTATGACGGTCTTGTGGAATATGTCCTACACCCGTTTCTGTAATTTGTCTCGGTGTTAAATTACGAATTTCTTTGCCGTTTAAACGAATGGAGCCTGATTCTGATTTGATTAAGCCCGTAATCGCTTCGATAAGCTCCGTTTGCCCGTTTCCGTCAACCCCTGCAATTCCGACAATTTCTCCTGCGTGTACCGTTAAATTCAAGTGATCGACAGCAGTCACACCACGAGAATCTTTAACGACTAAATTTTCAATTTCAAGTACAGGTTTGCCCGCTTTCGGAGGCTGTTTTTCTGTTTTGAAATGCACTTCACGACCGACCATTAACGCAGCAAGTTCGTTCGGATTTGTTTCCGATACGTTTAATGTGCCAATTCCTTTTCCGCGTCGAATGACAGTAACGCGATCACACACTTCCATAATTTCTTTTAATTTATGCGTAATTAAAATGATTGATTTTCCTTCACGTACAAGCGATTTCATAATTTGGATAAGCTCTTGAATTTCTTGCGGTGTTAATACAGCTGTCGGCTCGTCAAAAATTAAAATATCTGCCCCGCGATATAACGTCTTTAAAATTTCTACACGCTGTTGCATGCCGACAGAAATGCCCGCAATTTTCGCTTTCGGATCAACGGCTAAGCCGTAACGTTCAGACAGCTCACGCACTTCTTTTTCTGCTCGTTCAATATCAATTTGTCCACCTTTTGTTGGTTCGCTTCCTAAAATAATGTTTTCTGTTACCGTAAACGTATCAATGAGCATAAAATGTTGGTGCACCATCCCGATCCCTAAGTCGTTTGCGACGTTCGGATTCGCGATGTTTACTTTTTTCCCTTTGACGCGAATTTCCCCTCCATCCGGCTGATATAAACCGAATAGCACGTTCATTAACGTGGATTTCCCTGCACCGTTTTCACCTAACAGCGCATGAATTTCCCCTTTTTTTAACTGCAACGTAATGTTATCGTTTGCCACAAAATTCCCAAAAACTTTGCGGATATTTAACATCTCAATTACGTATTCCAAACGTGATCCACTCCTTATATGAGCATGGTTTACATCACTAAATGAAAAGCTGCAATATGTTGCAACCCTTCATTTAGTGGTTCTCCGAAGAAACGCGTCCTTCGGAGAACAACAATGTCCTTATTTCAACTCTTCACGAGTCTGAGGTACTTTTACTTCGCCGTTAATAATTTTTTGTTTCCATTCATCAACTTTTTTCAACACATCTTCAGGAACGTTATTTTTCGTTGTTGGTGCAATACCAACACCATCTTCTTTCAAGCCGTACTCCACTGCTTGACCGCCAGGGAAGTTACCGTTTTTCGTTTTTGTCGCTAAGTCATATACAGCAACGTCAACACGTTTTACCATCGATGTTAATGTTACGCTTTTATCTGTTCCTGGAACTTTTCCTTCTTCGTACTGGTCGCGGTCAACACCGATGACCCAAATTTCTTTGTTTGGATCTTGTTTTTTCAAGTCGATTGCTTCAGAGAACACACCGTTTCCTGTCGCACCAGCTGCGTGGTAAATAATGTCGATGCCAGAAGCGTACATGCTTGATGCGATCGCTTTTCCTTTGTCGGCTTTGTCAAACGCACCTGCGTATTGCACTTCAACTGTTGCTTTTGGATTGACAGCTTTGACGCCGGCAATAAAACCACTTTCGAATTTTTCGATTATCGGAATTTCCATACCGCCAACGAAACCGATTTTGTTCGTTTTTGTCATTAAACCAGCGACAACACCAACAAGGAATGAACCTTCGTGCTCTTTAAATGTAATGCTTGCCACGTTTGGTTTTTCAACAACGCTATCAACGATGGCAAATTTGTTATCTGGCTTTTGATCTGCAATTTCTGTAATAGCATCTGTCATTAAGAAACCGATACCGTAAATGAGATCAAAGCCGTTGCGCACAAGTTTATTTAAGTTTGTTGCATAGTCCGCATCGCTTTGTGATTGTAAGTAGTCATAGCCGCCTTTTCCTTTTTTCAAGCCGTTTTCTTCACCGAATTTTTGTAATCCTTCCCATGCAGATTGGTTGAACGACTTATCGTCAATTCCACCAACGTCTGTAACCATCGCTACGCTAAAGTCAGATGCTTTTCCTTCTTCTTTCGCTTGTCCGCAGCCACCAAGAAGCATGCCGGCAGTAAGTAATAAAGACATGGTCAATCCAAAACGTTTTTTCTTCATTAATGATTACCCCCTCATGTTAAAAATATAAATTAGCGAAAATGCGAAATTTATACATATCCTACTCCCTCCAATGTCACCTCCTTAATAGGATAAGCGCCTGTATAAGAAGCTACACGCGTTTTCGCAACACGTGGAAGCTAAACTTATCTGATTTAAAGTAGTCAATTGAGTACAAAATCGGCTCGTCATTTTCATCGAAATGCATTTGTTTTAAAACTAAAAGCGCTGTTTCTGGCTCGCATTCTAAAATCGGAGACACTTTTTCGTGATAGCCGAGCGGTTCAATATGCGTCACAGCATAAGCAATGTACCGATTCGCTTCATTATGTAATATTTCTAATAACGACTCATTTTCATAAGTAATCCCTTTAGGTAAATATTTACAAGGAACTTTATCAATGCAGTAGACGACCGGTTCGTTATTGGCTGTACGCACTCGCTCAACGATAAGTAAATCTTCCTCTTTTTTACATTGAAAGCGCTTTATATCATCTTCAGTCGGCTTCTGGATAGAAGAAGATAAAAAGATCGTCCCCGGTTTGCGACCAGCTTGACGAATCATTTCCGTCACGCTACTTAGTTGTTCAATACCAGAGGTGAACATTGGACGGGCGCTAACAAACGTCCCAACACCGTGGCGGCGGATGATGACGTTTTCTTCTTCTAACACCCGTAGTGCTTCACGCAATGTCGCACGACTCACTCCTAATTGTTTCGCCAATTCAAATTCAGAAGGAAGTTTTTCTTTCTCTTTATATACCCCTTGCTCAATATCTTTTTTAATTCGATCAATCACTTGTAAATATAAGTGTCGATGATCCGTTTTAACAGACATTCACCATCCCCCACCTTAGATATCAGACATCTGATGTTAGACGAATTTCTTATTAGTAATATAACATTTTTTCATCTATAAATAAATAGTGAATAAAAAAAATGTCGAAAAAAGTCGTTTGAAATTTATGCAAGCGATTGTAATAATATGTCATTATTATTCCCCATTTATACAAAAAAGAGGCTTGTTTTTTAGCCTCTTTTATGATGTTTTTGCTTGATCATTTGATGATACAAGCACAGCACGCGGTTTACTTCCTTCATACGGGCCGACAATGCCGCGCGCTTCCATCGCATCAATTAAACGTGCAGCACGGTTATAGCCGATGCGAAAACGCCGTTGCAACATAGAAACGGATGCACTTTGCATGTCGATGACCAACTGGACAGCTTCATCAAATAGTTCATCATCAAACGCTTCTTTCGGTTCATCATCTTGGGCAATCATCGTTTCTTCATATTGTGCTTGCTGTTGCGAAATGACGTATTGTACGACCGTCTCCACCTCTTGATCGGACACAAACGCTCCTTGCACGCGAACAGGCTTGGCTGCACCAACAGGTAAAAAGAGCATATCTCCGCGTCCGAGCAATTTTTCGGCTCCGCCCATATCTAAAATTGTCCGCGAGTCCGTTTGTGACGATACGCTAAATGCGATACGCGATGGGATGTTCGCTTTAATGACGCCGGTAATGACATCGACTGATGGACGTTGCGTTGCGATAATTAAATGAATGCCTGCTGCTCGCGCCATTTGTGCAAGACGTGTAATCGAATCTTCCACATCGCTAGAAGCAACCATCATTAAATCAGCGAGCTCATCAACAATGACAACAATGTACGGCAAAAGAGGTTGCTTCGTTTCCGCTGTTTCATTATGACGCTCAATATATTCGTTATACCCTTCAATATTGCGCGTTCCTGTATGTGAAAATAACTCGTATCTCCGCTCCATTTCGCTCACTACTTTTTTTAATGCTTGGGACGCTTTTTTCGGATCCGTCACTACCGGAGAAAGCAAGTGCGGAATGCCGTTATATACACTTAACTCGACCATTTTCGGATCAATCATCATCATTTTGACTTCATGCGGCTTCGTGCGCATCAGCAAGCTGACAATAATGGCGTTAATACATACACTTTTTCCGCTTCCTGTCGCACCAGCAACAAGTAAATGAGGCATTTTATTGAGCTCAGCAAGTACCGCTTGTCCCGATATGTCACGTCCGAGCCCGATTAACAATTTCGCCTCTGGCTTATCTGCTTCTTTCGCCTCTAATACTTCGCGTAACGAAACCATCGCAATTTCTTCATTCGGCACTTCAATGCCGATCGCTGATTTCCCCGGAATCGGCGCCTCAATTCGAATGTCCTTTGCCGCTAGAGCGAGCGCTAAGTCGTCGCTTAAACTAACAATTTTACTTACTTTCACACCGACGTCCGGATATACTTCATATCGCGTGACAGCTGGACCGATATGCACTTTTGTTACTTTCGCCTTTACGCCGAAGCTTTGAAACGTTTTTTCAAGCTTGCGAGCATTTTCATAAATGCTTTCTTTTTCACGTGATTGGTCGACTGCTTTCGGCGGAGAAAGTAAATCAATCGGCGGCAACGCATAATCGGTTGCATGTGTTGACGTAAATGACATCGCTTTTTCTTCTTCCGCCGCTTCATTGAAATTGGAAATGAACGGTCCTTCGACAATAATGTCTTCCGTTTCTTCCTCTTTTTCCTCTTGTTCTTCTAGTGCAGTCACAACTTCAATATGCGATGGTTGTTGCTTTTCTTTCTTCGGCCGCTTCAAAAACGAACGAATATCTAAAATGACCGCTTTCGCTTGCGTTTGAACGAACGAAATGAACCATTCCATTCCCTTCCCGACCGTATCTCGCAACGTCTTTCCTGTAACAAGCAGCACACCGATAATGAGCAACAGCGAAGCGATCCATTTTGTCCCAAGCTGATCAAATAAATAATAGCTGATCGTATACAATAATGCCCCGAGCATTCCTCCGCCTAAATCAGAAAAAGAAGCGTTTTCCCCGCGCACATCTACCCAAAATAAATCCCATGTCGTCCGAATAATGCTTGGATTCACCAATTTTCCATTTCGTGATAAAATGTGAAATAACGTTTCATGGCTAAATAACAATAGTGAAAGAACAATTAAATACAATCCGATCAAAACGCGTTGAAAAAACAGTGGCCACGCTCGATTCCAAATGACATATAGCGATGTCACGAGCGCCCCTAATAGCGCCACGATATACCATTCCCCCATAAAAAAGCGAGCAACAAAAACGAGCGAACGGCCAACAGCGCCAACGTTGGCCATCGCAATGACCGTACATGCTAACATCGTTAAACCGATTAATTCAAAGCGCAATGTCGTTTTCCATTGATTTTGTTTGTTTGTGCGACGCTTATTTTTCTTTCCCATTTCGCCCACTCCAACATGTAAGATGAAAAAGCAGCCAACAGAAGAGCGTGGCTGCTTGTTCTTAATTATACCATAAATTGTAGTGATGTCGCATAAAGTTTTGTGCCCGGTTCGTACATCAAATAATGTTGCGGATCGCTACTTAATACGCGTACAATTTCATATTCATTTGTTTCCGTTTGTTGTACAAGTAAAGGGACGCCGTTATAATGAGCGGTTCGTTGTTTTTTATAGTCCGCTTCATTTGTTTGAAAAATGATAAATTCAGGAACGATCGTGTGTAAAATCATTGTAGCATCGCTCCTTGTTGATTGGAATGATCAATTAATTCGCGCAATTTGCGCATCGCTTGTGAAAGGCCTCCGACTTCATCAATTAAACCGTACTTGACGGCATCTGTCCCAACGACATTCGTTCCGATATCACGCGTTAAATTTCCCTGTGAAAACATCAGTTCCTTAAATTTTTCTTCACTAATGTTGGAATGTTTCACAACAAAATTGACGACGCGCTCTTGCATTTTGTCTAAGTACTCAAACGTTTGTGGCACACCGATAACAAGGCCGGTGAGACGAATCGGATGAATCGTCATCGTTGCGGTTTCCGCAATAAATGAATAGTCGCACGATACGGCAATCGGCACGCCGATCGAATGACCTCCGCCGAGCACAATCGAAACAGTCGGTTTGGACATCGATGCTAACATTTCTGCAATAGCTAACCCGGCTTCGACATCGCCACCAACGGTATTTAATACGACAAGCAATCCTTCAATATTTGGATTTTGCTCAATCGCCACAATTTGCGGAATAATATGTTCATACTTTGTCGCTTTATTTTGTGGCGGTAATTGAATGTGCCCTTCAATTTGCCCGACAATCGTTAAACAATGAATCGTTGAATCAGAAGAAAGCTGCGGAACGTTCGTTTGACCGAGCTGCACAATATTTTCTACCGAAGACGGCTTCGTTTCCTCTTGAGATACATCTCGTTCTTCCATAACAATCCCCTTTCTGTTGCGTGATGTCGTTAGTATACGTGAACATCGACATGTTCATACAAAAAACACCTGCGCATTGCAGGTGTTTCCTTGACTTTGAGCATGTTGTTTTATACTTCCATAATAATTGGTAAAATCATTGGTTTTCGTTTCGTTTTTTCAAATAAATATTGGCTTAATGCATCTCGAATATTTGTTTTTAATGAAGACCACTCGATTACATAATCTTCCATACTTTTTTCTACAATTTCTTTCACAATTTTTACCGATTCTCCAAACAGCGTTTCGGATTCGCGCACATATACGAAGCCGCGTGAAATCATTTCCGGACCAGCAACAATGCGCTTATCTTGTTTACTTAACGTCACAACAACGATCATAATTCCATCTTGTGAAAGTAAACGACGATCGCGCAATACAATATTGCCTACATCACCAACGCCTAATCCGTCAATTAAAATTTGACCGCTTGGCACTTTTCCGCCAAAACGGGCGTGGCCGTTACAGAACTCGATCACTTCTCCCTTTTCAATTAAAAAGATTGCATCTTGACGGATGCCGACAGCTTGAGCAATTCTGCCGTGCGCCTTCTGCATCCGAAATTCTCCATGTACAGGGATGAAATATTTCGGCTTCATGAAATTTAACATGAGCTTTAATTCTTCTTGGTAACCGTGTCCAGACACATGAACTTGACGTTGACCGTACACGACGTTTGCTCCTGCGCGATATAACGCATCAATCGTTCGAGCGATAAACAACTCATGACCTGGCATTGGAGA
This sequence comes from Bhargavaea massiliensis, assembly GCF_050480245.1. Taxonomy (GTDB): domain Bacteria; phylum Bacillota; class Bacilli; order Bacillales; family Anoxybacillaceae; genus Anoxybacillus. The sequence goes on along the minus strand of NZ_JBCNEQ010000019.1, from coordinate 190,712 downwards.
AGAAGCAACGATGACCGTATCCCCTTCTTTAATATTGATATATTTATGCGCTTGTTTCGCCATGCGAGCGAGTGCTGCCATCGGCTCTCCTTGATTGCCTGTCGTTAAAATGACTAAATCGCGATCATTGTAGCGATCCACTTCGCTCATCGGAATGATCATATTTTCATCAAGTTTTAAATATCCGAGGCGCACCGCAATATCAATCACTTTATGCATGTGACGGCTCATAATGACGACTTTCCTTCTATGATCGCGTGCAGCATTTAACACTTGTTGAATGCGTGTAATGTTTGATGCAAAGCAAGCAACAATAATGCGTCCGCGCGCGTTGCAAATGACATCGGAAATTTCTTGACCAACGACAGCTTCTGATCCGGTATATCCCGGCTTTTCCGCATTCGTGCTATCGGATAATAAGCAGAGCACACCTTTCGCCCCAATTTGTGCCATTTTACCAAAATCGGTACGGCATATGCCAACAGGCGTTTGATCAAATTTAAAATCGCTCGTATATACAATGGCTCCTTGCGATGTTTGAATGCTTACCCCGAGGCAATCCGGAATGCTGTGATTTGTTTGGAAAAACGATACGACAGCTTTGTCAAATACAATTTCACTATCCGCGTTTATTTCGATACGTTTTGCTTTCGTTGTAATTCCTTGTTCTTTTAACTTTTCTTCCATCAACGCAAGCGTTAATTTCGCCCCATACACAGGTACAGTCATTTTTCTTAACACATACGCGATCGCTCCAATATGATCGTCATGACCGTGTGTTAAAAAAATACCACGAATGCGCGTCTGTTGCTCAACTAAATAAGAAATATCAGGAATGACCATATCAATACCGAACATCTCGTCCTCTGGAAACATAAGTCCTGCATCAAGGACGAAAATGTCTTCGTCCACCTCGACGACATACATATTTTTTCCTACCTCTCCAACGCCGCCGAGGGCAAATACACGAATTTTCTCTGCTTGTTTCATATCGTAAAATCCTCCTACAATCAGCCAAACTCACCCGCTCAAAGTCACTTACATCCATTATAACTGATTCGACAATAAAAAAGAAAGGGATGAATTCCCTTTCTTTCTTTTAACCTTGTAAAACATTCATCAGCTGCAAACGTTCTGATTCAGTAAGCGGCACAAGTGGAAGTCGAACAGACCCGACATCTAACCCTTTCAGTTGTAAAGCGGTTTTGACCGGCACAGGGCTTGGCGCAGCAAATAATGCTTTCATGATCGGCAATAACTGTTGATGCATCGCTGCCGCTTTTTTATTGTCTCCACGCGTGAATGCTTCTATCATTTCTTTCATTTCATTTCCAATAATGTGCGAAGCAACAGAAACAACACCCTTTCCGCCAATCGCTAACACAGGAAGCGTCAATCCATCATCTCCGCTATACAACATAAAATCATCGCGCGTTTTTGCAATGATTTCCGTCATCGCATCTAAATTGCCGCTGGCATCTTTGACGGCTACAATGTTTGGAATTTCGGAAAGACGGACGATCGTTTCAACAGAAATATTGACAACCGACCGTCCCGGAATGTTGTATACCATGACCGGCAAAGACGTGCTCTCTGCAATCGCTTTGTAATGTTGATAAATGCCTTCTTGATTCGGTTTATTGTAATAAGGAGCAACGATCATGACCGCATCGACACCGATTTCTTCTGCTTTTTTTGTCAGTTCAATCGATGCGCGCGTATTGTTGCTTCCCGTTCCTGCAATGACCGGTACGCGCCCGTTAACAACTTCGACAACGTGGCGAAACAGCGCCAACTTTTCCTCGGTCGTTAACGTTGGCGATTCTCCTGTCGTTCCAGCGACAACAAGCGAATCGGTGCCGTTTTCAATTAAATAATTGACTAATTGTGTCGTTTTCGCAAAATCGATGTTCCCTTTACTGTCAAATGGGGTAACCATCGCTGTGGCAATTTGACCAAATTGAACCACAATGTTTCACTCCTAACTAAAATCATATTGTTCCTGTTCCGCAAGCTGAAACGCATCATGAAGCGCATTCACTGCTTCTTTTAAATGTTCTTCTTTGACGAGCACCCAAATGGTCGTATGGCTATCGGCAGACTGTAAAATTTGAATGCCGCGTTCGGATAATGCGGTGACAATTTTCGCTGTCACACCTGGAACACCAGCAATTCCCGCACCGACAGTCGATACTTTTGCACATCCACGAGTGACTGTCGGTTCATAGCCAAGCTTTTGCAACGTGGCGATTGCTCGATCTGCGACGTCGCTTGATACCGTATATACAACGCCATTTGGTGAAATGTTAATAAAGTCTACACTAATTCCTTCATTTGCCATTGCTTTAAATACTTCAGCTTGTAAATCGTAATGTCCCTCTTTTGCTGGCACCTTAATTTGCGTAATGTTTGAAACGTGGGCAATTCCTGTCACTAGCCGCTCTTTCACATCGCTTCCTTTTTTCGCAATCGATGTGACGAGCGTTCCTGGCGCATCAGAATACGTCGAACGAATGCGAAGCGGCACTTTCGCTTGCATCGCGATTTCAACTGCACGTGGGTGAATGACTTTTGCTCCTTGATACGCCATGTTGCAAATTTCTGTATATGTCACAACATCAAGCGGACGCGCATTTTCTACGATGCGCGGGTCCGCTGTCATCACGCCTTCGACATCGGTAAAAATGTCAATCCATTCCGCGCCAATGGCGGCACCAAGGGCAGCTGCCGACGTATCGCTTCCTCCCCGTCCAATCGTTGTCACATCTCCGTTTTCGGCAACACCTTGAAAACCAGCGACAACGACAACATCATGCTCTTTTAGCGCACGCAACAACCGTTCACAACGCATATCAATAATTTTTGCATTCGTATGGTCGTTGTTTGTGCGAAAACCAGCTTGCGCTCCTGTAAAGGCTGTCGCTTTGATCCCATGTTTGTTTAACATGTTTGTAAAAACGACGCTTGAAATAATTTCACCGCATGCCATCAATAAATCTTTTTCGCGGTTTGTCACATGTGCATTCGCTCCATCAATGAGGCTGAGCAACGTATCTGTTGCATACGGATCCCCTTTTCTCCCCATCGCAGAAACGACGACAACGACTTTATAACCGTCTTGCAACGCTTTTTCAATATGTTTGCGCGCTAAATTCCGGCCGTGTTCATCACGAACAGACGTGCCACCAAACTTTTGAACGATAATTTTCAACGTCAACACCTCGATGCTGATTTTACGCTTTTACAAGCCCTAATTTTAAAAGACTTTCAGCGATTTGAACAGAGTTCCACGCCGCTCCCTTTAACAAGTTATCAGAAACGATCCATAAATGGAACCCTGTATCACGATGTAAATCTTTGCGAATGCGACCGACGAATACGTCATTTTGCCCTGTTGCAAACAACGGCATCGGATATAGCTGTTCGCTCGGATCGTCTTGCAACACGACACCAGGCGCTTCTTTTAGTAACGACTTCAACTGCTCGGCCGTTACGCCTTCTTGCTCAATTTCAATATATACAGATTCGGAATGCCCTGTCATGACCGGAATGCGCACGCATGTTGCCGCTACTTCCAACTCAGGCATATGCATAATTTTTTTCGTTTCGTTAATCATTTTCATTTCTTCAAATGTAAACCCGTTATCTTGAAATTTATCAATTTGTGGAATGGCGTTAAACGCGATCGGATAATGTTTACGATCCGATTTTACCGGTAAAATTTCCGGCGTCACTTCTTCGCCGTTTAACATTTGCGCCGTTTGCGTTTTTAACTCTTCAACTGCTTGCGCTCCCGCTCCTGACACTGCTTGATATGTTGAGACGATGATGCGCTTTAGTCCGAACGCTTGACGAATCGGTTCAAGTGCAACGACCATTTGAATCGTTGAGCAGTTTGGATTAGCAATAATTCCATTATGCCAATGTAAATCTGCTTCATTCACTTCAGGAACGACAAGCGGTACGTTTTCATCCATACGAAATGCGCTCGTATTATCAACAACAATTGCCCCACGTTTCACCGCTTCAGGAGCAAGTTGCTTTGACACCGCTCCTCCTGCACTAAATAGCGCGATATGCACTCCTTCAAAGCTTTCTGGCTTTGCTGCTTGCACTTCAATTTCTTCGCCTTTAAACAAGACTTTTTTTCCAGCTGAACGCTCCGACGAAAGCAAAGATAATTTGGCGATTGGGAAATTTCTTTTTTCTAACGTTTGAATCATTTGCTGTCCGACAGCTCCAGTCGCTCCAACGACGGCGACATGTAATCCTTTTTGCTCCATCTCTTCTTCTCCTTCCAACTCATAGACAATTTTAATATCATTTATTTTAGCACATTCATTCATAAAGGAGAGACATTTTTATAAATTTTCTTGCAACTGTTTATTTATGAGCGACGATATTCAAGGATGACCGGCTGAATTTGCCGACCTTCTAGCGCTGCTTCTACCGTATCAAGCAATAAAGGCATATGAGCCACCATCGAATTTGGCTTTTTAAACGGATCGTCTTGCCCAAATGGAATAAAATAAATATTTTTTGCTGCCATTAATCTCATTAAATTCACGCCATTTAATCCGAGCGCATCGTTTGTTGAAATGCCGACAACGACCGGACGATGATTGCGCATCGTTGCTTTGGCAGCCATTAATACAGGAGAATCTGTCATCGCGCTTGCTAACTTGCTCATCGAATTTCCTGTCAACGGTGCAATGACCATGCAATCGAGCGGCAATTTCGGTCCTAATGGCTCAGCCTTTACAATTGTATCAATGACTTGATGCCCTGTCATCTCTTCAAGCTTTTTTACCCATTCTTCCCCTTTGCCAAATCGCGTATTTGTCGATTGTACCGTATACGAAACGATCGGTATGACATCCGCCCCTTTCGTTATTAATTTTTCAATTTCTGGCATCACCGCATCATACGTGCAATGTGAGCCTGTTAAACCGAAGCCAATGCGCTTTCCTTGTACGTTCATTTTTTATTCTCCTTTCGTTTTTTCAAATCTGCAGAAAGAAGTTGCGCTAATACGTTCGCTACAATTTGCCCCGCTGTTTTCGGGGCGACAATACCAGGAAGTCCTGGAGCTAATAGCGCTTGAATGCCGCGCTTTTCAGCATAGCGAAAGTCCGTTCCGCCCGGTTTTGACGCTAAATCGATAATGAGCGTATGGGCGGGCATTTTCGCGATGACGCTTGCGGTAACAACCATATGTGGAATGGTATTAATGCAAACGTCAATATCTTTTACGTGCTGTTCTAAATCGTTTAAATGAAACGGCTCTAGCGACATCTCCGCAATGCGTGCCAAATGTTCAGAACGGCGAGCACCTACCTTTACTCGCGCACCTAAGGCGGCAAACGTCCGTGCAACTGTCATGCCTACACGCCCTAACCCTAAAACAGCAATGCGCGACCCATGGATCGTCACATCTGTATGTTGAATGACCATCATCACCGTTCCTTCTGCCGTTGGAATAGAGTTATAGATGGCGACATCGTCCCGTTCGAAAAGTTGAACATGTTTCCGTCCGACCGCCTTGACGACATGGTCTAAATAATCATTTGTAATTCCCGAATAAACGGTACAATGCGTCGGTGTTTGGCGAAGCAGTTCTTCTGTAAACGTCATTTTTTCATTTGAAAATACCGTTTGAATTTCGCCATCCATATTCGTTCCGTGAACGGGTAAAATAATGGCGTCTACATCATGAAAATCAACTTCATGAATTTTCATTTTTGTTACCCCAGCAAAGCCATGGTCTAATTGATCGAAGCCAACAAGTGACAATTTTGTGTCAAGTTCCATCAATTTCCGAATGACTTCAAGCTGCCGAGCGTCCCCACCGATGATCGCAACATGCATTCCTGTCAGCATGAGTTCATTCACCTTCTTATACAACTAGTTTTTTGCCTATCGTTACTTTCACATCTTATGATGTCAGTCATCAAACGGTGAGCGGAAAATGAAAAAAGACACCCCTTGAGGTGTCTAGTCGTCGACATCAATTAAAATCATATCTGATCCGATCTTTTTTACATGGCTCCATGGTACGCGTATATCTGTTCCATCTTTCCGAAAGCCAAACCATTTTGTTGTTGGAATTAAGAGTGCTTGAATTTGACCTGTTCGTTCATTAATTTCTAAATCAGTCTGTCCTAAAATACCGAGCCGCTCTGCTCGTTTCATATCGACAATTTCTTTCCCGCTCAACTCACTTAATCGCATATGATTCCCCCTTTCTTTATCATTGTAGAAAAAAGGCATAAAAAAATGCCTGCAAGTTCATTGTTGCAGGCTTTTTGGCAACTTTCCTTCCGGGCTGATTAGCGCAACAGAGAAGTCATCTGTAAAAATCGTTTGCGCCATGCGGTCAACGCTTTCCTTCGTCACGCGATCAATGCTTTCAATCATTTCATCGAGCGAACGATGGCGACCAAGCAACAACTCATTTTTTCCGTTGCGACTCATTCGACTGTTTGTACTTTCTAAACTTAACATTAAATTTCCTTTCATTTGTTCTTTGCTATTTTCTAGTTCTTTTTCAGTAATTCCATCTTGTTTTAATTGTTCAATCGTTTGTTGAATCGTCTCGAATAAAAGATCAAGCTGCTGGCTACCTGTGCCTCCGTAAATCGCTACCATTCCCCCGTCACGATATGCGGAATGATAAGAGAAAATGGAATAAGCTAACCCACGTTGCTCACGCACTTCTTGGAAAAGGCGGCTGCTCATGCTTCCCCCTAAAATGTTGTTTAAAATAATTAAGCTATAAATATCTTCATGACCAATCGGTAGTCCGTTAAATCCGATACATACGTGCGCTTGTTCTGTATCTTTTTTACGCGCCATTTTATTTGGATAAAATGTTGGCGTCATATGCGTATCGTTTCCTTTTTGTCTCGTAAACGAACCAAAGTAAGCTTCTACTTGTTGAATAAACGATTCATCGACATTCCCTGCGATCGAAATGACGACCCGATCTGGAGTATACGTTTCGTACATGTATTGCCGCAACGTATCGCCTGTAAATGTCGCCAATGTTTGTTCCGTTCCTAAAATCGGGTAGCCGAGCGGATGATTGCCGTAACTTGCTTTGCTAAGTAAGTCATGAACGAGATCATCTGGCGTATCTTCATACATTTTAATTTCTTCAAATACAACGTTTTTCTCTTTTTGTAGCTCTTCATCAACAAACGTAGAGTGGAAAAACATGTCGGCTAGTATATCTAAAGCAAATGATGCATGCGTATCTAATACTTTTGCGTAATAGCACGTATATTCTTTCGACGTAAACGCATTGACTTGACCGCCAATGCGATCGAACGATTCCGCAATATCGCGCGCTGTGCGCGTTTTCGTTCCTTTAAAAAACATATGTTCAAGAAAGTGTGAAATACCGTTGTTTTGTTCATTTTCATTGCGTGATCCGGTGCCAATCCAAATGCCGATCGCCACGGATCGAACCGTTGGAATGTGTTCGAGTACAACTCTTACCCCGTTTTGACACGTATATGTTTTAATCAAGTCCCTTCCTCCTACTTTTTACAATTCTTTCCTCACTTAATAATGTGGACACATTGTCAATTGCGTATTCTTGTTTTTGTAATGATTGAATTAACGGCTCTAACGCCTTTACCGTTGATACGGTCGGATGCATTAAAATCATCGCTCCGTTGTGCACTTTTGATGTTACTCGTTCCACTATAACAGAAGGTGATGGTTTTTGCCAATCAATTGTATCGACCGTCCATAAAATCGTGTACATCCCAAGCTCATGGGCAATGTATACGACATCATCACGATAACTGCCGCTTGGCGGAGCAAATAGACGAGGTTTTATTCCTGTTGCCGCCTCAATTGCATCATTTGTTTTGACAATTTGTTCCCGAATGGCTTGTTTACTCATCGTTTTCATATCTGGATGATTGTATGAATGATTGCCAATTTCATGCCCGGCATCTGCAATCATTTTCGCTAGTTGTGGATTTTCTTTTACCCAACGCCCTTCTAAAAAAAACGTTGCACGTACGTTGTATTTTTCAAGAATATGTAACATACTTGGGATATGTTCGCTTCCCCATGCAACATTAATTAAAAACGAGACCATCGGTTTATCGGGATGCCCTCGGTAGATGGGCGATGGGGGCAAATCAGATAAGTGAATAGACGGCGATACTTGTTTATATACAAGCTGTTGTTCAGAAAATATCCCATTTCGCTTCATTCGCTTATATGATGCCTCAACATCTACGACTAGCCCATTATATCCAGGAATGGCTTTCCATACAGCATCTACCTTCGCATTTTGCGCAGGAATATTATACTGCTCTGCTCGCTCCGTAATTTGAATGTATAGCGGATCGCTTTGTTTTGCCACCGTCACATGCCGTAACTCATGGATGTACGTTGTCGTCCATGGGTTTTGTACAATCATAGCTGCCATACATATGATCATCGTTAAGAAAAACGCTCGCCGCACGCTTCATCCCCTCCTTTTCTAATAAAGAGGGTATGTATAAGAGGGACAAGGTAGAACGAGCATGAAAAAATTTTACACACAGCAAAGAAGCCAAGGGGATGCGAACCCAAGGCTCCAATTTTATTGCTCGGCTTCTTTTTGACTGCGTAACACCGCTTTACGTGATAAGTTGACACGGCCTTGTTTATCGATTTCTGTCACTTTTACTAAAATTTCATCACCGATCGAAACGACATCTTCTACTTTTCCGACGCGTTCTTCAGCTAGTTCTGAAATGTGGACGAGGCCGTCTTTTCCGCTAAACAACTCGACAAACGCCCCAAATTTTTCGATTCGTTTCACTTTTCCTAAATATACTTGTCCAACTTCCACTTCGCGGACGATATCTTCAATAATCTTTTTCGCCTTTTGATTCATTTCTTCGTTTACAGACGAAATGAAAATTGTACCGTCTTGTTCAATATCAATTTTTACGCCAGTTTCTTCAATAATTTTGTTAATTTGCTTTCCGCTCGGACCGATGACGTCACGAATTTTATCTGGGTTAATTTGCATCGTTAAAATTTTCGGCGCATATTTCGATAATTCTTTGCGCGGTTCACTAATCGTTTGCATCATATGTTTTAAAATTTCGAGGCGACCTTTGCGCGCTTGTTGCAACGCTTCTTCTAAAATTTCACGCGACAATCCTTTAATTTTAATATCCATCTGCAAGGCGGTAACTCCTTTTTCCGTACCAGCCACTTTAAAGTCCATATCGCCAAGGTGGTCTTCCATGCCTTGAATGTCCGTTAAAATCGTATAATGTTCGCCACTTTTCACAAGCCCCATCGCAATACCAGCAACCGGCGCTTTAATTGGCACTCCCGCATCCATCATGGCAAGCGTACTCGCACAAATGCTCGCTTGCGATGTCGAACCGTTTGATTCTAACACTTCAGATACAAGGCGAATTGTATATGGAAACTCTTTTTCAGATGGAATGACCGGCTCAAGCGCACGCTCACCAAGCGCTCCATGTCCAATTTCACGACGGCCTGGCCCACGCATTGCTCCCGTTTCTCCAACAGAAAACGGTGGGAAGTTATAATGGTGCATAAATCGTTTCGTTTCTTCAATGCCAAGCCCGTCTAAAATTTGTACATCGCCAAGTGCTCCAAGCGTACATACGCTAAGCGCTTGCGTTTGACCGCGTGTAAACAAGCCGGATCCGTGTGTACGTGGTAAAAGTCCAACAGCTGACGAAAGCGGGCGAATTTCATCGACTTTTCGTCCGTCTGGACGCACTTTTTCTTCTGTAATTAAGCGACGCACTTCTTCTTTCACAAGTTTATATAAAATTTCTTTTACTTGCTTAATCGTTTCTTCGTCTGCTTCTTGCTCTTCATATGAAGCAACAACTTCCGATTTTAATTGTTCGATCGCTGCTTCACGCGCCAATTTTTCTGGTACTTGAACCGCACGTTTAATCTCACCCTCAACGCGAGCGCGAATTTCTGCTTCAAGTTGGGCATCGAGTTCATAGAGAACGACTTCCATCTTTTCTTTGCCGACTTTCGCTGCGATGTCCTCTTGAAATGCGATGAGCCGCTTAATTTCTTCATGGCCGAACATAATGGCTTCAAGCATAATTTCTTCCGGTACTTCGTTTGCCCCTGCTTCAACCATGTTAATTGCGTCTTTTGTCCCTGCAACAACAAGGTGCATATCGCTTTGTTCCATTTGTGCGACAGACGGGTTAATGACAAACTCCCCATTGACGCGACCAACTGTCACTCCTGCAATCGGTCCTTCAAAAGGAATATCGGAAATCGTCAATGCTAGCGAAGAACCAAACATGGCTGCCATTTCTGGTGAGCAATCTTGATCTACACTCATGACCATGCTGACAACTTGCACTTCGTTACGGAATCCTTCAGCAAATAGCGGACGAATTGGCCGGTCGATGAGACGGCTCGCTAAAATGGCTTTTTCGCTCGGACGCCCTTCTCGTTTAATAAATCCCCCCGGGATTTTACCGACGGCATATAAACGTTCTTCATAGTTGACCGTTAACGGGAAAAAGTCAACGCTTTTTGGCTCTTTCGATGCTGTCGCTGTGCTTAATACGACCGTATCACCGTAGCGAACTAATACAGCCCCGTTTGCTTGCTTAGCTAATTCGCCAATTTCAACGGTTAACGGCCGACCTGCCCAGTCGATCGAAAATACATGTTTTTCTTGTTCCATATAAACCGAGTACCCCTCTCTATGTACAAATCAAAAATCATATTTGTTTTAGTATAATCAAATATCGGTGCAAATACTAATAAAAAGCGGGAATGCTCCCGCTTTTTACTTATCGGCGTAATCCGAGTTTGTTAATCAATTCACGATAACGGTTGATGTCTTTGTTGCGTAAGTACGTAAGTAAGTTACGACGACGACCAACCATTTTCAAAAGACCGCGACGAGAATGATGGTCTTTACGATGAACGCGTAAATGATCGTTCAAGTTGTTAATTTGCTCTGTAAGGATAGCAATTTGTACTTCAGGAGAACCTGTGTCAGTTTCGTGAATTTTGAACTGGTTGATGATCTCGTTTTTACGCTCTTGTGTTAATGCCATCCTTGTTCACCTCCTCTTTTTTCAGCCCCAATTACCGAGCAAACGGCGGTGACTCGTATTGCCCAGCAATGGTTAACATACATTAAACAGAATACATGTTTTTTCGATAAAATGCAAGGGGGTTTTGAAAATATTCGCGTGCCGCTTGCGCATCGCGATGAATTTGTTCAATCAACTCTTGAATAGAAGAAAACGCTCGTTCATCACGCAATCGTTTATGCCATTGGATCGATACGCTCGCACCGTAAATGTCTGCCGAGAAATCGAATAAATACACTTCAATCGTTGGTTCTTTCGGTTGTTGTGCGTGAAATGTCGGTTTATACCCGACGTTACACACTCCTGTCCACGTTTTTTCGTCGATCGTGACCGTTACCGCATATACTCCAATACGCGGAATGATGTAATCATCGTCAAGCGCAACATTTGCCGTTGGAAATCCGATCGTTCTCCCACGTTTATCCCCATGAACAACTGTGCCCGTCACTTCATATAATCGACCAAGCAAATGCGGAAGTTGCTCAACGTCCCCTTCAGCTAACCGCTGGCGAATATATGTCGAACTAATTTTCTCTTCACCAAACGTCTGTTTTGGAATGACCGTTTGCGTAAATTGTTCACGGGAATGAAACGGCAATGTTTCCATCGTTCCTTTCCCTAAGCGACCGTACGTAAAGTCAAATCCTGCTACAACGTGTTTCACACCGAGTCCGATGATATATTCATCGACAAATTGTTGTGGTAACAAATGGGCAAATTCTGGTGTAAATTCAACGACGTATAAATAATCGATGCCAAGTTTGGCAATTTGCTTTTCTTTTTCTTTTAACGGTGTAATAAAACGAATATGTTGCTGTGAGCGTCCAAGCACGACAGACGGATGCGGATGAAACGTCATGACCGCGCTTTTATATTTGTTACGATCTGCGATTTGTTTTGCCGTTTGAATAACTTTTTGATGCCCGAGATGGACGCCATCGAAATAACCGAGCGCCATAACAAGCGGATGATCGTTTTTTTCTTTTAACGGATGGGAGAGCCAAATGGTTTTCATCGTTTTCACCTACAATACTTTTAAAGGCTTCATATAACTTTGTTTTGTCGGATGAGGCATGTAAATCGCTACCGCTTTGCCCATTTCGTTGATCATCAACAGCTGTTCAGGCATCGACAACGGTGCAGGAAGAACAGCGCCATTTTTCACTTTTTGTTCTTCCTTTCGATCGATTCGATACGTTGGCAAATGGGCTAACGCTCGTTCAATCGGCAAAAGCAACGTATGCGCTGTACCATTTTCCATATGTTGTTCAATATCGGCAAATGTCACGCATTCATTAAGTGGAAACGCCCCTGACGCCGTACGAACAAGATGTGACATATGCGCTGGATAGCCGAGACGTTCCCCGATTTGCACCGCAAGGGTACGCACATACGTCCCTTTACTACATGTCACACGAAAGCGAAACGATATACGTTCACCTATAAAAATGTCTCGGTCATCAAGAAGTTGTAGCTCATAAATGTGGACGTTTCGCTTCGGTCGCTCAACGTCAATACCAGCGCGTGCGTACTCATATAGCTTTTTTCCATTGACTTTTACCGCAGAATACATCGGTGGAATTTGTTCAATCTCCCCTGTTAACTCAGCAAAAACACGCTCAATTTCATGACGAGTAATCGGTCGTTCGATTTGTTTTATAGAGACGATGTCGCCTGATGCGTCTTCCGTTGTTGTCGCAATGCCTAACGTCACTTCTCCTTCATACGTTTTTTGTTCTGCTGTTAACAGTTCAACAATTTTCGTCGCTTTGCCGATGCAAATCGGCAGCACACCAGATACATCGGGATCGAGCGTTCCTGTATGACCAACTTTTTTTGTTTGGAATAACTTGCGAATGCGCATGACACAATCGTGTGACGTCATGCCCGCAGGTTTATGTAACAATAACACTCCGTCCATCGCTTCACCTCTAAAATAGCGGAAATGGATAGACGCATGTCTATCCATTATTCTTCTTTATGTTCTTTTTCTTCGGAAATTTGTTTAATTAAACTTTCAATTCGTTGTCCGTAATCGATCGTTTCATCAATTTCAAAATAAATTTCTGGCGTTTTGCGCAAGCGAATGCGCTGACCGATTTCGGAGCGGATAAAGCCCGTCGCTTTCGCTAATCCTTTTAACGTATTTTTCTTTTGTTCTTCATCACCGAGAACAGAAATATATACTTTCGCTTGTTGCAAATCGCCTGTTACCCGGACATCTGTCACAGTAACAAAACCGATGCGCGGGTCTTTTAGTTTGCGTCCGATAATATCACTTAATTCTTTTTTCATTTGTTCGCCTACACGTGTGGCTCGCAAACTCATCATCATCACCTCAATTAAAACCACTCAAATGTTGTTACCGTTCGTTCGATTTCTGGAAACGAATCAATAAATTGCAACGCACGCTGAAGCTCTTGTTCTGTGGCAGTCCGCTCAGCTGTAACCGCTACAATGCCGAGCTTCGTTCGTTGCCATACGTTTTGATAATCTACTTCGGCTACGGATATATTATATTTTTGTTTGAGCCGTGTGACAACACGCTGCAACACGGCTCGTTTTTCTTTTAATGATTGGACGTCGTAAATGATGCATTCACATTCGACGTATCCGATCATTTCCGTTCAACTTCTTGCATAATATATGCTTCGATGACGTCGCCTTCTTTAATATCGTTAAAGTTTTTAATCGTTATGCCGCACTCGTATCCTTGAGCGACTTCTTTCACATCATCTTTGTAACGTTTTAATGTGTCAATTTGCCCTTCGTAAACGACGATGCCTTGACGGATGAGGCGCACGCTGCTGTCACGCGTAATTTTTCCATCTGTCACATAGCAACCTGCGATCGTGCCGACTTTCGATACTTTAAATGTTTGACGAACTTGCGCTTGACCGATCACTTTTTCTTCGTACTCCGGATCAAGCATTCCTTTCATCGCTGCTTCAATTTCTTCAATGACTTTATAAATGATGCGATGGAGACGAATATCTACTTTTTCCGCTTCAGCTACGCGTTTCGCGTTTGCATCTGGACGAACGTTAAAGCCGATGACAATAGCATTCGATGCGGATGCAAGCATAATGTCATATTCCGTCACTGCTCCAACACCAGAGTGAATAATTTTGACGCGCACACCTTCTACTTCAATCTTTTGCAACGCCGCAACGAGCGCTTCCACGGAGCCTTGTACATCCGCTTTGACGATAATGTTTAATTCTTTCATTTCGCCTTGCTTAATTTTTTCAAACAAGTCATCTAGGCTCACGCGAGCTTTGACGCTTCGTTGTTGCACAATTTGTTTTTGCGCACGCGCTTCACCAATTTGACGCGCTTTTTTCTCATCTTCAAATACCATGAAACGATCGCCGGCTTGTGGCACTTCGTTTAATCCCGTAATTTCAACCGGTGTGGACGGACCAGCTTCTTTTACACGACGACCAAGATCGTTCGTCATCGCCCGCACACGTCCGTACGTGTAACCGACAACAATCGGATCGCCGACGCGCAACGTACCTGATTGAACGAGAAGCGTAGCAACCGGTCCGCGACCTTTATCGAGCTTCGCTTCAATCACTGTTCCTGTCGCACGACGATTTGGATTTGCTTTTAATTCTTCCATCTCGCTAACAAGCAAAATCATTTCAAGCAAGTTGTCAATTCCTTCACCCGTTAACGCCGATAATTTACAATAAATCGTATCTCCGCCCCATTCTTCTGGAACGAGTTCGTACTCCATTAATTCTTGCATGACGCGGTCTGGATTTGCTGTCGGTTTATCGATTTTATTGACCGCTACAATGATTGGGACGTTCGCTGCTTTGGCATGGTTAATGGCTTCAACAGTTTGTGGCATCACTCCGTCATCTGCTGCGACAACGAGAATGACGATGTCTGTCACTTGCGCTCCGCGTGCACGCATCGTTGTGAACGCTTCGTGACCAGGCGTATCTAAAAACGTAATTTTTTTGCCGTTGACAACAACTTGATATGCACCGATATGTTGCGTAATGCCTCCCGCTTCTTGCTCGGTAACTTTCGTATGGCGAATCGAGTCAAGCAACGTTGTTTTTCCGTGGTCAACGTGTCCCATAATCGTTACAACAGGCGGACGTTCGACTAAATCTTCTGGGTTATCGACAATTTCAATTGTCTCAAATTCTGTTTCATCGATCGTTACTTTTTCTTCTACTTCCACGCCGTAATCGGAGCAGATTAACTCGATCGCATCTTTATCCAAATCTTTGTTAATCGTTGCAATAATGCCGAGCATAAATAACTTTTTAATAATTTCTGAAGGCTCTTTGCCTAGTTTTTTCGCTAGCTCAGCGACCGTTAATGAGCCTTCAAATGTAATTTTTTTCGGAAGCTCTTTTTCCTTTTTCTTTTGTACTTCTTGTTGTGGAGCTTGCTGAGGTTTTTGTTTTTTATTTTTTTTGTTATTGAAAATTTTCTTTTCTTTTTGTTGAATTTGCAAGTCGTGTTTTTTCCCTTCGCGATTTTTTACTACTGCTTTTTTAATCGGCACTTTCTTTTGAATGACTTCATCGTCATCTTCTTCAAATTGTTCTAAAACAGGTTTTTTGACAGGTTCCTTTTTTTCTTCTGTTTTCATTTCTTGTTTTTGCTCTTGTTTTTGTTCTTGTTTAAACGAACGTTCTAATTGTGCTACGACATCCGCTTCAATCATCGTCATATGGCTCGATACGTCGACGTTCATTTCTTTTAGCTTATGAATCACATCTTTACTTGACACATTATGTTTTTTGGCATATTCATATACACGCATTTTTGACATACATTCACCCCCAAAATGTTAGAGCATCGTTTTCAGCTTTTGTGCGAATCCTTCATCCGTAATCGCTACAACAACTCGTGCTCCTTTTCCAATCGCCCAACCTAATTCGTGACGATTGTCCACGTAACAAAGCGGAACGCGATAAAACGCACATTTATCGGAAATTTTTTTTCTTGTATTTTCTGACGCATCTTCCGATAAAATGACAAGCTTCGCGCGCTTACGCTGAATCTCTTTCACAACAAGCTCTTCTCCCGAAATGACTTTGCGCGCCCGATTCGCTAATCCGAGAAAAGAAGCCCACGGTTTATGATTCATTTGTTTCTCCGTTCTCCTTTTCAGCGAGCTGTAATAGCTGTTCATAAATGGAATCGTCAATTGTCGCTTTCAAATGATGCGCTAAAGTATTTTTCTTTTTCGCAAGCAAAATGCATTCTTTGCTTAACGTAATGTACGCACCGCGTCCAGCTTTTTTTCCTGTTGGGTCAATCGACACGTCGCCTTCTTTCGAACGAACAATGCGAATGAGCTCTTTTTTTGGCTTCATTTCCCCTGTGACTACGCATTTGCGCATCGGAACTTTTTTCGGCATGTTATTCCACCTCACTAATCTCCTCTTCGTCTACTTGGAGCGATGATGAAGAACGAGGGTAAATACCTAGTTGCTCTGCTTCAGACTGACTTTTAATATCAATTTTCCAATTTGTTAATTTCGCTGCTAAGCGAGCATTTTGTCCACGCTTTCCGATCGCAAGCGATAGTTGATAATCCGGCACAATAACCGTCGTTGCTTTTTCTTCTTCGTTAACGATGACGTCAAGCACTTTTGATGGGCTTAACGCATTAGCTACAAATTCGACAGGATCCGCGGACCAACGCACAATATCGATTTTTTCGCCTTTTAACTCGTTCACAATTGCTTGTACCCGTTGTCCTTTTGGTCCGACACATGCACCAACCGGATCGACTTCTGGATTATCGGAATGAACAGAAATTTTTGAGCGATCCCCTGCTTCACGCGCGACAGATTTAATTTCTACCGTTCCGTCATAAATTTCTGGTACTTCTAATTCAAACAACCGTTTTAGTAGCCCTGGATGCGTGCGTGATACGTAAATTTGTGGACCTTTTGTCGTTTTTTCCACTTTTGTAATGTACACTTTAATGCGGTCGTGCGGCTTATATGTTTCATTCGGCATTTGTTCGCTCACCGGAAGCAACGCCTCAATTTTACCGAGGCTGACGTAAATAAATTTCGAGTCCGTCCGCTGTACAATGCCGGTCATAATATCTTCTTCACGATCAACAAATTCGGCGTAAATGACGCCACGTTCCGCTTCACGAACGCGCTGCGTTACGACTTGCTTCGCTGTTTGGGCAGCGATGCGCCCAAAGTTTTTCGGCGTCACTTCAATTTCAACGATGTCGCCTACTTGATAGTTCGGATTAATTCGCTTTGCTTCGTCGAGAGAAATTTCTAAGCGTGAATCATACACTTCATCTACTACTTCTTTGCGCGCAAATACGCGAATCGTTCCCGTTTCTTGATTAAAATCAACGCGAACGTTTTGCGCTTGATTAAAATTACGTTTATAAGCGGACACGATCGCCGCCTCAATCGCTTCAATTAACACTTCTTTACTAATGCCTTTATCGCGCTCGAGCGCTGTTAAGGCATCTAACAATTCTGTATTCATGAACCGGTCGTCCCCCTTTAATGTGAATTAAGAGAAAATGACAGCTAGCCGTGCACTAGCTACTTTTTCGTACGGAATCGTTACCGTTTTTTTCTTTGTTTTCACTTTCACTTCTAACGTCACCGTTTGCCCGTCAAACGCTGTTAACGATCCTTCAAATTCTTTTTGGCCATCAATTGGTTCATACGTTTTGACATAAACGTTTTTCCCGACAGCGCGCTCGAAATCTTTCGTTTTTTTGAGCGGACGCTCTGCTCCCGGTGATGATACTTCTAAAAAGTAATTGTGTGGAATTGGATCAACTTCATCAAGCTTTTCACTTAGCCGCTCACTAACGACACCGCATTGATCGATATCAATTCCCGTTGGTGAATCAATAAAGACACGTAAAAACCAACTTTTTCCTTCTTTCACATATTCAATGTCGACAAGTTCTAACCCCATCTCTGTCACAATCGGGGTAACGAGCTCCTCAACGATGTGCGTGACTTTCTTCATGTCGGTCCTCCTAACTGCAAGAAAATCCCTTGCAACGGCAAGGAATCTCGAATCAATACGAAAGAGTGGGTTTCCCCACTCTTTTTGTCCATTATCTTTACCATTTCCTCTAGAACTATAACATATTGGCAAAAAAATTGCAACTCATTCAAAAGAGCGACAATTGATTGTGATCTGGTAGCGACTGCAAGCATCCACGGCTTTCGAGATATTCTAAAATCGTTTTTGAAACTTTGCCTCGTTGTTGCAAATCTTCTTTCGATAAAAACTCCCCTTCTTCACGTGCTCGCACAATGCTGTGGGCAACGTTTGTCCCTAGTCCAGGAATGGCATTAAACGGTGGAATAAGCGAATTTCCGTCAATGATAAACTCTTTTGCTTGTGAACGATACAAATCAATATTTTTAAACGAAAAACCTCGTTCACACATTTCAAGAGCAATTTCAAGCACAGTTAACAAGTTTTTTTCTTTCGCAGACGCATCAAGCCCTTTTGCTTGAATTTCCTCAATGCGTTTGCGAATGGCAGCAGACCCTTGAATCATGACGTCCAAATCAAAATCTTCTGCACGCACTGTAAAGTACGATGCGTAGTAAAGAAGTGGATGATGCACTTTAAAGTATGCGATGCGCACCGCCATTAACACGTAAGCAGCGGCATGCGCTTTCGGGAACATGTATTTAATTTTTTTACATGATTCAATGTACCATTCTGGCACATGATGTTTGCGCATTTCTTCTTCAAATTCCGGCGTTAATCCTTTTCCTTTACGAACGGACTCCATAATTTTAAATGCTAACGATGGCTCTAAACCGCGATAAATTAAATACACCATAATGTCGTCGCGACATCCGATCACTTCTGATAACGTACACGTTCCGCTTTGAATAAGCTCTTGAGCGTTACCAAGCCAAACGTCCGTCCCATGTGATAATCCTGAAATTTGCACAAGCTCCGAAAACGTCTTCGGTTTCGTTTCTTCTAACATTTGACGAACAAAGCGCGTACCGAACTCTGGAATGCCAAGCGTACCGGTATTGCACATAATTTGTTCAGGTGTCACACCGAGCGACTCCGTACTGCTGAAAATTTTCATCACTTCTGGATCGTCGGTCGGAATGGTCTTCGGATCAATACCGCTTAAATCTTGCAACATCCGAATGACCGTCGGATCATCGTGTCCGAGAATGTCTAACTTCAATAAATTATCGTGAATGGAATGGAAGTCAAAATGCGTCGTCCGCCATTCCGCTTCTATATCGTCAGCTGGGTATTGAATTGGCGTAAAGTCATAAATGTCCATGTAATCTGGAACAACGATAATGCCCCCTGGGTGTTGACCTGTCGTCCGTTTGACTCCCGTGCATCCTGCTGCTAAACGATCAATTTCTGCCGCGCGTACATGAAGGTTTTTATCGCTTATATACCCTTTGACAAATCCATACGCCGTTTTGTCGGCAACGGTACCAATCGTTCCAGCACGATATACGTTATCTTCACCGAATAGCACTTTCGTATAGTTATGCGCTCGCGGTTGATACTCGCCTGAAAAGTTTAAATCAATATCTGGAACTTTATCGCCTTTAAACCCTAAAAACGTCTCGAACGGAATATCGTGACCATCTTTATTGTACCGCGTGCCACATTTTGGACAGTCTTTATCTGGCAAGTCAAATCCCGAGCCGACCGAACCGTCATCGAAAAACTCGGAATGTTTGCAGTTCGGGCAAACGTAATGCGGTGGGAGCGGGTTCACCTCTGTGATTTCGGTCATCGTTGCGACAAACGACGAACCAACCGAGCCACGCGATCCAACAAGGTAACCGTCATCAAGCGATTTTTTTACGAGTTTATGAGAAATTAAATAAATGACCGCAAATCCGTGGCCAATAATGCTTTTCAACTCTTTTTCCAATCGTTTTTCAACGATGTCCGGGAGCGGATCACCATAAATGCTTTTTGCGCGCTCATAGCTCATTCGGCGAATTTCTTCGTCCGCTCCTTCAATTTTTGGCGTATACAATTCATCTTTAATCGGTTTGACTTCTCCAATTAAATCGGCAATTTTTTTCGTATTTGTTACAACAATTTCTTTTGCTTTTTGTTCACCGAGAAACGAAAACGCCTCTAACATTTCGTTCGTTGTACGAAAATGAACATCCGGCAATTCGTGACGATTTAACGGATTACTACCAGACTGTGAATGAATTAAAATTTTGCGATAAATTTTGTCTTCTTTATTGATATAATGTACGTTTCCTGTAGCGACAACCGGAATGCCGAGCCGTTCGCCAAGTTGCACAATATTTGTAATAATTTCTTTTAGCGCGTCCTCATCGCGCACATATTCCATCGCAATAAGCGGTGCGTACACTTCTGGCGGATGCACTTCAAGGAAATCATAAAACGGGGCAATCGCCTCTGCTTCTTCGATTCCTTTTTGCATCATCGCTTCAAATAGCTCGCCTTTATCACAGCCTGATCCGACTAAAATACCTTCGCGATGTTGTTGCAATACCGAACGCGGAATGCGTGGAACGCGATAAAAATAATGCACATGTGAAAATGATACGAGTTTAAATAAATTTTTTAACCCAACTTCATTTTGTACAAGCAACGTTGCATGAAACGGGCGAGATCGTTGAAACGCTCCTTGCTCTTTTGATGCTTCGTTTAGCTGATCAAGATATTGGATTCCTTTTTCATCAAGCTCTTTCAACAAATGAATGAGCAAATACCCTGTCGCTTCCGCATCATAAATGGCACGATGGTGTTGAGTTAATTCAATATTAAACTTTTTACAAAGCGTATTTAAGCGATGGTTTTTTAGCTCTGGGTATAAGTAGCGAGCAAGCTCCAACGTATCAATGACGGGGTTTTTCACTTTGCCGCGATTGATTTTTTTAAATCCTGCATTTAAAAAGCCAATATCAAACGTTGCATTATGGGCAACGAGCACGCAATCGTCAATCCAATGGTAAAACTTTTCCAATACTTCTTCGACGTCTGGTGCGTCTTTTAACATGTCATCTGTAATTTTTGTTAATTCAATAGTTGTCGCAGAAAGCGGATGATGCGGGTTAGCAAACGATTCAAAACGGTCGATAATTTCCCCGTTTTTCACTTTTACTGCCGCTAACTCAATGATGGTGTCATATACAGCAGAAAGCCCCGTCGTTTCCACGTCAAATACGACAAACGTATCGTCCATGAGCCGTCGATGCGCTTCATTATAAGCGATCGGTACGCCATCGTCGACAATATTTGCCTCTAGTCCATATAAAATTTTTACACCGTATTTTTTTCCTGCACTATACGCTTCAGGAAACGATTGAACGACGGCATGATCCGTTACGGCGATCGCCTCATGTCCCCATTTTTTCGCTTGTTCAACAAGCTTTGTAACGGAAGCGACAGCATCCATTTGGCTCATTTGGGTATGAACATGCAATTCCACGCGCTTTTCTTCCGCTGTATCTTGACGTTCATTTGGTTTCACTTCATTTAAATCGTTCGCAATAAGTACAAGGTCGCGTACAAACGTGTCGTTTTGCACGCTCCCGCGCACTTTAACCCACATTCCTTTTTTCACGCGTTGCATCAATTCCGCATCTTCTTTATCGCGTGAAAACATTTTCACAAGAATAGAGTTTGTATAGTCTGTCATTTTTAACGTCAATAACGTTCGTCCGCTTTTTAGTTCTTTTGCTTCAGCATCAAAGACGTATCCTTGCACAACGACACGCCGTTCTTCTTCCACAATTTGATCAAGTGGACGAATATGTTCTTCCTCTTTAATTTGATAGCCGATGACAAGCGGACCGCTTTCTTCGCTTACGTTAGACTGCTCTTGTTTCGGCATTGCTTCCATAAACGCAGCTAATGCTCGCTCTTCATCTTCTTTTTGCTTTTGAGCTAAAAATTTTTCAAATTGTTGTTCATCATGCTTCACATCAGCTTCTAATTGTAAATGCGGAAAGCCGAATGAAGCATACGTCTCGGCAAATATTTCCGCAAATCGTTTTTTTAAAGCAATCGCTTCTGCTTCATTGCGTGCTTGGACAATTACTTTCGTTCCTTTGACGTGCGGTTGCTGCTCTATCAGTAGTGAAAGAAGAGGCGAGCTTTGTTGAATCGTCTCCACAAACATCGGCCAATACGATATGACGTCTTCAGCGGTAAACGTTTGATCTTCCGCTTCAATCGTACATTGCACATGGGCGATATGACGAAATTGCTCGATTAATCGTTTGCGAAATTGTGCATATACGTGTGCTCGTAAAATCGCAGGAAATTGAAAATAAAAATGCCAACATTTCGTTCGTTTGTCGACAACAACTTTTTCAATTCGTCCATGCGCTAAGTCATTTGCCATGTTAGAAGAAGAAAGTTGCAGCTGCTGCAGTAAAATGGAAAACCGTTCCTTTTGTTCTTCTCTCATCGTTGTTCGTTACAAAATAATGTAACGGTACACCTCCCCGTCTTTTTTATACATCGTTTGGGAGTGATAGACGACAGAAAGAGGGGGAGCCCCCTCTCTATCGCTTATAAGTAACGGCGCAACGTTTCAACTAATTGCGACACGTGTACTTCTTCTGTTTCACCTGTTTGTCGTACTTTTACTTCAACTATTCCTTCGCCTGCGCGTTTTCCAACCGTTACACGCACAGGTAAACCAATTAAATCGCTGTCAGCAAATTTCACCCCTGGACGCTCTGCCCGATCGTCATACAACACTTCAAATCCTTCTTGTTGCAAACGGATGTACCATTCGTCTGCAAGTTCTCGCTGCTCGTCCACTTTCGGATTGACAGAAATTAAATGAACATGGAACGGTGCCACGGCTGTCGGCCAAACGAGCCCATGCTCATCATTATGCTGTTCAGCAATGGCGGCAAGCGTACGAGACACACCGATGCCGTAGCATCCCATAATCATCGGCTGCGTGCGTCCATTTTCATCTAAATACGTGGCATTCATCGCTTCGCTATAACGTGTTCCAAGTTTAAATACGTGGCCAACTTCAATGCCGCGCGCAAAACGAATCGTTCCTTTTCCATCTGGCGACGGATCCCCTTCTTGAATGAAACGAACATCCGCATATTGCGCAACAAAGTCACGGTCTGGGTTGACCCCTTTATAATGATAGTGTGCTTCATTTGCTCCACATACGCCGTTGACAATCGCTTTTACCGCATGGTCAGCTAAAACGAGTACATCATCGCTCACGCCGATTGGACCGAGCGAACCAACTTCACAGTTCATTACTTGTTTCGTTTCATCTGGTGTTGCTAATTCCACAACAGTTGCTTCTAATATATTTTTCACTTTCACATCGTTAACCTCATGATCGCCGCGAACGAGAACGAGCACGTAACGATCGTCCACTTTAAACAGTAACGACTTGATACATTTTTCTTTTGGCACTTGAAGGAATTGGCTCACTTCTTCAATCGAACGTTGTTCTGGCGTATGCACTTTCTCAAGCGGTGCATGCGGTTCATCGCTTCGCTCATATGTCGTAATGACTGGCGCCATTTCAATGTTCGCCGCATAATCAGACGAATCTGAGTATGCAATTGTATCTTCTCCGACATCGGATAAAACCATAAATTCGTGTGTATCTTTTCCACCCATGGCGCCAGAATCGGCAATCACGGCACGGAAATTTAATCCGCAACGACGGAACACGTTTGCATATGCTTCGTACATTTTATTGTACACTTCATCTAAACTTTCTTGTGAAGCATGAAACGAATACGCGTCCTTCATAATAAACTCACGGCCACGAAGCAAACCGAAACGCGGACGTTTTTCGTCACGAAACTTTGTTTGAATTTGATAAAGCGTAAGCGGCAAACGTTTATATGACTTCACTTCATCGCGAACGAGCGCAGTGATCACTTCCTCATGTGTCGCACCGAGCGCAAAGTCGCGATCATGGCGATCTTTTAACCGCATTAATTCCGGTCCGTACGAATACCACCGTCCCGATTCTTGCCATAATTCCGCTTGTTGGAGCGCTGGCATCAACAGTTCAACAGCGCCAGCGCGCTCCATTTCTTCACGAATGATCGCTTCAATTTTTTGTAATACACGTTTACCAAGTGGCAAAAAGCTATATACTCCGCTTGCATTTTGGCGAATGAAGCCGGCGCGAAGCAGCAGTTGATGGCTTTTAATTTCCGCATCTGCCGGCACTTCACGTAATGTAGGAATAAACGACATACTTTGTTTCATCTCTTGCACCTCTTACTTCATTGATCTATAGGAAAAATTTTTGAATATCGTTCCATGTGACAACAAGCATAAGCAACATTAAAAGGGCAAAGCCGATAAAATGCACAATTCCTTCTTTTTGACGATCAATCGGCTTTCCGCGCAACGCTTCAAGCGCAAAAAACATTAAGCGTCCACCATCGAGCGCAGGAAGTGGGAGCAAGTTAATAATCCCTAAGTTAATGCTTAAAATAGCTCCCCATTTCATTAAGTAATACACGCCAGATTGGGCGACTTTATGAGTCGACACCGCAATGCCAACAGGTCCAGATAACATATCAAACGAAAATTTCCCTGTCAATAAATGACCTAAACCAACGATAATTTCTTTTGTCCAATAATACGTTTCTAACGCCCCTTGTTTAATCGCCCCAACAACCGATTTTTCCATCGGTCCGTACACGCCGATCAACCCGATTGTCTCGCCTTCTATCGTTCTCTTTTCTGGTGTGACAGTGAGATCGAGCATTTGACCGTTGCGATTCACTTGGAATTGAAGCGGTTTTTCAGGGCTTTTACGAATGATTGCGACGACATCTGTCCATGAAGACATCGGTTGCCCGTCAATCGAAACAACGACGTCTCCTTGTTTTAATCCCGCTTGGCGTGCCGCTCCATCTTCTGTCAGCTCACCAATGATCGGTTTGTCAACAGGATACCCTTGCAATAAGCCGATAAGAATAAAGATGACAAGCGCTAAGATGAAATTCATAAGTGGTCCGGCAAAAATGGCCATCGCACGCTGTCCGAGCGTTTTTGAACCGAATTGGCGATCGTACGGTGCAATTTGCACTTCTTCGCGAGCAATAACGATGTAAGCTGGGTCACTTAACTCAAAACGTTGTAAGCGATCATCGCCATCTTCATAACCTTCAATATATAACCCGTGTTCAAAATCAGCTCGTTCGACTTCAATCATTTTCGCATCTGGATATTCGTCTTTATGACTGACGATCACTTTTTTCACTTTGCCGTCTGAATGAAACAATAAGCCGACAACTTGACCGCGCTTGACATCAATCATCTCCGGGTCTTCACCCGCCATGCGTACGAAACCGCCGAGCGGAAGCAAACGAATCGTATACGTCGTTTCCCCCTTTTTCATCGAGAACACTTTCGGACCGAATCCAATCGCAAACTCACGGCATAAAATACCCGCTCGCTTGGCGAAAATGAAATGACCTAATTCATGAAAAAACACAAGCGTACCAAAAATAACAATAAACGCAATAGCCGTCTCCAAAATTTCAACCACCTTTTACATTTGTAGTGATTTTACATATTGTCGCGTTTCGCAATCGACTGCGCGAATCGTCTCAAGATCTGGATGAGCAATCGGTACGTGCCGCTCCATCGCTTGTTCAATGCATTGCTCAATGGCCAAAAACGATATTTTTCCAGCTAAAAAGGCAGCCACTGCTTCTTCATTTGCTGCGTTTAATACGGTTGGCATCGTTCCACCTATTTTTCCTGCTTCATAAGCAAATTGTAAACAACGGAACCGGTTCATGTCCACTTTTTGAAAATGTAACGTTGCCACTTGCGCGAAGTTTAGCCGTTCAATATGGAGTGGAAAACGATCTGGATATGTTAACGCATATTGAATAGGTACGCGCATATCTGGTGTTCCGAGTTGAGCGATAATGCTTCCATCGTGAAATTGCACCATTGAATGAATAATACTTTCTTTATGTAATAGTACGTCAATTTGCTCATACGGTAAATGAAACAGCCAATGCGCTTCAATGACTTCAAGCCCTTTGTTCATCATCGTTGCAGAATCGATCGTAATTTTTGCTCCCATCGACCAATTCGGATGTTTTAACGCTTCCTCAACCGTCACATGTTGTAGCTGCTCGCGCGTGTGGTCGCGAAAACTACCACCAGATGCTGTTAAAATAATACATTCGACATTTTTTTGTTGTTCTCCTTGCAAACATTGAAAAATAGCAGAATGTTCACTATCAACCGGCAAAATTGTTACTCCATAATCGGTTGCATGCTTCATGACAAGATGCCCAGCGGTAACTAACGTTTCTTTATTGGCTAACGCGATCGTTTTTTTTGCTTCGATCGCTTGTAACGTAGGCACTAATCCGACACTTCCTACAACCGCATTGACAACAATGTCCGCCTCTTGAACAGTCGCCACTTCTATAAGTCCATCTTCACCAAAAACGATGCGCACGCGTCCCTTATATTCACTTTGTAACCGTTCAGCATCTTCTTTTTGAGCGACACATATAACTTTCGGAGAAAATTGCTCAATAATGATTCTTGCTTGTTCAATATTTCGTCCAGCTGAAAAAGCAACGAGATGGAACGCATCACGATGAGTACGAATGACGTCTAGCGTTTGCATCCCGATCGAGCCAGTCGCTCCTAATAAACTAATTGCTCGCAAACTGTCCACTCCTTTTTAAGCAATAAGGTAAAACAAATGTAAAATCGGCAAAATAAATAACAAACTATCAAAACGGTCTAGAATGCCACCATGCCCCGGTAAAATGGCCCCCGAATCTTTTACTCCATAGTGGCGTTTAAACGCTGACTCAACTAAATCACCTAACTGACCGAAAATTGATAAGACGACCGTTGCAATAAGCAACAGAAGGAAAGATGGTGCAAACGGAGATAGCCACTCATACACGCTTACGACAAGAAGCGCGCATAAAATACCGCCAATGGCACCCTCAACTGTTTTATTTGGGCTAATATGCTCCCATAGCTTTCGTCTTCCGAACGCACGACCGATAAAATACGCCCCGCTATCCGTTGCCCAAATTAAAAATAACGCATAAAAAATATAAGACAATCCTGCTTCTCGCACTTGTAAAAAGGAATAAAATCCGACGCCTACATATAACAAAGAAGCAATCATAAAGCCTGCATCGTCGAACGTAAACGCATTTTTTGAAATGACCGTATAAATGAGCAACAAAAAGAGTGTAACGATGAGAATCCATATGTTTATCATATGCTTATATGGATATAAAAAGAGCCATAATGCAAGAAAACTAACGATGCTTGGAAACGAAAAGAGCGAAAGACGTTTCATGCGAATAAGCTCAAATAAACCAATCGTCGCTAACGCATACGTTAAAACGAGAAATGGCCATTGGCCGTATATAACAATAGGTAAAAAGACTGAAGCTGCAATCACTGCTGTCACAATTCTTTGTTTCATACGAAATTATACGCCTCCAAATCGGCGGCTTCGTTGTTGAAATTCATGCACCGCCTGTAAAAAATGTTGTTCTGTAAAGTCTGGCCATAATACATCTGTAAACCAAAACTCTGTATATGCCAACTGCCAAAGCATAAAATTGCTTAAACGAATTTCTCCGCTTGTCCGAATGAGCAAGTCGGGATCTGGTAAATCGTTTGTCATTAAATATGAATGAAACAGCTGTTCACTCACATCGCTTGCTTGAATCGCTCCATTTTGCACATCGTCAATAAGTTTTTGAACCGCATGCACGATTTCCGCGCGGCTTCCGTAGTTTAGCGCAAAATTTAAAATTAAGCCGGTATTTTGTTTTGTTTCTTTCATCGCTTGTTCGACTGCACGTAATGTATGTAAAGGAAGTTGATCTTTATGTCCCATGACGCGCACTTGCACATTTTCTGCGATTAACTCAGGTAAAAAGGTGTTTAAAAATTGTTCAGGCAACTGCATTAAATAATCAACTTCTGTTTTCGGTCTCTTCCAATTTTCTGTTGAAAACGCGTATAGCGTTAACACTTTCACACCTAGTTCGTTCGCAAAGCGCGTAATTTTCCGCACCGTCTGCATGCCTTCATAATGCCCAGCCATACGCGGCAACGCATGCTTTTTCGCCCACCGCCCATTTCCGTCCATGATGATCGCGACATGTGCAGGAATCGGTCCCTGTAAAATAGATTCTTTTGCATATCCTTCTTCTTTGTTTTTCCATCTTTTCATCTTTTCAAACATAAGCGCATATCCTCCAGCTCTCGTCCATCGTAATTAGGCTGTGCGTCCTATTTCGTAATTATAACAAAAAACCCTCTATAAACATAGAGGGACTTATACTTCCATCACTTCTTTCTCTTTTTCTTTCGTAATCGCATCAATTTTTGCGATGTGATCGTCAGTTAATTTTTGAATATCTTCTGTATATCCACGCAATTCATCTTCTGTAATCTCGCCGTTTTTCTCTAGCTTTTTCAACTCATCATTTGCATCGCGACGAATGTTGCGCACAGCAACTTTCGCTTCTTCCGCATATTTTTTCACTAACTTAACAAGTTCACGACGACGCTCTTCTGTAAGCGGCGGAATGGCGATACGAATGACGGAACCGTCATTTGAAGGTGTTAACCCTAAATCTGATGCTAAAATGGCTTTTTCAATCTCTTTTAATACCGACTTGTCATACGGTTGGATAACAAGAAGGCGCGCTTCTGGCACTTGAATGCCGGCTAACTGAATAATTGGCGTTGGCATACCGTAATAATCCACTGTAATTTTTTCTAACAACGCAGGATTGGCACGACCTGCACGAATCGTTGCGAGTTCACGAGAAAAAGCTTGGACAGCTTTATCCATTTTTTCTTTCGCGCTTGTTAATACTTGCATGTTATTTCCCCCTTACAATTGTTCCGATATTTTCGCCTAATACAGCACGTTTAATATTGCCTTCTTCCATAATCGAAAAGACGATGAGTGGGATATCGTTATCCATACATAACGATGAAGCAGTCGAATCCATAACGCCTAGTCCTTGCTTGATAACATCTAAATAAGATAGCTCATCATACTTGACGGCGTTTTTGTCTACTTTTGGATCGGCACTATATACACCGTCTACATTGTTTTTCGCCATTAAAATGACGTCTGCTTCAATTTCAGCGGCACGAAGCGCAGCTGTCGTATCTGTTGAAAAATATGGGTTCCCTGTTCCGGCAGCAAAAATGACGACACGTTTTTTCTCTAAGTGACGAATCGCTCTTCTTCGAATGTACGGCTCTGCCACTTGGCGCATTTCAATGGACGTTTGCACGCGCGTTTGTACACCGAGTTGCTCTAGGCTATCTTGGAGAGCGAGCGAGTTCATCACCGTCGCTAACATGCCCATATAATCGGCTGTAGCGCGATCCATCCCCATTTCACTGCCAATTTTTCCACGCCAAATGTTTCCTCCTCCAACAACAACGGCAACTTCCACTCCAAGTTCTGCTACTTCTTTTACTTGTTGCGCAATGGATTTAATGACAGACGGATTAATTCCAAATCCTTGATCACCAGCTAATGCTTCACCACTTAATTTTAAAACGACACGTTTATATTTTGGGCTTTCCATTGTAAACCTCCATACCGTTCTTTAAAAATAGGGAACACATATGTGTTCCCTATTTGTCTTCATTACTTACGAACTTGGCTCATAACTTCTTCAGCGAAGTTATCTTGACGTTTTTCAATGCCTTCGCCTACTTCGTAACGGATGAAGCTTTTCACAGTTGCGCCATTTGATTCTACAAATTGACGTACTTTCACATCCGGATTTTTTACAAAGTTTTGCTCAAGTAAGCAAATGTCCTCAAAGAATTTGCCTAAACGACCTTCAACCATTTTTTCGACGATATTTTCTGGTTTTCCTTCATTTAATGCTTGTTGTTTTAACACTTCGCGCTCGCGAGCAATTTCATCAGCCGATACTTCATCGCGAGAAACGTATTTTGGATTGATCGCTGCAATGTGCATCGCTACATCTTTTGCTACATCATTATTTGTTGTGCCTTCTAAGACAGTCAATACGCCGATGCGACCACCCATATGCAAATATGCACCGAATGCAGCATTATCGCTTTTTTCCACAACAGCGAAACGACGCAACGTAATTTTTTCACCAATTTTAGCAATAGCTGCGTTAATGTGCTCTTCTACTGTTGCACCGTTATCCATTTTTTGTTGTAATGCTTCTTCTACTGTTGTAGGCTTATGTTTTAATAAATGGTCTGCTAATTCTTTTACTAATGTTTTAAATCCCTCGTTTTTCGCAACGAAGTCTGTTTCAGAGTTTACTTCTAAAATAACTGCTGTATTTCCATCAACTTCAATTAATGTTGTTCCTTCAGCTGCGATGCGATCTGCTTTTTTCGCCGCCTTCGCCATTCCTTTCTCACGAAGCCAGTCGATTGCTTTTTCCATATCGCCGTTTGTTTCTGTTAACGCCTTTTTGCAATCCATCATTCCTGCGCCTGTTTTTTCGCGCAATTCTTTTACCATTTGAGCAGTAATTGCCATGTTAAACATCCTCCTTTTTTGTACGCAAGATCGTATGTACACAAACCGTGATGGCTTGCATGCTTAGTATGCCCGATTTTCTTAAAAAAAGGTGATAAAAGGCTTCCCCCTCTTATCACCTTTCGCATGCTTACTCAGCTGTGACAACAGCTTCTTCGCCTTGTTTCGCTTCTAAAATTGCATCAGCAATTTTAGATGTAAGAAGTTTCACAGCGCGAATCGCATCGTCGTTTGCAGGAATGACGTAGTCGATTTCGTCTGGATCGCAGTTTGTATCCACGATTCCGATGATCGGAATGTTTAATTTGCGAGCTTCTGCAACGGCAATGCGTTCTTTGCGTGGGTCGATGACAAACAATGCATCTGGTAATTCTTTCATTTCTTTAATACCGCCTAAAAACTTTTCAAGACGCTCTAATTCTTTCTTTAGTTTTACCACTTCTTTTTTAGGCAATACATCGAATGTGCCGTCTTCAGCCATTCTTTCGATTTCTTTTAAACGTTTAATACGTTTTTGAATTGTTGCGAAGTTTGTTAACGTTCCACCTAACCAACGTTGGTTCACGTAGAACATACCAGAACGTTCTGCTTCTTCTTTTACAGAATCTTGCGCTTGTTTTTTCGTACCAACGAATAAAATTTTGCCGCCGTTTGCCGCAAGTTCTTTTACGAAATTGTACGCTTCCTCTACTTTTTTCACTGTTTTTTGCAAGTCAATGATATAAATACCATTGCGCTCAGTGAAAATGTACTTTTTCATTTTTGGGTTCCAGCGACGTGTTTGATGCCCGAAGTGAACCCCTGCTTCAAGCAATTGTTTCATTGAAATGACAGACATCTTTCATCCTCCTAGACGGTTTTTTTCCTCCGCTCATGTCATTTTTAAGCAAGACTGCAGTGCAGCACCGTTGCTTAAATCGATGAGCGTGTGTATTCACACCAAGTAGAACTATATCATAATTAAAAAACACATTCAACTACTTTTGGTGAAATTTAAGCAAAAGCTCCATTTCTGTCTTGCCACGTTTTAACGTCTTCGCGATTTCCTCGATCGTCTTTCCTTGTTGTTGAAGTTTTAATGCTTCAGAAACGAGCGATTCAACCGATTGTTCTTTCTTCGGTGCTGTTGTCGATAATTCAATCCGATCCACAACTTGCTCGACTGGAAGCAAAACTTGTTCTTCTTGAAAAGAAGGAGGGGCTTCTTTTTTCTTTTGGCGAATAGGCGATGATGTCAATTGTTTAATAAATCGCTCATTTTCTTCTTTAAACTGCATTAAATATGTCGTCATCATCGCTTCCATTTCGCGAATCAGCTCCGCTTGCTCTTTTTCATTTTCTTTAATTTTTATCCATTTTAACGATAAAAGAATAATGAGAAAAAGCGAAATGCCGTGCAAAACGAAGCTAATCATCCATAAAAACGTCGTCATATCATCCCTCTTATCCGATAAAATCAATATGTGTTCCTTTGTAAGGATGTTTGCTTTTTTCTTTTTTTTCAGACTGCTTTTTCCATTTAGCCTGTTCACTTTGTTCCGTCTTCGTCACTTGTTGCCGAATGCGCTCATCTTGTTTTTTCATTTCGGCTGCAAGCTGTTGTTGAGCAAGCTGTCCGTACTGTAGCATATGTTCTTGCCATTTTCCAAGCTCATGCGTTTTCGGCAACGCTACTTGTAACTCGACTAATTTCAAACTCATGTTCTCACTTCCTTCATAAAATGATGAAGGACTGTCATATCGCTTGCTCAATCAGTTTTCGCATTTTAAATAAAGCTTTCGCATGAATTTGGGAAATTCGTGACGTTGACAGCCCCATAATATGACCGATTTCTGTAAACGTCAGTTCCTCTTTGTAAAATAAACTAATGACGAGCTGCTCTTTTTCATTTAATTGTTGAATGACGTTCGCTAATTGGGCAATTCGTTCTTCACGCAAAACGTGTTCTTCTGGCGACGGCGATTGATCATCGCGAATGGTAAACGATGTTTGGTCATCATCATCGTCAAACGGACGCTCATCAAGCGATAAAACATTGGCGAAAAACTGTTCACTCATGACAGCATATACTTCATCTTCTGACATGTTTAATGCATGAGCAACTTCTTTTGCACTTACATCACGCATATATGTTTGTTGCAACTGTTCAATCGTCGCTTCAATTTTTTTTGCTTTTTCCCGCACGCTACGCGGAAGCCAATCTTCTTTACGCAATCCATCTAAAATGGCCCCGCGAATACGAAATGAAGCATACGTGTCGAATTTCAAATCACGTGAAGGATCGAATTTTTCTAGCGCATCGTATAATCCGAATAAAGCTAAGCTTTTCAAATCTTCTTTTTTTACGCTTTTCGGAAGGGATGAGGCAATACGTTGTACGTGATAATCGACAAGCGGCATATATTTTTCAATGAGTTGGTCGCCCGCTTCACGATCTCGGACGTCTATCCACTTTTGCCAGCACAATATATCATCCCCCCTAAGCTACGTTTCAAAAGCTGAATTATTTTTCGTCGCGGTTTAATAATTGACGAATATATTCTGCTACTTTTTCCTGCTCTTCTTCGTTTAGGCTCTCTATCATTTGTTCGATATGTACATCGTCTGATTGTGTGAAAGAGACATTTGACGTTGATGTATCTTTTTGAATAAATGCGATCATCCAACGAATGATAAAAGCAAAAATAAAGAAAACAACAAATGCAATCAACGCACGTATAGTAGACGTCCATATGCTATTTT
Source organism: Bhargavaea massiliensis (assembly GCF_050480245.1). Classification (GTDB taxonomy): domain Bacteria; phylum Bacillota; class Bacilli; order Bacillales; family Anoxybacillaceae; genus Anoxybacillus. Next base: position 157,291 of record NZ_JBCNEQ010000019.1, on the reverse strand, counting down.
GCAATAATGAGGAAAACAAGGCGATTATACAGCCGAATAAAGCAAAAATAACGTTAAATTTCCATGTACCAGCCATTAAATTTCCCGTACCCCTTGATTTACTGTTCGAATGAGCAACATGCCTGTTTTCGGATGAAATTCAATCGTCCGTCCACTACTCCCTCCAACATCTTCAGCAACGATCGGGATGCGAAACCGTTGAAGCTGCTCGCGAACAGCATCAACGTTGCGCGGCCCAATGCGCATCATATCTGTCGCTCCTGTACGAAATTGAAACATTTGTGCACCACCAGCCATTTTCGCTTTTAAATGACCGTTTCGTCCCCCTGCCCCGATGACGCGCCGCACTAACTCTTCAATCGCGGTGTCTGCATATTTCGCTACATTCATTTGGTCAGATTTTGCTAACGATGAATCAGGTAACATGACGTGCGCCATCCCTGCCACTTCTTTCGCTTGATCGTACACGACGACACCAACGCACGAACCAAGTCCGCACGTCCGAATGACATGTGGCGCTTTTACAACGTTCATGTCAGCAATTCCGACTTTCACTACTTGGTCAATTTCACTCATCATCGTCCACACCTAAAGCCCGAAAGATGATACGAAATGATTCAGGGTCAGGAAGCAAGAAAAAGTGGCCACTTACACGATCATTCGGTTGATGTTCTTCATGAATAGCCGTATTAATAACAATAACATGATCACCGACGCGCGACATTTCGATTAAGCCGTAGCTTAAAATCGCCCCGATCATATCAATGCTGAGCCCAGGAACAGATGGATATAATTTTAAATGCGTGAAATCTGATAAAGACGATAAATACGAGCCTGCTAAAATGTTGCCAAGCTCTTGCAAGGCAGATAGCGACAGTTCGGAACGATCTTTTTCTAGTTGAAATTGCTCATCGCCGATCATTTGCTGAATAAATCGTTCCGCTTGCTCAATTGATAATACGAAAAACATATTGCCTGGCGCATCTCCTTCAATGCGCAAAAAAACGGCAGCAACGACATTGTCAGCTCCTCCAACAATGTCCATCATGTCATCAAATGAAATCACGCGCGCATCGGGAATCGTCATTTCAATTTTTTTATTCAGTAGCTTCGATAGCGCTGTTGCTGCATGACCCGCACCAATATTTCCAATTTCTTTTAGTATGTCCATATGGACGTCATCCATCCGTTCAAAATATGACATGGACGATTTATCCTTTCTTTGTTTTTAATACTTTTTCTAAGTTTAATAAAATGAATAGACGTTTTCCGATTTTTACAACACCATTAATATAGTCTGCTGTTGTTGCATCAACTACTTCCGGTGGCGGTTCAATCGCTTCTGTCGAAATATCTATCACATCGTTTGCTGCATCAACAATTAAGCCGACTTCAATGTCGTCAAGCGCGATGATAATGACGCGCGTATGGTCAGAAAATTCCGCTTCCTCTAATCCAAAACGCATACGCAAGTCGATAATTGGCGTAACGACTCCACGCAAATTGATAACGCCTTTCACATATTTCGGAACGCGAGGAACGCGCGTAATATGCTGAATTTTTTCAATCGAGCGCACTTGTTGAACCGGAATAGCGTATTCTTCATCTTTTAATTGGAACACGATTACTTTCAGCTCAGCCACATTTCATTCCCCCTCTCGCTTGCCCCTACTTAATTAGCGCGTTGCAATCAATAATGAGCGCGACTTGTCCGTCACCTAAAATCGTCGCCCCAGAAATCGCAAACACGGACGTTAAGTAGTTGCCAAGCGATTTTAACACCACTTCTTGTTGACCGATAAATGAATCGACGACAAGACCGGCCATTTTTTCACCTTTACGCACAATGACGACCGATAAGAAATCGTCCTCTTCTTTGATGACCGGTACTTCAAAAATATCTTTTAAAAATAAAAGCGGAACAACTTTGCCACGGAAATCAATGACTTTTTGATTATGAGCATGTAAAATGTCTTCTTTTTTCACAATGGCCGTCTCGATAATCGATGACAACGGAATCGCATATTTTTCGTTTTGAATTTCAACTAGCATGACAGAGATGATCGATAATGTGAGCGGTAGCTGAATCGAAAAGACAGAGCCGACTCCTTCTTCCGAGTCAATCGATACCGATCCACCAAGCGACTCAATCGTACTTTTTACAACGTCTAATCCGACGCCGCGTCCTGAAATGTCAGATACTTTATCCGCTGTCGAAAAACCTGAAGCAAAAATAAGTTCATATACTTGTTTATCTGTTAAATTCGCTGCACTTTGCTCGGAAATAATACCTTTGCTTATTGCTTTTCTTAATACTTTTTCGCGGCTAATGCCAGCACCGTCATCTTCAATTTCAATAAATACATGGTTGCCGCTATGATACGCTTTTAACCTCACCGTTCCTTCTTCCGGTTTTCCTTTCGCCCGACGCACATCTGGTGTTTCAATACCATGGTCGATGGCGTTGCGCAACAAGTGGACAAGCGGATCGCCAATTTCGTCAATCACCGTACGATCGAGTTCTGTTTCTGCCCCGATAATTTCAAGATTAATTTTCTTTCCTAAATCGCGAGCCAATTGGCGAACCATGCGAGGGAAACGGTTAAATACAGTTTCAACAGGAACCATGCGCATATTTAAAATAATGTTTTGTAAGTCCCCTGAAATGCGTGACATGTGTTCAACGGTTTCATGTAACTCTGGATTGTTTAACTCGCGAGAAATTTGTTCAAGTCGACCACGATCAATAACAAGTTCTTCAAATAAGTTCATTAATACGTCAAGACGTTCAATATTGACGCGAATCGTTTTGTTGCTTACTTGCTTTCCGGTCGCTTTTTCTTCTTGTCCTTCTTGTTTTTTCTCGACAGCTTGCTCGACCGTTTTTTGCTCTTCTTTCTGTTTTTGCTCCATCAGCTGTTCTTGTGCAACAGGTCTATATAAGTCAACCGGTTGGACAAATACTTCTTCTACTTCAGATACTTTCATCATGCGCTTTTGCAATTCATCTTCTGATATTTTTGTCACAACCGTAACAACAAATTGATCATCAAACTGTTCAGCTTCTAGCATTTCAACCGTTGGAACACATTTAATTACTTCTCCGATTTGTTCAATGACTTCAAAAATCATAAATACACGGGCAGCTTTTAATAAACAGTCCGAGCGCAACTTCACCTTCACTTCATAACTGTGAAACCCTTGTTCAGCTGACTGTTTTAAAATCGTATACTCAAATTCGTCATATGTTTGTTCATATGTTGGGGCGCTTTTTTTCGGAGCAACGACTGCTTCTCCTTTTTCAATTTGCTTTAACTGCGCAACGACATCTGTTACGTCACGCTTTCCATCGCCGCCTTCTGCAATGGAAACGACTATCGCTTCTAAATCGTCAACAGCTCGGAAAATGACGTCAAGCAATTCTGGTGTTACAGCAATTTTCCCGTTGCGAATCGCATCAAGGACATTTTCCATTTGATGTGTCAAATTCGCCAAGTCCTCAAATCCCATCGTTGCCGACATTCCTTTTAACGTATGAGCGGAACGAAAAATTTCATTAACGATCGACACGTCATCCGGATTTTTTTCAAGTTCTAACAACTGTTCGTTAATCGTTTGTAAATGTTCTTTGCTTTCATCAATAAACACCTCGAGGTATTGACTCATGTCCATGGTTCCTATCCCCCTCAAACTTGTACGTGCTTCATTACCGCTTCAGCAATGTCATCAACGTGAATGATCTCATCAACAACGTTTGCAGCAATTGCGGATTTTGGCATGCCGAATACGACGGATGATTCAGCAGATTCTGCAATAACAAACGTCTTGCCAGACGCCTTTAACTGCTTTAGCCCCGCTGTGCCATCTGACCCCATTCCTGTCATAATGACCGCAACTTTTTCGTAATTTGTAAGCGCACTTAACGATTCCAACATGACATCAACGGAAGGGCGATGTCCGTTTCGCGGTGCCGCTTCATCGAGATGGATGGCAAGCGATGTGCCGACGCGTTTAACATATAAATGTTTTCCACCTGGAGCAATATATGCTGTTCCTGTTTGAACAATTTCACCGTCTTCTGCTTCTTTGACACGGATGCTACTTAATGAGTCCAAACGGGTTGCTAATGATTTTGTAAATCCTTTCGGCATATGTTGAACAATGAAAATCGGTGCGTCAATAGTTGCCGGAAATTTCGTTAGCACGTGCTGAAGCGCACGCGGTCCCCCTGTGGATGTCCCAATCGCAATAATTTTTTTCTTCCCGCTTACGTTTTGTCGTTCACTTACCTCTATTTTGCTATATTGCTTTTGCGACAACATAGACATTTTTTGCTTCGCCTTCACTGTCCGCAAATTCGCTTCGCTTGCTAAAAGTACTTTTTCGATCATTTTATCTTTAATTTTATATAAATCTAGTGAAATGGCTCCCGAAGGCTTAGCAATAAAATCAACCGCCCCGTATTGAAGCGCTAAAATCGTATTTTCCGCTCCTTCTTTCGTCGTACTTGAAATCATAACGACAGGAAGCGGTTGTTTTTGCATAATATGCTTTAACGTCTCGAGCCCGTTCATGACAGGCATCTCAACGTCTAACGTTACAACATCAGGTTTTAGTTGCTCAATTTTTTGTAACGCCTCTTGTCCGTCACGTGCTGTGCCAACAACGTGCAATCGCGGATGTTCTGACAAAAAGTCGCTAATTAATTTTCGCATAAAAGCAGAGTCATCAACGACAAGCACTTTTGCTTTATTCACAACGATGATAACCTACCTTTCTAAAAAGTATTGACGCAATTTTGCAAAAAAATGAAACGGACGTTTCGCCTGTTCTTCATGTTCTTCATTTGCTAAATAGCGATCTGCCATTTGTACAAGCGCCTTGCTCGCCTTCGCGCCTGGGTCAAACAAAATAAAAGGCGTTTGGCGAATGACGGCAGTGCTTACTATTCGGTCTTCTGGTACATAACCTAACGCATGTAGTTCTTTTCCTAAAAAACGTTTCGCCACTTGTTTTAAACGTTGTAGCGTTTCTACTCCTTCTTTGTCTGAACGTGCCCGATTGACTAGCACATAAATAGGAAGTTGGGGAGCCGCTACATGAATGTATTTCATTGTTGCATACGCATCTGTCAAGGCAGTTGGTTCAGGTATTGTTACAATGAAAATATCATCAACTGCCTTCAACAGTTGAAGACGATCTTCAGACATGCCCGCTCCCATATCAAAAATCATGTAATCGTATTGCTCGGAAACGAGTTGCAATTGTTCAATAAAATATTCGACTTTTTGCTCATCCATATGAAAAATTTCCGTTAATCCCGTTCCCCCTGCAATAAACGATAACTGTTCTGGTCCTGTTTTTATAATATCATGAATGGTGACATTTAGACGAAAAATATCGATAATTGTATGAAATGACGTTTGTCCAAGTAGAATATCGATGTTTCCCATGCCAATATCCATATCAAAAAGCAATACATTTTTTCCGCGTTGACGTAGCGCTAATGAAAAGTTTAACGAAACGTTCGACTTGCCAACGCCACCTTTGCCGCTCAATACGGCAATCGTTTTCGTTTCTGCCCCGTGCTGCATTTTTTTCACGCGTAAACGTAAGCTTTCGGCTTGATCTCTCATCATCGCTGCTCGACCCCAGTAATCATATTTGCAACAAGCTGTGGAGTAGCTTCAACAATATCATCTGGCACGTTTTGCCCATGCGTCATATACGCCGCCCCAATGCCACATTGAACCATCATATTTAACATCGCACCATGTCGACTCGTTTCATCGACTTTCGTGAAAATAAATTTATGAATGGGAATGAGCGAAAACTGTGTATAAATGTCTTTCATATCCCGCCATTTTGCTGTTAGTGATAATACAAGAAACGTTTCCATTTCTTCATTAAAATCAATCATTTTTTTCAAATCGTTCACATATTGGGCGTTTCGGAAATTCCGCCCAGCTGTATCAATAAATACAATATCGTATGATGCCAGCTTTTCTTTCGCTTGACGAAAATCATCGAGATTGTAACATACTTCAAGCGGTACATCCAAAATTTTGGCATATGTTTCCAGCTGGTCAATCGCTGCAATACGATACGTATCAGTCGTAATAAACGCGACTTTTTTCCGATATTTAATGACGCAACCGGCGGCCATTTTCGCAAGCGTTGTCGTTTTGCCAACCCCTGTCGGCCCGACAACATTGACGAATTTTTTTTCAAATGAAATCCCACCAAACGAAAGGGGGGTCAATGTTTTGATAATTTCCTCATGAAGCCATTGCTTCACTTCTTCATAAGGCGCATTTGCTCCAGACGTATACCATCGTTGCAACAACGGAGCCATAAACATCGCCCGCACATCATCGCTTATTTCTTGATCGATTAAATGCCCATCGATCGCTTTTAACGGAGTTGGATAGATTCCCCCCCCTTGTGACAACTGATGAATCGTCGCTTTTAATTCGTGAATTTCTTTTAATAGCTGCTCATCACGCATTGGTTCTGTGCGCTCTTTTCTTTTTTCTTTTATTTTTTGAACAGGCGGAGTGGCTGGTTTCGGATCAACGGCAGCAATCACTTCGATATTTTTTCGGGAAAATAAACCTAAAAACCCTTTTTTATGCACAACTTTCGAATTTAATATCACAGCATCATTCCCGAGCTCGGCTCGAATCATTTTCATCGCTTCAGGCATAGACGAAGCAACAAACTTTTTTACTTTCATTCGATATTCACCACCCCAACGCTTTGAACTTCCACATTTGCTTCAAGTTCATTATACGATAATACCGGAACGTGACGGAAATATCGTTCCGTTAATTGTCTCACATACATGCGCACAGCCGGTGAGCAAAGTAAAATTGGCGATTGATCTTGAAACGGAAATTGTTCAATTTGCATGGCAATCGCTTCAATAATCGCTTGCGAAACGACTGGATCGAGCGCTAAATAATTGCCGTGCTCCGTTTGTTGTACTCCTTCTGCAATCATTTTTTCGACTTTTCCTGATAACGTAATGACGCGTAGCGGCTGACCTTCTACAACGTATTGGCTCGTAATTTGACGAGCGAGCGCTTGACGAACGTATTCAGTTAACAAATCTGGATCTGTCGTCATTCGCCCAAAATCCGCAAGCGTCTCAAAAATGACCGGCAAATTGCGAATCGATACTTTTTCGCGCAATAAATTTGCAAGTACTTTTTGAATATCACCAACCGACAACGGATTTGGTGTCACTTCTTCGACTAAAATCGGATACGATTCTTTCACGTGATCGATTAACTGCTTCGTTTCTTGACGGCCGAGCAATTCATGGGCATGCGCTTTTAACAGCTCCGTTATGTGCGTCGATACGACAGATGGCGGATCAACAACTGTATATCCAAACATTTCAGCTCGCTCTTTCATTTCTTCAGAAATCCATTTTGCCGGCAAGCCGAACGCTGGCTCAACCGTATCGATTCCTTCGATCGAATCATCTTCAATGCCGGGACTCATCGCCAAATAATGATCAAGCAACAACTCGCCACGTGCCACTTCATTTCCTTTAATTTTTAAACGATATTCATTCGGTTGCAGTTGAATGTTATCGCGAATGCGAACAACAGGAATGACAATGCCAAGCTCTAAAGCGAGCTGACGGCGAATCATAACGATGCGGTCTAACAAATCTCCGCCTTGATTGGCGTCCGCAAGCGGAATTAACCCGTATCCAAATTCAAACTCAATCGGATCGACGCTTAATAAACTAACGACGCTTTCTGGGCTTTTCATTTGATCCATTTCTATTTCCTCTTCTGTCTCTTCGGTTGCGGTTTGTGGCACGTTTTCTTGTTTTGTAAATTGATGTGCGCCAAAAGCGAGCAAAGCAGCAATTGGGATCGTTAACAAGTCGTTAATCGGGGTCAACAATCCGAGTAAAAAAATCGTTCCTGCTGTAACGTATAACATTTTTGGATACGCAAGTAGTTGTCGCGTAATATCGGCACCTAAGTTGTCGTCTGAAGCAGCACGAGTGACAACGATACCTGTTGCAGTTGAAATTAATAATGCAGGAATTTGGCTAACAATTCCATCACCAACCGTTAACAACGTATATCGTTTCGCTGCTTCACCTATATCCATACCTTGTTGTACAACCCCAATGACCATGCCAAATAACATATTAATTAATACGATAATAATGCCGGCGATCGCGTCACCTTTGACAAATTTACTTGCACCGTCCATCGCGCCATAAAAATCAGCTTCTTGAGCAATTTTTTCCCGCCGCTCTTTCGCTTGTTGTTCAGAAATGATTCCAGCATTTAAATCAGCATCAATGCTCATTTGTTTTCCTGGCATCGCATCAAGCGTAAAGCGCGCTGCTACTTCGGATACGCGCTCCGCTCCTTTTGTAATGACGATAAATTGAATAATAATTAAAATTAAAAAGACGACAAAACCGACAACAACGTTTCCACCAATAACAAACGTTCCAAACGTTTCAACAACCCCGCCTGCCTCCCCTTTGCTTAAAATAGCACGAGTCGTTGAAACGTTTAAACCGAGGCGAAATAATGTAAGCAAAAGAAGAAGCGAAGGGAAGATCGAAAATTGGAGCGGTTCGCTCATATTCATCGATGTTAAGAGAACGAGCAACGCAAGAGAAATATTAATGATAATGAGGACGCTAAGCAACCACGATGGTAGAGGAATAATGAGCATCGCTATAATTAATACAACCATAATTAATACAGATAAGTCCCTTGCCGACATAAACGTTCTCTCCTGTTCGCATACATAAAATTAAAGTTTATTTTTCATTTTATAGACGTACGCTAAAATTTCCGCCACCGCTTTAAAAAAAGCTTCCGGAATGACCATTCCGACATCTGTTTGATCATATAGTGCGCGGGCAAGCGGGCGATTTTCAACGATCATGACATCGTGTTTTTTAGCGATATCTTTTATTTTTTGTGCCATATAATCTGCCCCTTTTGCAACAACAATCGGAGCGTCTGCTTGCTGTTCATCATACTTTAACGCAACTGCAAAATGCGTTGGGTTTGTAATGACGACATCCGCTTTTGGCACTTCCTGCATCATTCGACGCATCGCCATTTCTCGCTGCTTCTGTTTAATGCGCGATTTAATGAGCGGGTCACCTTCTATCTTTTTATACTCGTCTTTAATCTCTTGCTTTGACATACGAATATTTTTTTCAAAATCATACCGTTGATACAAATAATCGAACAAGGAAAGAAGGAGTAAAGCGACAGAAGCAGCAAGACCCATTTGAATCGTTAAACGTCCAAGCGTTGCCGCAATCGCGCCAATCGATTTATGCGACAGCGATAAAATATCGCCCATGTGCATCCATAAAACAGAAAACGTCACAACGCCAACAAATAACACTTTTAAAATCGATTTTAACAATTCCACGAGCGCACGCAGTGAAAAGATGCGCTTAAATCCTTGAATCGGATCGAGTTTGCTTAGTTTCATTTGCAACGGTTCAGTCGTAAATAAAAACCCGATTTGCACAAAGTTTGCAAACAGGACAGCAGCAATGGCGGCTAAAAAAATCGGACCAACGAGCACCGCCATCTGACGAAGGAGGTCAACAAAAATAAGCTGCACAGAATCGATCGTGACGTCCATGAAAAAATAATGTTGAAACGATTGGTAAAATAGCCGTATAATCGCATTTCCCCACACGTCCGAAGAAAAGGAAAGAATAAGGAAAACGACGAGCATTAAAAAGGCAGCGGTCGCATCAGCACTTTTTGCTACTTGTCCCTTTTTGCGTACTTCTTGCCGTTTTCGCGGCGTTGCTTTTTCTGTTTTTTCGTCAGCAAAAAACTGCAAGTCAACCGACAGCCAGCTCACATTACGTTCCTCCTAATAATTTCATCATGACGCGCATCGACATAACGGTGAGTTCAAACAAATGCTTCGTGACGACGAACATGCTCGAAAACACAACGACAAACAAAACAAAACTGACGATAATTTTCACAGGTAGCCCAATGACAAAAATGTTCATTTGCGGAACGGTTCGCGCCACAATGCCAAGCGCTACATCTACTAAAAATAAGCAACCGACAATCGGAATCGCCATTTGTAACGCGATGACAAACATCGCTTGAAACAAACGAACAACTTGTTCTGCGATTTGTCCGTTTTCAAAAGCAATCAGATGGTCGAGCGGAATGAATCGGTAGCTATAAAAAATACCGTCTAACAACAAATGATGTCCATTGACGGCTAGCAAAAAAAATAAGGCGATCGTATATAAATATTGTCCCATTAACGGGCTTTGTGCTCCTGTTTGTGGGTCAATGACGTTTGCAATCGCAAACCCCATTTGAAAATCAATGAGTCCGCCTGCAATTTGAATGGCCGACATAATGATAAATGCAACAAGACCAATCAAAAGCCCAACAAGCACTTCTTTCATTAGCAGCATCATATACGTTCCGTCAATATCCAATGGCTTTGGATCAAGCGCTAAAAACATCAACCAGCTAACAAAAAAGGCAAAACCGATTTTATGAACGTTCGGTACGTTTCGATAAGAGAAAAGTGGCATCGTTGCAAAAAAGGAAGCGACGCGCGCAAAAACGAGCAAAAAAGTTGGCAAATATGTGTATAGCTCCATACGTCTCATCCTACAAATTTACTTAAATTGCTAAAAATATCGTACGCATACGAAACCATCCGTGAAAGCATCCACGGCCCGAAAAACACAAGGCCGATGAGTACCGCAACAATTTTCGGTACAAACGCCAACGTCTGTTCTTGAATTTGCGTCGTCGCTTGCAAAATGCTGACAAACAATCCAACTGCAAGGGCAAGCAACATGAGCGGACCACATATCACAAGCACCATATATACGCCTCGTTCGGCCACTTGAATGACAAAATCGGGACTCATTTTTCCCACCTACTTTAAAAGCTTTCTAATAATGACTTCACAACTAAATACCAACCGTCCACAAGAACAAATAATAAAATTTTAAACGGCAACGAAATCATCACCGGCGGCAGCATCATCATCCCCATTGACATTAATACACTAGCGACAATCATATCAATGACTAAGAACGGGATGAATAACATAAAGCCTATTTGAAAAGCTGTTTTTAGTTCACTAATCGCAAAAGCTGGCACAAGCGCTGACATCGGAATGTCTTTCACCGTTTTCGGCTGCTCCGCCCCTGCGTAGCTTAAAAATAACGCTAAATCTTTTTGGCGTGTATGTTTGCTCATAAATTCTTTCAACGGTGCTTCCGCTCGTTCATACGCTTGTTCTAAGTTAATTTTTTCATCAAATAATGGTTGTAATGCATCGCGGTTAATTTGTTGAAACGTCGGTGCCATAATAAAAAATGTTAAAAATAGCGATAGCCCGATGATCACTTGGTTTGGCGGCATTTGTTGCGTACCGAGCGCTGTTCTAACAAACGATAGGACGATGACGATGCGCGTAAACGATGTCACCATAATTAAAATGCCTGGCGCAATCGATAAGACGGTTAACAACAATAACAGCTTCACAGATGTCGCTACATTTTCGGGTGCGCTATTGTTAAAAAATTGCATCACTTCATTCATGTCGATCCCTTTCTTTTTCTAGCGCTCTCATCGCTTTTGTTCGCTCATCCGCCAACTGTTGTAACTCCCGATCGAACAACTGGCGAAAACGGGATTCGTTCGTTTTTCGTTGCAAAAGCGATTGGAGCGATTTCCATACGCTCGTATCAAGCAACGAATCAAGACGCGCTTCATGTTGCTTAAGCAGTTCTTCAATTTCTTGTTCATCGGTAATTTCTTTTAATAAGTGAATAGATTCTCCTACACCGACAACAAATACGCGTCGACCGACTTTTACAATTTGAATCGTTCGATTCGTTCCTAAACTTGCCCCGCCTAAATGTTGAATGAGCCCTTTTCGCTCATAAAATCGGTTTTGTTTATTTAACCATTTTAAAAGCGCATATAACAAAAATATAACAAAAGCCGTTGCAACGATGAGTTTAATAAAGTCCCAAACCGTGACCGGAGACGGCTGGACAATCGTTTCGTTTTCGTTTTGTTTTGTATCGTTCGTTTGTTGCTCTTTACACTTTTCTGGATGCTCTAAACATTCTTTTACGCTATTCGTTTGTTCTGCAAAAGCAGGAGAAACTGCTTGCAGAACAACGAATGCGCACAACATGATGATGCGAATATAGCGCAATGAATTCCACCTCTAACCGAGCGTTTTATTAATCGCTTCAATGACGCGATCCGCTTGAAACGGCTTGACGATAAAGTCTTTTGCTCCTGCTTGGATCGCATCAATAACCATCGCCTGTTGCCCCATGGCCGAACACATAATGACTTTGGCGTTGCTATCAATTTTTTTAATTTCTTTAAGCGCCGTAATGCCGTCCATTTCTGGCATTGTAATATCCATCGTTACTAAGTCTGGACGAAACTCTTTATATTTTTCGACCGCTTGCGCCCCATCAGCTGCTTCAGCTACAACTTCGTGTCCGTTTTTCGTTAAAATATCTTTAATCATCATTCGCATAAATGCTGCATCATCAACAATTAAAATTCTCGCCATTCTCCAAAAACCTCCCGAATTATCGTAATTTGTTTAACCGATCGCTCTGGCTAATAATGCTTGTCACCCGCACCCCGAAATTTTCATCGATGACAACCACTTCACCTTTGGCAATCAATTTATTGTTCACTAAAATGTCAACCGGCTCACCAGCCAGTTTATCAAGCTCAATAATCGATCCTGAAGATAAACTTAAAATATCTTGCACAGAACGCTTCGTTCGCCCAAGCTCTACCGTCACTTGCAACGGAATGTCAAGCAACATATCAAGATTGCGCGACTCCGCCTCTGGCAATGGCGCTGGTTCAAAACTCGCAAAAGCAACAGGCTGGACGTTGACAGGCTGCTGCACGGCTCCCGTCCCAAAATGTTGAGGAGCTTCTTTTTGCGTTTGTTGAGCCGATGAAGGCGCTGGTTTCGTTTGTGCTGGTTTCGTTTGTGCGGATGGCGCTGTTTGGCGTGGCTCGTTCGTATTTATTGTAGCTGATGTTTCGGTCTTTGTACTATACGGATTTAATAAATTTTCGACTAATTCTTTCGCAAAATGAATTGGCAACAGTTGCATAATATTCGAATCAATTAAATTGCCTACTTTTAAACGGAACGATACTTTAACAAGTACATCGTCCGGCGGCAAATATTCAAATCCTTCGCCTTCTGACAAATCAAGCAAATGCAAGCTTGGTGGGGAAATATCAACTTTTTTGCTAAAGATCGTCGACATCGACGTCGCAGCCGAACCCATCATTTGGTTCATCGCTTCTTGTACAGCACTCAATTGAATTTCATCCATAGAGGCGGATGGATTTGTGCCATCCCCCCCCATCATTAAATCTGCGATAATCGCAGCGTCAGATTGTTTAATGACAAGTAAATTTGTTCCTAAAAATCCTTCGGTATAGCTGACTTGAATCGCAACGTACGGATGCGGAAACTCTTCAGCGATGCGCGCACGCTCAATAAGCGAAACGTTCGGCGTCGTAATTTCAACTTTTTGATTTAGTAACATCGATAACGCTGTCGCTGAACTGCCAAACGAAATATTCCCGATCTCACCAAGCGCATCTTGTTCAATCGGCGTCAACACTTCATCAATCGACATTGTGCTAGACGGCATCGGGTCTTCTTCAATTCCCCGCAACAACGCATCAATCTCATCTTGAGATAACATATCGTCACTCATCATCGCCGTCTTCCCCCTTTATGACATCCAAAATTTGTACGGCTAATCGTTTATTCATTTTTCCTGGCTGACCGATAAATTTCGGCACGTCTCCTACTTTAATAATAAGCGGATCGCGCACCGTTTGATCAAGCTGAATCACATCGCCAACGGAAAGTTGCAGAAACTCTTGTACGGAAATGGTCGATGTGCCAAGTTCCGCAATCATCGGCACTTTCGTTTGCTTTAATCGCTTTTGTAGCGTTGCAACTTCTCCTGGTTCACGCTCTTTTTTTTGCGTTTGCATCCAATAATGGACAGACAATTTCGGAATAATTGGCTCTAACACCACATGCGGAATACAAATATTAATCATTCCACTCGTATCGCCAATTTGCGTATTTAACGAAATGACAACGATCGTTTCATTCGGTGATACCATTTGTAAAAATTGCGGGTTCACTTCAAAATCTGTAAGCATCGGATCGATGTCCGCAACAGATTCCCACGCTTCGCGCAAGTTGCTGAACGCTTTTTCAAACAAATTGGACATAATTTTCGTTTCAATTTCTGTTAAATTTTCAATTTTATTTAAACTCACACCTCTGCCACCTAGTACGCGATCAAGCATCGCATAGGCGATATTAGGATTGACTTCTAACAGTACGCGCCCATCAAGAGGCGGGACTTCAAATACTGTTAAAATCGTCATTTTCGGAATGGAGCGAATAAATTCTTCATATGGCAATTGGTCAGCCGATGCGACAGAAATTTGCACATATGTGCGCAACTGCGCGGAAAAAAACGTCGTTAACAATCGGGCAAAGTTTTCGTGGATGCGCGTCAAACTGCGAATTTGGTCTTTAGAAAACCGCAATGCCCGTTTAAAGTCGTATACTTTCACTTTTTTTTCTGCTTCTTCTTTTTTCAGTTCATCAGCGCTCATTTCTCCCGCGGATAGCGCTGCAAGCAGGGCGTCTATTTCACTTTGCGATAAAACTTCTCCTGACACCGTTCTCACCTCCTACTCCTATTCATTTTATTTACTGGAGAATAAAGGAGGTTATATAAATTTTCTCAACTTTTCCTTCTTGCATAAGCTCGTTTATGCGTTCGCGCAGTTTTTTCTCTAAAAGAAGTTTTCCTTGCTTTCCTTTAAACTGCTCCGCCGTCATTTCTGACAGCTCTTCAATAATGATACTTTTAATTTGAAAATCGCGTTTTTCTGCTTCTTCTTTTGCCTTTTCGCTATCTGTTTGAATTTTAAACGCAATTTTAATAAAGCTACCATCCATTAAATTCGTCATCATTTCGGGCACGTCAAACGAGCTTGCAACAATTTCATCGACCGACGGCTCTTTCGGTTCATCATTCCCCATAAATTTCATAACGACAACAAGCGCGACGACGCTAACTAGCGTAATACCCCCCATGACAATAAGCATAATTTTTAACATTTTATTGTCCTTCAACGTCGGATCCCTCCGCATCTCTCCTTAATCCGAGAACAGAAATGTTACGATAAAACGTTTCTACTAATAACATAACATCTTCAACAGACTCCCGCACGACAAACTTTTTGCCATTCGTTAACGTAATGGTCGTGTCTGGGAACGCTTCAACTTGTTCTATGTATATCGCGTTTAGTGTGAATTGTTTTCCATTTAACCGCGTTAATGTAATCATATGTATGCGGGCACTAGACGGAGCCTAGTGCCCCCCCTCCCTTATTATTTCTTTAAGTTAACTAATTCTTGTAAAATCTCGTCCGATGTTGTAATAATGCGCGTGTTTGCTTGGAAGCCGCGTTGCGCGACAATCATTTCCGTAAACTCTTCGGAAAGGTCAACGTTGGACATTTCTAACGTACCTGGGACTAGTATTCCTGCTCCGTTCAGTCCCGGAGGGGTATCAACCGCTGCACCAGAGTTTGTTGTTGGTCGATAAAGATTTTGCCCTACTTTCTCTAGTCCCTCATTGTTATTAAATTTTGCTAAACGTATTGTCCCAGCAGTCCTCAAGTTCCCTGAAGCATCCACATAACTAACTGTTCCATCTGCACCGATGCTAAAACTTTTAGCGTCTGTAGGAATGTTAATTTTTCCAATTTGATTACTTACTTGTCCTATCAAATACAAGCCATCCGCATTTACAATATCTCCATTTTGATCAAGATAAAAATTCCCCGCCCTCGTATATGCTAAATTTGTGGCAGCACCAGGTGGAGTTGCTACATTTCCAACAACGAAGAATCCATCTCCAGAAATCGCCAAATCAAGAACGCGGCCTGTTGTTTGCAAGCTACCTTGAGTATGCACTGTATCAATAACTGATAATTGAGAACCTAGACCCACTTGTTTTGGATTAACTCCACCTTTCCCTCCTGACGCACCACTTGCTCCTGAAATTTGTTGGCTAACTAAGTCTTTAAAAATAGTACGTCCCTTTTTAAAACCATATGTGTTTACGTTAGCAATATTATTTCCTATTACATCCAATTTCACTTGGAAATTTTTCATTCCTCCGATTCCAGAGTACATAGAACGTAGCATAAAACCTCTCCCTTTCTCATCATTTTAAATGAGCGGCTTCTGTCATTCCGCACGCTCAAAGGCTTCCTGTAAAGGTCCAGCCTTATATAATAATGGCTCCGTTAATGTTTGTAAACAATTGGCTCTGTGCTTCATTGCGATCCATTGCAGTAATGACCGTTTCATTCACAGCGCTCACAATTAATGCAGCTTCATTTGTAATGACGAGTGAATCGCGCACCCCTTTTTGTTTCGCCTCTACAATTTTTTGCCCAATCATCGCCCACTGTTCGTCGTTAATGTGAATATTTCGCTCTTGCAAACGTTGTTGCGCATGTTTGCTTATTTTTAGCCCTTTTCCTGCTTCAATAAGCGCATCGCGAAACGATTGTTGCTCTGTTTGGACAGCCGCCTGTTTTTTCGCCGGAATCAACGGGGTGTGCGGAAAAAATTGAATGCGATTCATTTTCTCACCTCCTTTATTGCGACACTTTTGTGACGCGAGAGGCTAACACCGTTTCTCCTTGTTCAAGCTCTAACCATATATCCGTTCCTTTTTGAACGACCGCTTGAACAACACCGCTTTTTTCATCCCATGTTACCGTCTTGCCGATCCATTCACTATATTGTGCAAGCGACGGCGCAGACTGTTGCTGGATAAGCTTTTGCAATGCATCTAATGTGCCTGTAAGTTTTTCCGATGTACCCGTTTGTGTCTCAATAAACTTGCTCATCATATTTGACATATTGACCATTTGCTCAAGTGATGAAAAGTTTGCCATTTGTGAAATAAATTCCCGGTCTTCCATCGGATTGAGCGGATCTTGGTGTTGCAATTGAGTAATTAAAATTTTCAAAAAATCATCTTTTCCTAACGAGCTTTTCCCTGTTTCACGCTGCGCGACTTGGCGTTGCGATAAAAGCAAACTTGGATCGATCGCAGTCATATGATCACCTCTATTCAAAGTCAAACCACTCTTTTAACCACTCATCAAACGATTGATCACGCTCACTTTTCTCTTCTCTTTGTTGCTCTTGTTGTTGCTGTTGCTGCTTTTGTTGCTGGAATGAATGATCGCGAAATTTCGCTTGATCAAATACGTTAAATTGTTCAACCGTAATGTGATCGGCAATATGCGCAAGCTGATGAATATGTTGTTCCACTAGCTGTTTCGCCGCTTCGGTCGATGTAATCATTTTTGCCGTTAGCTTTCCTTTTTGTTGAATAAGCTTAATTGTTATATATCCTAAATGTTCAGGATGAAGGCGAATAAGCATTTGTGCATTGCCGTTTTTCCATCGCGTGAATTGACTTGAACGAACAATTCGCTCAAACTGTGCGACAAACGGTGTTTCATTCGTCGTATCAATCGTTGGTCGGTCAAACGGGACATGTTTATCATCTGATTGTTGAGCGACATGTAGCATCTGTTCCGACAGGCGAACAATCGGTTGCTTACGCTCTTGTGGTAATGGTGCAACTTCTTTTTGTATAGGTTGCCAAGGTTGTTCTTGTAAACGTGCAACAGCGTATTTCATATCGGATATCGCTTTTTCACGATCAACAGTCGAAAATAAAGCACGTGGATGTCCTGTAACTTTTTGCATCTGTCCTGTTTCTACTTGTCCCATATGACGTCGTGTCTTTTCACTGTCGCCGAACTCGATTAATTTTTGCAACATGTCTTTCATCGTATTGCTTTGTTCATCGTTTGTTCCGAACACGTTGCGAAGCATTGCACGTGCATGTTCGACGATCGGCTCTGGAATCGTCCATTGCTTTTGTTCAAGTTGAAACAGAGCGATGACGAGCATCAGTTCATCTTTTTCATCATGATCATCGGACGCTGAAAACATCGTTTCAAACGGCTGTTCGGCTGAAAATTGTTGAACGATTTGTTCTTTCGTTTCTTCTGGCAAAAGAGAAAGAAACGATTGAATCATTTCATTTGCTAACGTTTGTCTCTCGGCATATCCATCATGAAGCGGAAGTTGAGCAAACCATTGCTGCAACTGCTCCCAATCGATTCGTTGCATCGCTTCCGACTGTTCTGACAACGGTTGCACCGGCTCCGATTTTTGACGCAACGAGGAAAGCAAATGAGCAAATGCATATCCATCGCCCGTTTCAACAGTCGTTTGTTGATTTGATCCGCTGAATGGAGCCATGGAAGAAATCGCCGCGATATTCATTTTTTCACCTCCTTTCAATTGTTCGCTTTTTTCGCAAGTAAGCTCGTATATTTTGCCGCATTTTGTGCATCCATTTTTTCTAAAATGGCCGCCACTTTGTCTGCTTTCAATTTTGACAACAAATTGACCGCTTCTTGATCCGACATTTGCGGAATAATTTCCGCTGCTTTTTTTGGTGACATCGTCTCATACATTTTCACAACGTCTACACGCGTAGCATCTGTCTGCTCTGTTGACGGTGTTGTCGGCTGTTGTGCTTGTTCTTTTTCTGTCTGCAAACGTGCGATTTCTTGCTTTAGCGCATCAATTTCCGCTTCTTTTTCTTTGAGCGCATCGTTCGCTTTTTTTAGTTGTTTCTCTTTTTCAACAATCGTTGCTTTTAACTCGACAATTTGTTCTTGCAGTTTCTTTTTTTCGTTTGCTTCTGTTCCTTCAATCCATTGCGAAACAAACGGCAATTGACTTGCATATTTTTTCCCTTGTTCAAATACGTTAATGCCAGAGAATGTTAAAATCAACAAAACAACCGAGATCGTAAATAAAAGCGGAATAAAAACGACAAAAAGAAACCATTGAAACTTGCTTGTTTTTTTCGTTTCTTCTTCTTTTTCAAACTGTTCCATTGACGCTCACCTTGTTTCTCGATAGCAATATTGCTGTATGGAAATATCGTCCATCTGTTTTTGTTCAGCCATTCGTAGTTGCGCTGCAATCATGTCGTCATATTTTTCTTTTATTTTTTCGTATTTTTTCACTTCGACATTCAACTCAACTAATTTGAGTTGTTTCAATTCCATTTGTTGACGTGCTTGCATAACGAGATGTTGATAATGATCAATGACGCGTTGCAAATTGTTCATAAATCTTTGAAACGAACGAATATGTTGAATCGCTAGCCCTAATTGTAATTGTTGTTTATGTTGTTCTTCATAATCTTCTTTTTGCTTTAAAAAATGGTATAGCTTTTCAGCCACTTCTTCAAATCGGCTACGCGCTTCTTCATATTCGTGCAATGCTTTTTGCTTTTCATGTTCTTTCAAGTTTAAAATTTTTGTTAATTTAAACGGTGCCATTATTTATTCACCCTTGTTCAATAAGTTGAAACAACTGTTGAACGCTTTCGTTAATTGTGTACGATTCATGAACATCTTGCTTTAAAAATGAAATGATTTTCGGATAGTAGCGAATCGCTTCGTCAATTTCTCGCGACGAGCCACGTTTATACGCACCAATTTGAATTAAATCTTCAGACTGAACGTATGTCGCTAACAGCTCACGTAGCTTCTCTGCCATTTTTCGATGTTCTGGCGTGACAATGTAGTTCATGACGCGGCTGACGCTTTTTAATACGTTAATCGCTGGGTATTGACCTTTATTTGCTAGTTGTCGTTCTAATACGAAGTGCCCGTCTAAAATGCCACGAACGGTATCAGCAATCGGCTCATTCATATCATCGCCGTCAACGAGCACCGTATAAAACGCGGTAATCGTTCCGTGTTCGTTCGTCCCTGTTCGCTCAAGCAATTTCGGTAAAATAGCAAAAACAGACGGTGTATATCCTTTCGTCGTCGGCGGCTCCCCGACAGCTAATCCGACCTCGCGCTGTGCCATCGCAACGCGCGTGACCGAGTCCATCATAAACATGACGTTAAGCCCTTGATCGCGAAAATATTCGGCAATGGCCGTGGCTGTATACGCTCCTTTAATGCGCATCAGCGCAGGCTGATCTGACGTCGCTACAACGACAATAGATCGTTTCAGCCCTTCTGGACCGAGGTCGCGCTCAATAAACTCGCGCACTTCACGGCCACGTTCGCCGATCAGCGCAATGACGTTTAAATCTGCGTTTGTGTTGCGAGCAATCATCCCCATTAACGTACTTTTTCCGACGCCAGAGCCAGCAAAAATTCCGACACGCTGCCCTTTTCCAACCGTCAGCAAACTGTCGATCATTTTCACGCCGACTTCAATCGGTTCCGAAATTGTTGGTCGCGTCATCGGATTTGGCGGTTGGCGATCGATCGGAACGGCTGTCAACCCTTTTGGAAGCGGCTGATCATCGAGCGGGGCGCCTAATGCATCAATGACACGTCCGACAAGCGCTGAACCAACTTTGATGTCGAGCGGAGTACCTGTCGCTTCGACAATACACCCTGGAGCAATATCTTGAACGGTTGCATACGGCATTAAAAGCACATATTCGTCGCGAAATCCGACAACTTCCGCTTGAATTTTTTTCTTTTTTTTATGACCAATATGAATATAACAAACATCTCCAATGGAACTTTCTGGTCCTTTTGCTTCAATCATTAAGCCGATAACGCGCGTCACTTTGCCAAATCGTTTATACGGATCGAGCAGCTCAATTTCATTGATAAGTGCCTGCCAATTCATTCGTTTGCCCCCTCGATCCGCTCGAGCAATTGTTGCTTCAGTTGCTCAAGCTGCGTATCCACACTTGCGTCAATACGACCAAACGGCGATTCGACGATACAGCTTGTTTCAGCTAATGTTTCATCAGGATAAATAAACAAATGAACGTCTTGGCTAAATAATGCTTTTAACTCCTCCTTTTGACGAACGACAACGTCATAATAAGCCGGATGAACGTATATTTTCACTTCTTCATGTTCCCGAACTTCTTTAATCACTTGTTTGACAAGTCCGAGAAAATGTTCTTTATTTTCAGCAAGACGTTCACCGATGATCCGTTCGGCCACTTTACAAGCGACAAGTAAAATCGTTTCATCCGCCGACTGTAAAATGTGATAAAACTGTTCGTTGGCTGATTGCACAATTTGCTTCGCTTCGCGGATCGCCTCCATATATTGCTGGAGCCCGTCTTGTCGCCCTTGTTCTAAACCGACCACATATCCTTCTTGGCGCGCTTCGTTTATCCATTCGTTTCGTTCTTCTTCCCATTTTCTCTGTTCTTCTGCAATCTGTTGTTGGACAGATGCGTAATACATGTCCGCTTCTTGACGAATATTTGCCGCTTGTTGCTCGGCTTGCTCGATCATCATTTGCACATGTTGTATCGTTGCTTCCTCATGTTGCTCATGCGCTTCCTGTTGCATGTCAGGCAGCACCTTTTTTACTTGGATGACCGCTCGTTGTTCGGTACACGTCCGAGCAAAAGGGGCTTTAATGACTTTAGACAATAATATCATCTCCTCCGCCACGAGCGACGACAATCTCACCCGCTTCTTCGAGACGACGAATCACTGCAACAATACGCGATTGCGCTTCTTCTACGTCGCGAAGACGAACAGGACCCATAAACTCCATTTCCTCTTTAAACGTTTCCGCCATGCGTGAAGACATGTTGCGGAATACAACTTCTTTCACCTCATCGCTAGACACTTTCAACGCAAGCAACAAGTCTGCATTGTCCACTTCGCGAATGACGCGTTGAATCGCACGATTATCAAGCGTAACGATATCTTCAAATACAAACATGCGCTTTTTAATTTCTTCTGCTAGCTCTGAATCTTGAATTTCAAGGGCATCTAAAATGGTGCGCTCGGTTGCGCGATCGACAGCGTTCAACACTTCAACAACAGCTTCAATACCACCAGTTTGCGTGTAATCTTGTACAACTGTCGTCGATAGTTTCCGTTCAAGCACTTGTTCGACTTCATTAATCATTTCTGGTGATGTGCGATCCATCAAGGCGATGCGCCGAGCGACATCCGCTTGCATTTCTTGCGGAAGCGCCGATAAAATTTGACCGGCTTGCGCTGGTTCTAAATACGACAGCACGAGCGCAATCGTTTGTGGATGTTCGTTTTGTAAAAAGTTTAAAATTTGCGCCGGATCCGCCTTGCGTGCGAAATCAAACGGACGCACTTGCAAAGCAGACGTTAAGCGATTAATAATGTTCATCGCCTGTTCTGGACCGAGCGCTTTTTCAAGCACTTGTTTCGCGTAGGCAATTCCACCTTGCGAAATGTAATCTTGCGCTAATGCGATTTGATGAAATTCTTCTAAAATCATTTCTTTTTTCTCAGCATCAACTTGACGAACGTTAGAAATTTCAAGCGTCAATTTTTCAATTTCTTCTTCAGACAAATGTTTATATACAGATGCTGAGACGTCTGGTCCTAATGAAATGAGGAGAATGGCTGCCTTTTGTTTTCCTGTCAATTCGCCTTTTTGATCGCGTTTCGCCATACAATCCCCTCCTTTATTCCTCTGCAAGCCATGTTCTTAGCAATTTCGCAAATTCTTCTGGCTTTTCTTTTGCGAGTTTTTCAAGCTGCCTGCGACGTAATGTTGCTTCCGTTTCGACTTCTTCGTTGACGTCTGGAATTTGTACTGCCACTCGCTCTTCTTGCACTGGTTGTTCGTCCATTTCTTCTTTCTTGCGTTTGCGCAACCATAAAAAGACGATCAAAGCAAGAAGCAAAATAAGCGCTCCGCCACCAGCTATATATGCCCATGTCGGAATCGTTGCGGTTTCTTCGTCAAACTGCACTTTTCCGTTAAACGGCTGAACTGAAACGACAACGCGATTTTGCAAATCGTTGTCCGTCCATTGTCCTGCAATTTCTTTGTCGACTGACGTACGCACGATCGTACCTAAAATTTTTGTAATGTCATCAACCGTTTGTGCAGGAAGTGAGTTCGGATCATTAGGTTTTGGCGGTTCAACCATCACTTGAATGCCTAAATCTTTTATTTTATAAGGATTTGAAACAATCTCCCTTTTTATTCTATTAACCTCGTTATTAATTGTTTCCTCAATTCGCTCATAATCCCCATTCGTCTCGCCATTCGCTCCTTGATAACCTGGCACGTCGTTTTCTCCCGTCCCTACTGTGCCGCCCGGTTGAGCCCCTTGACCGGAAAACGTTTCAGTAATGCGCTGTATGCTTACTGCAATGCCTTCCATATTTTCTTTATCTACTGGCTCAACAAGCTCTTCTTGGCGATTTTCTTGCGTGAAATCAACGTCTGCTGTGACAGAAACGACGACTTTATCTTGTCCGATCATCGTTCCTAACATTTTTTGGACGCGACGTTGAATATCGCGCTCAATTTCTTGTTTAATTTCATATTGTTCTGCAAATGTTTTGCCAGACGAAAAATTTTCTTCATTTTTTAAATCAAAGTACTCAAAATATTGATTCATAATGACGATATTTTCAGTAGGAAGGTTCGGCACGCTTTTGGAAACAAGGTGGTATAACGATTTAATTTGCTGTTCATTAAATTTATATCCTGCCTTTGTTTTCAAAACGATGGAAGCAGATGCCTCTTCCTGTTGGTCACCAACAAATATGGTCGGCTGGGGTAGATTAATCATCACCTTCGCATCTTCTACCCCGTCTATACTTTTTATTAAGTTGGCGAGCTCTGTTTGCATCGCCTCAATTTTTAACACGTTAAATTCATTATCTGTCATGCCGAAGCCAGAGTTTTTCCCAAAAAATGAATAATCAATGCTCCCGCTGTCTGGAATGCCTTCTGCTGCTAATTCAACTTTTAACGTGTTTACAAGCTGTTCGGGCACTAAAATGGTCGTGCCGTTATCGGCAACTTGCGACTGAATACCGCGCTGATCAAGCGTTGCCTTAATTTGTCCAGCTTCTTGCGGCGATAAATTGCTGTAGAGAGGAACAAAATTCGTTCGCGTCGCAAAAAAAGCAGTAAGCGCAACAGCAACGACCACCAAAACAGCAAGTCCTAAAGCCATCGCTTTTTGCTGTTTTGTTCTCTCGCTCCAAAACAATTTTAATCGTTCTATCGCTTGTTTTAATCGCTCATTCATACGCTCCCTCCGCTATCTCTTGAGGTCAATTATACTTGCATTCTCATCAATTCTTGATATGCTTCAATGACTTTATTGCGCACTTCAATCGCTAATTGAAGTGATACGCTCGCTTTTTGTGAAGCGATCATAACATTGTGCAAATCCACGTTTTCTCCTTTTGCTAACTTTGTTGTCAACTGATCCGATTCCATTTGCTGTTTATTTACTTCGTTAATCGCTTCTTTTAAAAATTGAGAAAACGCCCGTTGTGCTTCCGCGGGCTTTATCGCTTGCTGCTGTGCAGCTGGTGATAAAACTGTACGTTGGATGCGATCAATCATCGTTTACCCCCCTATTTTCCGATCTCTAACGCCTTCATTAACATCCCTTTTGTCGCATTTAATACTGTCACGTTTGCTTCATACGAGCGAGTCGCGCTCATTAAATCAACCATTTCTTTTAACGGATCGACGTTTGGCAGCTGCACATATCCGTTTTCATCTGCATCCGGATGAGACGGATCATATACAAGTTTAAATGGCGTTTGATCCTCGACAATTTTTGTCACTTTGACTCCGCCTGCCGACCGCTCGTTCATCGCTTGATGTAAAAAAGAAGAAAACGATTCGTTCGGCTGCATCACAACCATTTTGCGACGATACGGTTGCCACTTTCCGTCTACCATTTTTGCCCGCGTCGTATCGACGTTTGCCATATTTGCAGAAATGACATCCATGCGCAACCGTTGAGCAGTTAATGCAGAAGCAGACACATTGAAACTTTGAAACATGTATTATTTTCCTCCCTTAATGACCGTTTTTAAGGAGTTAAACTTTCCGTTTATTCGTTCGACTAAAGCGTTGTAATAAATTTGGTTTTGCGCTAAATCCGACATTTCTTGATCTAGATCGACATTATTCTTATTATGATTGTAAACGAGATCGTTTTTAGTCGTCATGAAAAATTTGTTTGTGCTTCCTTTAAACTCAAAATGACGCGGATCTGTGCGGTACGCTTGCAGTGCTTGATGAAATTCTGTACGAAATTGGACGTCTTTTGCTTGAAAATTTGGTGTATCGACATTCGCGATATTGTTTGCGATCACTTTTTGTTTCAACGATGAATAATTTAACCCTTTTTCTAATATTTGGAATGTATTTGAAAACAATCTCACGGCATATTCCTCCCCACATAGACACCGTTTGACACCTTTATTGTAAAAAATTATTTACATATTGTATATAGGGAACATTGGACCATTTTTCACATACTTTAACATTTTCACATACTTTAACAAAAGAGGCATCTTTCTTGCAAAGATGCCTTCTTGTTTTTAATGATGTTTTAATTTTTCAAGTTCTGTTAAAAACTTATCGTTTAATACTTTAATGTACGTTCCTTTCATTCCAAGCGAACGAGATTCAATGACTCCGGCACTTTCTAATTTACGAAGCGCGTTGACAATAACTGAGCGCGTAATCCCGACACGATCAGCGATTTTACTTGCAACAAGCAATCCTTCTGTTCCATCTAACTCTTCAAAAATATGCTCAATCGCTTCTAATTCACTATACGAAAGCGAGCTGATCGCCATTTGAACAACAGCTTTGCTGCGCGCTTCTTCTTCAATTTCTTCCGCTTTTTCACGCAAAATTTCCATTCCGACAACCGTTGCTCCGTATTCAGCTAAAATTAAATCGTCATCGTGAAATTCTTTATCTAAGCGAGATAAAATGAGCGTTCCTAGACGTTCACCACCACCGATAATCGGCACGATTGTCGTTAAACCATTTTTAAATAAGTCTTTATTTTCGACAGGAAATGCCGTATACTCGCTATGAATATCAAGGTTTGGCGACGTTTCTGTAATGTTAAATAAATTTTTTGTATATTCTTCTGGGAATTGACGATCCGCTAACATTTTTTTCATTCGTTCGTTTTCAATCGTTTGTTTAATCGCAAAGCCAAGCAGCTTTCCGCGACGGCTCACAACGAAAACGTTTGCTTCGATGACTTCGCAAAGCGTTTCTGCCATCTCTTTAAAGTTTACCGGCTTTCCAGCTGCGTTTTGCAACATCGCATTAATTTTTCTTGTTTTTTGAAGTAAGTTCATCTCGCATCCTCCTCTTATAAAATAAACTGGCTTAAATCTTTATTTCGCACAATGTTTCCTAGTTTTTTCTCCACATATTGCGAAGTGATCACTACTTTTTCAAGATGTACATCCGGCGCTTCATACAATAAGTCTTCTAACAATTTTTCCATAATCGTATGAAGGCGACGTGCTCCAA
The DNA here is from genome assembly GCF_050480245.1 of Bhargavaea massiliensis. Taxonomy (GTDB): domain Bacteria; phylum Bacillota; class Bacilli; order Bacillales; family Anoxybacillaceae; genus Anoxybacillus. The sequence continues at coordinate 130,753 of NZ_JBCNEQ010000019.1, read as the reverse complement.
TGTTATCGGTTTGTTGGTTTACTTCAAAAGCAACTTCGGCAATTTTACGAATAGCATCGTCAGAAAATTCAAGTTGTATACCTTCCGTAGCAAGTAAGGCAACGTATTGTTTTAAAAGCGCATTGTTTGGTTCCACTAATATTTTCACAAAATCATCGACAGTCAGCTTCGTCAGCTCGACGCGAATCGGGAAACGGCCTTGCAACTCTGGAATTAAGTCAGACGGTTTCGCCATATGAAACGCACCAGCAGCAATAAATAAAATATGGTCCGTTTTGACTGGTCCGTATTTCGTCATGACGGTCGAACCTTCGACGATCGGCAAAATATCGCGTTGTACGCCTTCACGCGAAACGTCAGCCGATGCCCCTGTCTGTCCTCTGCGCGCAATTTTGTCAATCTCGTCAATAAAAATAATGCCTGATTGTTCAGCTAATCGAATCGCTTCTTGCGTCACTTCATCCATATCGATCAGCTTTTGCGCTTCTTCGTTGGTGAGCACGTAGCGCGCTTCTTTTACTTTTAATTTTCGTTTCTTTCGTTTTTTCGGCATAAAGCTGCTTAACATATCTTGCATATTGGCGCCCATTTGCTCCATGCCCGCACCTTGAAATAAATCAAACATAAGCGGTTGTTGCTCTTCAATTTCAACGGTCACAAATTCATCTTCTAACTCACCGTTCGCGAGTTTCCACGCTACTTGTCGCCGCTTTTCAGCGAGGTTTTGCTCATCATATCCGACGTCCGCTTGCTCTTGTGCACCACCAAACAAAAGTTCAAACGGATTTTTCATCGTCTGCTTCGTTTTCCCAGGAACGAGCAGTTCAACGATACGATGGTTCGCCAATTGTTGCGCACGATCTTTTACTTCATTCATTTTTCGTTCTTTCACGATGCGTACGGACGTTTCAACGAGATCGCGCACCATAGATTCTACGTCGCGGCCAACATAACCGACTTCCGTAAATTTCGTCGCCTCTACTTTTACGAACGGAGCGCCAACAAGTTTCGCTAATCGCCGAGCAATTTCTGTTTTCCCAACACCAGTCGGTCCGATCATTAAGATGTTTTTCGGAACGACTTCATCGCGCAACTTTTCATCTAATAAACTGCGACGATAACGATTTCTTAGCGCAATCGCCACCGCTTTTTTCGCTTCATGCTGACCGACGATAAATTGATCAAGCTTTTCAACAATTTGTTTTGGCGTTAACATGCCGCTCCCCCCTCTACAGCTCTTCGACAATAATGCAATCGTTTGTGTACACGCAAATATCGCTCGCTACTTTTAATGCGGCTTCTGCAATTTGCTTCGCTGTTAAATGTTCACCTGCATACGCCTTTAATGCACGACCTGCGGCTAGCGCATAGTTGCCGCCTGAACCGATCGCTAATATATCGTCATCTGGTTCGATGACTTCACCCGTTCCAGAAATGAGCAGTACATGTGTTGCATCCATGACGATTAACATCGCCTCTAATCGTCGCAACACTTTATCGCTTCGCCACTCTTTCGCTAGTTCAACCGCAGCCCGTTGTAGATTTCCGTTATATTCTTCTAACTTTCCTTCGAACATTTCAAACAGCGTAAACGCATCAGCTACTGCTCCTGCAAAACCAGCTAATACTTTGCCATGAAAAAGTTTACGAATTTTTCGCGCTGTATGTTTCATCACTACGGCATTGCCGAACGTCACTTGACCATCGCCCGCCATCGCTCCTTTTCCTTGATGGCGAATCGCAAAAATCGTCGTCGCATGAAATTGACTCATAAACATCCTCCTTTTTCATTATGCGCGCGGGTGGGAATGTAAATAAATGTGGCGCAAATGATCTTTCGTTACATGTGTATACACTTGCGTCGATGAAAGATGCGTATGTCCTAACAATTCTTGTACAGAACGTAAATCAGCGCCTTCGTTTAATAAATGCGTTGCAAACGTATGCCGAAACACATGGGGGCTTACTTTTAACGAAAGGGCTGCCTGTTCGACGATCTCGTTTAAGATGTGACGCACTCCCCTTGGCGTTAACGCGCCACCGCGCGCATTTAAAAAAAGTACGTCCGTGGGCACCTTTGCCTTGCTGACAAGTTGCTGACGTCCGTCTTGTATATATCGTTCGAGCGCCTTTTTGGCATACGTACCGAACGGGACATATCGCTGTTTGTTCCCTTTTCCGTAAATTAAAATGGTGCATACAGAAAAATCAATGTGCGACAGGCGAATGTTACAACATTCACTTACACGAATGCCTGTGGCATATAACAGCTCGATGATCGCTTGATTTCGTTGACCGATCGCTGTATTCAAATCATTGACAACAAACAATTGTTCTAATTCATCTGGATACAAAAAATGTGGAATTTTCTGTTCTTTCTTCGGCAACGAAGCAAGCGCAAACGGATTTTCAGAAACGATTTTCTCCCGCACTAAAAATTTGTAAAAGCTGCGCAGGCTCGACATTTTCCGGGCAATCGAACGGCTTGATTGCTTTCGCTGATGAAGCTCGGTTAAAAACAAGCGAACGTCGCTATAAGAAACATCTTGCAATCGTTTCACTTGTTCGCGCTCCATAAATTCAAAAAATTCGCCAATATCATGCTTATAACACGCAATTGTATATTCTGAATAATTTTTTTCTATTTGTAAATATTCAATGAACAAATGTAACGTAAAATTCACATTTTCCATTCGATCACCTCACAAGAGCTACTAAATAGTAGCATAATTTAGCAGCTCTTGCAATGAATTTCACAACTTTTTTAAAAAATTCTGAATTGTTCTCAATGCTCGTTCTGCATACTGTTCATTTTTTTTCTTTTTATCTTTAATCGGCTCATCGAGCGGCGCAAATAAGCCGAAATTCGCATTCATCGGTTGAAAATGTTTCGGATTGGCTGATGTGATATAGTGCGCCATGCTGCCGATCGCTGTTTCTTGCGGAAACACCACAAGTTCTTTTCCGAGTACGTAATGTGCCGCATTAATCCCCGCCACAAGTCCTGATGCCGCTGACTCAACATATCCTTCGACACCGGTCATTTGTCCTGCAAAAAATAAATCGTCTCTTTCTTTATATTGGTATGTCGGTTTTAGTAACTTCGGCGAATTAATAAACGTATTGCGGTGCATCACACCGTAGCGCACAATTTCTGCTTGTTCAAGCCCGGGAATAAGCCGAATGACTTCTTTTTGCGCCCCCCATTTTAAATGCGTTTGAAACCCGACAATGTTGTACAACGTTCCTGCGGCATCATCTTGGCGAAGTTGGACAACAGCAAAAGGACGTTTGCCTGTACGTGGATCTTCTAAGCCGACAGGTTTCATTGGTCCAAACAGCAACGTTTTCTTTCCGCGTCGCGCCATTACTTCAATTGGCATGCATCCTTCAAAATAAATTTCTTTTTCAAACTCTTTTAACGGCACCGTTTCAGCAGAGATGAGCGCATCGTAAAATCGTTCAAACTCCTCTTCTGTCATCGGGCAGTTAATATATGCTGCTTCCCCTTTGTCATAGCGAGACTTTATATATACTTTTTCCATATCAATGCTTTCTTTCTCAACAATCGGTGCAGCGGCATCGTAAAAATATAAATATGCTTCTCCTGTTAACGCCTGAAGCTGTTCCGAAAGCGGTTGCGATGTTAACGGACCTGTCGCAATAATCGTCGGACCTGTTGGAATCGACGTCACTTCCTCACGCACAACAGTCACATTCGGATGATTTGCCACCATTTCTGTTACTTTTGCAGCAAATTCGTGACGATCGACTGCTAAAGCCCCACCGGCTGGGACAGAACAAGAGTCTGCTGCTTTCATAATGACAGAGTCTAATCGACGCATTTCTTCTTTTAACACGCCAACTGCATTCGTTAATGTATTCGCACGCAACGAGTTACTGCATACGAGTTCAGCAAATTTGTCGGTATGATGCGCTGGGGTTTGTTTGACCGGACGCATTTCATACAATCGAACACGAACACCGCGCTTCGCCAGTTGCCATGCGGCCTCACTTCCTGCTAATCCTGCTCCAATGACTGTGACTTCCATAGAATAGTCCCTCCTCGATAAAATGGGTGAGGGTATGCGCCTCACCTTACTGTTGTTCGTTATATTCACATTGCGTACATTGAATGTGCACGCTTTTTTTCCCTTTTTTCTCAACAAGCATGCCGCCGCACTTTGGACACGGTCGACTGATCGGTTTATCCCACGAAACAAAATCGCACGTCGGGAAACGGTCGCAACCATAAAACATGCGTTTCTTTTTACTTTTTCGTTCGACGATGTTTCCTTCATGACAGCGCGGACATTTCACGCCAATATCTTTGACAATCGCTTTTGTATTGCGACATTGTGGGAAGTTTGAACAAGCGATAAACTTTCCGAAGCGCCCCATTTTATATACCATCGGGCTTCCGCATACGTCGCAATCTACATCTGCTGATTCATCGGCTATTTCTACTTTCTCCATTTCTACTTCAGCAATCTTTAACCGTTTTTCAAACTCACGATAAAATTCATCAATAATGCGCACCCATTCGACTTTTCCTTCTTCGATGTCGTCTAAGTTTTTTTCCATTTTTGCTGTAAATTCGACATCTAAAATTTCCGGGAAAAATTGCATCATTAAATCAAGTACAATTTCGCCAAGTTCCGTTGGCACAAATCGCTTATTTTCAAGCGTTACATAATTGCGTTTTTGAATCGTATCGAGCGTCGGGGCATACGTCGATGGGCGGCCGATGCCGAGTTCTTCTAACGTTTTCACAAGGCGCGCTTCCGTGTAGCGTGGCGGAGGTTGCGTAAAATGTTGCTTCCCTTCGATATCTTTGCTAAAGACGCGCTCTCCTTCCACAAAGTCCGGCAATAATCGCTGTTGCTCATCTTTTGGGTCGTCCGTTCCTTCGACATACACTTTCATAAAACCCGGAAACTTTACTGTCGAACCTGTCGCGCGAAAGACGACCGAGCCGTTTGAAAGCTCAACTGCTACCGTATCGAGCACAGCTGGCGCCATTTGGCTCGCGATAAAACGCTCCCAAATGAGTTTATATAGCTGATATTGATCGCGTGTCACATATGGCTTAATCGCGCTAGGATGACGCCAGACGGACGTTGGACGAATCGCTTCGTGCGCATCTTGCGCGTTCGCTTTTTGTTTTTCCTTTCTTTTTTCTGTTGCTACATATGATATGCCGAACGTCTGTTCAATATACTGAATCGCCTCTTGTTGAGCGCTTTCGGACACGCGTGTCGAGTCTGTACGCATATATGTAATTAAACCGACAGTTCCTTCGCTTCCAAGATCGATGCCTTCATATAGCTGCTGTGCAACCATCATCGTTTTTTTCGTGCGGAAATTTAATTTCCGAGCCGCCTCTTGTTGTAACGACGATGTAATGAACGGGGCGACGGGATTGCGCTTTCGCTCTTTTTTCGTTACCGCCGTAACAACAAATTCATTGCCTTGAATATGGCTTAACACATGTTGGACATCTTGCTCTGTTTTTAAATCGAACGTTTCGCTATCAAGTCGGTAAAATTGTGCTTCAAATATGTCATTCCCTTTGACAAACGTTCCTTGAATTGTCCAATATTCTTCGGGCTGGAACGATTGAATTTCTTTTTCCCGATCGATAATTAAGCGAAGCGCAACGGATTGTACACGCCCTGCACTTAATCCTTTTTTAACTTTTTTCCAAAGCAGCGGGCTAATGTTGTAGCCGACAAGGCGATCTAGCACGCGCCGCGCTTGTTGGGCATGAACTAAATGCATGTTAATGGCGCGCGGCTGTTCAAATGATTGTTTAATGGCATCTTTCGTAATTTCGTTAAATACAACGCGACATGGTGAGTCTGTATTTAAATCAAGCAAATGTGCTAAATGCCAAGCAATCGCTTCTCCTTCACGATCTGGGTCGGCGGCAAGAAATACTTTTTTTGCTTTTTTCGCTGCTGCCTTCAACTCTTTAATCACGGAGCCTTTTCCACGAATCGTAATATACTTTGGCTCATAGTCGTTTTGTATATCAACGCCCATTTGACTTTTTGGCAAATCGCGCACATGACCCATTGATGCTTTTACTTTATACTTTTTTCCTAAATATCGTTCAATCGTTTTCGCCTTCGCTGGCGATTCTACAATGACTAAGTAGTCTGACATCATTTTGTCCTCCCTCAAGAGGTAATTCGTAAAGTAAAATCCTCATTATTATTAATGATGATTCGTTCATTTGTCAAACATCATTTTTCGATTTTTTCTTTCGTTCATGTAAAAAGATGTCGAAATTCCTCTTCAATATCCTCACTTGACAGTACTAATTTCGCTCCTTGTTGAATGAGACGGTTCGTCCCACGCGCTTCTTCTGTCGATATGTCACCAGGAATCGCAAACACTTCTCTCCCGTACTGCAACGCAAAATCAGCTGTTATAAGCGAACCGCTTCGCTCTTTCGCTTGTACGACAAGCGTGCCGACAGACAAACCGCTAATGATGCGATTGCGCATCGGAAAATGCCACGTTTGTGGTCGAACAACTGGCGGATATTCAGAAATAATAAGTTGTGTTGTCGCTAATTGTCGAAATAATGATTCATTTTCGGGAGGGTACATGTAATGCAGTCCACCAGCAATGACCGCAATTGTTTCGCCATTGTAGCGCAAACATAAACGGTGCGCCTCTGCATCAATGCCTTTTGCTAGTCCGCTCACAATGACCCAACCGTTTTGAATGAGCGAAGGAAGAACGGTTTGCATCGCTACAAGCCCTTGACGCGTTGGAGTCCGTGTGCCAACGACGCTAATCATTTTTCGTCGCGCTAACAATTGCACGTTTCCTTTCGCATATAGTACCCACGGGGGATCGTATATATGTTTGAGCCAATTCGGATAACTATCATCCTTTATTGTCACAATATGAATGTTTTGCTCCTCATATGTTTTTATCATACGTCTCAACTTGTGACAATGCAAATCATGGAAAAAGACAGTAAAATGTTTTTGTGGAATGGGAAGTAAGCGTTGAAGTCGCCCATAAGAAAGGTGAAAAATCGAGGATAGCGATGGGTCAAAATGAAGTAAGCGTGCTATGCTTTTCCATCCAATGCCGCGACAATGATGTAAATGAATAAGCCGTTCGCGAGTTGTATCGTACATGATATCCCTCCTATTTATAAAAATCGTCCTAAGGTTTGTGCCTTAGGACGATTCGCGATTATTAATGTGTTTTACATTTTTCGTATAAGCCGCGCTCTTTTAATACCGAGATAAGCGTTTCGCCGATGACTGCCGGCGTCTCCGCAACTTTAATACCGCATGCTGTCATCGTTTTAATTTTTTCTGCTGCTGTTCCTTTTCCGCCAGAAATGATCGCACCGGCATGTCCCATGCGTTTTCCTGGAGGAGCAGTTTGCCCACCGATAAAGCCGACAACCGGTTTTGTCATGTTCGCTTTTACCCATTCTGCCGCTTCTTCTTCCGCTGTTCCACCAATTTCACCGATCATAATGACCGCATACGTGTCTTCATCTTCATTAAACGCTTTTAATACGTCGATGAAGTTTGTGCCGTTGACTGGGTCACCGCCGATACCAACCGCTGTCGATTGACCGATGCCCGCTTGCGTTAATTGGTGTACCGCTTCATACGTTAACGTACCTGAACGCGAAACGATGCCGACATGCCCTTTTTTATGAATGTAACCTGGCATAATGCCGATTTTGCATTCTTCTGGTGTAATAATACCAGGGCAGTTCGGTCCGATGAGGCGCGTTTTCTTTCCTTCCATGTAGCGCTTCACTTTCACCATATCTAATACAGGAATGCCTTCCGTAATACAAACAACTAGGTCGATTTCCGCATCGACAGCTTCCATAATCGCGTCTGCTGCAAACGCAGGCGGAACGTAAATGACTGAAGCGTTCGCTCCCGTTTTTTCAACCGCTTCAGAAACCGTATCAAAAACAGATACACCTTCAACTTCTGTACCGCCTTTTCCTGGTGTCACACCGCCAACGATGTTTGTGCCGTACTCGATCATTTGCTTTGTATGGAACAATCCTTGTGAACCTGTAATTCCTTGCACGATCACTTTCGTCTCTTTATTAACAAAAACGCTCACGTTTCTCCCATCCCTTCTATTAGCTTACTAGCGAAACGATTTTTTGCGCGCCGTCTGCCATCGATTCAGCGGCTGTAATGTTTAGTCCAGACTCTTCTAAAATCTTTTTCCCTAATTCAACGTTCGTTCCTTCTAAACGGACGACAAGCGGAAGATTTAAGCCGACTTGCTTCGTCGCTTCAACAATGCCGTTTGCGATGACGTCACATTTCATAATGCCCCCGAAAATGTTAACGAAAATGCCTTTTACTTTCGGGTCAGATAAAATGATTTTAAACGCTTCTGTTACTTTTTCTGTCGTCGCACCGCCACCAACATCTAAAAAGTTTGCTGGCTCGCCACCGTAATATTTAATAATATCCATCGTCGCCATCGCTAAGCCCGCACCGTTTACCATGCAGCCGATATTTCCGTCAAGCGAAATGTAGTTTAAATCGTATTTCGACGCTTCAATTTCTTTTGGATCTTCTTCATCTAAATCGCGGTATTCTAAAATGTCTTTATGACGATATAGCGCATTAGAATCAAAGTTGAGCTTTGCATCAAGCGCCATGACTTTTCCGTCGCCTGTCACAACGAGCGGGTTAATTTCAGCGATCGAGCAGTCTTTTTCAACGAACACTTGATATAATCCTAACATAAATTTTACCGCTTGGTTGACAAGCTCCTTTGGAATGTTGATGTTAAACGCCATCCGGCGCGCTTGAAACGCTTGTAAGCCGACAGCTGGGTCGATATACTCTTTAAAAATTTTCTCTGGCGTTTTTGCTGCGACTTCTTCAATTTCTGTTCCGCCTTCTTCTGAGCCCATTAAAACGACGCGGGACGTCGCACGATCCACAACAAGCCCGATGTAATATTCTTTTTTAATGTCGCATCCTTCTTCGATAAGAAGGCGCTTCACTTCTTTTCCTTCTGGACCTGTTTGATGCGTGACAAGCACTTTGCCTAATAGCTCACTCGCATATGTACGAACTTCTTCTAAACTTTTTGCGACTTTTACCCCCCCTGCTTTTCCGCGACCGCCGGCATGAATTTGCGCTTTGACGACACAAACACTACTGCCGAGCTCTTTCGCCGCTTCGACCGCTTCTTCAACCGTAAACGCGACACGGCCGTTCGGCACGCTCACTCCGTAGCTTCTGAGGATCTCTTTTCCTTGATACTCATGAATATTCATACCCCATCCTCCTATGTATAAAAATAAAAGTACTAGCGCTTTCATTGTATAATGATACTTTGTCAGTTGTCTACCATTTAGACAGAAAATTCTTTAACAAATAAAAAAGAAGCGATCATTCCAATCGCCCCTCTGCCTTTTTTTCGACTTGATAAATAAACGCGAATACTTCGGCAACGACTTTGTACAGTTCCTCAGGAATCGTTTCGTTTAACTGCAGTTGCCCGAGCATCGCAGCCAGCGTTTCATCTTCGTAAATCGGGACATCGTATTGTTTCGCGCGTTCAATAATGCGCTCTGCAACCGCCCCTTCTCCTTTGGCGACAACGACTGGTGCAATATGTTGTTCGTCGTACGACAAAGCAACCGCACACTTTCGTTTCATCCTATTTCCCCCGCTTTAATCGCTCGCGAATCGGCGCAAAGGAGCGACGGTGCTCTTCAATGACTCCGTATCGTTCAATCGCTTGTAAATGCGCTTTCGTTCCGTATCCCATATGTTGTTCAAAGCCATATTGCGGATATTTTTCACCTAGCTGTTTCATCATCCGATCGCGCGTCACTTTCGCTACAATCGAACTTGCCGCAATGGATGCACTATGCGCATCTCCTTTAATGATTGACGTTTGTGGAATCGATAGCGGAATGTGCATCGCATCAATGAGCAAATGTTCTGGAACGATCGCAAGCGCTTTGACGGCTTGCACCATCGCTTTTTTTGTTGCTTCGTAAATGTTTAGCTCATCAATTTCACGCGCGCTGACGACGCCAATGCCGATCGCAAGCGCCGTTTGTTGAATAACAGAAAACAGTTGTTCGCGCTTCGTTTCCGATAGTTTTTTTGAATCATCTACATGAGGTAAAAACACGTCTTTTGGCAAAATAACTGCCGCAGCAACGACCGGACCGGCAAGCGGACCGCGTCCCACTTCGTCTACGCCGGCAATGTAGCGTACCCCTTTTTCGTATAGCGCCTGCTCATATTGCAACATATGCAAAAAACGTTCCCGCTCCCGTTTTTCTTCTTCTTTTTGCTTATACCATAGTTGAACGAGGCGCTGGACGCCTTTTCGTTCGTCATGCAATAGTTGTTGAAACCATTCATCCGTTTCATCGTGAATCGTTTGTAGTCGTTGCTTAATCTCTTGTATGTTCACCGCCATCACTCCTTACATTTTTATATCGGCTCATTCATAAAAAAATAAAGGCTCGCGTATGCGAACCTTACAAGCGATCAAAACTAAGCCGTCCTAATTTTTCTGTGCGAATGTCGCGCAACACAAGCTCAGCGACTTTATCGTAGTCGACGACGCCACCAGAAGCTAAACAGCCTCGTTTTTTCCCGATTTCGTCAAATAATTGGACGATGTCGTCGGGAAGATGAGAAAGAGCATATCGCTCTTTTAAACGATCAGGATAATAAGCAGCTAGAAAGCGCAACGCATAAACAGCAACGTCTTGTAAATTTAAAATTGTATCTTTAATCGCTCCCGTTGTAGCAAGCTTTAATCCGACTTCTTCATCTTCAAATTTTGGCCATAAAATCCCTGGTGTATCAAGTAGCTCAAGCTCTTTGCCCACTTTAATCCATTGCTGCGCTTTCGTGACTCCCGGTGTATCGCCTGTTTTGGCAATATGCTTTCCTGCGAGTCGATTAATGAGCGTTGATTTTCCGACGTTTGGAATGCCGACAATTAACGCGCGCATCGCACGTGGGCGTTTAATCCCTTTGGCGATCATTTTCTCAAATTTCGGACGCAATTTCTCTTTGGCTACCGCTACAATTTGCTTGACACCTGTTCCGCTTTGTGAGTCGATCGCAATCGCTTCAATTTGTTGCGCAGCGAAAAAGTCGATCCATTGTTTTGTGACGTCTGGATCAGCCATATCGGCTTTATTTAACAGCATGATGCGCGGTTTATTCGCCACAATTTCATCAATTAACGGATTGCGCGATGAAAGCGGAATGCGCGCATCAACAAGTTCAAATACGATATCAATGAGCTTTAGCTTTTCCGTTACTTCCCGTTTCGCTTTCGCCATATGGCCGGGAAACCATTGAATCGTCATCGTTGCCACCTACTTTTATTATGTTATTCGACAATGCGAGCATCAGAAAGGGGCCAATAGACGACCGACGTTTTGCCGACAACTTTGTCCATCGGGATAAATCCGATATGGCGGCTATCTTTGCTGTATCTGCGATTATCCCCGAGCACGAATAAATGACCTTCTGGAACCGTTTTTCGTCCCCATAGTTCTTCGAGTGTAAATGACTCCGTTAACGGACCGTCAAACAGTTGTTTTTTTTCTTCATCTAAGTATGGTTCTTTATACGGCTTTCCGTTGACGTATAACGTGTCGTTTTTATATTCGATCTGGTCGCCCGGCAACCCAATGACGCGCTTAATATAATCTTTTCCTTCTTCTGCGTGGAACACAATAATATCAAATCGTTCTGGTTCGCCAATTTTGTATGCCATTTTATTGACAATCATCCGGTCTTGATTGTGTAACGTCGGCATCATCGATTCCCCTTCAACGATAATCGGGGCAAAAATAAAATAGCGAATACCACCTGCTAACGCCACCGCAATCAAAATCGCTTTCAGCCATTCAAACCATTCATTTTTTTGTTTTGCCATCCTTCTCCCACCTATATGATGAATGTTGAAAAAGGAGCTTGATGATCAAGCTCCTCGCAATCGTTTCGTTTGTTAGATGATTTCTTTGATGCGTGCTGCTTTACCGCGGAGTTGACGCAAGTAGTACAATTTCGCGCGACGAACTTTACCGCGACGAACAACTTCTAATTTAGCAATCTTCGGCGTGTGTAATGGGAATGTACGCTCAACACCTACACCGTAAGATACTTTACGAACTGTAAATGTTTCGCTAATTCCACCACCACGACGCTTGATTACAACGCCCTCGAATACTTGGATACGTTCACGGCTTCCTTCAACAACTTTCACGTGAACGCGCACTGTGTCACCAGGGCGAAATTCTGGAAGATCGTTACGTAGTTGTTCTTTTGTAATTTCTTGAATTAAATGATGCATCGTATTCATCTCCTTCCAACAGATGCTCATGCTTATGTTTATTGTTCATAGCAGCGGAACATCGTTTTGCGTGCGACATAAGTCACAACGTTTATACTAGCATAAAGATGTACAGGATGCAAGAGTTACCGCTCATTTTTTTCCCATTGTTCAATCCATTTTTTTTGTTTTTCCGTTAGTTCATACGTCTCAAGCAAGTCGGGACGGCGCAGCCATGTGCGACGCAACGATTCTTTTTGGCGCCATTCTTCAATTAATCGATGGTTGCCAGAAAGAAGGACGTCTGGCACTTTCATGCCGCGGAAATCCGCAGGGCGCGTATAATGAGGGTGCTCAAGCAAGCCAGAGCTATACGAATCGTGTACGGGCGAGTGTTCATTGCCAAGCACGCCAGGAAGCAAACGAACGACGCTGTCAATGACGACCATCGCTGCGAGCTCCCCACCTGTTAAGACGTAATCTCCAATAGAAATTTCGTCGGTTACCAGATGCTCACGAATACGCTCGTCGTACCCTTCATAATGTCCACAAATGAAAATGATATGTTGTTCTTTAGCAAGTTCTTCTGCTTTTTTTTGTGTGTAACGTTCGCCTTGTGGACAAAGTAAAACAATGCGCGGACGATGGTCGCTTTGTTTCGTTAAGTGATCGATCGCATCAAAAATCGGCTGCGGTTTTAATACCATGCCTGCGCCCCCGCCGTAAGGATAGTCGTCTACTGTTTGGTGTTTATTATCGGCGAATTCACGAAAATTGACGAGCTGAAACGCGACCGCCCCTTTTTCTTGCGCTCGCTTCAAAATCGACTCGTTCAGCACGCCCGTAAACATCGTTGGAAATAAGGTGAGCACATCGATTTTCATTCGTCAAGCAATCCTTCCATCACATGAATCGTAATCGTTTTATTTTCAACATCGACTTGTTTGACAACGTCTGCAATGTACGGGATTAACACATCCCCACCTTTTTTTCGTTTGACAACCCATACGTCATTAGCGCCTGGCGTTAAAATTTCTTTTATTTCGCCAATCGTTTCACCATCTTCAGTTACAACCGTACAACCGATAATTTCGTGGAAATAATATTCCCCTTCATCTAGCGGCTGCAGTTGGCTTTCGGGCACTTTAATCATCGCCCCTTTAAACTTTTCGACTAAGTTAATGTTGTCGTATCCTTCAAACGCTAATAAATCGAATGACTTATGCACACGATGGCTCGCCACTTTTACTTCAATTGGCGGTTTGTTTTCCATAAAAATATATAGCACATTTCCGATTTTATACCGCTCTTGCGCAAAATCTGTGCGTGAAATGACGCGCACTTCACCGCGGATGCCATGCGTATTGACAATTTTTCCGACATTAAACCATTTCACAACAATCACCCCTCACGTATGTCGACAACGATTCCGTCTTCGATGACGATTGTTTTCAGAGGCGCCCACCGCGCGCCGATTTGAACGTCGATGATCGCCTCGACTTCTCGTTCTTTAATTTCGCTTCCTATCGGTAATATGCGCAATTGTTCAAGAAGGAAATCAAGTTCCGCTATTTTTTGGCGGCGGACTTGCATTTCCCGCTCAAATTTTTCTTTAATTTGTTTCGGTGAAAACGATGTTTGTCTTTCCATTCGTTTTTGCTCAAAAATGAGCTGTTCACATTGTTGTTCAAGTTGCTGTTTTTGTGCCGTAAATTGTTGCATGAGTTGTTGCTTGCTTTTTTCCGTTAATCGTTGTCTCACTTCAACCGTTTGAATAATTTTCATGGCGCACCGCCTTTCTTCAGAAGAGCGGAAAGCAACTTCCCTCGACATAACAACGAAAAAAGGGGAGGTATCTCCCTCTCCCTTACTCTTCGATGCGTACGTCTATTCGCTTCTTCGACTCATTTGCTGCTTGAACAACGGTGCGAATCGCTTGAATGATTCGCCCGTTTTTTCCGATCACTTTTCCAACGTCTTCGTGATGAAGGGCAATCGAATATGTGATCGATTGTTGTTGTTCCGTTTCGCGAATGACGACGCATTGTGGATGATCGACAAGTGACCGAACAATCGTCTCAAGCAACGTTTTCATATTACTTTCCGTACTTTAAGTTGTGGAATTTTTCTAAAATTCCTTGTTTTGAAAGCAAGTTGCGCACAGTGTCAGATGGTTTTGCACCGTTTTGCAACCATTTTAATGCAAGCTCTTCGTTAATTTTAATTTCTGCAGGCTCTGTTAACGGATTGTATGTGCCGATTGTTTCAATGAAACGACCGTCACGTGGAGAACGGGAGTCTGCAACAACGATACGATAAAATGGTGATTTTTTTGCACCCATACGTTTTAAACGAATTTTTACTGCCATAATGATAGCACCTCCGAAAATATTTCACACAAGATAGTATATTAGCAATAAACGATTTGTTTGTAAAGTGTTTTTTCTTAACACTGCTATTTTGTTTACATGAATGGGAAACGGAATCCTTTCTTTTTCCCTTTTGGCATCGTCGTCATCATTTTCATCATCTTTTTCATCTCATCAAACTGTTTCAATAAGCGGTTGACGTCTTGAACCGTCGTTCCGCTTCCTTTGGCGATCCGCTTTTTGCGGCTTGAGTTAATGATGTCTGGATTCATTTTTTCTTCTTTTGTCATCGAGCGAATAATCGCTTCGACGCGACTAATTTGTTTTTCATCAATCTGTAAGTTGTTGAGCCCTTTCACTTTATTGGCACCGGGCAACATTTTTAAAATTTCATCGAGCGGGCCGAGTTTGCGCACTTGGCCAAGCTGCTCTAAAAAGTCGTCAAGGGTGAATGATGCGGTGCGCATTTTTTGTTCGAGCTCTTTTGCTTTTTCTTCATCGACAGCCGCTTGCGCCTTTTCAATGAGCGTCAACACATCGCCCATGCCTAAAATACGCGACGCCATCCGCTCAGGATGAAACGGCTCTAGCGCATCGAGTTTTTCGCCCATTCCGACAAATTTAATTGGCGTGTTTGTGACCGCTTTAATCGATAATGCCGCCCCGCCGCGCGTATCGCCATCGAGCTTCGTCAAAATGACGCCCGTCAGTCCAAGCTGTTCGTTGAAGCTTTGCGCAACGTTGACCGCATCTTGTCCCGTCATCGCATCGACGACGAGGAAAATTTCATCCGGCTTCGTCACTTCTTTGATTTGTTTTAATTCGTCCATGAGCGCTTCGTCAATGTGCAATCGCCCTGCGGTATCGATTAATACGTAATCATGATGTTCTTCTTTCGCTTTCGCAATTGCTTGCCGGGCGATTTCGACAGGGCTCACTTGATCGCCGAGCGAGAACACAGGGATGTTCAACTGCTTCCCTAACGTCTCAAGCTGTTTAATCGCTGCCGGCCGATAAATGTCAGCTGCGACAAGCAACGGTTTACGATTATGTTTTTTACGTAATAAATTCGCTAATTTTCCCGTTGTTGTCGTTTTTCCCGCCCCTTGCAAACCGACCATCATGACGACCGTTGGCGGACGGCTTGCTACAGCAATTTTGCTGTTTTCTCCCCCCATCAGCTCCGTCAATTCTTCTTTTACGACTTTAATGACTTGCTGTCCTGGGGTTAAGCTTTTCATTACTTCTTGTCCGACAGCTCGTTCGCTTACTTTTTTCACGAAGTCTTTGACGACTTTAAAATTGACGTCCGCTTCTAATAGCGCGAGCCGCACCTCGCGCATCATTTCTTTTACATCGGCTTCCGTGACTTTGCCTTTGCCACGAATTTTATTCATGACATGTTGCAGACGGTCGGCCAATCCTTCAAATGCCATCGTTACCGCCCCCTACTCTAATTTCTCCAACTCCATAACGAGCCTCATCAGCTCTTCATCGTTCGGATAGCGTTCAGCTATATGCGTTTTTAATCGGTGCAATAGTTTGTGACGTTGCTGAAACTTTTGAAAGAGCAATAGCTTTTGCTCATAATCTTCTAGCATCGCTTCCGTCCGTTTAATGTTATCGTATACAGCTTGACGACTCACTTCGTACTCTTCGGCAATTTCACCGAGGGAGTAATCGTCTAAATAGTAAAGTGACATATAGTTTCGTTGCTTCGGCGTCAACAACGATTGGTAAAAGTCGTATAAATAGTTCATTCTCGTTGTTTTTTCTAGCATGAAACTCCCCCCTGTTAAGTGAAACGCCTTTACATGAGTTTAGTGTATATGTTTTAGCTGATACTGTCAAGTTATTCTCCTTGCGCCTCTTCTCGTTCCATAAACGATGAAAATAACCCATACACGAATTGTTCGGCGTTAAACGGCTCTAAATCGTCCATTTTCTCCCCTAAACCGACAAATTTCACCGGAATGTTTAACTCGTGGCGGATCGCTAATACGATGCCACCTTTTGCTGTTCCATCCAGTTTCGTAAGCACAATGCCGGTGACATTCGTCGCTTCTTTAAATGTTTTTGCTTGGCTCATCGCATTTTGCCCTGTTGTTGCATCTAGCACGAGCAATACCTCGTGCGGTGCGCCCGGCACTTCTCGTTCAATGACGCGCTTCACTTTTTCAAGTTCTTTCATTAAATTCACTTTGTTTTGTAAGCGACCAGCTGTATCACACAACAAAATGTCAACGTTGCGCGATTTAGCTGCTTGAATCGCATCATACATCACCGCCGCTGGATCAGAGCCAGCAGACTGTTTAATGACTTCCACACCAACGCGCTCGCCCCATACTTCGAGCTGTTCAATCGCACCAGCACGGAACGTGTCGCCCGCAGCAAGCATCACTTTTTTCCCTTCGTTTTTCAATTTATAGGCGAGTTTTCCAATTGTCGTCGTTTTTCCGACCCCGTTGACACCGACAAACAAAATGACTGTTAACCCGTTTGGCTGGATGTTTAGTTCTGGCGTTTGTTCATCGCCAGCTTGATATATGTCAATGAGTTTTTCTGAAATGACGCTATACATTTCTTTCGGGTCTTGAATATTGCGGCGTTTTACTTCCATTTTTAACTCATCGATAAAATCCATGACCGTTGCGACACCAACGTCTGAGGCGATTAAAATTTCTTCTAGCTCCTCAAAAAACTCTTCATCTACTTCCCGATAGCGTGCGATTAAGTCATTCACTTTTCCTGCAAACGAATCGCGCGTTTTTTCTAAGCCGCGCTTAAATTTTTCTGTTACTGTATCCGCTTGTTTTGCGATTTTTTCTTTTAACTTTTTAAAAAAGCTCACCGTTTCTCATCCTTTCTTTCCAGCTGCTTCTTCAAGTCGAACTGAAACAAGTTTCGATACGCCTGATTGTTGCATCGTTACTCCGTATAGCACATCCGCTTCTTCCATCGTTCCTTTTCGATGGGTAATGACGATAAATTGTGTATCGTCGCTAAACTTCTTTAAATATTTCGCATATCGTTGTACGTTCGCCTCATCAAGTGCTGCTTCTACTTCATCAAGCACGCAAAACGGAACAGGTCGAACATTTAAAATGGCGAATAAAAGCGCAATCGCCGTCAATGCTCGCTCCCCGCCTGATAATAAACTTAAATGTTGCAGTTTTTTTCCTGGTGGCTGTGCGACAATGTCGACACCCGTATGGAGTAAATCGTTCGGATCAGTTAACTGTAAATCGGCCTTTCCTCCTCCAAACAATTCGACGAACACACGCGCAAATTGGGCGCGAATTTGTTCAAACGTTGTCGCAAATCTTCGTTTCATTTCATCGTCCATTTCGTCAATGACTTGATAAAGTGTATCTTTCGCACGTTGTAAATCTTCTTTTTGCTCCGTTAAAAAGCGATGACGCTCCGACACTCGCTCATATTCTTCAATAGCCCCAAGGTTAACCGTTCCAAGCTCGTCGATAGCGAGTTGAATGAGCTTTACTTTTTTCCGCGCTTCTTGCGCTGAAATCGTCAGTGGAAACGCTTCTTTTGCGGCTTCAAATGACAGTTTATATTCCTCACGAAGTCGGTTGAGCAAGTGATCTAGCTCCATATCAAAGCGAGCGAGTTTCACTTCCTCATCTTTTAACGTATCGGTTAGCTGTTTATGCTGACGTTTCAATTCTTTCATTTCTTTTTCGAGCTGCTCAAGCTTCGTTTGATAGTCTAGTCGCTGTTCGCGTCGGCTTGCGATGAGCTGAATCGTTTCTTCTTTTTGCTTCATTTTTTCTTCACATATTCGTTCAAGTTGTTGCTCATCTTCCGCTTGTTCATTCATATGATAGAGCAGTTGGTTGCACTCATGCTCCATTTGTGCACGGGTTCGTTTCGTTTCTTCCCATTCTTCGATGAGTCGGCGCACGTGCTGCTCTTCATTTCTTACATGTTCTTGCTTTTCTGCAAGCGCCACTTTCACAGCGGTAAGCTGCTCTTGCATTTGTTCTTTTGATTGTTGTTCTAGCTGTTTTTTCTCTGTCCATTGCTTTACTTGTTCATCAATGTCAGCAATTTTTTGCTGAAGCGCCTCAAGCAATTGCTCAACATGATGAAGGCGAGCAGTGAGCTCTTGTTTTTCTTCTTCAAGCGTTTGTCGTTCATAGCGATACACAGCTAGCCGTTCGTCCATATGCTTTTTGCGAAGATCGAGTTCCATCCATGCGCTTTTTTCCTCTTGGAGCGCGATACGATTTGCCTCTAGTTCGGCGTAAAGCGCTGTTCGTTGCTGTTCTGCTTGCGCAATGGCTTCTTTTTCGCGCTGCACGAGCTGTTCAAGCTCCAGCGTTTTTCGCTCAGCATCGCGCCAACTTGCTGTCACTTCTTCTAGCTCACGCGCACGGCTTAATAATGAGCTCGTTTGTTTGTTTACCGTTCCTCCTGTCATCGCTCCGCCCGGATTCACAACGTCCCCTTCAAGCGTGACGAGACGGTAACGATATTGCAATTGGCGTGCAAGCTCATTTGCCCCTTTTAAATCGCGTGTAATAATGACCGTTCCAAGAATGTTTGTCATCACTTGCTCATATGTCGCTTCGTACGAAATTAATTCCGAAGCCACACCAACGTAAGCTGGATGTTTTGCAATATCCGCACGTACCGATGAAGGAAGCGTTTTTCGTTGAATGACATTAAGCGGCAAAAATGTCGCGCGTCCATATGCGTTTCGCTTTAAAAATTGAATGGCTTCGCGAGCGCTTTGTTCATTTTCCACAACGATATGTTGCGCAGCTCCTCCAAGCGCTACTTCGATCGCCGTCTCTAGCTCAGACGGCACCGTCATCAGCTCAACGACTGCTCCATGAATGCCTGAGAGGCGATCTTTCGCTTTTAACACTTCTTTTACGCCTTGGAAAAATCCAGCGTACTCTTGTTGCATCGCTTCAAGCATTTCTTTTTTTGATTTTATTTTTTGTACATATTGATACGCTTCGTATAACGTTGCTTCTTTTTTGCGATATTGCTCTTTTCGCACCGTTAATTGTTGTTCTTCTGTTTGAATGGTTTTTTCTTGGTTGGTCATGCGCTGTTGTAGTTCTCGAACAAGTTGTTGTTTTTGCTCCCATTGTTCAACGATGTGCTCGTATGCCCGAATGTGCTCGTCGTTTGCAGCAATGAGCTGCCGTTGTTTTTCTTCGTTTTTTTGCAGCTGTGTCTCGATATGCATCCGTTCATTTTTTAACGTTGCTTGCTCATGGACGAGATCAATATACTCGCTTTTTAGCCGCTCAATTTCCGCCTCCGCTTTCGGACCGTAGGCGGAAAGCACGCTGTTTTTTTCTTTTAATTCTGCTTGAAGCGCTTGCACATCTGTTTGAAGTTGTTGAAGCAACTTCTTTTTTTCGGCAATCATCGCTTCAAGCGAACGCTCGCGTTCAGCGAGCTGCGCCATCGTTTGTTCCATTTGTTGTTGCTGCTTATGCGCGTTGTTTTTTCGCTCCTTTAATAATTGCTTTTTTCCTTCCATTTTTTCGAGTTCTTCGCTCACAAGCAACAACACCTGCTGCAAACCATCAATCGACTCATCAAGCGCTGTCAGTTCATGACGCAGCTTGGCGATGTGCGCTTCTTCTTTCTGTAACGTTGTCGCTAAATCCATCTCATTTTGTTGATGTAAAGCGAGCTGCGCTTTGAGCGCTTCCCATTTTTCATGCAGCTGTTCAATTTCATGGACGATTAAACCAACTTCATACGTCTGTAATTGTTCTTTTTTCTCCATATATTCTTTTGCAATCGACGCTTGTTGTTTCAATGGTTCAAGCTGTTGGTTTAATTCGTGTAAAATGTCTTGCACGCGTTGCAAATGGTCTTCTGTTTCACTCAATTTATGTTCAGCCTTTTTTTTCCTCATTTTATATTTTAACACGCCAGCCGCATCTTCAAAAATCATGCGCCGGTCTTCCGCTTTGCTGCTTAAAATTTCTTCTACTTTTCCTTGGCTAATAATCGAAAAGGCTTCACGACCGACACCGGAATCCATAAATAAATCGACAATATCTTTTAAGCGACACGGCTGTTTATTAATAAAAAATTCGCTATCTCCGGAGCGGTACACGCGTCTTGTCACGCTTACTTCTTCGTATTCAAGCGGTAAAAATTGATCGCTATTGTCAAGCGTTAATGTGACTTCGGCGACGTTTAGCGGCTTGCGCGATTCGCTCCCTGAAAAAATGACATCTTCCATTTTTGCTCCGCGAAGCGACTTGACAGATTGTTCTCCAAGCACCCAACGAATCGCATCTGTAATGTTGCTTTTCCCGCTTCCGTTCGGACCGACGATCGCCGTCATACCTGGAACAAAATCAATAGAAATACGATCCGCAAAAGATTTAAATCCGATAGCTTCTAACCGTTTGAGGAACAACATATATCCCCCTTTATCTAAAAGATGTAACAACAAACAAGGCTGTCCTTTCGCACCGGATCAGCCTTCGTGTAATTGTTTTAGCTTGGCTAATGCCATTTGCGCGGCGCGCTGCTCTGCCTCTTTTTTCGAGCGCCCAACTCCAATGCCGAGCTCTTCGCCATTTAACGATACGCGCGATACGAACTCTTTATTATGGGCAGGACCTTTTTCTTGTAAAATTTTATATTCTAAAACTCCACTTCCATCGCGTTGCACAAACTCTTGTAGTTGACTTTTGTAATCCATCACATGAGAAAAAGCACCTTCGCGAATTTTAGGGAAAATCGTTTTTTCTAAAAATTGTACGACCGCCTCCATGCCTTGATCTAAATAAAGCGCCCCGATAAACGCTTCAAATACGTCAGCTAACAGCGACGGACGCATGCGCCCCCCCGTTAACTCTTCGCCTTTGCCAAGCAAGACGAGATCGCCAAACGATAGCGCATGAGCGAACGTAACAAGCGACGGTTCACAGACGATCGCTGCCCGCAATTTCGTTAGTTCTCCTTCGCTCATTTGCGGAAACTGTTCAAATAAATATTGAGAGACGGTCAGTTCAAGAACGGCATCTCCTAAAAACTCCAGGCGTTCATTATCTTCATGTAGCCGCTTTCGATGCTCATTCACATATGATGAATGGGTAAATGCTTGCATTAACAATTTTTCATCGCGAAAAAAAATGCCAATCTGCTCTTGGAACTGTTTAAATTTCATGTATGGCCGTTGCTTTGACATGCATATGAACCCCCAACTAATAAACGTAAAAAGCATAGAAAGCCCCGCTTACAAAACGGGACTTTACTTATTATGATAGACGGCTTTTTATGTAGTTTACTGCGTCTCCGACAGTAACGATTTTCTCCGCCTCTTCATCTGAAATTTCCATATCGAATTCATCTTCTAATTCCATGACAAGCTCAACGACATCAAGCGAATCTGCTCCTAAATCTTCTTTAAATGAAGATTCAAGCGTCACTTGTGACTCCTCTACACCAAGGCGATCAACGATAATTTTCGTTACACGCTCTAATACGTCCGCCATTTTTATTCACCTCCCCTCAAGTCATTATACTGAATTATATAAGAAAATAAAACGAATTTTTACATAACCATGCCGCCATCTACATGAATCGTTTGCCCTGTCATATAGCTTGCTCCATCTGAGACGAGAAACGCGACAACGTGCGCAATATCTTCAGGGTTTCCGAAACGTGCAAGCGGAATTTGTTGCAACATCGTTTGACGCACATCTTCGCTTAATTGATCGGTCATATCTGTCGTAATAAACCCAGGAGCAACCGCATTGACTGTAATATTTCGGCTTGCGAGTTCTTTGGCAGCTGTTTTTGTTAATCCGATTACACCTGCTTTGGCTGCAACGTAGTTTGCTTGCCCTGGATTGCCGCTTACACCGACGATGGACGCCACGTTCACAATTCGACCGTATCGTTGTTTCATCATCGGACGCGTCACGGCTTTCGTGCATAAAAAGACGCCTTTTAAGTTCGTATTGATGACCGCATCCCATTCTTCTTCTTTCATGCGCATAAGCAAGTTGTCACGCGTAATGCCTGCATTGTTAACTAAAATATCGACGCGGCCCCAACGCTCAAGCACTTCTTTCACCATGCGATCGACGGCTTCACTATTTGCGACATCCGCTTGCACAGCGAACGCTTCGCCACCATGTTCAACAATTTGAGCGACAACTTCATTTGCTTTCGCTTCACTTCCTGCATAATTGACTGCTACTTTTGCACCAAGACGAGCAAGATGCAAAGCAATTTCACGCCCAATGCCGCGTGACGCTCCTGTCACAATCGCTACTTTTCCTTCCATCGTTTATTCCCCTTTCACCGCAGCCACCGTCGCTATAAACGAAGCTTCATCAAAAATCGAATAGACGTTGACATGACGGTTCACTTTTTTCACAAGACCGCTTAATACTTTTCCAGGGCCGATTTCGATAAACGTATCTACACCAAGATCGATCATCGTTTGTACAGATTGTTCCCAACGAACAGGCGAATATAATTGTTCAACAAGGCGCTGTTTCATTTCAGTTGGATCGACCATCGGCTCAGCCGTCACGTTCGAAATGACCGGCACATCACTTACTTGAAACGACAACGTTTCAAGTACAGATGAAAACTGTTCTGCTGCTGGTTTCATTAAAATGGAGTGAAACGGTCCGCTCACTTCAAGCGGAATGACTCGCTTAGCCCCTTTTTCTTTCGCAAGTTGCGATGCTCGCTCGACCGCTTCTTTTGCGCCCGAAATGACAATTTGTCCTGGGCAGTTTAAGTTCGCTAATTGGACAGGTGATGATTCCGTTGCTGCTTCATCGACAACTTGTTGCAATAAAGCTTCATCCATCCCGAGCACCGCCGCCATCGTTCCTTGCCCTGATGGCACTGCTTTTTCCATCAATTCTCCGCGCTTACGCACCGCATATACTGCGTCAGAAAACGACAACACAGACGCTGCAACAAGCGCGCTATATTCCCCGAGGCTATGTCCTGCGACATAATGCGGAACAATACCTGCTTCTTTTACTTTTTGCAAAAATGCGATGCTTGTCGTCAATAATGCAGGTTGGGCATTTTCAGTTTTTGTTAATACGTCTTGTGGTCCTTCAAAAATGAGTTGTGACAAAGAAACTTGCAATCGTTCATCCGCTTGACGAAAAACAGCAGCTACTGCCTCATCTTTTTCCGCCCATTCTTTTCCCATGCCGACCGTTTGCGAACCTTGCCCAGGAAAAATAAATGCGATTTTCCCCATCATGCCACCTCTTATTCTTTTATTTCCGCTACGGATTGTTTCACCGTTTGTACAACGTCATTGGCGACCATTTCGCGCGCTTGGCGCACCGCATGGAAAATGGCGTGAGCATCGGATGAGCCATGCGCTTTAATGACAGGAGCACGTAGACCGAACAACGCGGCTCCCCCATATTCAGCATAATCCATTTTTTTCTTTAATTCCAGAAGTTGAGACTTTAAAGCAAGCGCAGCCATTTTGCTCACAAGTCCGCTTGTAAACGCCGACTTCAGCATCGAAAAAACGGCGATTGCTGTTCCCTCAATCGTTTTTAGCGCTACGTTGCCGGTAAATCCGTCAGTGACAACGACGTCAGCCACTCCTTCTAATAAATCTCGCGCTTCCACGTTGCCGACAAAATGTAACGATGTATTTTGCATGAGTTGAAATGCCTTTTTCGCTAATTCATTCCCTTTCTGATCCTCTGTTCCTACGTTTAATAAACCGATGCGTGGTCGCTCAATGCCGCGCACTTTTTCTGCGTATGCCGCACCCATCAGCGCATATTGCAACAAATGTTCTGGACGCGCATCGACGTTTGCGCCAACGTCTAACAATACAAATCCTTTTCCATCAATCGTTGGCAACGTCGGGGCAAGCGCTGGGCGATCAATGCCGTCTATGCGGCCGACGATAAATAATCCTGCTGCCATTAAAGCGCCCGTATTTCCTGCTGAGATGCAAGCATCCGCGCGTCCTTCACGCACTTCATTTGCCATCAATACCATGGACGCCTCTTTTTTACGGCGAACGGCACGAACGGGCTCATCTGTTGCTTCAATCACTTGTTCGGTATGAATAACGGATAGTCGTTCATCGTTTGTTATGTATGGGCGAATGAGCGATTCGTTCCCAACAAGCGTAATTTCGATATCTCGAAAATGCTCAATCGCCTTTTGTGCACCGATCACGACTTCTTTTGGAGCGTGGTCTCCTCCCATGGCATCAATTGCGATTTTCATTTTGTTCTCCATCCTTTTTGACAACGTTTGAACGATACATATGAAATTCTCCTTGAAAAACAAGCTCTTGACCAACGTAGCTATTCACTTCGACGACTGTGCGACCATTTTCGTTTAAATTTTTTACTTTTGCCTTCGCAACGACTCGCTCCCCTTCTTTGACAGGACGCATGAAGCGAATGTTTGCCTTTGCAGTTAATGCCAATTCATCGTTAATGACTGCAACTGCAAGCGAGTTTGCTTGAGCAAATAAATGATGTCCTCGTGCAATTTGATTTCGTTTAAATACATGTTCTTTTTTGACATCAAAAATCGAAATCGCACTTTCGTCCAATTGCATATCAATAATTTCTCCAATTACTTCTTCAATAGGCAACGACTTGACTTCATCAGCAAATGTGCGCTCAGCGACATGTTTAATGCGCTCGCGCAACTCTGGTATCGACAGTTCAAGGCGATCAAGGCGGATCGTTTGAATACTGACAGAAAATTTTTCGGCAAGCTGTTCGTCCGTAATAAATGGGTTCTCTTCGATCGTTGCTTGCAATAACCGTTGCCGTTCTCGCTTATTTCTTCTCATCTTCGATCCACCATCCGAATTATTACTAGATACTAATAGTAGTATATAACACCCAGAAATACATTTCAACACATTTTAATCTAATTTTTCACCGTTTAAAATGCCCGATTGTTGTAAATAGTCGCGAAGAAAGGCGTATTTATCGTCATGCCAAAAAGCTTGCGAATCAATGAGACGAGCAGCGTCTTGGCGCGCAACTTCCAAAACGCGATAGTCGTGAACGATGTCACCAAGCCGAAATTCAGGCATGCCGCTTTGCTTCGTTCCAAAAAAATCACCCGGTCCGCGCAGCTCTAAATCTTTTTCAGACAATACAAAACCATCGTTCGTTTCAGTCATAATGCGCATCCGCTCTTTTCCGGTTTCCGATTTTGGATCAGCGACTAAAATACAATACGATTGGGCTTCTCCTCGCCCTACTCGCCCGCGCAGCTGATGAAGTTGGGCAAGACCGAACCGATCCGCATCGTAAATAACCATGACCGTGGCGTTCGGAACGTTTACGCCGACCTCAACAACCGTTGTGGAAACTAAAATATGGATGTCGTTTGTGCTAAAGGCGCGCATCACTTCTTCTTTTTCTTCTGAAGATAAACGGCCGTGCATCAATCCAATGCGATATCGCCCTTTATAATAGTGCGTCAGCATCGCATGAACATCAATTGCGTTTTGGACATCCAATTTTTCTGATTCTTCAATGAGCGGGCAAATGACGTATGCTTGATGACCCGCATCGACTTGTTTAGCGATAAACTGAAATACACGTTCAAGCATGTCGTGCTTAACCCAGTACGTCTCGATTTTTTTTCTCCCTTTTGGCATTTCATCAATGATCGAGACGTCCATTTCTCCAAATGCCGTAATCGCAAGCGTGCGTGGAATCGGAGTGGCCGTCATAAACAACACATCAGGCGATTGCCCTTTTTCACGTAAAATGCGCCGTTGTTCGACCCCAAAGCGATGTTGCTCATCTGTAATGACGACACCAAGTTTCGCAAAATTGACATCGTCTTGAATGAGCGCATGCGTGCCGACAACAACATGAACTTCCCCTGCTGCGAGTTGCTCAAGTAGTTGTTTGCGCCTTTTTCCTTTTACCGAACTCGTCAACAGTTCTACGCGAATGCCCATCGGTGCAAGCAGCGCCAAAAGCGATTCGGCATGTTGCTCGGCTAAAATTTCTGTCGGTACCATCAGCGCTCCTTGATACCCTGACAAATGCACCGCATATAATACAATAGCAGCAACAACTGTTTTCCCAGAACCGACATCGCCTTGTAATAGCCGATTCATGCGATATGGCGATTTTAAATCTTGTACAATTTCACGCACAACGCGCTGTTGAGCGTTCGTTAACGGAAACGGCAGCGATTGAATAAAGGCATGAAGTTGTTCATCAGGAAAACGATGGGCGATGCCCGGCGATTGTTCGCGACGATATTTTTTTAACGCTTGCATTTTTAATTGGAAAAGTAAAAATTCTTCATAAACGAGACGGCGCCGCGCTTGTTTCAGTTGCTCGTGCGAAAGCGGCATATGAATCGCTTGAATGGCATCGCGCTTCGATATGAGTCGATATGCGTGCAACAGTTCGCTCGGCAGCGGGTCGACAAGCGCATGGCCGTATTGTTGTAAGGCGAGCGCAATAAAACGCCGCATGCCTTTGACCGTTATATCGCCACGTATCGAGTACACCGGTTCGATTTCCTTTTGCTGTTTCATTTCCCCGATGTGTAACTGTTGTACCGTAATCGTTTGACGGTGTTTATCCCACTTGCCTGTGATCGTTACCGTTTCGTGTAAAGCAAGTTTCTTTTTCAAATATGGTTGGTTAAAACAAACGGCGGTTACTAAAAAACGATCGACGAGCACGCGAAATGTCAACCGTGACTTTTTGCGGCTGTAATACGTGAGGACAGGCTCGCTATATACTTTGCCGACAATCGTCACTTTTTCATCGTGCTTTGCTTCTTCTAATGAACATAGACGATAATCTTCATAACGAAACGGGAAATGATACAATAGTTGTTCAATCGTATCAATTCCCATATCATGAAGAGCGGCGGCTGTTTCTTCACCAATTCCTTTAATCGCTGTGACTGTTTGTTGTAGTACGTCACTCACGTTTCTCATTCGGCTTGCCGAAAATGCTCGCTTCTAATTTACGAGCGGTCGGCGTCGCCGCTAACCCTCCTTGTGCTGTTTCTTTTAACGCAACAGGCATCGTCTGACCGATGCGGAACATCGCTTCAATCACTTCATCGCACGGAATGCGGCTTTGTATGCCAGCAAGCGCCATATCAGCAGCAATCATCGCATTTGCCGCTCCGATCGCATTTCGTTTCACACACGGTACTTCAACTAACCCTGCTACTGGATCACAGACGAGCCCAAGCATATTTTTTAAAGCGATCGCCATCGCTTCTGCCGCTTGTCTTGGCGTACCTCCAGCCATTTCTACAAGCGCCGCCGCTGCCATGCCTGCCGCTGAGCCTACTTCCGCTTGGCATCCTCCTGCCGCCCCGGAAATCGATGCGTTGTTTGCGACAACAAATCCGAATGCACCTGCAGTAAATAAAAACTCAACCATTTGTTCACGCGTCGGCTGCAGTTTCTCTTTCACCGCAAATAATGTGCCTGGAACGACACCAGCCGATCCTGCCGTCGGCGTGGCACAAATCATTCCCATGGCTGCGTTCACTTCGTTTGTCGCCATCGCTTTGCTGACGGCATCTAAAATTGTTTCTCCCGATAAAAATTGGCCGCGTGCAATATATTGTTGCAAGCGAGTCGCATCGCCGCCTGTTAATCCAGAATGAGAGCGAACGCCCGCTAATCCACGCATGACGGCTTGCTCCATCACTTGTAAGTTTTTCTCCATTTGCACAACAATGTCCTCTCGGCTGCGCTCAGTTACTTCCATTTCTTGACGAATCATTACTTCAGCGATTTTAATTTGTTCTCGTTCTGCTCGTTCCACGAGTTCTGCTACATTTCGAAACATCGTTGTCTCCCCTTTGTGACGCGTTTACTCGACAATTTTTGTTACATCAATAATATGTGGCAACGTTTTTAGTTGCTCCACAATCGTATCATCAATATTTTGGTCTACTTCAATTGTCATAAGCGCTTGCTTCCCTTTTTCTTTACGTGATACCTCCATATGCCCGATATTGATCGCATATTTTGCCAAAACATTGACAACCCCCGCAATCGCCCCGTATCGATCGTTGTGCATAATTAAAAGGGCCGGATGATGACCAGAAAGCTTTAGCTCGAAACCATTTAGTTCGATAATTTCAATTTTTCCTCCGCCAATCGAAATGCCGACAACCTCAAGCTCGCCTTGTTCATCTCCAAGACGAATTTTGGCGGTGTTTGGGTGAGGCGGAATCGCTTCTTCTTCATGAAATGTCACACGAATGCCTTCTTGTTTGGCGATGTGTAACGATGTTTTCATACGCTCGTCGAACGTATCAAAATTTAATAAGCCGCCAACAATAGCGACATCTGTTCCATGCCCTTTGTACGTTTGAGCAAATGAACCGTAAAAGAAAATATCCGCCCAAGCAGGTTTTCTTCCGAATAAATTGCGCGCTACTTTACCAATGCGTACCGCTCCTGCTGTATGTGAGCTAGACGGACCAATCATAATTGGGCCGATAATGTCAAATACACTGCGATATTTCATTTTTTCCTCCCCTTTGTCATCTTCATGAAAAAGAAGGGGAACACTCCCCTTCTTTCATCGTATGTGAATAACAGCGATCCGCTTTATTCAATGGCAAAAATAAATGGATATAACGGTTGTCCGCCATGATGTGTTTCGATTTCAACATGCGGGAATTGTTGTTCAACAAATTGAACGACGTGTGCGAGTTGTTCTTCTGTTGCCTCTTCGCCAGAGAGGATCGTTAAAATTTCGTCTTCCTCGCCAATCATATGTGAAAGTAATGTTTCAACGACATAAGCAATCTCTTTGTTAGATACGACAATTTTTCCATCGGCAATTCCCATATAGTCGTCTTTCGCGATTTCTACTCCGTCAATATGTGTGTCGCGGACAGCAAACGTCACTTGTCCTGTTTTCACGCGCGCAAGTGCCTCCGTCATCGCTTGCTCATTTTCCTCTTTTGTCGCAGAAGGATTAAAGGAAAGCAAAGCGGTCATGCCTTGTGGCACCGTTTTCGACGGAATGACGACCACATCACATGAAGCGACAGAAGCGGCTTGTTGGGCTGCTAAAATAATGTTTTTATTATTCGGCAACACAAATACCGTTTGCGCATTCACTTCTTCAATCGCTTTCACGATGTCTTCTGTGCTCGGATTCATCGTTTGTCCACCTTCGATGACCGCATGAGCACCGATGCTTTTAAACAATTCGGCAATTCCATCCCCCATCGCTACCGCAACGATACCGTATGGGATGCGCTCTTGTTTTTTCGGCGGCTCCATCTCTTGATGAACAATATTCGCGTGTTGTTCACGCATGTTTTCAATTTTAATGTTAATTAAACTTCCATAACGTTGCGCATAGGTGAGCACTTCACCTGGCTGTTCCGCATGAATGTGTACTTTTACTAATTCATCGTCCGCAATGACAAGAAGCGAATCGCCAAAGCGGCTTAAATCTTGACGGAACGATTCTTCATGAAACGGATGTTTCGCCACTTTTTCTTGTTCAAATTTCACCATAAATTCCGTACAATATCCGAATTCGATGTCATTTGCACTTAGATGGCTTTGAACGCTGCGATGATGTTCTGTGCGGACGAGTTGCTCCATTGACAACGTTTCTGTTTCTGCAATGGTTTCACCTTTTAACGCCGATAAAAATCCTTCGTATACAAAGACAAGACCTTGTCCTCCGCTGTCAACGACACCTACTTCTTTTAATACAGGAAGTAAATCGGGCGTCCGCTTCAGCGATGCTTTTGCTTCTTTTAACACTTCCGTCATCACAACGACGATGTCCGTTTCTTTTTTCGCCACAGCTACTGCGCGCTTTGCCGCATCTTTCGCAACCGTTAAAATCGTGCCTTCAACCGGCTTCATCACCGCTTTATACGCTGTCTGCACGCCCGCTTCAAGCGCAGCTGCAAACTCTTTGCTGTTAATTTCGCTTTTTTGCTCAATCGCTTTCGCAAATCCACGGAATAATTGCGATAAAATGACGCCTGAATTTCCGCGCGCGCCCATTAACAATCCTTTCGCTAGCGCGCTTGCTACTTTTCCAATATGGTCAGATATGTGATTTTTTACTTCTTTCGCACCAGACGTCATCGACAAATTCATATTCGTTCCTGTATCCCCATCCGGAACGGGAAAGACGTTTAACGCGTCTACTGTTTTTGCGTTGTTCGCTAAATGTGTCGCGCCTTGCAGCACCATTTGCGCAAAGCGTTTTCCATCTAATGTTATTATTGCCACAGATTAGTTCCCCCTCACTACGGATTCGTGACGCGAACCCCTTGAACATAAATGTTGATCGATTGAACAGATAAACCTAACGTTTTATCTAGCGTATACTTGACTTTCGTTTGTACGTTGTGCGCAACTTCCGAAATTTTTGTGCCGTAGCTAACAATGACGTATAAATCAATATGCACTTCATCGTTTTCTTGGCGAACGACAATGCCTTTTGCAAAGTTTTCGCGGCGTAAAATTTCAGCAATGCCGTCTTTTAATTGATTTTTTGATGCCATGCCGACAATGCCGTAGCAATCGACTGCTGCTCCTCCAGCAATTGCTGCAATGACATCGTTACTAATTTCAACACGACCGTATTTCGTTTGTAATTCAATGGACATCGCTCAAGTCCCCTTTCTTATTAGGTAGCTAACGCCATTGTACTATACTCGGCTTATTTTTGAAAGCTCCCACCCATAGTATATTTACCCGAAACGGAAAACGAATGTCAAGGTTATTTTCTTGAAACAGTGTATCGGAAGTATTGCAATCCGTTTTTATGTATGATAAATTATAGTAGTGTTTTGAGCACGTAGTTTGGCAAGTGAGGAGGGAAACAAAATGGCAAAATGCTTTGTGACTGGTAAGAAAAAATCATTCGGAAACGCTCGTTCTCATGCAATGAATGCGAGCCGCCGCACATGGAAAGCAAACCTTCAAAAAGTTCGCATTTTAGTTGACGGAAAACCAAAGCGCGTTTGGGTTTCTGCTCGCGCATTAAAATCCGGAAAAGTAGAACGTGTGTAATAAAAAAAGCGGAAAGCGCACGCCTCATAGAAAAAAGCACCAAATGATTGGTGCTTTTTATCCTTTTTTAAACGAATTTAACATCGCCCGAACAATTCCACCTAAAAATTTTGGCAACTTAATCGTATAAAACTTCACGATCATTCCCTCCCCTACTGTGCACACTCTTCCATTTAATATATTCATCTCCGCACAAATTGTACCTCGAAGCGTTATTTTTCATCCTTGCTTCTTATCATCATTAATATGCCTTCAGTGAATGAAAAAGTACCAAAACTATGGATGAGTTCATTGCTTACACATAATGTTGATCCAAGCGGCACATCGTGCGCATCGAGCGGGTATTTAAATCCGCGGAGCGTTAAAGCGCGAATCGGAGTCATAGGAATAAATGAAATGTATCGGTATTCGTCTTTTTTTTCAACGACATGTTTTCCACTTCGATAAAGCGCAACGATATTTTGACGATCGATTAACTCAATCTGCCCGTCTTTTCCTTTGAACAAAAGTTGAACGTTGCCAAAGAAATGATCGAGCCGTCCGCCTGTTGCTCCAAATAGGCGAATTTTTGTCGCTTGTTGTTCAAGCGCCCAATCGAGCGCAATATCTGTATCCGTTTGGTCTTTTTCAGCTGGCCATATGTCGATATGCGGCAATTGTGTTTGTAATTGCTGCAACTCATATTCGGCAATGGAGTCAAAATCGCCAAACGCCCGTTTTGGCATGATTCCCGCATCGAGCAGCGCTAAAACGCCACGATCTACCCCTACCCAACATACGTCCTCTCCGTCGTATGTTTGTAAATGAGGTAAAAAACTTGTCGGACCACCTGCTACAAGATGAATAATCAACAAATTCACCTCCCTAATAAAGAAGGATGTGTCAACGTGACACACCCTCACGAATCATGCGAATGGCTTGGGCACGATCCGCTTTGTTATAAATGGCTGACCCTGCAACAAGAACATTCGCGCCTGCTTCGACACAAAGTTTTGCCGTTTCTGCATGAATGCCACCGTCTACTTCAATTTCAACAGAAAGCCCTCGTTCACGAACGAGTGTTGAAAACGCATGAATTTTTGGGAGCACTGCTGGAATAAACGATTGTCCACCAAAACCCGGGTTGACCGTCATAAATAAAACGAGGTCGAGGTCTTCAATCACATGTTCAATCATCGAAATCGGTGTATGCGGATTTAACGCTACTCCTGCTTTCACACCATGTTCTTTAATGAGGTGGATCGTCCGGTGTAAATGCGGGCAAGCTTCAACATGCACCGTTAAATAATCGGCTCCCGCTTTCGCAAACGTCGGAATATAGCGATCCGGCTGTTCAATCATTAAATGAACGTCAAGTGGCAGTTTCGTTACAGGACGAATCGCCTCCACGATGAGCGGACCGATTGTGATGTTTGGAACGAAATGGCCGTCCATCACATCGACATGAATGTAATCAGCTCCCCCTCGTTCTACGTCCACAATTTCTTCGCCAAGTTTAGCAAAATTAGCAGATAAAATGGATGGCGCAATTTTGATCATGTTTAATACCTCGGCTTTCGTTCCTTGATTTCCTCTATAAAACTCATGTAATGTTCATAGCGATAAGGAGGAATGTCTCCTGATGCTAATGCTTCTTTGACCGCACATTTCGGCTCAGCCGTATGCGTGCAACCGCGAAATTTACAATCACTGCTTTTTGCGACAAACTCCGGAAAACAAAGCGGTAATTGTTCAAGTTCAATATCATCAAATTCTAGCGCGCTAAATCCTGGTGTATCTGCGACAAAACCGCCTCCGATTTCAATTAACTCGACATGTCTTGTCGTATGTTTTCCACGCCCAAGGTGATGGGAAATGTCGCCCGTTTTTAACTGCAAGTCCGGACGTAATGCATTTAGTAAAGACGACTTCCCGACGCCTGATTGCCCTGCAAATACCGATACTTTTCCTTCAAAATAAGGCAATAATGCATCAATACCTGCGCGCGTTTTGACCGAAACTTCGAACACTTCATATCCGATTTGACGATAATCGCGAATATATTGTTCAATACGAGGCCTTGTGTCATCGTCTACTAAATCCATTTTACTCACAACAATAAGCGGACGAATGTCTTTTGCTTCAATTAATACGAGAAAACGATCGAGTAATCCAGGGCTGAAATCTGGCTCTACTGCTGAAAACACTAAAATCGCTTGATCGATATTGGCAATCGGCGGACGAACGAGTTCATTTTTCCGCTCAAATACATCTAATATGTAGCCTTCCCGTTCATTTTCCGCCTGAAAGGAAACGTAGTCGCCGACAAGCGGCGTTACTTTCCGCTTGCGAAACACCCCGCGGCCGCGACATTGATACACTTTGCCATCACTTAACACGTAATAAAAGCCGCTGAGCGCTTTAATAATTTTTCCTTCTGCCATAGCTTCCCTCCTTTAAGGTGTTGTCGGATATGGAACAATGCCTTCGCGTACCGTCGTGCCGTTTACAACGACGCGATAGCGTCCTTGTTTTCCTTGTTGAATGACGAATTCGACACGCTCTTTCACGTCATTAGTTAAGCGATAACGTTTGTACGGTTGGGCGAATGAATGGTTTTCGTCTTCAATATATAATTCTGCCATGACCGGCTCGTTGTCATCAACAGGCGGTTCATATGGAATGTCAATTTGTTGAATCACCTTTTTTGTCAGTATAGGTTCTTTTCCGAGAGAAATAACGACTGTAACGGTTGCCCCTTTTTCCAATCTTGCATTCGCTTGTGGCGTTTGGGAAATGACGAGCCCTTTTTCGACCGTATCGGAATATTGCTGCTTTACGACGACGTACAATTGTTGGTCTGCCGCATAATCGCGCACACTTTTCTCCGTATATCCGGTTAAATCTTTTAAAATAATTTTTTCTGGTCCAAGGCTGACCGTCAATTGTACTTCTGTCTCTTCAGGTACGACTTTTTCACCTGGAAGCGGAAATTGTTCGATAATCGTCCCTGCTGGTTCATCGCTATACACTTCTTTTTTATCAATAATCAAATAGTTTTCTGCGCGCAATTGTGGCTCGATGTCATCAATTTGCTCACCGACATAATTTTTAAACTCAACTTTTTTCTTTCCTATACTTTTATAAATCGTCACAGATGTGCCATCTTTTACGATTTTTCCAGCCGGTGGATTTGTACGAATGACGTATCCTTCTGCAATATCATCATGTTCTTGTTCAATCGTCTTTTCAATTTTTAAACCTAACGACGTTAACTCCGCTACCGCATCATCATAATTTTTGTTCGTCACATCAGGCACAGTGACATCTTTCGGAAAAAATAAATCAGGAAGCCATGTAACCGCACTCACACTAGCACCAATAAATAAGAAAAGAAACACCGTCCATAAAATGAGCCATTTCTTTTGTCGCTTTTCTTTTGGAGCAGAAACGTTTTCTTTTTTTTCTGGCGATGGAGGAGCGGGTGATTTGACAATCGGCACTACTTTTGTTTCTTCATCATCGTCTTCCATAGGCAACGTAAACTTCGCTTCGTTGATGCGCTCAGGTAAAAGAGCCGTACGAATATGTTGCTGCATGTCTAGCGCGCTATTGTAGCGATGCAACGGATTTTTTGCTGTTGCTTTTAATACAATGTTTTCTACGCTCTGTGGAATATTCGGATTCCATCGCCGCAAAGAAGGCGTCTCCGTTTGTAAATGTTTTAGTACAATTGCGACAGCTGATTCACCAGAAAACGGCAAATGACCGGTTAATAGCTCAAACATGACGATACCGAGCGAATAAATATCCGATTTTTCTGTCGCCATGCCGCCTTTTGCTTGCTCAGGCGATAAATAGTGAACAGACCCTAAAACAGAATTCGTTTGCGTAATCGTTGTCGAGCTTAGTGCGATAGCGATGCCAAAATCAGTCACTTTAACCGTTCCGTCTTCCGCCACTAAAATATTTTGCGGTTTAATATCGCGATGAATGACTCCGTTTTGGTGCGCGTGGGCTATTGCACCCGTTAACTCGTCCATCATGCGCAATGCTTCTTGAATCGGAAGCGGAGCATGTTGTTGAATATATTGTTTTAACGTACAACCGCGCACATATTCCATAACCATGTAATAAATGCCATCATCTTCCCCAACATCGTAAATCGTTACAATATTTTCATGATTTAAACTCGTCGCTGCTTGCGCTTCACGCCGAAACCGTTTAATAAATAAATCATCGTTAACAAAATCTAAGCGCAACACTTTTACGGCAACGTCGCGATCTAAAATGATATCTCTGGCTAAATAAACGTTTGCCATTCCGCCGCCGCCAATGAGTTGCAAAATTTTATAGCGACCGTTTAATCGTTTGCCGATGAGCACGAGCGATCACCTACTTTCACTCATGTGTAAAAATTGTACGATCGCTAACGTAATATTATCTTCACCACCGTGCTCGTTTGCTACATCAATTAACGCTTGGGCTTTTTCTTCAAGCGGGCGATCAGACGTTAATATATCTACCATCGTCTGTTCCGATACTTTATTCGAAAGCCCGTCGGAACAAAGCAACAACATATCTCCTTCTTCAATAGCGACCGTTTTCACGTCTAGCTGAATCGTCTGTTCTGTTCCGAGCGCGCGCAATAATACATGTTTGCGGGGATGATATTCGGCATCTTCTTTCGATAATTGTCCGCTTTTCACTAGCTCATTGACAAGCGAATGATCTTCTGTCATTTGTTGAAATCCGTTTGCATTTAGTAAATAGCAACGGCTATCACCGATGTGCCCGATCGTAGCAAACTGTTTTGTACAAATGGCAGCTACAATCGTTGTGCCCATTCCTTGACAATGATCGTTTGTTTGAGAATGATGAAAGAGCGATTCGTTTACTTTCATCACATGCTCTTTTAGCCACGTTTCCGCTTGTTGTGGCGACGTCATTTCATCTGTTTCTTCCCAAAACTGTTTTAATTGCGTCATCGTCATTTCACTCGCCACATCGCCAGCGCGGTGGCCACCCATACCATCAGCGACAACGGCTAAATAATCGCCAGCTTTATTGATAAAAACACCGCCGTTATCTTCATTATGCGACCTAATTTTACCGACATCCGTTTGAAAAACCGCCTTCATACGCGCGCGACACTCACGCGAGTATCGCTTCCTCCCTTCTGTATGTGTATCCCGTTTACGCTTTCGTCTCCTCTTTTCGCTCCTTTGCACGCAGTTGTCCGCATGCTGCATCAATATCATGCCCTTGCTCGCGGCGAATCGTTACATTAATGCCATGTTTTTTTAATGTTTTCTCAAACGCAAAAATTTGTTCGCGCGGCGTACGAACGTAGTTGCGTTCAGGTACATAGTTGACCGGAATTAAATTGACATGACATTTCAATCCTTTAATGAGCTGTGCAAGCTCTTCCGCGTGTTCTATTTGATCGTTCACACCACCAAACAAACCGTATTCAAATGTAACGCGCCGCCCTGTTTTTTCAATGTAGTAGCGCACCGCTTCCATAAGTTCTGGCAATTTGTAGGCGCGGTTAATCGGCATAAGCTTTGTGCGCAACTCTGTATTTGGCGCATGAAGCGAAATGGCAAAATTAATTTGCATGTTTTCGTCAGCAAATTGATAAATTTTCGGGATGATGCCGCTCGTCGATACGGTAATATGACGCGCACCAATATGCAGCCCTTTCGGATGGTTAACAATTTTTAAAAACTTCATGAGTTCGTCATAGTTGTCAAACGGCTCCCCAATTCCCATGACGACGATGCTGCTTATGCGTTCATTTGTTTCGTCGAGCGCTTTTTGCACTTTGACGACTTGGGCAACGATTTCACCTGCTTGTAAATTGCGCTTTAATCCTCCTAATGTCGAAGCGCAAAACGTACAGCCGATCCGGCAGCCGACTTGAGTCGTGACACAAATCGAATTGCCGTAGTCATGGCGCATAAGCACTGTTTCAATCGAATAGCCGTCATGAAGCTCGAATAAAAACTTCATTGTTCCGTCTTTTGATGTTTGTTGCACGAGCGTTTTTAATGTTGTGATGACAAAATGTTCATCTAACCGCTCGCGCAACGCTTTTGGAATATTCGTCATTTCTTCAAATGACGCAACACGTTTTTTATATAACCATTCAAAAATTTGTGTGGCGCGAAACGGCTTTTCTCCTTGCTGTTCCACCCAACTTTGCAAGTCTTCTAAACGCAGCGAGTAAATGGATGGTTTCATGTCATTTCACCTTTCTTTTTCAATGTTGCGATAAAAAACCCA
This sequence comes from Bhargavaea massiliensis, assembly GCF_050480245.1. GTDB lineage: Bacteria > Bacillota > Bacilli > Bacillales > Anoxybacillaceae > Anoxybacillus. The sequence goes on along the minus strand of NZ_JBCNEQ010000019.1, from coordinate 92,728 downwards.
TCGCTAAATACGTGATGTGGAAGCAATTGCAACATGCCGTCATGCACATATGGCGCAACCGATGACGGCAAGCGCAAAGCAAGTGTTTGGTCGCGTTCATATTGTGGATGCTCGTCTAAAAACTTAGCGATCACTCGTTCATTTTCTTCCCGATCGACTGTACATGTGCTATATACAAGCGTTCCACCACGTTTTAAAAGCGGGGCAACCGCCCGTAAAATGTTCAATTGGATTTCGGCAAGCTGCGCGATGTCTTTTTCGTTTTTGGCGTATTTAATTTCCGGCTTCCGACGAATGACGCCAAGCCCTGAACACGGAGCATCAACTAATATGCGATCAAACGTTTCAGCAGCAAATTGTGTATGTGCTTGACGGCTATCGAGTTGTTTCGCTTCAATATTCGACAAACCGAGTCGCTTCGCCTGCTGTTCGATCAGTTTTACTTTATGATCATGAATATCTAAGGCGACAATACGACCGCGATTGTTCATTCGCTCCGCAATATGCGTCGTCTTTCCACCTGGAGCCGCACAACAATCTAATACGACATCTGTTTCATTTGGAGAAAGCGCATAAGCGACAAGCATAGAACTTTCATCTTGAATAGTAAGAAGCCCATTTTGAAATGCTTTCGTTTTCGCCGCGTTTCCTTTAACCATTTTCACCCCAACATCAACAACCGTTGATGGAACGGCCTCTATGCCTTCTTTTTTTAATTCAGCGATCACGTCAGAAACGGTTGCTTTTGTCGTATTGACACGCGCTGTTTGCTCTGGCGGCAAAACGTTTGCTTCACACATCCGTTTCGTCGCATCTAATCCGAATTGTTCAACCCACCGGCGCACGAGCCAAAGCGGATGGCTCGTTGCGATCGCTAAACGTTCGAGGTCGTCTTGTATTTCGTCAAAAGAGCGCAACCCTTGGCGCTGAATCGAGCGCAATACGCCGTTAACAAGCGAGGCGATGCCGCGATGCCCCCGCCGTTTAGCAATTTCAACCGCTTCAAACAATACTGCGCGATCGGGGATGCGATCTAAATATACCATTTGATAAAGCGACAAGCGAAGCAACAGGCGCACCCACGGCTCGATTTTTCCTTTAACAAACGGCTGTAAATAGTAATCGAGCGTATCGCGACGTTGTACCGTTCCGTACACTAATTCCGTTAAAAGCGCAACGTCTTGGGCGGATAATTCGTTCGTTTCAATGACGTGATGGAGCGACAAATTGCTATATGCTCGTTTTTTTTCAATGTCGATCAGCACATCTAATGCTAAGTTTCGCACGTTTTTTTTACTCATTCGTTCCTCCTAATGCTGTCCCAATTGAAATCGTCGTGCCGCGCAAAAAGTCGGTGGCGCTCATTTTTCGCTTCCCGGCTGGCTGCAGTTCCGTAATTTTTATCGCTGTTTCATTGCCGGTTGCAACGATGATGCCATCTTTCTCAATGGCGACAATCGTGCCTGGCTTCGCTTGTGAAGAAGTTTGGACTTTTTCTCCCCACCAAATTTTCCAACGTTCATCGCCATATGTCGTATAAGCAACAGGCCACGGATTCATGCCGCGAATATGGTTGTAAATGTCTTCACCTGTTTTCGTCCAATCGATCCGCTCTTGTTCGGGCTTAATGTTGTACGCAAACGTCGCTTGTTCATCATCTTGCTTGATCGGCATAATGTCGCCACGAAGCAGTTTCGGAAGCGTCTCAGAAAGTAGTTTCGCACCCGCTTGGCTTAGTTTGTCGTGCAATGTCCCGACTGTATCGCGTTCATCAATTGGCACTTCCACTTGCGTTAATATATCGCCTGCATCTAGTTTTTCAACCATATACATGATCGTAATGCCCGTTTTCTTTTTTCCTTGTAAAATGGCGTAATGAATCGGAGCGCCTCCGCGCAACTCTGGCAAAAGCGATGCGTGAACATTAATGCAGCCATACTTTGGTGCTTCAAGGAGCGGTTTCGGTAAAATTTGTCCGAACGCTGCTGTCACAATGATGTCTGGTTGTAAAGCGATCACTTGTTCATACTGGTCTTTTTCCCGAATTTTCGTTGGTTGCAATACAGGAATGCCGTATGATTGTGCGGTCACTTTGACGGGAGGTGGGGTCAATTGTTGCTTTCGTCCTTTCGGTTTATCCGGTTGCGTAACGACGCCGACCACGTTGTATCCGTCTTTAATCAGTTGTTCTAAAATCGGAACAGCAAAATCAGGTGTTCCCATAAACACAATGTTCATCCTTCGAACTCCCCTTCTTCATAGTACCGAATGACTTTCGATGTAAATAATATGCCATGTAAATGGTCGATCTCATGTTGTAACGCGCGCGCTAAAAAGCCAGTCGCTTCGATTTCAAACGGGCGACCGCGACGATTTTGCGCACGTACTTTCACGTATTGGAAACGTTTCACTTCCCCAAATAATCCCGGAAAACTTAAACATCCTTCTGGCCCGATTTGTTCGCCGCTCTGTTCCACGATGACAGGATTAATTAATTCAATGCGCCCATGGCGGTCGCCAATATCGACGATGGCAATTTGTTGAGCGATGCCGATTTGTGGGGCGGCTAAGCCGACCCCATCGGCTGCAAGCATCGTATCGTACATGTCGTTTAATAGCTTCGTCAACTTTCGGTCAAATACGGTGACCGACTGACAAGCGGTTTCTAAAATTGGTGCAGGATATATTACAATCGGTAAAATCGCCAAAACGGTTCCTCCCTTATTTACATCATCATATATGGATTTAAATCAATCGTAATCGTCACATCGCCGCGCGCCATCTCGCGCTGATAATGTTCAACAATCGTGCGCAGCGCGGTCGTTAAGTTCGCTTCCCGCTTGTATTTTATCATGCATTGGTAACGATATCTATCGTTCATGCGCGCAATCGGGGAAGCGACAGGTCCTAGCACAACCGATTCAGCAGAAAGATGTTTTTTCACATGAGCGACAATTTTATCAGCGATGCTTACCCCTTTAAGCGGATCAAGATGTGACACCGTAATGAGCGCTAAATAGTAAAACGGCGGATACCCGTGTTTTTTTCGATTGATCATTTCACGCTCATAAAACGCCTCAAAGTGATGATCGGCTGCTAGTTGAATGCTGTAATGCTCAGGCGTGTACGTTTGAATGACGACTTCGCCCGGAAGATGATGTCGCCCTGCTCGGCCGCTCACTTGTGTTAGTAGCTGAAACGTTTTTTCCGCCGCACGAAAGTCAGGTACATGAAGCATCGTGTCAGCCGCTAATACGCCGACCAATGTGACGTTCGGAAAATCAAGTCCTTTGGCAATCATTTGCGTGCCAAGTAAAATGTCCGCCTTCCCTTCCCCAAATTCATTTAGCAATCGTTCATGTGCTCCTTTTCGGCTCGTTGTATCGACATCCATGCGAATGACGCGCGCATGAGGTAGGAGCTTTGTTAATTCTTCTTCCACTTTTTGCGTCCCTGTTCCGAAAAAGCGAATATGTTCGCTTTGGCAAGCAGGACAATGCGAAGACATGCGTTGTTCGTATCCACAATAATGACATTTCAGCTGCTGTTGCACGCGATGGTATGTGAGCGAAATATCGCAATGCGGACATTGAATGACATGGCCACAATCGCGGCACATGACAAAAGCTGAATAGCCCCGACGATTTAAAAATAAAACGGACTGTTCCCCTTTTTGTAACCGCTCCGTTAATTTTTCAAATAAAAGCCGCGAAAACATCGAACGGTTTCCTGCCCGCAGCTCTTCACGCATATCGACAATCTCAACAGGTGGAAGCGCATGATCATTCATTCGTCTCGTTAACGTGACTTGTTGATATACACCTTTTTTCGCGCGCGCAAACGATTCAAGCGATGGAGTGGCGCTGCCGAGCACAACCGGACAGCGATGATAACGGCCGCGAAAAATCGCAACATCGCGAGCGTGATAGCGCGGTGATTCTTCTTGTTTGTAGCTCGTTTCATGCTCTTCATCAATAATAATGATGCCGATGTTTTCAAACGGGGCAAAAATGGCAGAGCGCGCCCCGACGACGAGTTGCACTTCTTTTCGTTGAATTTTCCGCCATTCATCATACTTTTCTCCGAGCGATAAGCCGCTATGAAGAACGGCTACTCTCGAGCCGAATCGTTCTTTAAAACGTCTCACCATTTGAGGCGTCAGTGAAATCTCAGGTACGAGCACAATCGCTTCTTTTCCTTTTTTTAAGACGATATCAATCGCCTGCATATACACTTCTGTTTTTCCGCTTCCGGTGACGCCGTACATTAAAAAAACATCGTGCACGTCTTCGTCAATCGCTTGTCCGATCGCATGCAACGCTTGACGCTGTTCATCTGTTAAAGCGAGCGGTTTTGTTTTTGTAAATGATCGGTTTGCATATGGATCACGATATACTTCTTGTTCTTTCACAGTAACGAGCTGTTTTTTGATGAGTGCTTGAACGGTCGCATATGTGCTATTTGTTTCGTCAAGCAACTGTTTTAACGGTAAAGTGCGCGCTGTAAGCAACCGCTCGAGCACTTGTTTTTGTTTGATCGCTCGCTCGGGGAGCGATGCGAGTACATGTGTGACGTATTCGTCGCTTGCGCACAACTCGATCCATTTTTCTGTTTTTATTTTTCCTTTTTCTTCAACACGATAAACGACTTCGATATGACCGTTTGCAATTTCTTTTTGCAACAGGCGCACGTATGGGGTTTTTTCGACATCGCTCCACGGAATGGCGAGACGACCGCCAAACAATGCACGTACATCTTCATGCACAAGCGAAATATGTTGCTCAATAAGCCGAATGTCTTTTTCATACTTGGCCTTCATCGCCGCAGGGAGCATCGCTTGAAGCGCTGACACCATAAAACAAAGCGTCGTTTCAGTTAGCCATTTTCCTAATTGAAGCAATTCTTCATTGAACACAGGAACGACATCAAAAAGAGAGTGAATAGGCTTTAATTGTTCTATCGGCATATCGGTCGTTTCTTTCACTTCAATGACAAACCCTTGTAAAAGGCGGGTGCCAAATGGCACGACAACGCGCATCCCTGCTTGTACGATGCCGACAAGTTCAGGCGGGATGATGTAATCAAACGGACGATCCGTTTGACTCGTTGGAATATCAACGATGACAGAAGCAATCGTCATAAGCGTCCCTCAATTTCACGATGAACTTCACGTAAAATTTCTTTTGCCACTTCCGACTTTGGTAAAAGCGGAAGTTGTTTGGTCGTTCCGTCTCGTTTAAATAACGTCACAATATTTGTATCCGTTCCGAATCCCGCCCCTTCTTGTACGACGTTATTAGCGACAATCATATCAGCGTTTTTGCGCGCAAGCTTATCTTTGGCATATCGTTCGACATCGTTCGTCTCTGCCGCGAAGCCGACTAAAAATTGATGCGTTTTTTGTTCACCGAGCGTTTGTAAAATGTCGATCGTTCGTTCCAAAACAACGGTATAGTCCCCTTGTTGCTTTTTTATTTTATTGCCAGCGACGTATTTTGGGCGATAATCAGCAACCGCGGCTGTTTTAATGACGATGTCGCTATGATGAAAATGTTTCATCACTTCTTCATACATGTCTTGCGCACTTTCCACGCGAATCGTCTGTACACCTGCAGGGCTAGGGAGCGCTGTCGGACCAGAAATGAGGACGACATCGGCTCCAAAATCGCGAGCTGCTTCAGCGAGCGCATAACCCATTTTTCCTGTCGAATGATTGCTGAAAAAGCGGACAGGGTCAAGTTTTTCACGAGTCGGACCAGCGGTCACTAATACTCTTTTCCCTTTCAATATCTCGGTTGTTGTGAAATGTTGTTCAAGCAAAGCGACGATCGTTTCTGGCTCTTCTAACCGTCCTTTTCCAACGTAGCCGCACGCAAGTAACCCTTCAGCCGGTTCAATGAAACGATAACCAAACGACTGCAACGTGCGCATATTTTGTTGTACAGCTGGATGCTCATACATATGAACATTCATCGCAGGCGCGAGCCAAACCGGTGCTTTCGTCGCAAGCAAAATGGTTGTAACCATGTTGTCCGCTAGTCCATGCGCAAGCTTTGCGATCGTGTTTGCTGTCGCAGGGGCAACGAGTACGACATGTGCCCAATCGGCTAAATCAATGTGTGCAATAACGTTTGGCTTCTTTTCATCAAATGTATCGACGTATACCTCGTTTTTCGATAACGCTTGAAACGTAAGCGGTGTGACAAATTGACAAGCAGCTTCCGTCATGACGACTTTAACGTTCGCCCCCGCTTGTACAAGTTTGCTTGTGAGCGCTGCTGCTTTATACACCGCAATGCCACCGGTAACACATAATAAAATGTTTTTTTGCTGAAGCATCAACGTTGCCCCTTTCATTTGATATTTGTAAAAAAATAACAACCTAAAACTAGGTTGTCGTAAGTAGTTTATTGCGTTGCTTCTTCTTCGCTAACGACTTCAATATGACCCGCCACAATTTCTTCTAACGCTTTGCCGACAAATTTTTTCGACACAGGTTTTTCGATTGTTAAATCGTTTTTGACTTGCAACTGGCGAGCGCGCTTTGCCGCAACTGTGACAAGCGTATATTTTGAATCTAATTTTGTCATAAGTAAATCAATGGAAGGGTACAACATATTACTCAACCTCCAACATCTTTTTATATCGTTGTGCCACGCGTTCCCGACGACAATGTTCAGCCATCACAATCGCTTTAATGCGTTCACACGCAAGCTCGACTTGGTCGTTTTCGACGACGTAATCGTACGCATCCATCATTTCTAGTTCTTCTTTTGCCGCCTTTAACCGATCGCGAATGAGCTCCTCTGATTCTGTTCCGCGCATTTCAATGCGCTTACGCAATTCGCTTAAACTTGGCGGAGCGAGGAAAATAAAAAGCGCCCCTGGAAACACTTTGCGGACTTGCATCGCTCCTTGCACTTCAATTTCTAAAAGGACGTCTTTTCCTTCTTGCAATGTTTTTTCCACATACTCAATTGGCGTGCCGTAGTAATTTCCGACATATTCGGCCCATTCTAACAATTCATTTTGGCGAATCATTTGTTCAAACTGTTCGCGCGTTTTGAAAAAGTAGTCGACACCATCAACCTCCCCTTCACGCGGTTTGCGCGTCGTGACGGAAATCGAATATTGCAATTGAATGTCTGGCTGTGAAAATAATGCTTTTCGCACTGTCCCTTTTCCAACGCCGGACGGTCCTGATAAAACGATTAATAACCCTCGTTCTTTCACGTTCATCCCTACCCTTCTATAATAAACAAACTACTCCACATTTTGCACTTGTTCTTTAATTTTTTCAAGGGCGCTTTTCATGTTAACGACTTCAGAGGCGATGTGGCAATCGTTTGCTTTGGAGCCGATCGTATTCATTTCGCGGTTGAGCTCTTGGACGAGAAAGTCGAGCTTTCGTCCGACTGCTCCCCCTTCAGAAACGATGCGACGAAACTGTTCAATATGGCTATATATACGTTTTAATTCCTCATGAATATCGACTTTTTCTGCAAATAAAGCGACTTCCGTTAGTAGCCGTTGTTCATCAACGATTCCTTGGACGAATTCATGCACCCGTTTATGTATGCGTTCGCGGTAAGAAGCGACGACCGTTGGTACAAGTTGTTCAATGCGACGCGCGCTTGTCTCAATCGTCTCGACTTGCGCAAGCATATCTGCTAATAGCGCTTTCCCTTCTTGTTCGCGCATATATTTCAGTTGCTCGACTGCTTCTTTTGTCGCTTCTAAAAGCAAAGAAAGAAGCACATCGTTTTGTAACGGCTGTTCTGTCATTTCCACCGCATCTGATAGCATGTGTACAACATCTCGAAGCGATACATCGTCTTTCAAATGAAACCGGCTGCGCACATCAGTCAGCATCCGATAATACGCATCAACAAGTTGCCAATCGACGTGAAGCGTTCGTTCAACGAGTTGTTCCCCTTCAATGGTAATAAACACTTCGACACGTCCACGTGCAATATGTTCTGTAATTACTCTTTTTATTTTATCTTCAAACATCATCCACTGTCTAGGCATGCGGATCGAAATTTCACAAAAACGGTGATTGACTGATTTTATTTCCACCGTGACGCGCATATTTTCGCCTTCTTTTTTTCCTCGGCCAAATCCTGTCATACTGACGATCATATTCTCACATCCATTGTACATATGAAATATCGACAACAAAAGAAGGTAATAGATTCGCTCCATTACCTTCTCACATTATAGCACATATCACTATATAGCGAAAACATTTCATGAACGACGACGCGTAAATAGCGAACCCGCAAGTAAAAATGTCGGAATTGCTGATAACCCGACAATAAGCAACCAATCGGTAACCGGTAGCGAAACGGTATGGAAAATTGGTTGTAACGGCGGATAATAAATAACGACAAGCAGCAATAAAAGCGACGACAAAACGGCAAGCACTAAATACATATTTTCAAACGGATTGCGGTCAAACACTGATCGCTCGCTTCGACAATCAAAGACGTGGATGAGCTGAGCGAGCACGAGCGTCGCAAAGGCGACCGTCTGCGCATACGTCAAATTTTCCGGATGTCGCGTATGCACAACGAGAAACGCGATAAGCGTCACCATGCCGATAAGAAAGCCACGGCTAACAATTTTCCAACCGAGCCCGCGCGCAAACACTCCTTCTTTCGGATGGCGTGGCGGCCGTTTCATGACATTTTCTTCTGCAGGATCTAATCCGAGCGCCATCGCAGGAAGCCCGTCTGTCACGAGATTTACCCATAAAATTTGAATAGGTACAAGCGGAAGCGGAAGAGCTAAAATCATCGCAAACAACATCACTAAAATTTCCCCAACGTTTGAGGCAAGCAAATAGCGAATAAATTTGCGAATGTTTTCGTAAATGTTTCGCCCTTCTTCAATGGCGGCTTTAATTGTCGCAAAGTTATCGTCTAACAAAACGAGCGATGCCGCTTCTTTTGACACATCTGTTCCTGTCATTCCCATCGCAATGCCGATATCGGCTGTTTTAATAGCGGGAGCGTCGTTGACCCCATCGCCTGTCATCGCCACAATATGCCCTCTTTTTTGTAATGCTTGCACGATTTTTAATTTATGTTCTGGCGATACGCGCGCAAAAACATATACATCTTCAACGATATCTTCCAATTCTTCGACAGAAAGCGTCGATAACATTTTTCCGTCCATCACTTTTCCGTTTGGCGGCAACATGTGTAGCTGTTCGGCAATCGCTTTGGCTGTTAAAATATGATCACCTGTAATCATGACTGTTTTAATGCCTGCTTTTTTACATTCGGCAATCGCTTTTTTCACTTCTTTCCGCGGCGGGTCGATCATTCCTTGTAAACCAATAAACGTTAAATCGCTTTCCGCCTTCGTTTCATCATTGATCGCTTCGGTGAGCGAAAGCGGACGATATGCGATCGCAATCGTGCGCAACGCTTGCGATGCGAGCGTATTGACCATTTGTTGCACCATTTTTCGTTCTTGGTCACGCAACGGTTTCGCTTGACCGTCCATATATATGAAGCGACAACGTTCGAGCAACATATCTGGCGCTCCTTTTGTAACAATCCAGCGCCGATTGGAGCGGTCTTTGACGATGACGGTCATCATTTTGCGCGTCGAATCAAACGGAAATTCATGTTCAACCGTAAACTCGGCCGCAATTTTTTCTTTTGTCCATCCGGCTTTCGCTGCCGCCACAACGAGCGCCCCTTCTGTCGGATCGCCGTCGATCATATATGTTTTTCCTTTTTTCTTCAGCTCGGCATGATTGCATAGCGCACCGAACAATAGTAGTTGTTGCAATGTAGCATCTATCTTTTCTTGTTTACCATTGCACAAAAACGTTCCTTTTGGTTCATAGCCCGTCCCGCTCACCGTCCATAAGCGATGATTCACCCATACGTGTGTGACCGTCATTTGATTTTCTGTCATCGTTCCTGTTTTATCGGAACAAATGACAGAGGCACATCCGAGCGTCTCAACCGCCGGAAGTTTGCGCACAATAGCGTTTCGTTTCATCATTCGCTGGACGCCAAGCGCCAAAACGACGGTAACAATGGCAGGCAAACCTTCCGGAATAGCGGCGACCGCAAGCGATACCCCGGCTAAAAACATGTCATATAGCGCATGTCCTTGCCATACACCGAGCACAACGACAAGAGCGGTAAGTATTAAAGCGATGACAATTAAAATTTTTCCGAGTTGTTCAAGCTTCCTCTGTAATGGTGTCATCATCGTTGGTGCAGACTGCAATAAATGGGCAATTTGCCCCATCGCTGTATTCATTCCTGTCGCCACAACGATCCCTATGCCGCTTCCTTTCGTCACGAGCGTACCCATAAACGCCATATTTGTACGATCTCCTAACGAAACGTCTTGCGCAAGTGGTGCGGTTTGTTTTTCGACGGGAAGCGATTCGCCTGTCAATGATGATTCTTCAATATATAGCCCTTTCGCTTCAATGATGCGGACATCAGCCCCGATGCGATCGCCGCTTGTAAATTTTATAATATCCCCAACGACGAGATGGGCAGACGGCACTTTGATCCATTCACCGTCACGCAAAACGAGCGATTCTGGGGCAGATAATTTTTTTAATGCTTCAAGTGACTTTTCCGCTCGCCGCTCTTGCATAAATCCTAAGCATGCGTTAATGATGACAATCGCTACGATGGCGACCGCATCAATGTATTCCCCTAATACGGCAGAAATCGCCGTTGCCGCCAATAAAACGAGCACCATAAAGTCTTGAAACTGCCCGATAAATTGTTTGAACGCAGACGGCTTTTTTTCTTCTGAAAGCTCATTTTTCCCAAATTGTTTTAATCGTTTTTTCGCTTCTTTTTCCGTTAATCCAAAACCGATTGTTGTGTTTACTTGTTGTTCTACTTGTTCAACATTTGACAAATGCCAACTCATGTCTTTCCCCCTTCCGCTTGTCTTATCTATGACAGCTTATTCAGGCATGTACAAAAAAATGATATGGTATAATGAAAAGAAAAAGAGAAAGGTGTTTTCGATGTCGTTTGACGGAGTATTTACATATGCCATGACAAAAGAATTACAGCGAACGCTTATCGGCGGACGCATTTCAAAAATTTATCAGCCGTTTCCATCCGAATTAGTGCTTCACGTTCGCTCGCACGGAAGCAACTATAAATTGTTATTATCTGCGCATCCGACTTACGCCCGAGTTCATTTAACAAATGAAACGTACGATAACCCGCCCGAGCCACCGATGTTTTGTATGCTTTTGCGCAAACATATTGAAGGAGGCGTCATTGAAGCGATTACGCAAGTCAATTTCGATCGCATGATCATCATTCACGTGAAAGCAAGAAATGAGCTCGGTGATGTATGCACGAAACAGCTCATCATCGAAATCATGGGCCGCCACAGCAACATCATTCTCGTCGATGAACAGACGAATACAATCATCGACAGTGTCAAACATCTTTCACCTGCTGTGAATCGTTACCGAACAGTGCTGCCTGGGGCGCCTTACATTTCGCCACCATCGCACGACAAACTGAATCCGCTGGAAGCGACGGAAGAAACGGTGTTAAAAAAAATCGATTTTCTCGCAGGAAAATTAGCTGATCAACTCGTTGCCACATTTATGGGCATCTCACCGCTGTTTGCGCGCGAAGCTGTTCATCGGGCAGGACTTGCCAATCGCACGACGCTGCCGAAAAGTTTTATATCGCTGATCGAAGATGTACGAAACGAGACATTTACTCCGTGTATATATACAAACGGGCAAAAAGAAATATTTTACGCCTTGCCGCTTATGCATATCGAAGGAGAAGTGAAACATTTTCCAACGTTAAGCGACATGCTTGATCGTTTTTATTTCGGCAAAGCGGAACGCGACCGCGTCAAACAACAGGCGCACGATTTAGAACGATTTGTCGCGAATGAAAAAGCGAAAAACGAGAAAAAGCTCGTGAAGTTAGAACAAACGTTAGAAGAAGCAAAACAGGCGGAGCAATATCGGCTATATGGGGAATTGCTGACGGCAAATCTTTATGCAGTAAAGCGCGGAATGAAAGAAATTGAAGTGATCAACTACTACGACGAACATGGCACAACGATCACCATTCCGCTTGATGAACAAAAAACGCCGTCCGAAAACGCACAAAGTTATTTTCAAAAATACCAAAAAGCGAAAAATTCGCTTGCGATTGTCCAAGAACAAATCGAACGGACAAAAGAAGAAATCGTGTATTTCGATACGCTATTGCAGCAGCTAGAAACCGCCTCGCCAAAAGATATTGAAGACATTCGCGACGAATTAGTCGAACAAGGATATTTGCGCGCCAAGGTGACAAAACAAAAAAAACAAAAGCCGCGCACAATCGAACTTGAGCGCTACGTTTCAAGCGACGGAACGGAGATTTTTGTCGGCAAAAACAATAAACAAAACGACTATTTAACAAACAAACTCGCAAGCAAAGACGACATTTGGCTTCACACGAAAGACATCCCTGGCTCCCATGTCGTCATTCGCAGCAAACAACCGTCACAACAAACGATTATGGAAGCTGCCCACTTAGCCGCTTACTTTAGCAAAGCGCGCCACTCGAGCTCCGTCCCGGTCGACTACACGCGCGTCCGCTACGTCAAAAAACCGAGCGGTGCCAAACCTGGTTTCGTCATTTACGAAAACCAACAGACGATTTACGTCACGCCGGATGAGGAGTTAGTTGTGAGGATGAAAAAACCCGTCTAAGTAGGCGGGTTTTCAATTTAATCAAAATTTTTTGTTATTTTTTCGTCCTCTCTTTTTGTCGAATGATGATATAATAGAAAAGGAAAAAAGGAGGTGAATGTGGTGGAACAGTTGTTGCAACGCATTTTTGATGAGCTGGCATATTTGCGTGCGAACATGGCAACGAAAGAAGACGTCGCTATGTTGAAAGATGACATTCGCGTATTAGAAAACCGCGTGAGTCATATCGAACAGACGATGGCGACAAAAGACGATGTCGCAAGCATCGAGCAGCGCATGGCCACAAAAGACGATATCGCAAGCATCGAGCAGCGCATGGCTACAAAAGATGATATCGTAAGCATCGAGCAGCGCATGGCTACAAAAGATGATATCGTAAGCATCGAGCAGCGCATGGCTACAAAAGATGATGTCGCAAGCATCGAGCAGCGTATGGCGACAAAAGATGATATCGTAAGCATCGAGCAGCGTATGGCGACAAAAGACGATGTCGCAAGCATCGAGCAGCGTATGGCGACAAAAGACGACGTCGCAAGCATCGAGCAGCGTATGGCGACAAAAGATGATGTTGTATCTCTGCAAAGCGGTATGCGTGCGCTTGAACATCGGGTGGAGCGAATTGAACAAACAATGGCCACAAAAGACGATGTGGCGCTTGTGCCAGCTATTCGGGAAATGGTTGGACAGTTGATGGAACGAATGACTGTTGTTGAGTTGCATGTGCAAGAAATTCCAGCCATAAAACAGCAAATCGAACAATTGTCGCAACAAATGGAAGAAGGGTTTGAGAAAATAGCGCATCAAGAAACGATCCTACAAGCATTATCACTCCGTTCGATTCAACAAGCAAACGATATCCACTATTTAAAAACAAACGCAATTTCCACTAAATAAGTATAAAATCAAAAAGGGTGTCGCTCGTTGGACACCCTTAACTTTATGCTTCTAACTGCTCGCGCCAATGATGTAACGTGGCCCGCTCTTCTTCGGTAATGATACTAAGCTCTGTTGCTGTTTCGATGAGCGTATCGTAATCAGTGGTGGTGTAGTATGGGACTTGTTCCTGCTGAAATGCTCGTTTGCCTTTTTCTAATCCGTATGTAAAAATCGCAACGACGCCAAGCACGTGACATCCTGCTTCCCGCAAAGCGCGCACAGCATTGAGTGAGCTGCCGCCTGTTGAAATTAAATCTTCGATGACAACGACATGTTGACCTGCTTCTACTTTCCCCTCGATTTGTTTTCCTTTTCCGTGCCCTTTCGCTTGACTGCGCACATAGCACATCGGCACATCGAGCCGTTCGCTCACCCATGCTGCATGCGGAATGCCTGCGGTAGCCGTGCCAGCAACGACATGAACGGTTGGAAAATGCATGCGGATAAGCGCAGTTAGTTCATCAGCAATCATTCGTCTCGTCGTTGGGTACGCTAACGTCAGCCGATTGTCGCAATAAATAGGCGCTTGTATGCCTGAAGACCAAGTAAACGGTTCATTTGGGCTTAACGACACCGCGCCAATCGAAAGCAATTGTTTTGCGATTTCTTTTTTCATCATTGTCCACCATCCCATTCCCGTTTTAGCCGCTCATATGCCGCATAAGGATCATGCGCTTTTGTTATGCTTCGTCCGATGACGATATAATTTGCTCCAAGCTGTTTCGCCTTATAAGGTGTGACGATGCGCACTTGATCGTCCGCTTGATCATCCGCAAAACGAATGCCTGGGGTAACGGTGATGAAAGATGTTCCGAAAGATGTTCCGAAAGTTGCGCGAAGAAGCGGCACTTCTTGCGCCGAACAAACAACGCCGTCAAGCCCGCTACAATGCGCAAGTGTAGCGTAATGAAGCACCGTTTCATTCATCGTCCGGTCAATCAACAATTCATCGTGAAGCATTCGTTCACTTGTGCTTGTTAGCTGCGTCACCGCGATGCAACGGGGACGCTTCATTCCAGGCGGCGTTCCTTCTTCTAATCCTTCGATCGCTGCGCGCATCATCGCGCTTCCCCCTAATGCATGAACGTTCACTAAATCAACGCCTAATTTCGCCAATCCTTTCATTGCTCGTTTTACTGTATGTGGAATATCATGAAGCTTTAAATCTAAAAAAATATCATGTCCGCGCTGCTTTAATTCGTCGATGATCGCTGGACCTTCTTGAAAATATAGCTCCATGCCGACTTTTAAAAAAAGCGATGTGTCAGAAAATAACTGCAAAAACGACCGCACTTCTTCCTTGGATGAAAAATCAAGTGCCACAATAAACGGTTTGTCCATTGTTCCAGCTCCTTCCCGTACATTCCGAAATATGATGAATGCCAAGTTCATCTAAAAGCGGTGGCAAATCGCGGATAATATTTGGACAAACGTACGGGTCGATAAAATTGGCTGTTCCGATCGCGACCGCACTCGCACCAGCGTAAAAAAACTCAATCACATCTTCCGCACTTTGAATGCCGCCCATGCCGATAATCGGAATCGATACCGCTTGGCTTACTTCATAAATCATTCGTAGCGCAATCGGCTTAATGGCTGGACCGGATAATCCGCCCGTTCGATTCGCTAAAATCGGCTTCGCTGTTTTGACGTCAATACGTATGCCTAATAACGTATTAATCATCGTCAATCCGTCCGCTCCTGCTTGTTCAATCGCTTTCGCCATTGCAACAATATTTGTCACATTTGGAGATAGTTTCACATACACAGGCACGGCAGACACTTCTTTTACCGCCCGCGTCAGTTCGGCGGCAACTTCCGGCACAGTACCGAACGCAATGCCACCTTGTTTTACATTGGGGCATGAAATATTTAACTCGAGCGCATGAACGTTTGGCGCTTTTGATATGCGCTTGGCGACTTCCACGTATTCTTCCATCGTAGAACCGGCAATGTTTGCGATAATCGGCACGTCGTATTGCGCTAACCACGGAAGTTCTTCAGCAAGCACTTTGTCTACACCAGGATTTTGCAGTCCGATCGCATTCAACATGCCACTTGGCGTCTCGGCGACACGTGGCGTCGGATTGCCGAAGCGCGCTTCAAGCGTCGTCGCTTTAATCATCACTGCTCCAAGGATGCTTAAATCGTAAAATTTCGCGTATTCCCGTCCGAATCCGAAACAGCCCGATGCAGGCATAATCGGATTTTTTAATGAAAGTCCTGGCAATTCAACTGCTAATCGGTTCATAACACGACCTCCCCTGCTCGAAACACCGGCCCGTCGCTACATACTTTTTTATATGCTGTTTCGCTATGCGGCACGCGGCATACGCATGCCAAACAAGCGCCGACGCCACAACCCATTCGTTCTTCTAATGACAAATATAGTTTTTTATGCGGAAATTGTTGTTCTAATGCTTTTAACATCGGCTTCGGTCCACACGCATATAGCACATCAAACGAAAGGGCGTGATCAAGAATGACGTCGGTAACAAATCCTTTCATGCCGTACGAGCCGTCTACGGTGACAACGTACGTCGTGCCGAACGAAGCAAACCGTTGCTCGTAAAAGACGACATCTTTCGTTTGAAAGCCAAGCACGATCGTCACACATACGCCGTTATTTACTAATTGCTTTGCTAGTTCATATAACGGCGGCACCCCAATGCCGCCGCCGACAAGAAGGGCATGTTGTCCGCTTGAAAGAGCGGAAAGCGGAAAGCCGTTTCCGAGCGGTCCTAGCACATCGAGCGTCTCCCCAGGCTGTTTTTGCGAAAGGAGCGTCGTGCCTGCCCCTTCCGCGCGGTAAACGATCGTGCATTCGCCCGCTTCTTGATTGATGTCGCAAAGGCTAAGCGGCCGTCTTAATAACGGTTCGCGATGCCCCACTTTGACATGCACAAATTGCCCGGGCGTACGCATGCGCCGAACGAGTGAACCAGCGAGCGTCAATTCATAAATGCCTTTTGCGATTTGGCGATTGGAGATAATCGTCATATTTTCCTTCATACGCCCACCTTCTTTTCTGCCATCGCTGTTGTCGAAAACGTCATCGCTTCTAAGACGAGAAGCATCGCTTTCGCTGTATCGAGCGACGTTAAACAAGGAATGCCGTTTTCTACCGCTTCGCGACGAATGCGGAAGCCGTCGCTTTCTGTTTCTTTTCCCTTTGTTAATGTGTTAATGACGACTTGCGCTTCACCTTGGCGAATGACGTCAAGAATGTTCGGTGAGCCGGTATGAATTTTATTGACGACGGTCACGGGAATGTTCGCTTCGCGCAACGTTTGTGCTGTTCCGTTTGTCGCTAGCAACTGATAGCCGATATTGTAAAAGCGGCGCGCGATATCAATCGCTTCTTCTTTATCTTTATCGGCGATCGTCAACAACACAGCACCGTGTGGACGAATGTGAATCCCCGAAGCGACAAGCCCTTTATAAAGCGCCTTCGCAAACGTTTCATCCTTCCCGATCACTTCGCCCGTCGATTTCATTTCTGGACCGAGCGAAATATCGACGTTACGCAACTTCGCGAATGAAAACACAGGCGCTTTCACATATACCCCTTCGCTTTCTTCTTTTAATCCGGTGTAGTAACCAAGCTCGTTTAACTTTGCGCCTAAAATGACTTTTGTTGCGAGGTTTGCCATCGGCACGTTCGTAATTTTACTTAAAAATGGAACGGTACGGCTTGAACGTGGATTGACTTCTAAAACGTACACATCGCCGTCATATAACACGAACTGAATGTTCAACAATCCGACGATGCGCAACCCTTTCGCAAGCGCAATCGTATAATCAACAATTTTTTGTTTGATGTCTCTTGTTAACGTCTGCGGTGGATAGACGGCGATCGAATCGCCCGAATGGACACCAGCGCGCTCAATATGCTCCATAATGCCTGGAATGAATACATCTTCTCCGTCGGAAATCGCATCGACTTCAATTTCTTTTCCAATTAAATAACGGTCAATTAATACCGGGTGTTGCGGATTGACTTTCACTGCATGCTCCATATAATGTAACAACTCTTCTTCTTTATATACGATTTCCATCGCACGACCACCAAGCACATACGACGGGCGCACGAGAACAGGATATCCGATGTCTTCAGCGATGTGTACCGCTTCTTCAACCGAAAACGCTGTTTTTCCTTTCGGTTGCGGAATGCCGAGTTGCGCAAGCGTTCGTTCAAATTTGTCGCGATTTTCGGCGCGATCTAAATCTTCAAGCGACGTGCCGAGAATGCGCACCCCGCGTGCGGCTAATTCGGCCGCTAAGTTGATCGCTGTTTGACCGCCAAATTGAACGATAACGCCAATCGGGTGTTCTAAATCGATGACGTGCATCACATCTTCAATCGTTAACGGTTCAAAGTAAAGCTTATCGGAAATACTAAAGTCGGTTGAAACCGTCTCTGGATTGTTGTTAATAATAATCGCTTCGTATCCCGCTTCTTTAATCGCCCATACGGAATGAACGGTCGCATAGTCAAATTCGATCCCTTGCCCGATGCGAATCGGACCAGAGCCGAGGACGACGACACTTTCGCGCGGCGTAACAAGCGATTCGTTTTCTTCTTCATACGTGCTGTAATAGTACGGCGTTTCTGATTCGAATTCCGCTGCGCACGTGTCGACCGTTTTATATACAGGCGTTATGCGAGCGCGTTTCCGCATCTCATAGACGTCGCGTTCGGTCATATGCCAATATTTCGCGATTGCTACATCGGAAAAGCCCATTTCTTTTGCTTTTTTTAGTACGTCGATGTCGCCAACATGTTGGCGTAAAACCGATTCGTACTTCACAATGTTGGAAATTTTCGTTAAAAAGAACGGATCGATTTGGCTCCATGCATGCACTTGTTCGACTGTTACGCCGCGGCGAAACGCTTCCGCAATGTAAAATAACCGTTCATCACCCGCTTTTTGAATGCGTTTTTGTAGCAGCGCATCATCGACTTGTTCTTTTAATTCTAAATGATAGACATTCGTTTCAAGCGAGCGTACCGCTTTTAATAGCGACTCTTCAAACGTGCGCCCGATCGCCATCACTTCGCCTGTCGCTTTCATTTGCGTGCCGAGATGGCGGTTCGCTGACTCAAATTTATCAAACGGAAAGCGCGGAATTTTTGTGACGACGTAATCAAGCGTTGGCTCAAAGCAAGCGTACGTTTTTCCCGTCACAGGATTCATCATTTCATCAAGCGTTAAACCGACCGCAATTTTTGCGGCGAGTTTCGCAATCGGATACCCCGTTGCTTTCGATGCAAGCGCCGATGAGCGACTGACGCGCGGGTTGACTTCAATGACGTAATATTGAAAACTGTGCGGATCAAGGGCAAGCTGCACGTTGCAACCCCCTTCAATGCCGAGCGCACGAATAATGCGGAGCGAGGCGTTTCGCAACAGTTGATATTCGCGATCGCTTAACGTTTGGCTTGGGGCAACGACAATCGAATCGCCCGTATGAATGCCGACCGGATCGATATTTTCCATATTGCAGACGACGATCGCATTGTCTTTCGCATCGCGCATCACTTCATATTCAATTTCTTTATAGCCCGCGATACTTTTTTCTAATAAACATTGATGAACAGGGCTCATTTTTAAACCGCTTGAGACGATGTCGATTAGCTCTTCTTCGTTCGTACAAATGCCTCCGCCTGTTCCACCGAGCGTAAATGCAGGGCGAACGATGACCGGATACCCGATTTGTTCAACGAACGCATATGCTTCTTGCAAACTATGCACGATTGCGCTTTCCGGCACCGGTTCGCCAAGTTCGTTCATAAGCGCTCGAAATTGTTCGCGGTCTTCTGCTTTTTCAATCGCTTCTAATTTCGTGCCGAGAATTTCAACGCCGCACTCTTCAAGTACTCCCGCTTTTGCCAATTCGACCGCCAAATTTAACCCCGTCTGTCCGCCAAGCGTCGGCAAAATGGCATCGGGCCGTTCTTTCCGAATGACGCGCGAGACAAATTCGAGCGTTAACGGCTCCATATATACTTTGTCGGCAATTTGTGTATCGGTCATAATTGTTGCCGGATTGGAGTTGACGAGGATGACTTTATATCCTTCTTCTTTTAACGCCAAGCAGGCTTGCGTTCCCGCATAATCGAACTCCGCTGCCTGCCCGATGACGATCGGTCCAGAACCGATGACGAGAATCGTTTCAATATCTTGACGTTTAGGCATGAACGACACCTCTTTCTTTTTTAAACTGTTCAATCATCGCCATAAAATCATCAAATAACTGGTTCGCATCTTCTGGTCCTGGCGATGCTTCGGGATGATATTGCACCGTAAACGCAGGAACGTCGCGATGGCGAAGCCCTTCAATCGTTCCGTCGTTTAAGGCGATATGCGTCACTTCTAATCGCGTATGAACGAGCGACTTTTCCGTGACAGTGTAGCCGTGATTTTGCGAGGTGATCGCTACTTTTCCTGTTTCAATATGTTTCACAGGATGATTCGAACCGCGATGGCCGAACTTCATTTTTTCTGTATTCGCTCCGCAGGCGAGCGCAAACAGTTGATGGCCGAGGCAAATGCCGAAAAGCGGCACACGCCCAAGGACACCTCGGATCATGTCAAGCGCCTCTGGCACATCTTTTGGATCCCCTGGTCCATTCGATAACATGACACCATCGGGATGAAGTTGTAACACGTCTTCTGCTGTTGCGTTGTATGGTAATACGATAACGTCGCAATGACGTTTATTTAATTCGCGCAAAATGCCGTGCTTCATGCCAAAGTCGATTAAAACGACGCGATGGCCGCGCCCTGGGCTAGCGTATGGGCTTTTTGTCGATACGCGCTTCACTTGATCGCGCGCAAGTTCCGTTTCTTTTAAATAAGCGACCGCCTCCGAAACGGACACGTCCATGTCGCAAATCATTCCTTTTAACGTGCCGTATTGGCGAATGATGCGCGTTAGTTTCCGCGTATCGACACCGGCTAAACCCGGAATGTTTTTTGTACGCAAATATTCGTCAATCGTTAGCTCGCTTCGCCAATTGGACGGAGATGTACACGCTTCTTTTACGATAAAACCGAACACATGCGGTTCGATTGATTCGAAATCATCACGGTTGATGCCGTAGTTTCCGATCAAAGGATACGTCATCGTCACGATTTGCCCGCAATACGACGGATCGGTTAAAATTTCTTGATATCCTGTCATTCCGGTGTTAAAAACGACTTCACCGATTGTTTGCACCTGACTTCCAAACGCCTCGCCAACAAAGCGCGTACCATCTTCTAAAATAAGTTGTCGTTTCATCGCTCTCTTCCTTTCTGCCAAACGATTTTTCCATCTACAACCGTCATCGACGGCCATCCTTTACATACCCAGCCTGCAAACGGTGTGTTTTTTCCTTTTGAAGCAAATGTATGAGGATCAATGACTTGTTCGTTATGTAAATCGATGACGACAAGATCTGCTTTGGCGCCAACTTTTAGTTCCCCGCCGTCGATGCGAAACGTCTCAGCTGGCTTTTTCGCAAGCCAATCGACAAGCTGTTTTAACGTGCATATTCCTTTTTCAACAAGATGCGTATATAAAAGCGGAAAGGCGGTTTCTAATCCAACGATGCCAAACGGGGCAAGTACCATCCCTTCGCTTTTTTCTTCTTCTGTATGCGGTGCATGGTCGGTTGCGATAAAATCAATCGTTCCATCAAGCAATCCTTCAATTAACGCTTGTTGATCTTCTTTCGTTCGCAGCGGCGGATTCATTTTAAAGTTCGCGTCTAACGCATGGATATCTTCATCGCAAAGCAACAAATGGTGCGGTGTCACTTCAGCAGTTACACGAATGCCCGCTTGCTTCGCGTCACGCACGATGCGCACCGATTGTTTCGTGCTTATATGGCAAACGTGGTAGTGACATCCTGTCGCCTCCGCTAACAACACATCACGCGCAATATGTACAGATTCGCAAACAGAGGGAATGCCTGTCAGCCCATGCCGTTTCGCAAATGATCCGTCGTGCACGCATCCTTTATACGTCAACGTTTCATCCTCACAATGCGCAACAATTGGCATATCGAGAGAGGCCGCTTGTTTCATCGCCTCATACATGATGCGTGCGCTTTGCACGCCAACGCCATCATCTGTAAATGCAAACGCCCCTGCTTCTTTTAATGTGGCAAAATCAACGAGCTGTTTTCCTGCTTGACGCACCGTAATAGCCGCATACGGCAACACGCGCAC
The DNA here is from genome assembly GCF_050480245.1 of Bhargavaea massiliensis. Lineage (GTDB taxonomy): Bacteria > Bacillota > Bacilli > Bacillales > Anoxybacillaceae > Anoxybacillus. The sequence continues at coordinate 70,840 of NZ_JBCNEQ010000019.1, read as the reverse complement.
GTGCGCCGTTTCGCGAATGCGGTTAACGAGCCATTCCATTTGTTGTTTCGTATCAGGAACAGGTTTTGTGTTTGGCATCGCCGCAATCGTTGTAAATCCACCTTTTGCAGCAGCAAGCGTACCTGTTGCGATCGTTTCTTTATGTTCCCCACCGGGTTCGCGCAAATGAACGTGTACGTCAATAAACCCCGGAGCAACAAATTGGCCGTTAACATCAATCACTTCATCGTCATCGCTTGCATCGAGGTCAGGGGCAATATGAACGATGCGACCTTCGTCAATTTGTATATCGGCCGATATGAACTCGCCTTGTTCATTAAGCAAGCGCGCATGTTTGAAAATGATAGCCATTTTTCGTCCCTCCTTTTTGTAATGCCCGTTTTAATACAGCCATGCGCACGTATACACCGTTTTCCATTTGTTTAAAAATGCGGGAGCGTTCACATTCAACGAGCTCGCTTGCGATTTCTACGTCGCGGTTGACTGGAGCCGGATGCAAAATGATGCTCGTTTTTTTCATTTGTTTTTCCCGCGCGACCGTTAAGCCGTATTGCTCGTGATATTGCTCCTTCGTCCATCCCATTTTTTCTTCATGCCGCTCATGTTGAATGCGAAGAAGCATAATCACATCTGCCTCTTTTACCGCTGTATCGAAGTCGACGTACGTGCCATACGGATTCGTTATATCTTGCCACTCGGGCGGGCTGCAAAATAAGACGTTTGCGCCTAGCCTAGTTAATATTTCAGCATTTGAACGTGCCACTCGGCTATGACGAATGTCACCGACGATGGCGATATGGAGCCCTATAAATGTGCCAAACTGTTGACGAATCGTCATTAAGTCGAGTAACGATTGTGTCGGATGGTGACCGCATCCGTCACCTGCGTTAATGATCGGGATATGAATCGTTTCGCGAAGCGAGTCAAAGTAATGATCAGATGGGTGGCGAACGACGACCGCTTCAACACCGATCGCTTGCAACGTCCGAACCGTGTCGTACAACGTTTCTCCTTTTTGAACGCTCGACATCTCTACATCAAACGGAATGACTTCAAGCCCAAGTTTTCGTTCCGCTATTTCAAAGCTACATTTTGTGCGCGTGCTCGGCTCAAAAAATAAGTTTGCGACAAATGTTTGTTTATTGACTTTCCACGTCTCTCCGTGTGCAAATCGTTCCGCTTCATGCAAAATAGCAAGCACTTCATCAACTGATAACTCTGTTAACGTAAGTAAATGCATATAAAACTCCTCCTTTTTAGTAAAAAAACACCTTGCCGAGCGAGGCAAGGTGTTTGAAAGCATGAGGAAAGAGACCGTTTCAATGAACGGATTTCCTCTATCACACCTTTGTAAGCCTCGCTGGACTTCTTTTAAAAGGTGTATTATACGACATCATGTTTTTGTTCAAATACGCCATCTGTCACGTTCGGACGACCAGGCAAAATGAGGTTTAAGACGATACCTGTGATTGCTGCAAGCGCCATGCCGTGCACTTCAAATTGCTCTGATACTTTAATGACCGCATCCCCGATGCCGATGACAAGAATAACCGATGAGATGACTAAGTTTCGTTTGTCGCCAAAATCAATTTTGCTGTCGACAAGCATGCGCAAGCCAGAAGAAGCGATAATCCCAAACAATAAGATGGATACGCCGCCCATCACCGGCGTCGGAATCGAGCTAATGATCGCTGTCACTTTGCCGAAAAATCCGAACACAATCGCAAGGACAGCTGCACCAGCTAACACGTACACGCTATATACGCGCGTAATCGCTAATACCCCGATATTTTCACCGTATGTCGTCTTTGGCGGACCGCCGATGAGCGCAGAAATCATCGTTGCTAATCCGTCACCGAAAATCGAGCGATGTAAACCTGGTTCTTTAATATAGTCGCGCCCAACGACTTTGCTTAATACGAGCTGATGCCCGATATGTTCAGACAAAGTGACGATCGCGACAGGCACCATCAATAGCACAATATCGAGTGTCACACGCACGTCATAATCAACGAACGGCAATAAGAAATCCGGCATTTCGAGCCATTTTGCTTTCGCCACCCCTGATAAATCAACGACACCGATAGCTAGCGCGTACACGTAGCCAACGATAATGCCCATAAGGACAGGTACAAGGCTAAACATTCCTCGCGATAAAATCGAGAATACAATCGTTGCCGCGAGCGTCACGATCGCAACGGAAAAGTGTGTTAAACTATATTTTCCGTCTGGACCGTTCATCGCCATGTTGACGGCGACGTTTGCTAATCCTAAGCCGATGACGATAATGACTGGACCGACAACGATCGGCGGAAGTAAATTCATGATCCAACGATAACCTGCTTTTTTAATTGCTAAAGCGACGATCCCGTATACGAGTCCCGCTAAAAAGCTGCCGATCATCGCCGCACCCGGACCACCAGCTGCCTTTGCCGCAATAATTGGCGTAATAAACGCAAACGATGAGCCAAGGTACGCAGGGACTTGCCATTTTGTTACAATCAAAAAGGCGATTGTACCGAGTCCGCTGGAAATGAGCGCCATCGCTGGACTTAATCCGACTAAATACGGCACTAAAATCGTTGCACCAAACATCGCAAACAAATGTTGTAAACTAAGTGTAACAAGCTGTCCAAAAGAAGGGACATCTTTCACGTCTAATACCGGTTTGTTCATCTTCTCTCTCCCTTTCTCAATTTATATAAAAAACCCTCTTTGTCCGTACGAAGGCACAAAGAGGGTATAGGAAACGAATCCCCTTTGTCAGCCTCGCTGGACTGCCTTTAAAAAGGGTGCTTTATTCATGTATGCTCACTTGATCGGTGTCGTCTACTTCTTTTAATTCGACGACGATCATTTCCGAGCTTGACGTCGGAATGTTTTTGCCGACGAAATCGGCGCGAATCGGCAATTCGCGATGACCGCGATCAACGAGCACAGCTAATTGAATTTGCGCAGGACGCCCAAGATCCATCACCGCATCCATTGCTGCACGCACCGTTCGGCCTGTAAATAATACGTCATCAACTAAAATGACTTTTTGATTCGTAACGGAAAACGGGACGTCCGTTCCTTTCACAAGCGGTTCACGTTCGGCTGTTTTTACCGTTAAATCGTCGCGGTACAATGTAATGTCTAACTCACCAACAGGAATAGACGTTCCTTCAATTTGTTCAATGCGTTCCGCCAATCGTTTTGCCAAGTAAATGCCGCGCGTTTTAATGCCGATGAGCACACAGCCATCGATGCCTTTATTGCGCTCAATAATCTCGTGGGCAATGCGCGTCAACGCGCGTCGAATCGCTTGTTCGTCTAATACAATTGCCTTTTGCATCGTTCCACCTCCATACAAAAAGCCCTCTCACCGTTTGGCGAGAGGGTGCATGTAGGCATACGTCACCTAGATCCGACACCTTCTCAGCCTCACGGGACTGAATTTAAAGGTCCTTGTTCACTTGAGTTCATTTTACGTTTCCTTGTTTCGTTTGTCAACGATTATTTCGCAACATATCGAGCAATCGTTCAAATTCATGAGGAATCGGGGCTTCAAACTGCAAATATTCGCCTGTGCGCGGGTGATGAAACCCTAATACGCCGGCATGAAGCGCTTGTCCATCAATCGGTAGCGTTTTGCGCGGACCGTATTTCGGGTCACCCGCAAGCGGATAGCCGATATATTTCATATGAACCCGAATTTGATGCGTTCGCCCTGTTTCGAGTTGACACTCCAAAAACGTATAATGTTCAAATCGTTCAAGAACGCGAAAATGCGTCACCGCTTCTTTCCCATTTTCAACAACGGCCATGCTTTGTCGATCGCGCGGATCGCGTCCGATCGGCGCATCAATTGTCCCATAATCGTGTGGAATGACGCCGTGAACGATCGCCTGGTATTTGCGCGTCACCGTTTTGTTTACAAGCTGATTCACAAGCGACTCGTGCGCCAAATCGTTTTTTGCGACCATTAATAAACCAGACGTATCTTTATCAATGCGGTGAACGATGCCTGGGCGCAATACGCCGTTAATGCCTGAAAGGTCTTTACAATGAGCAAGCAATGCGTTGACAAGCGTCCCGTGCATATGCCCTGGTGCTGGATGAACGACCATGCCGCGCGGCTTATTGACAACTAGCACGTCCGCATCTTCGTAATAAATGTCGAGTGGAATCGGCTCCGGCTCAACATCTAACGGTTCTGGGTCAGGAATGGAAATGACCACTTCATCGTCGACATGGCATTTGTAGTTCGGTTTCACCGCTTTGCCGTTGACAAGCACGCGGCCTTCTTTTAGCCATTGTTGTACTTGGGAGCGCGACCATTGTTCATTTAATTCGGCAATGACTTTATCAATGCGTTCCCCATCATGTTGTTCTTCAATCGTGAGTTGAATTTGCTCCATCGCTCATTCCCTTTCGTTGTTTTTCTTCGGTCCATGTATAAATAAACATGAGCGCAACACCGATTGTCAATGCTGCATCGGCGACGTTAAAAATCGGGAAGCTATAATTGAAAATATACGTATGCACAAAATCGACAACTTCTTTTCGAAACACGCGATCAATAAAGTTGCCGAGCGCGCCACCGAGCATAAGTCCAAGCGCAATGCCAAGCAACCGCTGCGTAGGCTGCAAGCGTTGAATGTATATGACGATGCCGACGACAACGACAACCGTAACGATATAAAACAACCAAAATTGCCCTTGCAACATGCCCCATGCCGCTCCGCGATTGCGATGCGATGTAATGTATAACACGTTTTCAATAATTGGAATGCTTTCCCCTAATTCCATATAGCGAACGACAAGCCATTTCGTCCATTGGTCGATCAATATAACGACAAAAGCAAGCAAATAATATAACATCATACCCCTCCAGAGCGAAATTCTTCTCCATTTTATCATAAATAATCCCCCCTTGAAAGCGAGGGGGGATATGTGTTATTGCTTGACAATGGCCACACAACGTGGACATAGCTCTGGATGGTCTGCATCTTCGCCTACCGTTGGTGTAACAACCCAGCAACGCGCGCACGTTTTTCCTTCTGCTTGTTTGACGACAATCGCTGTTTTTGTGAACGTTTGCGCCTCGCTCGGTGCATCAGCAAACGTTCCGCCGATCGAAAATGCTGAAACGATTAATAGCTGTTTCATATCTTCTTCAATCGAATCAATGAGCGCTTTCGTTTCGTCTGTCGGATATAAAATGACATGCGCAGTAAGCGACTTACCGATAAGTTTTTCATTGCGCGCCACTTCTAGTGCTTTTAATACTTCATCGCGCAATTCCATAAACGCATCCCATTTCGCAACGATGCGATCTGCATCATCAATATGCACCGCTTCCGGCATATCGACAAGCTGCACGCTTTCTTCTTTTACATGCGGGATGTATGACCATACTTCATCTGCCGTATGCGGTAAAATCGGCGCAACAAGTTTCGTCAACGCAACAAGCGTTTCATACAACACCGTTTGAATCGAACGACGTTCATGATTATTTGCCGCTTCGATGTACAACACGTCTTTTGAGAAGTCGAAGTAAAACGCGCTTAAATCAACGGTACAGAAGTTGTTCACTTCATGATAAATCGTCGCAAATTCATACGTTTCATATGCTTGTTTTACTTTGTCGATGAGACGATTTAATTTAATGAGCATGTATCGGTCAACTTCGCGCAATTGATCGACCGCTACCGTATGTTCCGCAGGATTGAAATCGAACAAGTTACCGAGCATAAAGCGGAACGTGTTGCGAATTTTGCGGTACACTTCTGCCACTTGTTTTAAAATGTTATCAGAAATGCGCACGTCTGCTTGATAGTCGACAGAAGCAACCCAAAGGCGCAAAATGTCGGCACCGAGCTGTTCCATCACTTTCGCAGGCACGACGACGTTGCCAAGCGATTTGCTCATTTTTCGTCCTTCGCCATCTAGTACGAATCCGTGGCTTAATACGCCTTTATACGGCGCTTTTCCGGTAACCGCAACAGCGGTGGAAAGCGACGAGTTAAACCAGCCGCGATATTGGTCGGACCCTTCTAAATAAAGGTCTGCTGGCCGTTGTAAATCATCGCGTTCTTCCAATACCGCCTGATGAGAAGAACCAGAGTCGAACCATACGTCCATAATGTCCGTTTCTTTCGTAAACCGTCCGTTCGGGCTGCCTGGATGCGTAAACCCTTCTGGAAGTAAATCTTTTGCTTCGCGTTCAAACCAAACGTTTGAACCGTATTGGCGGAACAAGTTCGATACGTGTTCAATCGTTTCGTCTGTAATAATCGGTTCACCGTTTTCCGCATAAAAGACTGGAATCGGTACGCCCCACGCACGTTGGCGCGAAATGCACCAGTCGCCACGATCGCGAATCATGTTGTGGATGCGAATTTCGCCCCATGCTGGCACCCATTTCGTTTCTTCGACAGCTTTCAATAATTGCTCGCGAATTTTGTCGATGGACGCAAACCATTGAGCTGTCGCACGGAAAATTGTCGGTTGCTTCGTGCGCCAGTCGTGCGGATACGAGTGCGTAATAAACGATAGTTTTAATAAAGCACCTACTTCTTGTAACTTTTCTGTAATCGCTTTGTTTGCGTCATCGTAAAACATGCCGGCAAACCCTGGCGCTTCTTCCGTCATATAGCCGCGCTCATCGACAGGGCAAAGAACACCGAGGCCGTATTTTTGACCGACGATAAAGTCGTCTTCCCCGTGTCCTGGAGCCGTATGAACGCAACCGGTTCCGGCATCCGTTGTGACGTGTTCGCCACAAATGACGAGCGAATCGCGGTCGTAAAACGGATGTTTCGCAACGACGTATTCGAGTTCGCTTCCTTTTACTGTTTTTAATACGGTTACATGTTCCCAGCCGATTTCTTTTTGCACCGATTGTAATAACTCGGATGCAACGACATATTTGCCACCGTCTGCCTCAACGACGCTATATTGCAACTCTGGATGAACAGCGATACCTAAGTTCGCTGGAATCGTCCATGGCGTCGTCGTCCAAATGACGATTTTTTCATCGCCATCAAGCACTCCTTTTCCGTCTTTGACAGGAAAAGCGACGTAAATGGACGGTGAGCGTTTATCTTTATATTCGATTTCGGCTTCGGCAAGCGCCGATTCGCTCGATGGAGACCAATAGACCGGTTTTAGTCCTTTATAAATTAATCCTTTTTTCGCCATTTCGCCAAATACTTTAATTTGTTGTGCCTCGTATTCTGGCGTTAACGTAATGTAAGGATTGTCCCAATCGCCGCGCACACCAAGTCGTTTAAACTGCTCACGCTGGCGATCGATTTGCTCGTATGCATATTGCTCACATAGCTTGCGGAATTCCGCAACGCTCATTTCTTTCCGATTGACGCCTTTATTTTTCGTCAGCGCCGTTTCAATTGGCAAGCCGTGCGTATCCCAGCCCGGTACGTACGGAGCACAATAGCCGCTCATTGACTTATAGCGAACGATAAAGTCTTTTAAAATTTTATTGAGCGCATGGCCCATATGAATGTCGCCGTTCGCATACGGCGGTCCATCATGCAGCACAAACAGCGGACGATCTTTCGTACGCTCTTGCACTTTACGGTAAATGTCCATTTCATCCCATTTTGCTTGTATTTGTGGTTCACGTTGTGGAAGATTTCCACGCATCGGGAAATCGGTCTTTGGCATTAATAACGTATCTTTGTAATCCATCATGTGACCTCCTTTTCATGTAAATAAAAAACCTTCTCATGCCCAAAAGGGACGAGAAGGTCTCGCGGTACCACCCTTATTGACTATGTAAACATAGCCCACTCGACATTCGTAACGGGAATGACGCGCCGTGGCCTACTATATCGTTCGGCACGGAACTCCGGGGTGATTTTCATTCCTTCGCTTATGCCGAGCTTCCACCGCCCTCGGCTCGCTGAAATAAGCTGATGAAAGAACTACTGTCCCCTTCATCGTTTTCTCATGTATAACTGTATTCGATATTATAGGCAATAACAACACCGCTCGTCAAGACTCCGTCATCTCTTGCACCGCTTCATCGTCGAGCTTGTAATCTAATAAATGATCCCAATCGTCGTTGTTTAACATATCGAGCTGCGCTTCAATTAACATTTTAAAACGACTGCGAAACACTTTCGCTTGCCGTTTTAATTCTTCGACTTCCATCGCGATTTTCCGCGTTTTGGCGAGCGCTTCGCTAATGATGCGATCCGCGTTTTTTTCCGCTTCTTTAATGATGAGCTTCGCTTCTTTTTGCGCGTTTCGCTTCACTTCTTCTGCTGTTTCTTGCGCAATTAAAATCGATTTATTTAACGTTTCTTCAATATTTGTAAAGTAGTCTAGTTTTTCTGTCAGCTCTTTCACTTTTTCTTCTAATTGCTTTTTTTCACGCAACACCATTTCGTAGTCTTTAATCACTTGATCTAAAAATTCGTTTACTTCATCTTCATCATATCCGCGAAAGCCTCGGCTAAATTCTTTATTATGAATATCTAACGGCGTTAACGGCATGCGGCCCACCTCCATCTTATGTACGTATCGGGTTATTCGACATCTTTTGCGGAAATCCTGCTTTTATTTTGCTTTTTCGACAACGATGCGCCATTTTTCTTTTTTTGTTTGACCGACAATCGCTTGCAGTCGGCAGCGCCCATACCCACGCAGCGACAATAAATCGCCTTCTTGGCACTCCATATGAGCTTGGTCAACCGTTTTCCAATTCACTTTCACGAAGTTTTGGTCAATGAGCGCTTGCGCTTTTTGCCGCGAAATGCGGAAACATTGGGCCAAAATCGCATCGAGGCGCAAAGAAGAAACGGTAAACGTCTCTTCCTCCCACTGTTCTTCCACGACGAGAAGTTTTGAAAGCGGTTGTTCCTCTAACAATACTTTTGCTTTTCCAATCGCTGTCACGTTCATTTGAACAAACGGCGCAATTTCTTTAGCAACGACAAATTGAATAACATCATCAACGATGATAATGTCACCAAACTTTTCCCGCTTCACACCGAGCGACAAAAGTGCGCCGAGCACGTCGCGATGCCCGAGCGTCACAAATTTTTTCGGGTAGCGAATGGAAAATAACGATAGTTGAAAATCCTCTTCATTCGGTTGCATGTACGGCGGATATAATAGCGCACGCTTTCGTTCGACCGACGATGAACCGCCAAAAAACGCAACGTGTACATCATCGTGATGGCCGACAATCGAGCGGACAATTTGCTGTTCGCGCGGAGTTAAAAAGTCGGTTAGTTTCGGAGCGTATTGTTCCGTCACGAGCCGCTTCCATTCGCATACGAGATCGATGAAATGATGCTCTTCTTTGCGAAAATGTTGATAAATGTCCATTACAGCCCTCTATTAACCATATCAACTAACCCATAGACGCCTGCTGTCGCAAAGCGCAAAACAAGCAAGGCAACAATCGGGGAAATGTCGATCATACCAATCGGCGGAATAAAGCGACGAAACGGCTCTAAATACGGCTCACAAATGTTGGCGAAAAACTGACCTACCTTCGTGTCGCGCGCATTCGGAAACCAAGACATTAAAATGTAAATAATAATCGCGTACGAATATACTTCAATAGCTGTTGCTAAAAAGTTTGCAATTGTATACACATTTACCACCTCTTTATTGTCGGTTCATCGTCAGAAACAATTGAAATCGAGCCGCTTACATCGACGTTATCTGGCGTGCATAAAAAAATGGTCGATCCAACTTGTTGAATGTCTCCGCCTATCGCATACACCGTTCCGCTTAAGAAGTCGACGATGCGCCGCGCTTGATCGCGGTCAACACGATGGACGTTGACGACAACAGCACGCCGGTTTTTTAAATGGTCGGCAATTTCTTGTACTTCCGCATATGCGCGCGGCTCAAATAAAACGAGCTTGGACGATTTTTGTACACTTTGTAAACTCACAACATTTTGTTTTTGTTCGGCTTTCGGTTGTTGAACGACTTCTTCTTCCTCATATTCATCTTCTTCCCATTTTTCCTCATCTAAATCGAAAAAATCACGAATTTTTTTCACAAATCCCATTTACTCCACCTCCTCTTCACCAACAAGGCATGTACCAAGTCGAAGAAACGTGGCTCCTTCTTCGACGGCAATAACGTAATCGTTTGACATCCCCATCGACAGTTCTGTACATGGGGCGTGCGGAAATTGTTTTTCTTGCACGCGTTCTTTTAACTCACGCAACGTTCGAAAACAACGGCGAATGATCGCCTCATCATCCGTATATGGCGCCATTGTCATCAGTCCGACAACTTCGATACGCGAAAAAGCGGATAACGTTTCAATAAACGGCAATACGTCTTCTGGCGCTAATCCGTGTTTAGACGTCTCTCCTGATACGTTAACTTGCACAAAACATTTGATCGTTCGATTCGCTCGTTTGTTAATTTCTTCCGCTAATGAAAGACGGTCGAGCGAATGAACGTAGTCAACGTAATCGATGATTTGTTTCACTTTTCTTGATTGCAACGTGCCGATAAAATGCCACGTTGCTTCGTTTCCAATCGCTTCGTATTTGCGTAAAAAGCCATCGGCACGACTTTCGCCTAAATGAACGATCCCCGCTTCGATCGCTTCTTTTGCGCGCGCGATGCTTACATATTTCGTCACCGCAACGATTTGAACGTCTGCCGCGCTTCGTCCTGTTTTTTCACACGCTTCGGCAATTTGTTGTTGAATCGTTTGTAAGCGTTGTTTCACAGACATATGATCACCTCCAGCCAATAAGCGCCATCATTCTTCCTGTTTTTCCACCATCGCGACGGTGGGAGAAAAATAATGACCGCTCACAGCTTGTGCAATACGATGAAACAGCGATGTGGTCAACGGGCACACCGGCTTGCTGCAAAAGCTGTTTATTCATTTCTTTTAAATCAAGCGCATACTGTCCCTTACTTGTTTCATTATAAAGAGATTGTGAGGAATTGACCAGCGCCTTTTGAACGAATTCGATGACGCGGTCATCGACGATGTAGCAACAGCGGCCAATTGCTGGCCCGATGACGACATACGTATCGCTCGCATCTACTCCTTCTTCGCTCCATCGCTTTACCATTTGACCAGCGATGTTTTGCACCGTCCCTTTCCAGCCGGCATGTGCAAGTCCAATTAGCTTTTTACTTGGTGAAAAAAAGTAAAGCGGAACACAATCCGCAAAACAAAGCGCTAAAGTTAATTGTCGCTCGTTCGTATAAAGCCCGTCTGTATGCGGCAACGCGGTGTCGTACGTGCGCACGCCTTTGCCAGCATGCGCTTTCGTCACTTTCTCTATATGCACGCCATGCACTTGATGTGCGCACACCCATCGCTCAATCGGAAGACCGAGCGTTTCGGCAACAATTGTTCGATTTTTATACACCGCATCTTCATCATCTTCCACATGCATGCCAACATTTAACGTAGCGAACGGTTCATCGCTTACCCCGCCTTGCCTCGTTGTAAACGCAACGGTAACATGTTCCCAGCCTTCAAACAAAAGCAATTGTTCGCCCACTTGGCGAAATATTTCATTCATCAGTTTTAGGCGAGGAGACCCCGACTTCTAAGCGAGAGCGAAAGTCGGGGAGGAATCGCCCTTCCTCCTTTCAATTAGTAATGTACTAGCATACTCAACTCTTTTTAGTTTTTTCCAGCTTGCTGAAGCATGCACTTTTGTGCCATCTAACAGCCGAAGGTCAAAATAACCGCTGCTTCTTCTGCCAAATATAAAACATTCTTTCCCTTCGTACACCACCTTGTCAAACAGTTGAAACCCTTTGACAAATCGTGGAGCTTTGTTTGATTTTCGTTTTCCACCTTTCAAGATGGTTGCCTTATGCAATTGACGGTTGTTTTTGCGAACGAATTTTAGAAGATAAACCGTGCCACTTGGCTTAGCTAGTGGATTTCTACTAATACAACGAGCATCCACCATATGAGATTTAGGCAGTCCATTAGCAATGCGAATACACTTGGTGATATACCCATATGTGATATTTGCATGCGAGTATTTTTCTCTTATCCTACTAAACATTGTCCATCGCATGGCAGTCATCTGGCTAGCATCCCTCATAGGCGGTCGTTTGCGTTGTAATATATGTTCAAGCCCTTTTTCGTGAATTTCATGGTGACATGTTTTGCATAGAGTAATCAGATTATCTGGTGAATCGCCTCCTGTCTTTCGACTTTCAATATGATGCACTTGGAGAACAGGGTCTTTCTTTTTTCCTTTGCAATATTGACAAGTATGATTGTCTCTGTATAGAACATACTCTCTAACATTCCAAAACCCCATTTGTTCTCCTTGTTGATATTCCACCCCTTGGATATTTGGGTTCTTTAGTTTCTGTGTATCGAATGTTGCTACCTCAATAGTGACAGATGTAACAGGGAGAATATTGTGTACTAAATCAATCAACTTTATATGCGAGTTGATTTTGTGTTGAATAGATGGTGGCAACCACCCCTCTGGTTTTCTTCTGTTAAGAAATCTGGCTTCTCGGTAGCGAGTCTTTCTATTTCTTCGACTTCTGCGGAACTGTCTCCGTATAGCAAGTAAATCCACAATATCTGTTCGAAGTTGCGCTTCCGCTTCAAACAGCACATCTTTCTCTGTTGTTGCGGAAATTCCTACATGTCGTGTTCCCATGTCAACACCCAATGACACTGGTTGTTTGTAACCACTACTACCATACAGAAGCTGGATGGTAAAAGGTGTCCTTCTTACTACTTTTGCTTTCTTCTGTTTTAACAGAAGTCTTGCTTTCCTTGGTGAGCATGGCATGAGTGGTTTTCCATGCTTATTGATAATGTACACGAACAAGACGTGTACCTCCTTTCAGGAGTGAGTTCCTCCTCCCCAATGTTGGAAGGACTTGTTTGGCAGACAGCACCGCTCCTACCCATCAGAACTTTTAACCATCTGCGACAGGGTTACGGACTGGAGGAGCATCCGTAAGTGTCATGACCCCTCCAACGTAGCCATTGAATGGCTGAGGGTAGTCAACTAGGGCTTGGCAAGCCCCCACTTCAAAAGCCGTTAGGCCTTAAGTGGTGGGTAGTTGACCATTCGACATCCTTTGTACAATTTTATCACTTTTTTTCCTATTTTATCACAACTTGCCGAAAACGTGAATTATTCATCGCCATCTAATCGAACAAGAATCACATCGGCACCAACTTTGACAATATCGCGCCACGGAATGATCATTTCATCCGTCGTCCGTCCAAATAAACCGAGCACTTTCCCGCCTCCGATAATAATAATGGCTTCAATTTGACCGGTCGTTAAGTTAATATCAATATCTCCAATATTTCCAAGCCGCTTCCCGTTGGCGACATTGACGACATCTTTTTGCTGTAATTCAGAAATTTTCATCATGTTTCCCCGCTCCTTTTCTTCGTTCTATCTCCTATATGTATGCATAAGCTGTTCGTTGTAGTCATATGAGGCACAGTAGTCATATGAGGCACATAGAAAAACCCCCACCTGTTTACGTCGGTGGAGGCGTAAATTACCATTGAATGTTTTTATTCATTTGTTTGATGGCGGCTTTTTCTAAACGGGATACTTGCGCTTGTGAAATGCCGATTTCTTCAGCCACTTCCATTTGCGTTTTTCCTTGGAAAAATCGTTTGCGAATAATCATTTTTTCTCGCCCATTTAACCGGCGTAGCCCTTCTTTGAGCGCGATTTCTTCAACCCAGTTTGTATCGCGATTTTTCTCATCGCCCAGTTGATCCATCACATAAATCGGATCGCCGCCGTCATTGTAAATCGGTTCAAATAACGAAACAGGATCTTGAATGGCATCGAGCGCAAATACAATTTCTTCATGCGGGATGTCTAAAATTTTCGCAATTTCTTCCGCTGTTGGCTCTTTTGCTGTTTCGCTCATTATTTTTTCCCGCACTTGCAACGCCTTGTACGCAATGTCGCGCAGCGAGCGGGGCACACGAATCGGGTTATTGTCACGTAAATATCGGCGAATTTCACCGATAATCATCGGCACAGCGTACGTAGAAAACTTGACGTTTTGGCTTAAATCAAAATTATCAATCGATTTCATAAGTCCGATACAGCCGACTTGAAACAAATCGTCGACATATTCACCACGATTGTTAAATCGTTGAATGACGCTTAATACGAGCCGTAAATTCCCATTGATCAGCTTTTCGCGTGCAGATATGTCACCGGCCTGCATTTGCCGAAATAATTCACGCATTTCTTCGTTTTTCAGTACGGGAAGCTTCGATGTATCAACGCCGCAAATTTCAACTTTGTTTCTTGTCATGTCTTTCCCTCCTTGCAGGAGATTGCTGTCAGCTTTCAGTATCTCCTTCGAAGGGAAAAATATGCATTACATCATTTTGTTAAACTCTTTTCGCAATCGTTTAATAATTCGCTTTTCTAAGCGGGAAATATATGATTGGGAAATGCCTAATAAGTCGGCGACATCTTTTTGCGTTTTTTCTTCTCCGCCAGTTAAGCCGAAACGAAGTTCCATAATTTGTTTTTCTCGTTCGCTTAATTGGTCGAGTGCACGAAATAATAAGTTGCGATCAATATTTGCTTCTAAATCTTTCGTAATGACGTCGTCTTCTGTGCCTAATACGTCGGACAACAATAGTTCGTTGCCGTCCCAATCGATGTTTAACGGTTCATCAAACGATACTTCTGAACGCACTTTGTTGTTGCGCCGTAAATACATTAAAATTTCATTTTCAATACAGCGCGACGCATATGTAGCGAGTTTAATTTTTTTCTCCGGATTAAACGTATTGACTGCTTTAATTAATCCGATCGTACCAATGCTAATTAAATCTTCAATGTTGATGCCGGTATTTTCAAATTTTCGTGCAATATATACGACAAGGCGAAGATTTCGTTCAATCAGCAACGAACGCGCCGTTTCGTCTCCAGAAGGAAGTTTTTGCAGGAGCATTTCTTCTTCCTCTTTAGTAAGTGGCGGTGGCAACGCTTCACTTCCACCGATGTAATAAATTTCGTCCGCTTTGAGCCCTAATTTTTTTAATAGTTTGTACCATAAATAAGTGAGACGTAATTTGAATAACTTCATAAAAAAACCTCCTTCTATTTCGGCACGATCGGCCGTATGATAATAATAATTACGAAGCTTGCGACATGACCATATGCGGATGAACGATGCAGTTGTACTCCCCGTCAGCTGAAAGCGATGACGGATAAAAGCCGATCAGCGCTTTTGCGACGGATGTCCATTGTTTTCCGTCCAACCATTGTACGTCGTCTGGTTTCATCGCTACTAACAGCTGTTGCTCAACGCCAACGGCGCGATATGGAACGAAACGCATACGACTAACCCATTCGCTCGGGATGTCATCTGTGTACGTCCGTTTGTGAATCATTTGTAAAACAGCATGAGGGAGTATATGTGCGAACGGTTGCAATTCAACGATCATGACCGGTGTGTTTGTTAACGGGTCACGCAACTGGTTTCCGCTATCTACTAATCCTTTTAACGATACCGTTTGTCCGAAGCATGTCACACGCACGTCAATGACATGTTCAAACCGCAATTTTTTTTCGCGAATCGTTCCCATTTGCGCTTTAGATAAAAGCCATAAAATTGGAAACATGCTGACGATAAACAACCAGCTAATCGAAGTTGAATGCGTGAGCCAACCCGATGAATAAGGCGTGATTTCACTTTGCAACAAAAAGTGAAAAGCAACCATCCCTCCCCCCATCATAAACGTGGCAAAGTAAAAAGCGAGCACGTTTTCCACAAAAAAGCGAAAGCGATGGAAGCCAAAACAAATCCACACGATGAAAAAAGAGATGACAAGTTTCGTTACGAAATGAGATGTCATATAAGCAAAAGGAGTGAAAACAAGTAAGACGAGCAGCGAGCCGAACAACGCTGCAAGCATAAGCCGCCATAAGCGAACGCGGCGCTTTAACATGATCGCCGCAAGCCATAGCAACATCGCATCAAAACAAAGATTTAATAACCATACGAGATCGGCATAAATCAGCGGCATCCCCTCCTTATTTTGAAACTAGTATATAGCACTTTCAATAGAAAAGTGTGTCAAACGATGACGTCATTTTTTTAGAGATTTTGTCAAACGATACGAAAATGAAAAAAACGCCCACACGTAGTGAGCGTTTTTTTAACGGCGGCGGTTACGATTGCGTAGGAATGCTGGAATGTCGAGCGGGTCTTCAACTTGTTGGCCGCGTGTTGGCGAGTAGTCGACCGGCTCTTCCTTTTTTTCACGTTTGACGCCAACATTCGGTTTGACAACCGCTTGCCGCGTTGCTTTCGCTTGGTTGATTTCTTCGTTAAATCCTGTCGCGATGACAGTAACAACAATTTCGTCTTTTAAGTTTTCGTTAATGACGGAACCGAAAATCATATTCACATCTTGGTCTGCCGCTGATGCGACAATGTCAGCCGCTTCTTGCACTTCATACAAGCTTAAGTTCGTGCCGCCTGTAATGTTCATTAACACCCCTTGGGCACCGTCGATCGACGTTTCTAGTAGCGGGCTTGAAATCGCCTTTTTCGCTGCTTCTGCGGCGCGATTTTCGCCCGTCGCTACGCCGATTCCCATAAGGGCTGACCCTTTATTCGACATGATCGTCTTCACGTCGGCAAAGTCTAAGTTAATTAACCCCGGTACAGCGATTAAGTCGGAAATGCCTTGCACGCCTTGACGAAGCACGTTGTCTGCTTCGCGGAACGCTTCTAACATCGGCGTGTTTTTATCGACAATTTCTAACAAACGATCGTTCGGAATGACGATGAGCGTATCAACTGCTTCTTTCATCGCCGCAATGCCGCTTGCCGCTTGCATCGCGCGCTTTCTTCCTTCAAACGTGAACGGCCGCGTAACGACGCCGACTGTGAGCGCGCCTAAATCGCGCGCAATTTGTGCAATGACCGGAGCCGCGCCAGTTCCTGTTCCTCCGCCCATGCCGGCTGTAACGAATACCATGTCGGCACCTTTTAGCGCCTCTTCAATTTGTTCCTTGCTTTCTTCTGCCGCCTTTTTTCCTACTTCTGGATTTGCCCCAGCACCTAATCCGCGCGTCAATTTCGCTCCAATTTGCAGCTTAATTGGCGCCTTTGATAAGTTTAACGCTTGGGCGTCTGTATTAACCGCGATGAATTCAACGCCTTGCACACCATGTTCAATCATGCGGTTTACAGCGTTGTTTCCCCCGCCGCCGACACCAATTACTTTAATTGTTGCTAACTGATCAACAGTCGTGTCAAACTCCAACATGACATAATCCTCCTAGCCATTCAAATTGTCATTCAAAAAAGTATCCGAAAAATTTTTTGACTTTATGTCCGAAATGTTCTTCTTTTTGTTTCGGTTTGGCTGGCGCTTTATGCACCTTTTTCTCCATTTGGAAATCGTCTGCCACCCCGAGAGAAAGAACAGGAACGTTTCTTCCTTGCAACTTCGCATTTTTATAAGCGAATTGAATTAAGCCGACCCCGTTTGTATATTGCGGATCGCGCACGCCAATATAGTCTGGCATTGCCACCCGAACGGTATGTTCAAATATCGCTTCGGCAAGTTCTAATACGCCAGGCATATTCGCTGTGCCGCCTGTCAGCACGTATCCGCCAGGCAAGTCACGAAATCCGCGTCTTCGAATTTCCGCTTGTACCATTTGTAAAATTTCTTCTACACGTGCTTCAATCATATCAGCAATTTGTAGCTGACTAAATTGTTGATGTTGATCGGTACCGATGATTGGAACGCTAAATACTTCGTCTTCTGAAGCAAGGTCGTAAAAAGCATGTCCATGTTTTAGTTTAATGCGTTCTGCATCTTCTGTCGACGTACGCATGCCGATCGATAAATCTTTTGTAATATGTTCACCGCCGATCGGAAGCACGGTCGTTGCTTGCAAAAATCCTTGGTCAAACACCGCAACGGTCGTCGAACCGCCACCGATGTCAATAAGCGCCACACCTAAATTTTTTTCATCTTTTGATAACGCAATCGAGGCGGCAGCCAGCGGTTGAAGGCATACGTCAAGCACTTCTAAACCCGCGCGTTCAACGCAACGAAGCACGTTATGTAAAGCCGTCTTTGAAGCGGTAATCATCGTACCTTCCATCTCTAAGCGAACGCCTAACATGCCGCGCGGATCGTTAATGCCATCTAGTCCATCGACGATAAACTGTTTCGGAATGACATCGATAATTTCGCGCTCCGGGGGAATGGAAACGACTTGCGCTGCTTCGATGACGCGCGTGACATCTTCATTTGTAATTTCTTTATTTTCGCTTGATACAGCGACAATCCCGTTACACGGTTGAAGTTGAATATGATTGCCGTTCACCCCGACAATCGCGCCCTTAATCGTTACGCCGACCATCCGTTCCGCTTGCTCAACCGCTCGTTTAATGGATTGTACTGTTTCATCTATATCAATAATGGAGCCTTTTTTCAGCCCTTGCGATTTCACATTGCCGACACCGATAATGTTTAACTGATCGTTCATCATTTCGCCAATAATGACTTTTACGCTCGACGTACCGATGTCAAGACTAACATAAAAATCGTTGCTGTTCATCTTATTGGCACCTCCTTTACAAAATGAACGTTGCTATGTATATCAACACTATATTCCACATTCGAACAGCATTCCCTTTTTTATAAACGATTTTTTTGGCGGTTTTCTAACCATTTTGTTAATAAAATTCGGCGGATGACAGCAATGTTTTGAAACAGGCGCACACCGAACGCAAATACAGCTGCTAAATACAAGTCTACACCAAGATGCACACCGAGAAAAGCTAAACTTGTTGCTAAAATAATATTAAAAAAAAATCCAGAGACAAACACGTGCTCATCGTAAATGTTTTGTAAATGGGCGCGAATGCCGCCAATGAGCGTATCAAACGCCGCAAGCACCGCGATCGACAAGTAGTTGGCATATTCGCTTGGGATGTGCCAATCCGTCAACCAGCCGAGCAATATCCCGATAATTAAACCGAGCAATGGAAGCCACATGATGTTCACCTCCTATCATCTTCGACTGCTTCCATTTGTTTGACGCGCACCGTTCCATCATACGGAGGGATCACAACTCGCTGTTGTGGCTCTGAAATGGTCAGCTGTAAATTTTCGAGCGCAAAGTCATCGGCAATCGTTGAAGCTTTTAGTCGGTTGTACAGCTTTTCAGCGTCGGCGGCAATGACTTTCACTTCAATCGGGAAGAAGCGAAGCGGATGCGCATCTACTTTCGTCACCCCGTTAATGTCGCGAATGACGGTCGTGTTGACAATTCGTTGATCTGCAATCGAAATATGTTCAGCTCCGTACATATTTAGTTCGTTAATAAGCCGGCGAAGCAAGTCGGCGGACACCGTGTCGGTCACAGGACCAACGTATGATTCATCGTACATTTGCTCGACATAAAGCACCACACCTTCGCCAACGACTTCCGTTAATCCCGCCTCTTTTTTCAGCTCCTCTACCGTTTGACGCAAAATAGCCCCTTTGCTTTCTTCGCGCTGTTGCTCATATTTTTCTAACGTTTCTTCATATTTTCGTATTTCAGTTAATAGTTGTTCATGTAGCTCTTGTTCTTTTTTTAACTCTTGACGTATTTCCCATATGTCGCGTGTATCGCGCACGGTTGGCTCATGGCTCGTTTGAAACTGGACAGCTAACATAAAACCGATAATGAGCGATACAAACGTAAAATGCCATGTCGTTTTTCGCGTCAACCTCGCTCCTCCTCTATTTTTGCATCAACGGTTCCATTGTAATTTCCGATTTTTCTACAATGTCCACAACAATATGATCGCTTGTCAGTTGGTCTTTGACGCCGCCAGCCATCGTCAATGCTGGAATGAGTACGTTCGGATCGCCAATCGCTTGAATGACAAACGGGGCTGGATGTTGCGTCCCATCAATTTCAATGACCGGACCGTTACATACGATATATGAACGATGCGACAATCGTTGACCGTTAATCGCCACCGCAGACGCTCCCGCAATCCATAGTTCGTTAGCGACTTGAAATACATGTTGTTCATGGACGATGTAGTTTGTGGCGTTTTCTTCCGAAGGGATGTAGGAAGCGTCTGACAACGTCACTTCCACCCCTTTTCCTTTCACTTTCACTTTCCCAAGATACATGCGCAATCGTTCCGCATCTTCAACGAGGTTAAAATAAATTTGCTCCTCATCCGCTAACTCTTTTTCCATGTCGCGAACGCGTTGTTGCCTTTGAAATAATTGAGCTTGCAACTTGCGATTTTGCTCTTGTTGTTCAATGAGCTGCTGACGGTATTCGTATTCTTTGTTCCATTGGCGTTCTAGCTGGCGATTGGCTGCTTCTTTTTTCGTCATTTGATAGGAGAATGCCAGCATAAACCCTAAAACAAAACAAACGAACGACAAAATGACATGGCTACCGTTCATTTTCATCGTTTTTGTCATTCCCTTCATCTGCTTCATATGGCTTGAAATATGTGCTCATCTCTAAGTGGAGAACACCTTTCATCCCCGGCTGCAACTGACTGACGATCGAAGGATAATGAACGATTTTTTCCGCAAAACGATCTACGGTAGCACTTACTTCTATGCCATCATTCATATAGACGGTAATATGCCTTTGATCAGATGGGCTTGGGGTATGATGAATTTCCGAGATGAGGTTTAAAATAGAACTTGGCGTGTTGGCCAATTGGGCAGCCATTTCTTGAATAGCCTCTCCTTCTTTCCACCCAACTAAAATCGGGGCATCGCTCGGAATCGCTTGTTTCGCATGCGTCAGCACTTTCCCATTATCTAAAATCGGGAGAAACGAATGCTTGTCCAAAATGTAAGCGATGCGCTTTCGTTCCACGACAACGATGTCGATTCGATTCGGGATTCGTTTTTTTACACTGACGTCTTTCACTTCTGGATGTTGTTTCACTCGCTGTTCGACCTCGTCTTTTTTTACTTTCCAAAAGCTCGTTTGTTTCGTTATACCGCTTAATTGGATGATCTGTTGCGAAGCGATATGATGATTTCCTTCGACGTGGATGACTGCGACGTTGCTAAGTGGCGACTGGGCATAAATGACGCCTAACAAAAGCATAAAAAATAAAGCGATATATACAATGAGTAAACGATTGGCGCGCTGTCTTCGCTGCTCTTTTAACTTTGGTACACGTTCTTCAAGAACAACAACTTTTCCTTTTCCCATTCACTCCACCTCGGTCGATGGACCAAATCAAAATAACAAGAAAACTAACGGTGCGTGGCAGCAACCGTTAGTTCATTGTTTCTATTTTATATTATAGCATAATATAGCAAAAATTAGGATGGGGAAATTTCATTACTTTCGGTCAACAATTTCAACTTCTGTTTGCAATGAAACGCCATATAAGTCGTGAATCGTCTTTTTCACATAGTCGATGAGCTGAAGCACGTCTTTTGCCGTTGCTCCCCCTGCATTAACGATAAAATTCGCATGTTGTTCAGAAATTTTCGCCCCGCCAATCGTATATCCTTTTAGCCCCGCTTGTTCAATTAACTGCCCCGCATACTGCGGCAACGGGTTGCGGAAAATACTTCCGGCGCACGGATAGTTCCACGGTTGTGTTTCGCGGCGATAATCTTTATTTTTTTGCATCGCTGCGACAATCTCGTCGCGCTTTCCTTTTTTCATTTCAAGCGTTGCCGCAACACAAATGCCTTTTCGTTTTTTCTGCAATACCGATGTGCGATACGAAAATTCCATTTGTTCATTTGTCAACCATTCGATCGTTCCGTCTTCAAACAAAATTTGTGCTTTTTTCACGATGTGCGACATATCCGATCCGTGAGCGCCGGCGTTCATATATACCGCTCCACCCACCGTTCCCGGAATGCCGCCAGCAAACTCAAGTCCGGACAATCCTTGCTTACTAACGACGGTCGCCAGTTTAATAAGCGAATATCCTCCGCCAACAGTCACTTCCGTCTCATGAATGTGCAACTCGTCTAATCCTTCACCAAGCTTAATGACGACGCCTTCAATGCCTTCGTCTGATACGAGCAAGTTCGAACCGCGGCCGATCGCACGCCAAGGTACGTGATATTTCCGCACGATCTCCATCGTCTTTTTTAAGCTATCTATATTTTTCGGCTCGACAAAAAGGTCAGCAGGTCCGCCAATTTTTATTGTCGTATGATGGGCCATCCGCTCGTTCTCTTTCACCGTTCCAACATTTGCTTGCAGTAGCTCTTCACGTAGCTTTTCCAATGTCATACCTCCTCTACCTGTTCCATATATCGTATGCAGCTTATGAAATCATCTCTACCATAACGCGATATAAACGTTCCGCCGCATCGCGAATGCCGAGTTGAAACGCCGCTTCTTTCATGCTCGTCAACGTTTGTTCGTCCAGCAAAATACGATCGATATCGTCAAGCAAGCGCGCGCCCGTCAATTCGCTTTCTAGGCGAACGATCGCTGCTCCTTTTTTTTCAAGCGCCCGCGCATTTTTTTCTTGATGATTATTTGTCACATACGGGCTCGGAATTAAAACGCTCGGAATGCCTAATGCTGTAATTTCTGCGAGCGTCGTTGCACCTGCGCGCGCGACGATCATATCCATTCCTGCTAATACTTCCGGCATATTATGAATAAACGGACGAATGATGACGTTTGTCGGATTGCCGACACCTTGTACCGCCTTTATTACTTTATCATAATGAACGTCACCTGTAACATATAAAAATTGGTATGGCTTTTGTTCGACTTCGTGAAGCACTTGTAAAAACGCCTCGTTGATCGGACGCGCTCCGCGACTACCACCGACAATGAGCACCGTTTTTTTCTTCTCATCTAATCCGAGCGACCGTCTCGCTTCTCGTCCGTCTTTTCCTACGACTTCTGAAGCGCGCGGGTTTCCTGTTAACACCACTTTTTCTTGTGGGAAATATTGTTTTGTTTCTTCAAAACAAATGGCCACTTTATCGGCATAACGGCTTAAAAAAGTATTCGTCAGCCCCGGAATGCTGTTTTGTTCATGAATGATCGTCGGTATGCCTAATTTCGCTGCCGCATAGACGACAGGTCCGCACACATATCCTCCCGTGCCGAGCACAACGTCCGGTTTGTATTGTTTCAACAGTTGTTTACATGTGCGCACGCTTTTTATAAAACGAACGATCGTTTTGACGTTTTCAAATGAAAGACTACGCTTGAATCCGCTAATGTCAATCGCATGAAACGGAATGTTTTCTCTTGGAACGATTGTACTTTCTAATCCTTTTTTCGTGCCGATATATAATACATCTACGTTCGGATGTTGTTTTTTCACTTCATGAATAAACGAAAGCGCAGGATAAATATGACCTCCTGTTCCGCCACCACTTACTACAATTTTCATCGTTTTTCCCCCTCATCAAAAGTAACAGAAGAAGCTGACTTCCATGAAGTCAGCCTTTAATAGCGCGCATAACGGCTAATGTTTAATAAGACGCCAATCGCCATGAGCATAAGCGTCAACGACGAACCGCCGTAGCTTAAAAACGGCAACGTAATGCCCGTCACCGGCATTAATCCGGTTACAACCCCGATATTAATCATAACTTGAATGGCCACCATCGCAATGATGCCGACAGCTAAAAAGCTGCCGTACAAATCAGGCGCCCCTAAGGCGATGCGAATGCCGCGCCAAAGCAATAAGCTAAACAGAAGCAAGACGAGCGATCCGCCAATAAACCCAAGCTCCTCAGCTAAAATGGCAAAAATAAAGTCGGTTTGCGGCTCAGGCAAGTAAAAAAACTTTTGGCGACTTTGCCCGAGCCCAAGTCCAAATAGCCCGCCCGGCCCGATCGCATATAGGGATTGAATAATTTGAAAACCGCTTCCTAACGGGTCTTCCCATGGGTTTAAAAATGATGTAATGCGCTTGATGCGATACGGAGCGGATAACACAAGCCCGGCAAACCCTGCCAATCCGAGCAAACCGAGAAGCACAAAATGACTCATGCGCGCACCAGCGACAAAAATCATGACGACGCACGTGCCGACCATCACCGTTCCCGTCCCTAAATCCGGCTGCAACATAATCATGCCAAAGGCGATAAACACGAGCGCCAAAGACGGGAGTAACCCTTGCTTAAACGACGTAATTTTTTTTTGATTTTCGGATAAATATTTTGCTAAAAAAGCGATCATCGCCATTTTCATAAATTCAGATGGCTGAATGGAAAATGCACCGATGCCAATCCAGCTGCGCGAACCGTTGCGCACCATGCCGACGCCTGGAATTAAAACGAGGACGAGAAGAACGAAACAAACGATCAGCAGCACTTTCGCCCACGTGCGCCACGTCCAGTAGTCGATGTTCATGAAAAAAAACATCGCAACAATCCCAACGCCTGCAAACAACAGCTGACGCTTCGCAAAGAAAAACGAATCGTGAAACTTGTAGTCCGCCCAAATGGCGCTTGCGCTATACACCATAATGAGCCCGATCGCCAACAACGAAAACGTGATGATCATTAACAAAAAATCAGGTGCAGACTTTTTTCCATGCAATGCGGAACACCTCAATTTACTTAAAATTCGTCTTATTTAAGCTTATGCACCGCATGTATAAACATGTCCCCACGATGTTCGAAAGTTTTATATTGGTCCCAACTTGCACAAGCCGGGGAGAGTAAAATGACATCGCCCGGTGACGACCATTCATACGCGGCAAAAGCTGCTTGTTCCACATTATCGACACGTTTCACTTGCTGTATTCCCGCTTCGCGCGCTATGCGTTCAATTTTCGGTGCCGTCTGTCCAAACGTAATGACGGCTTTGACGTGCTTGAAGTACGGCAATAGCTCATCAAACTCATTGCCGCGATCTAATCCGCCTGCAAGTAAAATGACCGGCTCATGAAAGGCGCTTAACGCTTTTTGTGTTGCTAAAATGTTTGTCGCTTTCGAATCGTTATAAAATTTTCGTCCGTTAATTTCAGCAACAAACTGCAAACGATGAGGCACACCGGTAAACGTCATTAATACGCGGCGAATGGCATCGTTGTCTGCACCTGCTAGTTTTGTTGCTGCAACAGCCGCCAATATATTTTCGATATTATGCGCCCCGCGTAACGCCACATCTGTGACATCAATGATCCGCTCGTCATGAAAATAAATCGCTCCCTCTTTCACCGTTGCACCGTACGATAATGGCGTAGTCGCAGAAAACGGCACTTTTTGCGCGCGACTTTTCTCCGCTAATTGCATAACGATCGGGTCATCTGCATTGACGACAGCATAATCTGTTTCTGTCTGGTTTTTGAAAATGTTTCCTTTTGCTTCCGCATACGCTTCTTTCGTCCCATGATAGTCTAAATGCGCATCGAAAATGTTTAACAACACCGCAATGTGCGGGCGAAAGCGAATCGTTCCAAGCAGCTGGAACGAGGATAATTCCATGACGATCACATCATCTTTTGTCGCGCGTTTCGCCACTTCGCATGCGACCGTTCCGATATTTCCTGCAATAAGCGGCCGACGTTTCGCTTCTTGCAACATGTGATAAATCAAGGTCGTCGTCGTCGTTTTTCCGTTTGAGCCTGTAATGCCGATAATAGGCGCTTTAGACGTTTCATAGGCAATTTCAACTTCCGTAATGACCGGAATTTGTTTGTCAAGCGCTTTTTGGACAAGCGCGTTTGAGTATGGAATGCCTGGGTTTTTCACGACAACATCAAATGGCTCGTCAAGTAGTTCAAGCGGATGCCCTCCGCATACGAGACGGATGCCAAGCGCCTCTAATTCGCGTTTATCTTGCTCGCTCGGTTCATTTCGATCGTTGACGACGACATCCGCTCCTAGCTCACGAAGCCTTTTCGCCGCTGCGAATCCACTTTTCGCTAACCCTAATACAAACACTTTTTTTCCGTTATACATTATACCCACACCTCAATGTAAATTCCTAAAATGGCAAACAATAAACCAACTGCCCAAAACGTCACGACAACGCGCCATTCAGACCAGCCGATTAATTCGTAATGATGATGAATCGGGCTCATGCGAAACACGCGTTTGCCTGTCGTTTTAAACGAAATGACTTGAATAATGACGGATAACGTTTCGATGACGAACACACCGCCGATAATTACTAATAAAATTTCAAGTTTCGTTAAAATCGCAATGGCGACAATCGCTCCCCCAAGTGCAAGCGAACCGGTATCGCCCATAAACACTTTAGCAGGATGAGCGTTAAAAACGAGGAATCCAAGCACCGCACCGACGACAGCGACGCTAAAAATGGCGATGTCATATTGCCCTTGATTCCATGCCAATACAGCATATGCACCAAACGCAATCGCCGCTGTACCCGCAAGCAAGCCGTCTAAGCCGTCTGTTAAGTTGACCGCATTCGAACCGCCAACAAGCATAAAAATAATTAATAAAATGTAGGCGGCACCTAAATCGACGGACTGATTCGTCCCTGGAATCGAAACGACCGTTGAAATGCTGTAGTGTTGAAAGAAAAAGTAAAATATGAGCGCAACGAGCAGTTGCCCTGCTAGTTTTTGCTTGCTCGTCAAACCGAGGTTGCGTTTCATCACCACTTTAATAAAGTCGTCAACAAAACCGAGCAATCCGTAGCTGATTGTAACGAACAACAATAAATACGTTTGGGCTGTCCGCTCAAAAAACATATCGCTCATGATAAACGTCGTAATTGAAAGCGATAGTAAAATCATTAAACCGCCCATCGTAGGCGTACCTGATTTTTTTTGATGAGATTTTGGTCCTTCTTCACGAATGCTTTGCCCGAATTTTAATCGCCTTAAAAACGGAATGAAAATCGGCGATAGCACAACCGTAATGATAAAGGCAAGCCCTGCCGTGAATAAAATGACTTTCTCGCTCATGATCGTTGCACCTTCCTCATCTCCTATTTATCTTTTCTCCGTTGAATAGCTTCGCGTGCGACGACACGATCATCGAAATATAACACGTCTTTGCCAATGATTTGATACGTCTCATGCCCTTTTCCTGCAATTAAAACGACATCGTCTTGTTCGGCTTGCTCGATCGCATATGTAATGGCTTCTTTTCGATCGACGATACATACAACGTCTTCGGTTACGCCTTGTTTCATGTCGTTTAAAATGGCCATCGGGTCTTCCGAGCGTGGATTATCCGATGTAAAAATCGGGACATCGCCATATTTGACAGCGATTTGCGCCATTAATGGACGCTTCGTCCGATCGCGATCTCCGCCGCAACCAACAACGACAAACACGCGCTTTTTCGCAAACTGTCGAATCGTTTGTAACACATTTTCTAAACTATCTGGCGTATGAGCGTAATCGACGATGACGGTAAACGGCTGACCAGCATCAACGACTTCAAACCGGCCCGGAACGCCTTCGATGTCAGCGATTGCGTCAACAATGGTTGCAAGCGGAATGTTTGAAACGAGACAAGCGCTCACCGCAGCTAAAATATTATACACGCTAAACATACCGATCAGTTTCGTTTTCACTTGTACGGTTTCGATCGGCGTGACGAGCTGAAACGTCGTGCCGCTTGTCGTCATCTCTACGTTTTTCGCCATGATATCGCTTTTTTTATGAATGCCGTACGTCACAACTGTTGCTGCCGTACTTTTTTTATATTCTTCTGACGCAGCATCGTCTGCATTCAATATCGCAAACTTCGGACGTTGATGATCAAAACGGTTGCCGAGCTGCGCAAACAACAACCCTTTTGACCAACGGTAATGGTCCATCGTTTGATGGTAATCTAAATGATCTTGCGTTAAATTCGTAAAAACAGCGACATCAAAGTCGCAACCATGCACTCTCCCCATATGTAGCGCATGCGATGATACTTCCATCGCAGCGATGTCCACATGCGCATCAACCATTTTGCGAAATATTTTTTGCAAAACGAGCGATTCTGGGGTTGTATTCTTTACATCATACGTTTCATCGCCAATTTTCATGTTAATTGTACCGATAAGCCCGGTTTTTTTTCCAGCGCGACGGCATATGCGTTCGATTAAATGGGTCGTCGTCGTTTTACCGTTCGTTCCTGTCACACCAATTAAATGAAGCTGATGCGTCGGTTGGCCGTAAAACGCATCCGCTAACACCGCTAACGCGCGGCGGCTATCGTTTACATAAATGACCGGTACAGGCAATGTGAGCGGCTTTTCTGCAATGACAGCCACTGCTCCACGCGCCACTGCTTGTTTGGCGAAATCGTGCCCGTCTACTGTAAATCCTTTGATGCATACAAATAACGAACCTTGTTTTACTTCCCTTGAGTCCATTTCAATTGATGTAATCGTTGGATTTTCGCTAACGTGTGGCGTAAAGCGATGCAAATAACGAAGCAACGTTTGTAACTTCATATCAATCTGTCCTTTCTTTTTTCTTTATAAACAGAAAAAGAAGCCATGAGGATGCTCCCTCTAGGCTTTACCGTTTCGTTCCAAAATAAACCCGGATCGTCGCTCCTTCTTTCACTTTCACTCCAGGCTTCGGTGCCTGTTCAATGACCATATCTCCTTCACCACTACCATCTAATTTTAAGTTAAAAAGTTGCTGTTGCAAATCTTTTTTTGTTAAACCGATTAAATTTGGTACTTCTACATAGCGTGTATCTAGCCATGTCGTTTCTTTTTCAATTTGTTGCTTGCGCGGTTTGACATCGAGCGCACGCAAACTATCTTCCATAATATTTCCAACAATCGGTGCCGCAACGACGCCACCAAATTGCACCGTTCCTTTCGGATTATCGACCGCTACATATACAACAATTTGTGGATCGTCCGCCGGTGCAAAACCGATAAAAGAAACGATATGATTATCTTTTAAATATTGACCGTCTTTCGCTTTTTGGGCTGTCCCTGTTTTGCCACCGACGCGATAGCCATCGACAAACGCCCCTTTACCTGTCCCTTGGGCAACAACGCTTTCGAGCGCATAACGAATTTGTTTTGACGTTTCCTCGGAAATAACCCGTCTTTTCGCTTGTGGCGTTTGGCGGCGCACGACTTCACCTGTGACAGGGTCAAGCCACTCTTTTGCAATGTACGGTTTGTATAAAATGCCGCCGTTCACAGCCGCCGCTACCGCTGCGACTTGTTGAATCGGTGTGACCGCTACCCCTTGACCGAAAGCAGTCGTTGCTTGTTCGACCGGTCCAACGCGATGGAGCGGAAACAAAATGCCTTTTCCTTCTCCTTGCAAATCAATACCCGTTTTTTCACCAAAGCCGAATGCGCGAATATATTCAAATAGTTTTTCTTTGCCGAGCCGATCACCGAGCTCAACAAATCCCGGGTTACAAGAGTTTTGCACGACTTCGAGAAATGTTTGATCGCCATGACCGCCACGCTTCCAACAATGCAACGTCGCCCCCGCTACTTTTACATATCCTGGGTCATGAAAATGTTCTTTCAATAAATCCACTTCTTTTTCTTCTAATGCCGCAGCAAGCGTAATAATTTTAAACGTTGATCCCGGTTCGTACGTACTCCAAATGGGTAAGTTGCGGTTAAAAATTTCTGGAGGAACGTTTTGAAAATCGGCAGGGTCAAATGTCGGACGGCTTGCCATCCCTAAAATTTCTCCGTTGTTTGGATTCATCGCAATCGCGATAATGCCATCTGGGCGATATGTCGCTTCAGCGATATTTAGTTCTCTCTCTAAAATCGTCTGGACGCGCGTATCAATCGTCAACTTTAAATCGAGACCATCGACAGGCGGCGTGTACGCATCCGCCATGCCCGGCATGCGTTTCCCTTTTGCATCGGAATAAAATTGCACCGATCCCGGCTTGCCGCTTAATTGTTCGTCGTAATAAAGTTCAAGCCCCATCAATCCTTGATTATCGATACCTGCAAATCCAAGCACGTGCGATAAATATCTTCCAAACGGATAATAACGCTTCGAGTCTTCAGCAATGTAAATCCCTTTCATCCCTAAATCGCGAATTTGTTTTGCCTGCTCGTTTGAAATTTTTCGCCCTTCTGGATGAATGCGTTCAATCGATGTTCTTTTCGTTACATGTTTATACGCTTTTTCGACCGGCATGTTTAAAATGCGTGCGAGATGTTGTGCCACTTCAGATGGATTTTCGATTTGTCTTGGTACGACGAGCACAGACGGGGCACTCATATTTGTTGCCAACGGCACCCCGTTGCGATCAACAATTTCTCCGCGTTCTGGTTCAAACGGTATGTTTCGGCTCCATAAATCTTTCGCTCGCTCGGTTAACACATCTCCTAAAACGAATTGCACATAACCGAGACGTATATCAATAATGGCAAAAATCAAAAATCCGATCAACAATACAGCCGTTAATCGTTTTCGAACGGTGACTGCGCGCATATAGCGGAACCTCCTTATATGTTTAGGCTCGTTCCACTATATGCTTGTACCGTTTCATGTAGAACTAATCGATCGGACCGTCCGTTTCTTGTTGTTCTGTTTCGGTTTGTTGTTTTTTATCGATTTCCGATGGTTTCGCCAGCTCGACAATCATATAGTCGTTTTTTTTCACAACCGATCCCGGAGCGATATTTTGCCGAAACACATATCCGCTGCCGATAAAGCTCGGTTTCAACTGCAGCAGTTCAGCAAGCTTCATGGCATCGCGCAACGACCAGCCCGTCAAATCCGGCATGATGGCGTTCCCGTCCGTTTGCAGCAACACGCGATCTGGCGCGACAACGTGTTCACCTGCTTGCGGAAACTGAGCATGTACTTTTGTTCCTTTTCCGATTACTGTTACGTGTAGCCCTTGTTTTCTCAATGATGCTGTTGCTTGTTCAACCGATTGACCGACATAAGAAGGAAGCGAAATGCTTTTTTCTTTTCTCTCGCTCTTTTTCCCAACGGTCGGTTGAATGTTTAAATATTGCAAGCTGCTTTTCATAACGGAATTAAAAATCATCGATACGGGCACCGCCCCTGTTTCCGTATATGAAATGTTCGGTTGTTGCACAGCGACATACATAATTAAGCGCGGATTTTCGCGCGGTGCCATGCCTAAAAAGGAAAAGATATAGTTTTGATGCCCTGTTAAATATCCGCCTTTTGGATCTGGAATTTGCGCCGTTCCTGTTTTTCCTGCCACACGATAACCTTCAATTTGATACGGACGCCCTGTTCCTTTTTCAGATGTGACGACCGTTTCTAAAATGTCTAATACTTTTTCAGCTGTTTCTTTTGAAATCGGTGTATCGACGACTTTCGGCTCGTGTTTTGCCACCGTTTTTCCGGTATCAGGATCGACAATACGATCGACGACATACGGTTGCATCATTTTACCGCCGTTTGCAATGGCAGTTGCCGCTTGAATTTGTTGAATTGGTGTAACCGATGTTCCTTGTCCAAAGCCGGTTGTCACTTTTTCGATCGGATAACGATACAAAATGTTTCCAGATTTTTCACCCGGCAATTCAATGCCTGTCGGTTCGTTAAAACGGAAACGATGCAAATATTGTAAAAAGCGATCTTCCCCTAATTTTTCACGCACAATTTTTGCGAATGCGACGTTTGACGAGCGCTGTACTCCCTCAAGAAACGTAATTTTCCCCCACCCGACTTTGTTATGGTCACGAACGCGATGAGGACCGATTTGATATGAACCGGACTGGTACGTTTCATTCGGCTGAAACACCCCTTCGTTCACCGCAGCAGCCAGCGTAAATATTTTCATCGTCGATCCTGGTTCGTACGGATATGCAATCGCATCGTTAAAGTAGTTTTCGATATTTCGTTTGTTTGGGTCAAAACTCGGGCGCGTGCTCATCGCTAAAATGGCGCCTGTTTTCGGATCGGCAACGATGGCGATCATTTTTTTTGGGGTATATTGTTTTTCCACCGTATTCATCGCATCTTCTAAAAACGTTTGAATGTTTTGATCAATCGTCAAGTAAATGTTTTTTCCGTTTTGCGGTGGAACGATTTGTTCATCCGCATGAGGCAGTTTAAACCCTTGTTGATCGCCCTCATAGACGACATAGCCGTCTTTTTCTTTTAATTGCTCATTAAACTGTTTTTCAATGCCCATTTTTCCTTCGACTTCGTTCGTCGCTTCATCTTTTTGCGCATAGCCGACGACGTATGAGGCAAACGTGCCGTTCGGATAAAATCGTTTTGAATCGCGCAAAAAAATGATGCCTGGAAGCTTTAGCGCTTCAATTTGTTTTTTTACCGTTTGGCTAATGCCGCGTCCGTTCGGACCAAACTCAACTTGCTTTGCATCTTTTTTCAAAATGCGTTCGACATCCGCTACGTCCATATTTAATAATGGGGCCAACTTGCGCGCTGTTTCCTCTGGATCAGTCACGTGTTCCGGCATGTCCGGGTCGAGAATCGCGGCAATGGTGTAAGAAGGAATGTCTTCGGCAATCACTTTGCCGCGCCGATCCAAAATCGTTCCCCGCTTTGCTTCTAGCACTTGTTTTTTTAAGTAACGTTTTTGTGCTTCGACAGCTAGCACTTGTCCATCAGCGACACCTGTGGCTTGTAAATAAACGAAACGTCCAAATAATATAAAAAAGAGCAAGCTAAAAATACCGAAACATATAGCTGCTCCTCTATGCGTATGTTTATGCTTTCTCATTCGGCATCAGTCCTGCACAACTTTTACGTTATTTTCATTTAATGTCAAACCGAGCTCTTTCGCTTTTGCTAAAATGCGCTCGTATGTGCTTAGTTCTTGCACTTGCACGTATAAATCGCGGTTTTGTTTTTCTTGCTCTTGAATGTTCGCTTGTAATTGTTGAACTTCTTTATTGACGTGATAAATCGTAAATTGATTAGAAATGATCGTTACGCTACTATATAGCGCAAATGCGAGAAACGAAACAAACACAAGTTTCTCCCCAACCGTCCAGCGCACACTACGTTTTTGCTTTTTTCTCGGTGCGCGTTGCACGTGTTGTTCTTGTTGTACTTTTTGTACTTTTTGTTGAATGCGAACAGCTGCCATATACGTTTTTCCCCCTTTTTTACAACTTTTCGGCAATGCGCAATTTTGCAGATCGTGCGCGATGATTATGTTGCAATTCTTCTTCCGATGGTACGATCGGTTTTTTTGTAATGATTTTTAATTTCGGTTTGTATTCATCTGGAATGATCGGCAAACCTGGCGGCAAGTGCGGCGTTTCACTTGCTTGTTTAAACGCTTGCTTACAAATGCGATCTTCGAGCGAATGGAACGTAATAACGCTTATGCGTCCCCCAGGCTTTAATAAATCGATCGCTTGTTCGATCGCTTCTTCAAACGCACGCAATTCATCGTTTACCGCAATGCGAATCGCTTGAAATACGCGTTTTGCCGGATGCCCTCCCGTTCGACGTGCCGGTGCTGGAATCGCTTCTTTAATGACTTCCGCAAGCTCTGTCGTCGTTTCAATCGGCTTTTGCTTGCGCGTTTGCTCAATTTTACGCGCGATAGCTTTTGAAAATTTTTCCTCACCGTATTGAAAGAAAATTTTCACAAGTTGCTCATACGGCCATGTGTTGACAACGTCATACGCCGTTAACGTTTGCTCGCGATCCATGCGCATATCGAGCGGCGCTTCATGCTGATAGCTAAAGCCGCGCTCTGGCATATCTAACTGCGGAGACGATACGCCGAGATCAAATAAAATGCCGTCTACTTCATGCACACCGTAAAGCGCCAACTGTTGTTTTAAATAACGGAAGTTGCTTTTAATGATCGTAAACTGACCGCTATATCGTTCGAGTTTTTGTTGGGCATGACGAATCGCGACATCGTCTTGATCGAAGGCGAACAATCTTCCTTCCGGCGATAATTGCGACAATAAATATTCGCTATGTCCAGCTCCACCGAGCGTACAATCTACATATGTACCGTCTTTTTTAATGTTTAATCCGTCAACTGTCTCTTTTAATAATACGGTTACGTGATGAAACAATGATGTCACCTACCTCTACAACTTCAAACGTGCTACAAAAATGATTGCAATTGTATTGTACCATCATTTCACTAAATTCACTACTTACTTCCGAACTATTCTATTGTATATAAAAAAAATCCTGTGCGCGACAGGATTTTTTTATCGACGAAAACAGTTAAATATATACAATTTTATGCAACCCATTCCACCGATAATCGACATGAAGAAGTCGATCAACAAAATCAAAACCGTAACGGTTTATATAGTAAAATACGTTCCAAACGCGCTCTTGTGGCATACCGTTCGGGCGGAGCGCCAACTCAATGCGCTCATATTTTCGTATGTGCACATCATGTTTTTGCAATAGGCGGCGTGTAATCAATTGTTGAAGATAATCGATTTGTGTCTCGACCCGTTCAGCATTTTTCAACATGACTCCTTCAAGCTGAGGATCCACTTGGAGCCCGAGTTGGCGCAGTTGTTCATGAATGCGTGCGATTTCTTTTTTCGCCTCATGAAACGTTTCATCAAATGCCACAGGCTGATTGTCGCGCATCCACTTCTCTAGCGCCTGTTTCGTTCCGTTTGTTAACGCCTCTGCCACCGTCATATGCACATCCGCTACATCGGACGCAATATGGCGTTCGATAAGCGTTAAAGAAAGGCGCGGCACAATCGGCGGCATGCGCCAATGAAAATGCTCAAACACTTGTTTTAGTTCAGCCCAATACGCAATTTCGCCCGGACCGGCAATAAAAGCAAGCGTAGGAAATAACCATTCTTGCATAAGCGGTCTTGTGACGACGTTGTTGCTAAACGATTGCGGATCGCTTTCGATTCGTTGTCTTAACTCATCTGGCGCAAAACGGTACGCCCCGTCTTTTGTGTAAAAACAACGTTGAGCATCATCGTAATATAACAAACGGCGTTGACCGTCATCATAAAACAAATGGGCGCACATCGGCATCACGTCAATCGCTTTTGTATAGCCTAACCGTTCGAGATGTTGTTGTTGGTTTTGAAGCGCGTTTGTAATCATATGATGTTCATGAATAAGCGTCATAAACCATTCGCGCTCCATCGCCCGCAATTGCGGATGGGCGGCATCCACAACGACGATGCCTTCTTTGGCAAACAACGTTAAAACAACGTTCGCAAAAAAGTCTACCACCGTATTGGACTTCGCGATGCATGCATGGATGTACGCGCGCAATTCATTTGTGACATCTGTCTCGCCATATGTTTTTAACACGTCATCAATCCATTGACGGCACGCGTTCGCGTCGAGTTCAATATGAGCAGCCATTCGTTTTTCTTTTGCTAATGGCGGATATATACGTTTTTTTACTTTTCCGTATTCAGCGACATGTACATAATTGATTTCTGCAATATCATGGTCTTCTGATGCCATCCAAAATACCGGAACGACAGGAACGCCAAGCTGTTGTTCTTGCTGTTTGGCCAATGTAATGATTGAAATGATTTTATATATCGTATATAACGGTCCTGTTAAAAGCCCAGCTTGTTGTCCACCGATGACAACAACACTTTCCGGATGACGCAGTTTTTCAATGTTTGCCATCGTTTCGGCGCTTGCTTGAAACTGCTTATGATACGTCAACAAATGGTCAACGATCGCTTCGCGGGCATACGTTCGTTTTTGAAGTTCATGCAAACGTTCTTGAAATGAACAAGGATGAAACGCTTCATGAACAGGAAACGTCCCTTCGATATACTCCGTTGCTAAACGGTTCGTTGCTGGCAATGACAGCTCGATGATTTCCATCCTAAACTCCCTTTCTCATTCATGATGAAAATGCGATCATGACACGATGAATGATCCCATATATAAATAGTCCGACATAAACGGTTGTAAATAATAAAAATTGCATTCTCCAGTACAGTTTAAACGTTCGTTGCAGCGACACGTCCCCTGTTTTTTTCCAATATAAAACGATTCCAATCATAAATGCTACAATAAAAAAAATGAGAAATTCAACAATATACGATCGTTGAAAAATCGCTTGCAATAACACGTGAACAGCAACAATAAAAAAAATGGTCGATCCGTTTACAGCCAAATGAAACGCGCGCTTTCCTTTACGTCTAAAAACCGCTTTGGCGAGTGTAAAAATAAAAAAAAACGAAAGAAACGGCATAACAATCATGATAGCAATGAAAGAGGCGAGTACATCTTTCACTTTTTCTTCTCCCCCTCTAATTCTTTCCCTTTCACAAGCGCATATAAAAATGTCGTAATTGGGGCAGAGATGTGCTGTTTGTGCGCGTGCTCAATGACATAGCGTAAAATGGCATCTAGTTCCGTCCTCCGCCCTGCCTCGATGTCGCGCAACATCGAAGAACGGTTCGCAGCCGTTTGATGACAGACGGTTTCAATATGCTGCCATATGCGCTCGCGTTGGTCAAGTTGAAAAATAGACGCAACTTCGCAAAACAATTGTTTCATCGCTTGCCGATATGGCTCATGCGTCACTAACATGCCGTTTGGAACGCGCAACAACGCAGTTAGCGGATTAATAGCTATGTTTACCATTAATTTTTCAAGCAACATAGTTTCCCAATGAGCGACATATTGAAACGCAAAGCGGCTGCTTGTCGATGATAGAAACGAAAACGTCTCTTTTTCTCCTTTCCATACGCTCCATTTCGTTTGGCCAACACCGGTATGAGAAACGGTCGTATCATCGAGTTTTAAGGCGCCATGTTCAACGACAGCAAGCGCAATATGGTCGTGTGGCAAATGCGGCAAATACGAAACATGCCCCATGCCGTTTTGCAAAAAGACGATGGCGTTCGCTTGAAGCATATGTATGCGCGTTTCCAATATGTTTGTTAAGTCGTATTGTTTGACCGCAAGAAACAGCACATCTTCTTCCGTTTCTCGAACGAACGGCTTAGCGTTCACACGATGCGTTGTCTGTTCGTCGCCACAAATGACCGTCACTCCGTATGTACATAGCTGTTCCGCCTGCTCATGACGACGTGTATAAATCGTCACATCATAGTTTTTACTGAAGTAAGCGGCCGTCAACAACCCGACCGCTCCGCCCCCTATAATTCCGATGCGCACGGTACGTCCTCCTCTTTTCTACCTATGCTTTATTGTATAAAAAAAAGTAGCTGGCGTCTATCAGCTACTATACGGACAATTGGCGTGCGCGTTCTAAAATGTGCATAATGGCTTGATATTCTTGTTGTACCACTTGCAGTTGTTTTTCAAGCTCTTCTTTTTCTTTTTGCAACGTGGATACTTGGTTGCGCAGCCGTTCGATTTCTTGTTGTCCTTCCCCGCGTTGTTGCAACGTTTGTAAAAAGGAAATGACATCTTGTAACGTAATGTCGCGCTCAGGCGGTTTAGGCTCTTTTTTCTGCTTTCGTTGTTGTTTGGCAAGCTCTAGCGCTTCTTCATATTGTTTGCGCACGTATGCATTCCAACGAAAACCACAAGCCGCTGCGGTTCGCGATAGTTTTTTTCCTACTTCCTCAAACGCTCGTAATTGCGTGCTACCTTCGCGCACAAAAGCTAACACCGTCTCAGCAAGCAACACATCTTCTTCTTCTTTCCATGCATCTTGACGCATCATTCCTATCCCTCCTCACTGCATTTACTATATAATTATGCAGCTAATAGAGAAGATAGAAGATTAGAAGATAGAAGATTATTTGTTCCGTTTTGCTAAAAATGATTGCACCGCTCGCTCGTGTTTTTTCAATCATCTTCCTTCTCCCCTTTATTGCATGTCCATCGTATGATTCGCTGCAAACTGCGTGTTTTCCTTTCAAAACAAGAAAAGCGCAAGGGCAATTCCCCGCGCTTTTCTTATTTGTTTACAACGTCTTTTCCTTTGTATGTTCCACAAACTTTGCATACGCGATGAGCAAGTTTCATTTCACCGCAGTTTGGGCATTCTACCATACCAGGTACGCGCAATTTGAAGTGCGTACGACGTAGTCTCTTTTTCATTTTCGATGTTCTTCTAAAAGGTACTGCCATCATTTCCACCTCCTTAAAGAGATTTAGGCGAATATGGAGGCCGGTGTAGTTCCGGATCTTCCCTTAAGATTCATTTTTGTTTTCGAAAAACTTTGCTAGCTTCGCTAAGCGCGGATCAATTTTATTTTCATGTTCTTCTTCTGAAATGACTGCCCAATCTTTTCCTGATTGCGGAACGGCATCTGGATGATCCGGCTGCTCGCTAAAAATTTGCATCGGAATTTCAAGAAGAATGAGTTCTTTTACGATCGGCATTAAGTCGATCGTCTCTCCTTGAACAACATGCGACTCTTCATCCGTTGCGTCATAGTCATTTAAAAAAAACGTTTCGGTGCTTTCGATGGCGAATGGATACGATACGTCCACGAGCGTGCGGGAACAAGGCAGTTTCATTGTCCCCTCAATCGTTAAGTGGAACGTAAACTTTTTCGCGCTCACATCGGCCCGTCCATACACATGAACCGGTGAAATGTCGCGAATGGAAGCGTTCACTTCTTTTAACTCGGACACATCGGCTATTTCGTCAATCGTCAGCCCTTTATGTTGCAACTGATGAAGTTGATGAATAGACCATCTCAATGATAATCACCTCAAGACAACAAAGAAAATTATACGTTTGAACAACGGTTTTGTCAATATTTTTTCTTTACACTACCTCGATTATAATCAGCTTATACTCACTGTATCACGTTTTACACAAAAAAGAAAGGTGGACGACAAATGAAAGCGGTCGGCATCGTTGTCGAATACAATCCGTTTCATAACGGGCATTTATACCATGTGCAACAGACGCGAAAAAAAACAAAGGCGGATTGCGTCATCGCCGTCATGAGCAGCTCATTTACACAACGGGGCGAACCTGCGATCGTACCGAAATGGGAGCGCGCTCGTATGGCGCTTGCAGGCGGTGTCGATCTCGTCGTCGAGCTTCCTTATCCGTTTGCCGTACAAACAGCTGAACGGTTCGCCCATGGCGCTGTTTCGATTCTCGATGCGCTTTTTTGTGAACAATTATGTTTCGGGAGCGAACACGGAGACGTTGAAGCATTTATCCAAACAGCACGCTTGCTCATCGACGAAAAAGAACGGCATAACGAAAAAATAAAACATTATATGCATCAAGGGATGAGCTACGCGAAAGCATATGCGCTTGCGCTTTATGACATCGGTCACGATGCGCTAGATATATCGCAACCAAACAACATTTTAGGCTTACATTACGTCAAAGCGATCATCGAACAACAAAGCGATATAAAGCCTGAGACGATTCAACGGATCGTCGCTCATTATCACGACGCGTCGCTTCCAGCAAACGATGACATTGCTAGCGCAACGAGCATCCGCCGTTTTTTACAATCTGGTCACGAGGACGTCGCGCGCTATGTTCCGCATCCAACATTTGAAACGTTACAAACGTATCGTCATACATATACAACGTGGCACGATTGGGACAAATATTTTCCGGTTTTAAAATATCGGTTATTGACGATGGAAGTAGATGACATTCGCCAAATTGCTGAAGTGGAAGAAGGCATCGAACATCGTCTGAAAAAGGCAATTGTTCACGCCACATCGTTTCACGACTTTCTTTCAGCTGTAAAAACGAAACGATATACGTGGACACGGTTGCAGCGCATATGCACACATGTGTTGACGAACGTCACCAAAAAAGAAATGGCGAAAGCGCACGAAAAGAAGCGTGCGACATACATTCGCCCGCTAGCGATGAACGAAACAGGAAGAGCGTATTTACAAACGGTGAAAAAGAAAACGACATTGCCAATTGTCACAAACGTCAAGCATATACAACACGATCCGGTATATCATATCGAAAAAAAAGCGACACAAGCATATATGTGTATTTTGCCTGAGCCGCTTTGGACAGAAGCGTTGCGCAATGAATATGCAACGCCACCACTACGATAATTTTTGTAAAAATTGAACGGCATCATCAAACGTATCAACAGGTACAATTTTCATCTTTGTGCCGATATCTTTTGCTGTTTTCACCGCTTCTTTATAGTTGGAATGTTTCGCTCCGCGTTCGTTCGGAGCGAAAAAAATGTCCGCTCCTGCTTTATGAGCAGCGATCACTTTTTGAGAAATGCCGCCGATCGGTCCGACTTCTCCGTCGATATTGATCGTTCCCGTTCCGGCAATGTCATATCCTTTCGTTAAATCTTCAGGAACGAGCTGATTGTACACTTCTAGCGCAAACATAAGTCCAGCCGACGGGCCGCCAATGTCATCAGATTCAATATGAACAGGCGGATCCGTCACAATATCGCGATCCGTCATGACGGAAACGCCGAGACCGATGCGATTTTTTTCATTTGGAAACGGCGCAAGCGTCAACGTTGCTGTTTTTTCTTTTCCTGATCGTTTATACGTAATTCGGACGCGATCTCCTTTTTTCTTTCCGCTTACGTATTGAATAAATTCGTCTGCGTCGTTGAGACGTTGCCCGTCAATCGCTACTAATTGATCGCCGCTTTTTAAATATTTTGCTGCCGGCATGTTATCGACGACATAAAGCACATATACACCTTTATTGCGATATGAAACCGGTTTGTTTGCTTTTTTGTAGGCGACAGCAATCGCTGTTTCTTTTGAATTTTCCATCATTTTCAATTGGCGATACGTATATTCTTCGTCGTTTTCGTCTTGTTGACGCACTTCGTCTATGCGATATAGTTCGTTATATTTACTCATATGGGCGAATACAAACGAAAAAAGGTTTGCCTGCCCCATGCGAACGGTCGTTAACATAAACTTTCCCTTTTCTTTATAGCCGCCTTCGACTTCAACGAGCGGACGCAACGGTTCAGCCGTTCCAGGCATCGTCACGTAATATGGCAATTTAAAAAAGGTACCAAAAACGAGCAATAGTGCAATGAGCGCAATCGTCCGAATATACCGTTTATTGTTCATCGTTTAAACCCCTTCTCTGCAAGCAATTGACGAATGATCGGTAGCTGTTGGCGTGCCGCTTCTTCCCCCATTTGAATCATCTCTTTCGCATGTGTAAACGCATACGAACTATATCGCTCAAGCTGCGGACGAATAACGATATCCGCTTGAGCGATGCGGTGGGAAGCGAGCTCAGCTTGAATAATGTCTAAGCTTTGTAAAATAACATCAAAAATGGAGGTGAGCGTGTCGTTCTTTTTGACGGAGGCAACATCAACCGCGATGACGACATCAGCCCCCATGTCACGAACAACGGTGGCTGGCACACGATCAATGACCCCACCATCAACAAGAAGGCGGCCATTCAAACGTTCGGGCACAAAAATGCCTGGAATCGAAATGCTCGCACGCACGGCATCAGCGATGTTTCCTTCGCGAAACACCACTTTCTTACCTTTTTGCAAATCGGTCGCCACAACCGCTAACGGAATGCGGGCATCTTCAATGCGCTTTTGTTTCGTCATAACCGATATAAACTGTTTAATGTGTCGCCCTGCAATAAGCCCCATTTTCGGCAACGTCCAGTCGATATAGTCGTTGCGCCGAAACGCCATCGCAAGCCGATATAATCGTTCCGTTGACATCCCCGATGCATATAACGCTCCGACGAGTGCGCCCATGCTGCTCCCTGCAATCATATGGATCGGAATGTTTTCTTCTTCTAGCACTTTGATGACACCTGCATGTGCAAAACCGCGCGCACCACCAGAGCCGAGCGCCAACCCGATTTTCATCCATTTCCCCCCCCTTCCCTCTTCAATACTATGGTCTAAAATGTCCACATATACTCGTATATTAAAACGAGTACGATCGGCGGATAAGGAGGCCAACGAACGATGAAAGAAAAATGGAAAACATTGATGCTATCGTCTATAATTATTTGCTTATGTTTTGCATTGCTCCGCTACCCGCAACATGCGCTTGAAGCTGCGGTGCGCGGATTGCATATGTGGTGGGATGTCGTTTTCCCTTCCCTTCTTCCCTTTTTTATTGTATCAGAAATTTTAATTGGATTTGGTGTCGTTCATTTTCTCGGTGTATTGCTTGAGCCATTGATGCGTCCGCTTTTTAAAGTGCCGGGCATCGGCGGATTCGTTTGGGCGATGGGCATGGCTTCCGGCTACCCTGTCGGCGCAAAACTGACCGCGCGGTTAAGACAGCAACAACAACTTTCCGCCATTGAAGCAGAGCGGCTCGTTTCGTTTACAAACTCATCTAATCCGCTCTTTATTTTCGGGGCGATTTCGGTCGGATTTTTTCATAATCCAAACATCGGCATCATTCTTGCCTTATCTCATTATCTCGGCAACATTTGTGTCGGTTTCATGATGCGCTTTCACGGAAAAGATGACACCGCTTTTGTCGCTAAACAAAAAAAAGGTATTTTCCAGCAAGCATTTCGTGCGATGCATGAAACGCGCTTAAAACATGGCCAAGCGATCGGCAAGCTGCTCGGGGATGCGGTTCGGTCCTCCATTCAAACGCTTCTTATGATCGGCGGATTTATTATTTTATTTTCTGTTTTAAATAAGTTGCTTTATATTACAAACATCACCGAATGGCTAGCCGGCATCGTGCGATACGCATTAGCGCTTTTTCATTTACCGAGCGAATTAAGCGTTCCGTTTATCGCAGGGTTGTTTGAAATTACGCTTGGCAGTCAAATGACGAGCGAAACGGCAAATGCGACGCTATTGCAAAAAGTCATCGTCACAAGCTTCATTCTTGCCTTTGGCGGTTTTTCTGTACAAGCACAAGTCGCGAGCATTTTAGCGGAAGCTCATATTCGCTTTCAACCTTTTTTCATTGCGCGCATCTTTCACGGATTGTTTGCTGCTTTTTTCGCGTCTCTTCTTTGGAAGCCGCTTTACGTTCAACCGCTTGAATCAGCAGAAATGTTACCTGTTTGGCTTCCAGAAACAACAAGCCAGTGGTCGATTGTGTATGCGCATTGGATCGAACAATACGGCTTTTTCATTACAGCTACGGCGTGTTTTATGTATGTGATGATCACTTTTCGACGCGAAAAACCACCTGCTTAAAGGTGGTTTTTTATTTCGGAAAATTTTTTACGAAGTGCTTCTTCTACAACTTTTGGCACGAGTTCAGAAATGTTGCCGTTATATTTCGCCACTTCTTTTACGATACTTGAACTTAAAAAGGCGTATTGATTGTTTGTCATCATGAAAAACGTTTCAATTTGTTCGTTTAATACGCGGTTCATGGATGTAATTTGCATTTCGTATTCAAAATCAGAAACAGCACGCAATCCGCGTAAAATCGCGCTTGCATTTTTACTGCGGGCGTAATCGACAAGCAACCCTCGATACGAATCTACGGTGACGTTATGTAAATCTTTTGTCACTTCCTCAAGCAATTGCACTCGTTCTTCGGTTGAAAATAACGGTTTTTTCGATGAATTGTTTAATACGACAACATAAACTTGGTCAAACACTTTCGCCCCGCGACGAATAATATCTAAATGCCCATACGTCACAGGATCAAAACTTCCTGGGCATACTGCAATGCTTGCCATATTTATTCCCCTTCCTCATCGACATAAGCAAAAATCGATACAGCCGTAATGCCGTACGTTTCATGTTTCACTTGTGTTAACCGCCCAATTTGCTTTGGAAGCTCCACTTCCGCCCCGTGTTCAGCCACGATGAAACCGTCTCGTTGCAACAGCTGATGGGCATCGATGATCGCAATAAGTGCTTCCAATTGCTTGTTTTTATAAGGCGGATCAAGAAAAATAAGGCGAAACGTCAAGCCTCTTTTGATGATTGCTTTTAACGCTCGTTCCGCATCGTTGCGATAAATTTCCGCTTGGTCTGTCAAACGACAAGCCGCCACGTTTTTTTTCATCGTTTGGACGGCTTTTGCA
The DNA here is from genome assembly GCF_050480245.1 of Bhargavaea massiliensis. Classification (GTDB taxonomy): domain Bacteria; phylum Bacillota; class Bacilli; order Bacillales; family Anoxybacillaceae; genus Anoxybacillus. Next base: position 27,069 of record NZ_JBCNEQ010000019.1, on the reverse strand, counting down.
TCGTGATCGACGAAAATGACGCGATCGAGTCCGCGGCTTAACGCTTCGATGCCAAGCCCGCCGCTTCCGCCAAACAAATCAAGTCCAAGTCCACCTGAAAAATATGGACCGATCATATTAAACATTGCTTCTTTCACTTTATCTGTCGTCGGACGGGTCGTCATCCCTGGTACAGCTTGTAACAGCTTTCCTTTACATTTCCCTGATATGACTCTCATCGTATTTCACCTCGCTTTTATGATCATAGCATAACCGACGAAATGGACAATCATTGTAAGGAAAAAAATGATGAGGATGTATACAATGCGAAACAATGGTCATACTGATAGTAACAACATCGTTGCGATGTTGTTGCCAACCATGGAGAAGACTTACGTTCCCCATAAGTTCTTCCTCCGGTTTCTCCTCTCCCTTTTTGCCTTCTTTTTTCGGCTTGTCCGAAAAAAATAGAAGGGCCCCTATGGCATATGCCACAGGGATTTTTTTTTGCCCTATTGCCCTACAACATGTATTTCTTCACTCGTTTCGCTAATATAAACAGAAAACCATTTTGGAAATTCGGTTCGTTCCACGTATAGCGTTCCGTTCCATTCACGAATGACGGCATTTGTGCCATTCGTAAAAAAGCGCCAACGTGCACCATTTTTTTCAATAAATACGGCTTCACTTGAACGTTGAACGGTATAGCCAAGCGTGCGCATAATCGGAACGAATGGGAACAGTTGTTGACCGTCTTTTAATAAGACGTGGGCATTCGGTAATTTGACGTTATTGGCGACAAGCATTTTTCGCTCCGTAAATGTCATGTACGGTTGTTCATCTTGGAAAAATGTCGTATTCCCACCGTACGCCTTTCCTAACCATTCATCCAACTTTTTCATCGTCAATGGTTGACCATCGTTCGTTGTAACGGATGTCCAAAACGTTTGTTGTTCTTCTTTCGTTAATGTCGTCTGCAATTGCTGCAAAACGCGTTGCGCTTGTTGTGTCATCGGTTTTGTTTTTGTCATGTACGCTGCAAGCAAATCCCATATCCAATCCGGAACAGAACTATTTGGAAATCGCTGTTGTAGCTCCACGCGAACGTAAGCGCGCTGCACGTTGGCAAAGGAAGCCGTTTCCGGTATCATGACAAACGTCGGTGTTATATATTGCAGCTGAAACGGAGTAACAATAAGCGTCTGTACGCTGCTTTTTCGCCAAAACGATAGCGCTGTTGGATCGACTGGCTTTGTCGCATACACTGCCAGGTCATGATCAAACGATGTGCGAAGTGGTTTCGCTTGAAAATAAAGCGGAACAGCTTGCCCGCCTTTTTTCTCCCACATAAAAAACGAAAACGACGGTTTATATACGTAGCCAATGAGCTTTCCGTCCGCTGCCCACACACCTTTCGGATGAACAGCATCGGTGAGGGATATATTCATTTGTTGCTGTTGTGATGTATGAAAACGAACGAGCCATTCCTTAACAAAAAGCGGTTCTTTTTGTGCAATTGGCACGCGATAAGTGAGGGAAAGCTCACCGGTCTTCGGTGCGTCGACGACTGTTTTGTCGTTTTGTCGTTTCACGCATGTTTTGTCGTTTAAACACGAAACACCTTTCACTTCTTTTGGCACTGTCACTTCATACGTATCAGCAACAGCCCCGCGTATATGATGAACGACTTGTATCGTCTTTCCCGTAAATGTCGCTTCAATGTCATGTTGCATGACCGACTGTTTCGTTGCTTCTGTATGATATTCGTCCCACTGGTAATATAAAGCCCCTGCGCTAACTCCGAGGAAAAGGAGCGTTGAAATGAAAGCTACTTTCCGCATGCGATTGCCCCTCATTTAGCAGTTTATAATATAACAATAGCAAAATTTCAATCCGTTGTCATACACCGTTTTCACTAATTGTCGAAAAAAGTTGAACGTGTTAAAGTAATGATGGGACAAAACATAAAAGTGAGGGAATGAACAGATGATTCAACGCTTTATTGAACTTGGAGAAGGATATTCTGACATTTATGAGCTGATCGAAATCGCCAAATCAAACCGCCATCGTTTATCTGGTTTGTTTGCGTTCCATACGATGAAAGATGGGAAGGCGCTCACGTCGTTCGTCGTCGTGCTTCATCCGACCGATCCGGGCGATTTTCAGCCGTTATACATTTGCCGTGAAGGCATTCCACATCCGTCTGTCAAAGTGACAAAGCGATACGAGCTATTTGTTGATTTAGCGAAGGAATTGAATCAAGAAATTATTCATTTAGACGTGAAGCCATCAAACTTTTTTGCAGATTTACAATTGTACTACCAACATTTAATCGGCATTATGCGCATGAATCGGTTCATTCCGCCATTACAATAAAGAAAGCGCCCTATCATACTTTCTCATCTTGAAAAAAAGCGATTCCGCCCCCACTTACTCCCTTTGGTCGTTGAAGGTGGGGGTCTCCTCGCCAAAGACGATGAAAAAAAGGATGTCGCTCGCTGACATCCTTTTTTATATGCCATATTCATATTCTTTTTCTTTATCCGCTTTTGATTCAAATTCGACTTTCACATACGGACGGTAAGACGGTTCGACCCGCTTTACAAACGGCAAATCGGCGAGTCTTTTCATAACATCTTCCGCTTCGTCCATGTTGCAATATAAGACCGCATATTTGAGCCGTTTCGACACGTAATGAACGTTACCATATTTTCGTAACTGTTTACTATGTTTCAGCGAATAAAGCCAAACGATAATCCCTTGACGCATTGGAAACATAAAAACCCCATCCCCCTTTTCATTTCGTCCGGCAGCCGCACGCTCCGCCAGACCCGCATCCTCCGCCGCAAGATAAAGAGTCAAAATACGGGTTTCCTGTCGGCACTTTAATGTTTTCGGATACGGCGCGACCGATCATCGTGCTAATTTCATCTAAAAGCGACTGCATCTCTTTTTCCGCTTTTTTAAAATTAGCGATCGGACCGTATAAATCAAGCTCGCGTTTGGCGTCGCGCACTTGTTTTGTCATCTTTTTGTAATCTGGATGATATTTTCCAAAACGCTGCACCTCTTCGTATCGTTCTTTTAACTGAACGAACTGACGAATGAGTTGCTGCGCCTTTTCATCTTGTTGCACATGATAAAAACAGCGGCGATATTCCTCCGCCACGTCTGATTCGACGATCATTTTGCCAAGCTCTTCGGCGAAATCTAACAACTGTAATCGTTCGATCGTTGCTACAAGCACGAGCAACACCTCCACAACGGTATCATAACATGATTTTATAAACAAAACAAATACGTATGGAGGCCCCACAAACTTATGGAATCGTCACCGTAAATTCATGCGATACATCGTATTTGCTAGCATCGTTATGCACAAGCTCAAGTCGAATCGTATGCTTTCCGACAGGCAATCCCCGAATGACGAACGCTGCCGTCGTCGTTTCGCTTACTCTTTTTCCATTAACGTAAATGTGAATGCGTCCTTGTCCGTCTTTTTTCGGATGTTTTCCTTTCGTAAACGTAAACTGATCGACTACACATTCGACGAATACGTTATTTCCTTTGACATGATGTTTCACAAATAACGCTTGTTTTTGTTTGGCAAAAACGATTTGGTCACAATCATTTGCGTACATGGAACATAATAGCGCAACACATAAAAAAAAGAAACGCAACACTTTCACCATCCTTTCATAGTGATAGTGTTTACGTTTCGTCTTTAATTATGAGTATTCTTCATCAGTTTCATCATCGCCATCATCATTTTAGCCATTTCAACCGTTTGGACGACTTGTTCGACTTTATGTGGCAACGTTTGTTTATAATATTGACGCGCTTGTTTTTCCATTTCTTTCACATCCATCGGACGTCTCGCTAATCGCCGATACCATGACGGTTGTTCGCGTAAAAACTGATGAAGCTTTGGCTTTGCTATGATGTATTCGTATACGTCTTTTCTCATCGGGTATCTCCTTAATCCCTTCGGAACGAAAACGGATCTTTTTTATCCGTATGCTGCATTTGACGAACGACTTCTTGAATGGATGTAATCGCTTGTTGAACGTTTGTAATGTACGTTTGAAGCTCGTTGACGTCAAGATGTTTTAAATAACTTGCTAATTTTTGAACGAGCGCTCCTTGTTCTTGTTTATCATTAGTGGGCGTATACTCATTCCACATTTCATCATCTTCGCCGAATACGTACCAATCGTTGTATAGCTGTTTCCACGTTTTTTTTCCTTCGCGCACCTCTTCAATTAACTTTGGATGTTTTTTAACAAACTGTTTAAATTGTTCAACGGACATATCGGTCGCTCCTTTCTCGTTTGTTTGCCTATCATATATTACGACCGAACAGCCAATACGTGCGCCTATTTTGGTTGTGAAAAAGGGCGAATAAAATTTTGCGTATAATGTCGTTTATATACACCAACACCTAAATGCGTCAGTTTCTCATTTAACAACGTTTGCCGATGGCTACGGCTATTGAGCCATGCTTCGACGACTGCTGGTGCATCAACATATTCCGCCGCAATATTTTCCGCCGCTAGTTCAAAAGGAATGTTTGCTTTTGTAAGTCGCTGTTGTAAGTCGCCATTTGTTGGCGATTCGTGCGCAAAAAATTTGTTTTCTGCCATATCTTTACTATGTCCATATGCTACTTTCGCCACACGTTCATCCCATTGTAGCGGAGAAAGACCGTGGCGTATGCGCATCACATTCGTAATATCAAAAATTTGTTTGGCGTTTGCTCGTTCGATTTGTTTTGCAATCGTTTCATCAAGCGCCACCTCAGGTAACGGCCCACGATATTCAAGCTCATATGGGCGAAGCTTCACTAACGTCTCCCAGTCAACCCAGCGAACGCTTGATAATTTTCCGGTAAAACGGTCAATATATAATTGCACATACGCATCGCCAAATGAAAGAAGCGGCTGAATCATTAAATCTTCCTCTGTCAGTTGAAAACGATATACGCCATCGTCAAGCTGCACATGAATTTCGTCTTGAAGCGGCATCGTTTGCAATAGCTCATTGATCGAGCGATCGAATTGAAACGGGGCGATATTTACTTCAGGTCCACACGCATAAATCGTCACAACTCGTCCATTCAATATACCGATTTGCATATACGTTTTTAGATCGTTATAGATCCACCATACATAACCGTACGCAGACGGATCGATGCGGGCAGGTTGTCCAAATGTTTGTTTAACCTCTTCTTCCGTCTTTCCGATCCACGCACCTAACCCTTCCGCGACCGCTTGTTCACTCGTTTGTTTACTCATTATTGATGTATCGTTTAACGGGGCTTGTTCATCTGTTGGTGAAAAATAAAAAGTAATGATGAGGACCATCATAAGGGCAACTATCCAACGCATTCATCATTCTCCCTTAATCGTTATATATATTCATTATATACAGCTTGTCACCCTCGCAACACTAAAAAATAAGGCTATGCGAAAACATAGCCTTATTTTTTAATGATATTGTGATATTTCTGTTAACGCTTCTCCCGCTTGTTCGTCGCTTGCTGTATGGGTCGCTAAATCGCCAAGCGACACCATGCCGACTAACGTGTCTCCCTCCACAACAGGTAAACGACGAATTTGATGTTTCGCCATTAAACGAGCGGCTTCAGCGACAGAAGCGTCCGGTGAAATCGTCACAAGCTGTTTGCTCATCACTTCTGTTACGGCTGTCGAGCCTGGTTTTTTTTCAGCGATGCCGCGTATGACTAAGTCGCGATCAGTTACAATGCCGACAAGTCGATTCCCATCTACAATCGGAATAGCACCGACGTTATAATCGCGCATTTTTACCGCTGCTTCGTACATATTATCGAGCGGTGTACAACATTCTACTTCTGTCGTCATCATTTCTTTTACTTTTGTCATGTTCATCTCTCCTTTCGCCCTTTAGTTTCACCAAAATCGGAACAATTATGAAGCTCGTCATTGAAAGTTATGCGCTTTCGTACTATTATTGAGGGAGGAATGTTTTTTACATAAGGGGGGGAAATGAACGATGCGCTTCGAAAATACAGGCATTGAAAATCAAACAGCGCCATTAACACGTTTAGATGACTTAATGGAAAGCCTCGGCTTCGTACGTGCCGGTCAATGGGATTACGAACGTGTCACATATGACCGCAAATTTGAAATTAAAAATGACGTCTTTTATTTACGTGTGCAAGGTTATGCGATTGAAGGAGACGTTGGTGGTCGCCATGCGGTCATTAAACTGATGAAGCCGTTGCTTGGCAAGTATTATTATCCACATGGTGTCGAATATGGTGAGGGAGAGAACTTCCCTTCATCATTAGTAAACCAATGTGAAGCTCTTTTAGCAAAAGTGAAAGAAGGTCTTGCAACTATAAACGCATGAGCGCGCTCATGCGTTTTTTCCGTCAATGAGACGACGGACGTACAGGTGAACAGAAACAACCTCTTTTCCTGTGATGTCGTATATGTCATCGATCACTTGTTTTTGAATACGTTCACATAAGGTGAGCATATTGCCATGCAGCTTGACAGAAATGGTCATGGAAATCGTCAATCGGTTTTGTCGTTCATACACGTTCACTTCTTCTAATATGACATGATCAAACGGTTGTACACTCATCGCAACAATCGTTATAACGGGTTTATGCATATCCATCCCCCACACTAAAATCAAAGCAGATGCCGCTTCGTCGTTCAAAATATTTATGTTTTGATGCCATTACTTTATGATACAAATGATAAAGAGGGTGAATCGTTCACCCTCTTTTTAAAAGCCTAAAATGGCTTTAATGACCGATGTCGTTTCACCGCCGCGGTAAAAGACGTATAACAATAAATAGACTGCTACACCTGTCGTTGCCGTAAAAAACCAAACAACGCTTGTGATTGGACCGAGCTTTTTATGTCGCAACCAATTTTTTTTCACCGCTGATAACAACGTCACAATGCCAAAAACGGCACCAGCAGTCGCTAAAAAAATGTGGAAAAGCAAAAAGATTGTATAATATATTTTCAAATCATCTGGACCGCCGAAGCTTGTATTGCCGATAAAAATCGTGCGCGACAAATAAATTAAGAAAAAAGCGAGCGCAAAAGCAGCCGCAAGCCACATCGTTTTTTCATGCTTCTCGACTTGTTTTTGCCGAATGAAATACCAACCGATGGCGACTAGAATCGCACTAATGACAATAAAGCTTGTACTAATAGTAGGTAAAATTGGTAATGAACCCATAGCGTCCCCTCTCTTAGCTTATCATTTTGTTGTTTGAGCCACGACGTTTTCTTCATCTCGTTCTTTTCGATACCATGCAATAAAAATGTAAAACAACATAACTCCATACACAATTTCTTGAATAATTTTCATTAATACGCCACCGAGCTGTTGATCGTGTAAAATCGACATGGAACTAAACATTTCTGGTCCGCTCAATTTGAGCGACGATAACGTGCTTTGTGGCACACAAAGCGCTAATGCGTTCATCCAAGCGGTCGGATCGGAATATGTGGCATATAACGGCGTATCGGCAAAAATAATGAGCGCACATGCTGGTGTAAGCAGCACGCCATCGGCGAAAATGTAACCGACTTTTTTTAATCCAGACAATGCTGGAAAACCGCGTATTTCATTGACGAGCGGCCACCACATCATGATTGCGGCAATAAAAATGGCAGTTGTTGTGAACGCATGCAGCCACATGTTTGTTTTCACGACATCAAAAATAAGCGGCACATGGTATAACGAGAAAATACCATTAAACAAAAATAAGGCGATGAGCGGTTTCGTGAAAAACGTAAACGTTGAACGAATAATTTGAATTCGAAAAATTGCTTCAAACATCCACGATGGAATACCTTTAATGAGAAGCGGTGGCACCATTAAATAAAGGACAGCCATTTGCGTCATATGGGCGCTAAACATTAAATGCCCTAGCAAATCGACCGGAGAACCTTTGCAAATATAAAGCAAAACAATCGCAGTCACAAACAACGTTTTTTGTTTCGTCGTCGTTTGTTCTTTTGAGCGATTGACAAGCCAAAAATAAACGACCGTTACCGCAACTAAAAAGATGAAAAAGTATGGGCTCCACATCGCTTCAAAACCAAATATACTTAACGGCATCATACTCACCTCGCTTTTTTTCCAACTTTATTATACTACAAACGTAACAAACGTGAAAAGAAAAGAAGCTAGCCAATGCTAGCTTCTTAAATCCAGACGATTGTTAAAAACGCCCAAATGGTAATGAACGAAACTGCCACGCCACCATAGATGAATAGAGCTGGAAGCTCATGCCCTTTATGGCTCATATGCATAAAGTAATATAGCTGGAAAATGACTTGCACGACCGCTAACAATAAAATGAACGGTACAGAAAACCAAGCGGAAAATCCTTCATATCCAACCGCAAAAAAAGCGATGAGCGTTAAGAAAATCATTAACGTAAATGAAACGATTTGATGTTTCATTTCTTCCGCATTTTTTTTGCGGCGATATTGTACATCTACTTTTGGGTTTTGTACATGTGTATGATTTGCCATACAATCACCCCACCATTCCCATTAAGTATACGACCGTGAAAATGAACACCCAAACAACGTCGATAAAGTGCCAATATAAGCTTGCGACGTAAAACTTCGGTGCATTATATAAGTTTAACCCGCGTTTCGCGTTACGAACCATTAGTGTAACAATCCAAAGCAAACCGAACGCGACGTGGGCACCGTGCGTACCAACAAGCGTATAAAACGCTGAAGAAAACGCACTTGTTGAAAATTTAAATCCTTCATGTACGTACTCTGTAAACTCGTAAATTTCAAGCGCTAAAAAGGCTGCACCAAGCAATACAGTAATGCCGAGCCAAAGCTGCATTTTTTTAAAGTCAAAGTTGCGCATATGATGCATTGCATATACGCTCGTTAAACTGCTCGTTAAAAGCAACATCGTCGCTAAAAAGACGATCGGCATTTGGAACAGTTCTTTTCCAGATGGTCCTCCTGCCACAGAGTCTTTTAACGCCAAATATGTGGCGAAGAGAGAGGCGAACAATACCGTCTCTCCACCGAGGAAAAACCAAAAACCTAAAAACTTATTCTTCCCTTCGAGGGTTGCTCTTTCTGGCTCTGCCGGGAACGTCTCCGGCGTTAATTTTTCTTCCATATGCATTATGCCCCAGCCCCCTTTTTCTCTGCTTCCATCACTTCTTCTTTAGGAATGTGGAAGCCATGGTCATCAATAATTGAACGGAAGAACATGGCAACTAGCGTGATCAGTAAGCCGATAATACCAACAGGTAATCCCCAACCGTAGTCGTTATGGAACAAGAAGCCTAACGCTGAAATGAATAGACCTAACGACATAACGAACGGCAAAATTGTAGGGTTAGGCATATGAATATCGCCAAGCGGCTCTGCTGGTGTTAAGCCTTTTTTGCCTTCCATTTTTTCAATCCAATATGCGTCTAATCCACGCACAAGTGGTGTTTGGGCAAAGTTGTATTCTGGCGCTGGTGAAGATACTGCCCATTCCAACGTACGTCCATCTTCCCATGGATCGTTGCCAACGCGTTTTCCTTTTACTGTTGTGATGACAACGTTTGCTAATAACACGATTATACCTGCTGCCATGAAAAATGCACCAACAGTACTAATCATGTTTCCTGTTTCAAATCCTTGGCCAGGCAAGAATGTAAATACGCGACGTGGCATACCCATTAAACCAAGGAAGTGTTGGATAAAGAACGTTAAATGGAAGCCGATAAAGAACAACCAGAATGTTACTTTTCCTAATTTTTCATCTAACATTTTACCGAACATTTTTGGCCACCAGTAGTGAGCACCTGCTAGTAGCGCGAAAACAACCCCGCCGACGATAACGTAGTGGAAGTGCGCAACGACGAAATAACTGTCATGATATTGATAGTCTGCCGCTGCTGCAGCGTTCATGACACCTGTCACTCCACCGATAACGAACGATGGAATAAACGCTACCGCATACATCATTGGTGTTGTAAAGCGAATGCTTCCGCCCCACATCGTAAATAGCCAGTTGAAAATTTTAATTCCTGTTGGAACCGCAATTGCCATTGTCGCAACCGCAAAGATGGCGTTGGCAATTGGACCTAAACCAACTGTAAACATATGGTGCGCCCAAACCATGAATCCTAAAAATCCGATTAACACCGTTGCAAATACCATCGATGAATAGCCGAACAAACGCTTACGCGAGAACGTTGCAAAAATTTCAGAGAAAATACCGAACGCTGGCAATACGAGAATGTATACTTCTGGGTGACCGAAAATCCAGAATAAATGTTCCCAAATGATCGTATTTCCACCAAGCGCTGGATCAAAGAAGTTTCCACCGAACAAGCGATCCATCATCATGAAAATTAAACCGACTGTTAATGGTGGGAATGCGAATAAAATGAGCGCAGATGTGACAAACGTTGCCCATGTAAACATCGGCATGCGCATATATGTCATTCCTGGTGCACGCATATTGATGATTGTCACAAGGAAGTTAATTCCACCGATTAACGTTCCGATACCGGAAATTTGTAAACCTAATACGTAAAAGTCGATCCCGTGCGTCGGTGATGCAAGCGACAACGATGCGTAAGATGTCCAACCCGCATCTGGTGCTCCACCTAAAAACCAAGATAAGTTTAAAAACACACCACCGAAGAAAAATAACCAAAATCCAAGCGCGTTTAAAAACGGGAACGCCACGTCACGCGCACCGATTTGAATCGGAACAACGGCGTTCATCATCGCAAACACGAGCGGCATCGCCGCAAGGAAAATCATCGTCGTTCCGTGCATCGTCAACACTTCATTGTAAAAACCCGCACTAATGAAGTCGTTGTTTGGCACGGCGAGCTGAATGCGAATAATCATCGCTTCTAAACCGCCAAGCAAGAAGAAAATTCCGCCGGCGATTAAGTACAAAATCGCAATCTTCTTATGGTCTACTGTTGTTAAGTAGTCCCAAATGACTGCGCCGACACCTTTTTTCCGAGCTAACGTACTCACAGTTTAACCTCCCTTGATCAATAATCCCCTTACTCAACAGATAATGTCATTAAGTATTTTGTTAATGCTTCAAGCTCTTCATCAGACAACGCTGGGTATGTGCCTGTCATTTTGTTGCCTGGCTTAATTTTCTCTGGATCTTTTAACCAAGCTTTTAAGTTTTCTTCATTATGTTCTAAGATGCCGGCAATGCGTTCACGATCTGCAAAGTTGCCTAAGTTCGGCGCAAGGCGAGCTTGCTCTGGACGACCATCAACCGGTGTCACCGCGTGACAGCCAATACAGCTTTTGTTGAAAATTTCTTCCCCTTGCTTCACAACTGGATCTGTTGAAGCAACAGGTTTAGCATTTTTCATTTTTTCTACCCATTGGTCAAACTCCGCGCGAGGAAGCGCCTTCACTTTAAAGTCCATTAAAGCGTGTGACGGGCCGCAAAGCTCCGCACATTTTCCGTAAAACAGACGTCCTGCCTCTTCAGCACGTTTGTCATCAAATGTGAGGAAAAATTGGTTTGTGTTATCTGTATTTGTGTCCATTTTTCCTCCAACCGCAGGAATCCAGAACGAATGTTTAACGTCAGATGCTTTTAAGTTGAAATACACACGTTCACCTGTTGGAACAACTAAGTCTTGGCTTGTAATAATGCCGTAGTCTGGGTACTCAAACTCCCACCAGTACAAATTCGCACGAACGTTGACGACCACAACGTCACGTTCCTTTTTGTTCATCGGTTTTACATCAGCAAGTTTAAATGTGTATAAAACCGTTGGAACAGCTAAGATGATTAGTAAAATAATCGGAATAACTGTCCAAATGATTTCAAGCGTATGGCTTCCTTCCACTTGCTTTGGAATTTTGTTTTCTTCCCCTTTACGACGACGGAAGCGAGTGACGACGTAAAGGAAAATAATTGTTACAACCGCAATGACGATGACCATGATGGCCGTGCTGAGCAGCATAAGCTTGTACTGCATGTCAGCTACTTCTCCTGCTGGTTGAAGCGTCGATAAAAACGGCTTACCGCAACCAGCTAGCAAAAGCGCCATGGCGGATACAAGAGAAACCAAGCGCCAATTTCGTAGCCACTTTTTCATAGCCTAATCAAACCCCTCTTTCGATTATGAAATAAAGTGAAATATATACATTCTTTCTTTACAAAAAGAAAGAATTGTAAACCTATTTGTTTTGCAACAAGCGCCAAATGGACGCTTCATCAATCAATGGTGACGATCACCATCGTGACGAATAAAATCGTCAAATAGTTTAATGAGTAGATGAACATCCATTTTGCCCATTTGATGTCGTCTTTCATTTTAAAGCCGGCTAATCCGAGCGCTAGCCAACCGACGTTTAACAGCGTCGCAATGACTAAAAACGGAACGCCTAATGAAAACAAGTAAAACGGCAATGGCAAAAGCGCTACAATCCAAATGATGATTTGCCGCTTCGTCATCGCAAATCCGTAAACGACAGGCAACATCGGAATGCCCGCTGCGCGATACTCTTCACATCGCTTCATCGCCAGCGCTAAAAAGTGCGGCGGTTGCCATAAAAACATAAGCAAAAACAAAATGATTGGAACGATATGAAAGGCGTCATCGACTGCCGTCCAGCCAATGACCGGCGGAACCGCACCAGAAACGCTTCCGATAACCGTATTTAGCGTATTGCTTCGCTTTGACCACATCGTATATAAAAAGACGTACGTCACAACGCCAACTAATCCGATGATGGCAGCAGTGACGGTTGTCATGAGCAAGCTAAGCGTGCCAATAGCGACAAGAAGGATGCCGAACCAAAGCACGCGCTTCGGTTCTACACTTCCGCTTACCGTCGGACGATCTTTTGTTCGCTCCATTAAATGATCAATGTCGCGATCGATAAAATTATTTAACGCACATGAACCTGCGATGACAAGCGCAGATCCAACGAGCGCGAAAAACACCGTATGCAAATTGCTTAAAAATCCTTTTCCCGTAAAATGAAGGGCTAACCAAAGTCCTGTAAACGTCGTAATTAAATTGGAGTTGACGATGCCAATTTTTACGACCGCAAGCACATCTTTTAAAACGCCTGATCGTATTTTTGTTGTTTTTACATCTTCGACTACATCCGCCATGTGTCGCCACTCCTCTCTTATGCCTGTGAAGGCGTTTCCATTCTATACACGATAACGATATGCCGTCTCTGTAATTAAAGCACATTTTTCCATCAAATTGTGAACTTTTTTTGTCTGAATTGTGTCGAATTTGTGTCAAAATGAGATTGTTACGATGAAAACGTTGAAAAATAACTGCATTTATACTTCTAGCAAACTCCACACAAATATTCAACCATATTTGCAACGATTGCTATATTGTAAAATAATAAAACTTTGCGCTTTTCGACGTTTTCCGCTAATATGGGAATAGAATTTCTTCACACGTATTTCACATTTATTATACAGTTTTTACTAGGCGTTTGCTAGATAAAATTTCGCATTAAGGAAGTGAATACATTGCAACGGCTTTTAAAATGGTTTGCGGTAGCGACAACAATCGGCATGCTTTTCGTTTTAATTGGCGGAGCGCTTGTAACAAAAACAGGCTCAGGCATGGGCTGCGGTCGTTCGTGGCCGCTATGTCACGGACAACTTATTCCGTCTAATATTACAGCAGAGCTGCTGATTGAGTTAAGTCACCGCGTCGTCTCAGGTGTCGTTGGGCTGATGGTGCTCATCCTATCCGTTTGGGTATGGAAAGCGATTGGCCATATTCGCGAAACGAAATTTTTAGCGATCGTTTCGTTCGTGTTTCTCGTCTTGCAAGGACTCATCGGGGCAGCCGCGGTCGTATGGGGACAATCGGACGTTGTGCTTGCGCTTCATTTCGGCATTTCATTAATTTCGTTTGCGGCCGTCTTTTTATTGACGTTGTTTATTTTTGAAGTCGATAAAAAATTTGATGCCTCATCTGTTGTGCTTGATCGCACGATGAAATTTCATATTTATGGCATTATTTCCTACTGCTATATCGTTGTGTATACAGGCGCGCTCGTTCGTCATAAGCAGGCGAGCTTAGCTTGTCCAAGCTGGCCGTTTTGCGCGCAAACGCGCATATTCCCGACACAATTACACGAATGGGTGCAAATGGGGCACCGCTTTGCAGCTGGTCTTTTATTTGTTTGGATTTTATGGGCGACGATGTATGCGTTGAAGCGATATAAACAACAGCCAATTATGTATTGGGGTTGGCTCGTTGCGCTTATTCTCGTCAGTTGCCAAGTTGCAACCGGTGCGCTTGTCGTCTTTACGGAATTGAATTTATACGTCGCCTTAGCTCATGCGTTTTTCATTTCATGTTTGTTCGGCGTGCTAAGCTATTTTGTTTTACTTGCGACACGCAGCAAAAAAGAAAAAGACGTAACGCAACAATCAAGCGCCATTCCATCTGCGGTATTAAAATAAAAGAACGAGGGATCCCTCGTTCTTTTATTTTTCGGCTAATTCAATTAATAAATCTCCCGTTTGAATCGCGTCGCCGCCTTGGACGTAAATGTCTTTCACAATGCCTGAAAACGGGGCTTGCACCGTCGTTTCCATTTTCATCGCTTCCGTAATCATTAAATGGTCGCCTTTTTTCACTTTTTCCCCTTTTTCCACAAGCACTTTCACAACCGTTCCTGGCATCGTTGCGGCAATATGGTTCGGATTGTTGCGATCTGCTTTCGCACGGGTGACAACCGCTGTTTTAATGCTTTCGTCTTTAATGACGATTTCGCGCGGCTGACCGTTTAATTCGAAGTAAACGACTCTCGTTCCGTCCGCTTGTGGTTGACCGATGGCAACGAGCTTGACGATTAACGTTTTTCCTTTTTCAATTTCGATTTCAATTTCTTCGCCAAGGCGCATGCCGTATAAAAACGTCGGTGTATCTAAAACAGATACGTCGCCAAACTGTTCAACGGTGCGGGCGTATTCGACAAACACTTTCGGATAAAGCGCATACGCTAACACATCGTAGTCGCTCACTTCTCGCTGGATGAGATGATACAATTCTTCTTTTAATTTTTCAAAATCGACTGGCTCTAACAGTTCACCCGGACGAACGGTAATCGGTTTACGCCCTTTTAAAATGATGCGCTGCAACGTTTCTGGGAATCCGCCATGCGGCTGGCCGAGATAGCCTTCGAAAAATTCGACGACGGAGTCTGGGAAGTCGAGCGTTTCCCCACGTTCGTAAATGTCTTGTTCTGTTAAATTGTTTTGCACCATATATAGCGCCATATCACCAACGACTTTCGATGATGGCGTCACTTTTACAATGTCGCCAAACATGTCGTTGACGCGGCGGTACATTTCTTTTACTTCATCCCAACGATCTCCTAAACCGACCGCTTTCGCTTGTTGTTGCAAATTGCTATATTGTCCGCCTGGCATTTCGTGCATATACACTTCCGTATGCGGTGCGTTCATGCCGCTTTCAAAGTCGGCGTAATATTTGCGCACATCTTCCCAATAACGCGACAATTTTTCAAGCGATGTAATATTGACTTCGGGCGCGCGCTCCGTTCCTTCTAGCGCATAATAAAGCGTGCTCGCGCTCGGCTGTGACGTTAAACCAGCCATGGAACTAACGGCTACGTCAACAATATCGACCCCTGCTTCAATCGCTTTAGCATACGTATAAATGCCGTTGCCGCTTGTGTCGTGCGTATGCAAATGAATCGGAATATCGACGACTTCTTTTAAAGCGGAAATAAACGCATACGCTGCTTGCGGCTTTAATAGCCCTGCCATATCTTTAATGGCTAAAATGTGCGCGCCTGCTTGCTCTAGCTCTTTCGCTAAGTTTTTATAGTAATCGAGATTGTATTTTGTGCGCGCCGGATCGAAAATATCGCCCGTATAACAAATGGCTGCTTCCGCTACTTTTCCGGTTTGGCGCACCGCATCAATCGCAACCGTCATTCCTTTGACCCAGTTTAAGCTATCGAAAATGCGGAATACGTCAATGCCCGCTTCGGCTGATTTCGCAACAAACTCGCGAATGACGTTATCTGGATAGTTTTTATATCCGACCGCGTTCGAGGCGCGAAGCAACATTTGAAACAGGATGTTTGGAATTTTTTCGCGCAATCGGACAAGCCGCTCCCACGGATCTTCTTTTAAAAAGCGATACGCGACATCGAACGTCGCCCCGCCCCACATTTCCATCGAAAACAGTTGCGGCCATATGCGCGCCGTCGGCTCCGCAATGCGCAACAAGTCGTTTGTGCGCACGCGCGTTGCTAAAAGCGATTGATGGGCGTCACGAAACGTCGTATCTGTCAACAGCACTCGGTTTTGCTCTTTAATCCATTGGACGAGCCCGTCAGCTCCGCGCTCATCTAAAATTTGTTTCGTCCCTTTTGGCATCGGTTCGATATAGTTTACTTTTGGAATGCGTGGTGGATCAAATACCGGCTTTTTCTTTTTTCCGATGCCCGGAAAACCGTTTACAGTCACTGTTCCGATATATGATAACATTTTCGTTCCGCGGTCTTTTCGTTTCGGGAAAATAAATAGCTCTGGCGTCGTATCAATAAATGATGTGTCATATTCCCCTGTTAAAAACTTCGGATGTTGAACGACGTTTTCTAAAAACGGAATGTTCGTTTTTATGCCGCGAATGCGAAACTCACGCAAGTTGCGCAACATTTTCGCTGCCGCTTGTTCAAACGTTAATGCCCACGTCGTCACTTTCACTAACAGCGAATCGTAATACGGGGTAATGACCGCCCCTTGAAAGCTATTTCCTGTGTCTAAACGAACGCCGAAACCGCCGCCTGAGCGATACGCCATAATTTTCCCTGTATCCGGCATAAAGTTATTTAGCGGATCTTCTGTTGTGACGCGCGCCTGAATCGCATATCCGTGAACATAAATGTCTTCTTGTTTCGGAATGCCGACTTTTTCGCTATGTAGCGCATGTCCTTCGGCAATTAAAATTTGCGATTGAACGATATCGATGCCGGTAATCATTTCGGTAATCGTATGTTCAACTTGAATGCGCGGGTTTACTTCAATGAAATAAAATTCATCGCCAGAAACGAGAAACTCGACTGTTCCCGCGTTGACGTATTGCACGTTTTTCATAAGTTTGACTGCCGCTTCACAAATTTCTTCGCGAAGCTCCTTCGAAAGTGACACGCTCGGCGCCACTTCGACCACTTTTTGATGGCGACGTTGTACAGAACAATCGCGGTCGTATAAATGAACGATGTTGCCGTATTCGTCACCTAAAATTTGCACTTCAATATGTTTTGGCTTTTCAATGAGTTTTTCAACATATACTTCATCGCTGCCAAATGCCGCTTTTGCTTCTGATTTGGCGCGCTCGTATGCTTCTTTTACTTCCGATTGGGAACGAACGATGCGCATCCCGCGACCGCCGCCACCCAACGCTGCTTTGACGATCATCGGATAACCGTATGTCTCACCAAAGCGCACGACATCCTCCAAGCTTTGCACAGGGCCGTCGCTACCCGGAATGACCGGAATGCCCGCCTGTTTCGCTTGGTGGCGCGCTTTTACTTTGTCGCCAAACATATCTAAATGTTGTTGGCGCGGTCCGATAAAAATGATGCCTTCTTCTTCGCATCGTTTCGCAAATTCGATGTTTTCCGATAAAAAGCCATAGCCTGGATGAATCGCATCGACATCATGCATTTTGGCAATTTCAATAATGCCTTCAATGTCTAAATAGGCTTCAATCGGCTTTTTTCCTTCACCAACTAAATATGCTTCATCCGCCTTATAGCGATGATATGATCCTGCATCTTCACGCGAGTAAATGGCAACAGTGCGAATCCCGAGCTCATTGCATGCGCGAAAAACGCGAATCGCAATTTCCCCGCGATTAGCGACAAGCACTTTTTGAATACGCCTCATATAAATCATCCCCCTATTCTTTATATAAAAACTATAACGAATTTTCTTTGTTTGTAAATAGCATTACGAAAAAGAAATATGATTTTTTTGAATATTGCTTTCTTTCTTCGTTTTATGTTTTTGTTCATACGTTGTGACAGCGGAAATGTTCGCAAGCACGCCTGCAGACATCATAAGTAAAACGAGCGACGATCCGCCGTAGCTGACAAACGGAAGCGGCACCCCTGTAAGCGGGATAATACCTGTCACCCCACCGAGATTGATGGACGCTTGAATGCCGATCATTGCGGAAATACCGATAGCTAATAAACTGCCGAACGCATCTGGACATCTCCTTGCAATGACAAAGCCGCGCAATACGATAAACGATAGTAAAATAAGGACGAATGAAACGCCGAATAAACCAAGCTCCTCTGCGATGACTGCCATAATAAAGTCGGTATGCGCTTCTGGCAAATAGCCGTATTTTTGAATGCCTTGTCCAAGACCGAGACCTTTTAGTCCCCCGTTTGCGATTGCGAAATATGAGTTAATGAGTTGATATCCTTCTTTTTGTGCGTATGCAAACGGATCTAAAAAGCTGTACAGCCGCGCCTTGCGCACTTCAGTAAAAACTTTGTCATATATGAACGGAAGGGATAAGAGAGAAACAATCCCGAATAATACGCCTTGTTTAATTAATAGCCATTTGCTTGTTGCCGATGAAAGTATGATTGTTAAACAAATCGCAACGATAATGAGCATTGTTCCAGCGTCTGGTTGAAGAAAAATAAGCAAGCAAATAAACAGCATATAATAAATGGGAAAGAGCGCTTCTTGCGGTGATGCAATCAATTTTTTTTGTTTGTTTGCTAATACCCCGCTTAAATACACAATTAAGCCCATTTTCGCAAACTCGGCTGGCTGAGCGCTCAACGGACCGATTTTAATCCAGCTTGTCGCATTGTTTGCTGTATGTCCAAACAAAAGGACGTAAATGAGCGGCAAAGGCATAACAAAAAAAACGAATTGCAAAAACTTTTTGCGCGCATAATGTTTATACGGAACAAATGCAGTGAATAAAAACATGCATGCACCGATGATCCACGCCCATTTTTGTTTTTGGAAAAAATAATCACTCGCCGTATGAAAACGGACGACCGCTGTAATCATGCTTGCGCTATATACCATGATAAGCCCAAACAACGACAACAACATGACAGCGATGATTAACGGATAATCATGATATTTCAGAAACGTTTTCAAGCGCATTCGCCCCATCTTCCTTTTCATTTTCTTACTTTGCATTGTACTACAAAACAGAAAAAACCCAAACGAAATTCGTTTGAGTTTTTGTCATTTTTTCTTTTTTTTCGTGCACGCTTCATGCAATGCCGAAAGCTCACGCTCAAGTCGGTCTAAAATCGCCTTCCCGTCTTTTTCATCGACAAGTCCTAAGCGGACCGCAAAGTCAATTTCACGGGATAGCCCGAACATTTGCGTATCTAGCACTTCTTCATATAGCGGACATTGCGGCATCGTTAAATGATCCATTTGCACTTGAATCAGCTTCACAATTTTCTCCGCATCCGCTTGCAATAACGAATAGGCTCTTTCTCGAAAGTTTATCGCCACTTCAGGCGTCACGTTGACCCCTCCGTTCCGTACGTTCCTGTCTTTTCATCTTATCGTGAATACGAGAAAAATGCAAGCATCGCGTCTAGACCGATTCATTTTACAAATAAGCGCTTCCATCATATAATGAAAGGCAGATAGGGGGAATAAACATGGTCATCGTCATCAAGGGAAACGTCAAATTTACGATTACACTCGATCCGAGCGTATGGATTTTTGACGATCGAAAAGTAGATGTACATACTTATTTTACACGCAATTTCGAAACAGAACAACGAAAAGAAACCGACGACATTCAAAAAATTTCAGCATATTGGGATCGTGAAATTCAAGAGGGAGCTGTGTCCCCTCCAACATTGCAAACAGAAAAACAATTTGAAAAAGAAAAAATATTAACAGGCACATTTGGTATGCCATTTGCCCCGTTTTTGCGCAATGCAGAGCCGAACGAGAATGCTACAAAGGTCGTGATCGTCACAGAAAACGGCGATACGACGATTTCACTTGCTGAAGCTTACGAGTTGTTATTATGTTTTTCAAAAGACGGCAAACCACTCAAAGAAGATGGACCTGTCCATATTTATTTCGGCGACGGCTCGAACCGCGACAATCCGATCACACACGTGCGGGCGTTTATCGTCGAGTAAAAAGAGGCTTTTCGCCTCTTTTCGTGCTTTATAAAAGATCGGCGGCAAGCTGCGCAAGCGATGACCGTTCGCCTTTAATGAGCCGCACGTGTCCAGCCACTTTTTGGTCTTTAAATTTTTCAACGACGTATGTGAGCCCATTATTGTATTCATCTAAATACGGATGATCAATTTGAGCAGGATCACCCATTAATACAATTTTACTTCGTTCCCCGACGCGCGTTAAAATTGTTTTCACTTCATGTTTCGTTAAGTTTTGTGCCTCATCAATAATAATAAACTGCTCTGGAATGCTTCTTCCGCGTATATACGTAAGCGCCTCGACTTCAATCGACCCCATGCCTGATAAAATCGCATCGAGTTCTCCCGGTTTTTTTGTATCAAATAAAAAGTGTAAGTTGTCGAAAATCGGTTGCATCCACGGCCTTAACTTTTCTTGTTTCTCGCCTGGCAAATAGCCGATATCTTTGCCGACAGGCACGATCGGACGAGCGACAAGCAATTTTTTATATAGCCGCATATCTTCTGTCTGCATCAGTCCTGCCGCTAACGCAAGCAGCGTCTTTCCTGTCCCAGCTTTTCCGATCAGCGTCACAAGCGGGATGTCTGTGCGAAGCAACAATTCACATGCCATCGTTTGCTGTACATTGCGCGGGCGAATGCCCCAAATATGATCGTAATGAAATACAAGTTTGCGCACTTTTTTCCCGGTATGGTCAACGATGCCAAGCGCCGATGACGAACCGCCAAGCGCGTCTTTCATGACGATAAATTGATTCGGATAAAACGGATGGTTTGTAATTTCCGCCAGCACAAGTTCACCTTTTTCATAAAAGCGTGACAAATGCTCCGGACTTATGTACAAATCTAAAAATCCGGTATAAATATGGTCGATTTCAACGACGCGATCGCTTAAAAAATCTTCCGCTTCTAGTCCAATCGCATCTGCCTTGACGCGCACGAGCGCATCTTTACTCACTAAAATAACCGGGCGACCGTTTTCTTTCGTTTGTTCTTCAAGCAATAAATTTTTCGCAACCGCTAAAATGCGATTGTCGTTCGTTTTTTCAAC
The DNA here is from genome assembly GCF_050480245.1 of Bhargavaea massiliensis. Classification (GTDB taxonomy): domain Bacteria; phylum Bacillota; class Bacilli; order Bacillales; family Anoxybacillaceae; genus Anoxybacillus. The sequence goes on along the minus strand of NZ_JBCNEQ010000019.1, from coordinate 5,805 downwards.
AAAAATTTCTTGCAGCTGCTGAAAGGAGCGATGGTTTAATTCAATGCGCAACACCCCACCGTTATCAAGCGGGATTTTTTCATGGAGTTTGCCGTTTTGGCGCAATTGATCAATAAGTTTGGACACTTGGCGCGCGTTTCTCCCTACTTCGTCCATATATCGCTTTTTTGAGTCCACTTCTTCTAACACGACACCCGGGATGACAACTTCATTATCTTGAAAGGAAAAAATGGAATACGGATCTTGCAAAAGAACGTTTGTATCTAATACGTATATTTTTTTGCCCACGTTTTCTCCCCCTTGACGACCGTCGTTGGACGGGATTGTTGTTTATATATATGAACAGGCGTATAAAGATAGAAGAAGTTTCGCAAAATAAACTTAAAGACGAAAAGGGGTGGAACGATTGAAATATATCTTCATCTTCATGTTGCTTTTTATGAGCGCCTGTGGACAACAAGCACAGCCGAACGATCGCGATTCGCTCATTCATGTGAAAAATACGACAAATGAAGAAATTGTAAATAAATCAGGACAACAAATTGCCCGTCATCTCGCTCATCTTGCGAGCAGCGTGCCGAATGTAAACGATGCGACCGTATTAGTTGTTGGGAAATATGCGTTAGTCGGCATCGACGTCAACGCTAAACTCGATCCATCACGGGTAGGGACGGTGAAATATTCTGTCGTGGAAAGCTTACAAAAAGATCCGTACGGGGCGAATGCGATCGTTATCGCTGATGCGGATTTGAATACGAGGTTAAAAGCCATTCAAAAACAAGTGGAGGAAGGAAAGCCGATTCAAGGATTTATGGATGAACTCGCCGCCATCGTCGGACGGGTCATGCCTGAAATTCCGAGCGACTTTCTTCAAACGAAAAATCCGCGCCCAACACGACAAAACGACAAGCAACTAAACGATGGTGAACAACAGCAACTCGAAAACGTACAACAAAAACAATCAAGCGACCATATGAAATAAGCCGGGCGTATTGCTCGGCTTATGCTTGTTTTAATGCGCTCATCACTTGTTGATCAAGTTTCGCTGCGGCCTGTGCATCGTACGTTTTGTCGTATTTCGGTTCGACAGAAATTTTTGCTCCGTAAAACATGACATCGCGCACTGCTTCAATATCGACTTGAACTGCGGCAAGCTTCAACGGAACATTTTCTAATTTTTCAACTTTCACGTGCGCTTTTCCGCTAATGGAGTACGTCGATTCGTTGGCGATTAAAACGATCGAAATCGCTGGATTCGCTTTCACGTTCGCAACGATGCGGGAACGTTGATCGACCGCAAAATATACTTTGTCAGGGGCAGGCGCATACACCCATGAAACCGCACTTGCATTTGGTGCACCTGTTTCGTGGTCAATCGTACATACAATGACATATCGTTCTTTTTGTAACGCTCGGAACAACGGTTCAATTAATGTTGGCTCTACCGCATTTGGCATACGTATCCCTCCTTATTTTTATCATACCTTTTTTTCACACACTTTCAAATGATATGATATACTATTGATCAAAAAAACATGTGAGGTTTGACGATGAGAGTACGATGCATTCTTTGTGAAAAAATAGATACGTTAAACGATGAAACGTTGCTTGCAAAACGATTGCGCAATCGCCCGATTCATACGTATATGTGTGAAACGTGCCATGAGCGCATTGCGCAAAAAACGAAAGAACGGCTTGCAACGGGCAAATTTCGCTTTTTCCGCACGAGCAAACATGAAACAGAATGGTAAGAAAAGCGCCCTGCACGAAGCGTGGGCGCTTATTCGTAATTGACATATTTTTCAGGTTCGCGATTAATTTGATCAAGCATCGTTTCGACGAGCTCGGCCGGAAAGCGAAACGTGCGTGATTCGTTGTTTACAGTGAACGCGACCGTATAGACGTCATCTTCTTTTGTATATGTGATTTGCTCAATCGCATGATCTTCACGCAACAAATCAGAAAAAAATTGTTCTGTCTCTTGTGCTGCCGTATCGTCTGGGCGCGCCTGCGCAACTACTTTAATTGTCAGCCAATTGTATACCGCATCTTGTAATTTCACGCATTTTCCCCCTCGCGACGAAGACGCCATTTATAAATGATTAATACGACGGCAGCAACAAGCAATCCTTCTGCCACAGGTAAAAAGACAGCAAAAAACGTTAAAATCGTACAACCGAGCACAAGTAGCGTATAAATGACAACGTTTTTTAACATCGGTAATTTACGCGCAAAGCCGAGACGATACACAATGATCGCTAACACGACGATCGTCGCGTACAACAACCACATCCCTGTTATCGGCTGTTCGTGCACGTTGTATAGCGAAGCAAAAAATGACAGGCGACCGACCACATCCATGAAAAATCCCCCTATTTCTTTTGCTCGGCGAGTTTTTTCTTTTTCGCGATTTTTTCGCGTTCGTTTTTATCTAATATTTTTTTTCGCAAGCGAATCGATTGTGGCGTCACTTCGCAATATTCGTCGTCGTTTAAATATTCAAGCGCTTCTTCTAACGTCATGAGGCGTGGCTTTTTCATCGTCACCGTTTGTTCTTTCGTTGACGAGCGGACGTTTGTCACATGTTTCATTTTGCATACGTTTACGACTAAATCGTTGTCGCGGCTATGTTCGCCAACGATCATCCCTTCATACACTTCCGTTCCCGGTTCGATGAAAATGACGCCGCGGTCTTCGACTTGCATAATGCCATAAGCCGTCGCTTTTCCTGTCTCCATCGAAATGAGTACCCCTTGATGTCTCCCGCCAATTTGACCTGGGATGACGGGTTGATAGCTGTCGAACGAATGGTTTAAAATGCCGTATCCGCGCGTAAGCGACATAAATTCTGTTCGATAGCCGATTAATCCGCGCGCAGGCACGAGGAAAATAAGGCGCACTTGCCCGTTTCCGTTATTGACCATATCGACCATTTCCCCTTTGCGCGCACCGAGCGACTCCATAATCGCTCCTGTATATTCTTCTGGAATATCAATTTGTACACGCTCAACTGGCTCGCACATGACGCCATCGATTTCTTTCATAATGACTTCTGGTTTCGATACTTGCAGTTCAAAGCCTTCGCGGCGCATATTTTCAATTAAAATCGATAAATGCAACTCTCCGCGCCCTGACACGATCCATGCATCAGGGGAATCGGTCGGCTCAACGCGAAGCGAAACGTCTGTTTCTAGCTGTAAGCGAAGGCGTTCTTCAATTTTTCTTGCGGTCACATGTTTTCCTTCCCGTCCAGCAAACGGGCTATTGTTCACAAGAAACGTCATTTGTAATGTCGGTTCGTCAATGCGAAGCGGAGGCAATGCTTCTTGAGCGTCGAGGGGACATACCGTTTCGCCTACGTTAATATCTTCCATTCCGGAAACCGCAACTAAATCGCCCGCTTTCGCTTCTTCAATTTCAATGCGTTTTAACCCGAGAAAGCCAAACAGTTTTGTAACGCGAAACGTTTTCACAGAGCCATCTAGCTTCATAAGGGCGACTTGCTGCCCCACTTGCATGCGCCCGCGGAAAATACGGCCGATTCCAATGCGACCGACGTAGTCGTTATAGTCGAGAAGGGCGACTTGAAATTGAAGCGGCTCATCGCTATTGTCGATTGGAGCCGGAATATGCTCAATAATCGTTTCAAATAGCGCCGTCATGTCGGCGTCTTGTTTGTCCGCATCTAAACTTGCTGTGCCGTTAATCGCTGAAGCGTACACGACCGGAAACTCGAGCTGGTCTTCTGATGCGCCGAGCTCAATGAATAAATCGATCACTTCATCGACGACCTCGTGCGGTCGAGCAAATTCGCGGTCAATTTTATTGACGACGACAATAGGCGTTAAGTTTTGTTCAAGCGCTTTTTTTAAGACGAAGCGCGTTTGGGGCATACATCCTTCGTACGCATCGACAACGAGCAACACCCCATCAACGAGCCGCATAATGCGTTCGACTTCTCCGCCGAAGTCCGCATGTCCCGGCGTATCTAAAATGTTAATGCGCGTGCCTTTGTATTGAATGGCTGTATTTTTTGCCAAAATCGTAATGCCTCGTTCACGTTCTAAATCGTTGCGGTCAAGCGCCCGTTCTTCCACTTGTTCGTTCGCCCGAAACGTGCCCGATTGGCGAAGCAATTGGTCGACTAACGTCGTTTTTCCGTGGTCAACGTGCGCAATAATCGCGATGTTGCGAATATCGTTTCTCAATTGTTTTCAGCTCCTATTTTTCAACATTGCGCGTCTATTATAGCACAAATATAGTAGAAAAGCGGAATGTTTTGTTGTAATCTAAAGGAAATAGGAGGAGAACATATGAATAAATTTCAACCGCTTTTTTTTATAATGGCGCTACTTGCGACGATAACGTTAATAGGCACCGGCATTGCGATCGCTTATCGACATGTGCCAGCAATCGTCGGCTCGATCATTGCCTTTTTTGGTGTGATGGGGCTTGGGTTTTCACTGAAAAAAAGAAAAAGCGCTAACGAACGATAGTTAGCGCTTGATCATCGCAAGTATTTCTTCATGCAATCCCGGTTTTGAAACAAACACCGAGCTTTTTTCAATCATATTGAGCGGCTCACCGTACAAATTTGTCACCACACCGCCTACTTCTTCAACAATAACCATCCCACCAGCAATATCCCATGGCGACAACCGAAGCGTAATGTACGCATCTAGTTTACCTGATGCGATGTACGCCATCTCAAGTGCCGCAGAACCGTACGAACGCGTGCCGCGCGCTTTTTTCACAAGCGGTGCTAGCACATGCGGGTCAATGCGGCGGTTTTCTGTCACCCACGTTGCATTTAGTGAAATGATCGCGCGGTCGAGCGATGTTTTTTCAAGTGGGGGGAGGGGCGTGCCGTTTAAAAACGCCCCTTTTCCTTTTTGAGCATAATATAGTTCGTCAAACGCCACATCGTAAATGTAGCCAAGCATGCCGACGCCATCTTGAAACACCCCGACTGAAATGGCGAAATGACGCTGTTGATGAATAAAATTCATCGTCCCGTCAATCGGGTCGATAATCCAAACGACGCCATCTAGCGCTTGTAATTCATCCCCGAGCCCTTCTTCTCCTAAAATGCGGTGTGTCGGATACGTCCGACGAATGCGCTCAATAAAAAACTGTTCGATTTCCCGATCGACGTTTGTCACTAAGTCAGACGGGCTTGATTTCGTTTCGATTTTTAGTTTCGTTTGAAACGCATCGCGGATGCGCTCCCCTGCTTCGCGAATCCAATGCTGCATATGTTGATCAATTTCGTTCCACATAAAAAACCTCCTGCATATACTTATGTAGAAAAGGCGGCGCTTGCCGCCTTTCATTTCGACAACAGACGAATGAGTTCTTGGCGCAGTCTTTCTAATTTTCGTTTACATTCATTTTTTTTCGCTTCATTGTTTTCTAACATCGCTTCATAAAGGGTGGCTAGTTCGTAATCAACTTCGAGCTTTAATACTTTAATTCGGCGTTCTCCATCCATTTTTTTAAATCCATCGGCTGTTTTTCTCATCTCGTGCACCCCTTCCGTCTTTATCTTTTCTGAAAATTCTTTTTTATATATTATGTAACGGAAGGGGGATATGCAACTTTACATTTTCACGAAACTCACGCAAGGAAGCCCCTGCCTTTAGGCACGGGGAGGAATTGCGCCTTACGCAAGTTCCGCTTCCTCATTTCTGTAAGTATATCCATCAAATCGCTGAATGACTTGAATATATTTATAGCTGATTCCTTGTGCGATACGTTTACCGTCTTTTCCTTTGATGTCGAAATTTCCAGTCTTCCTGCATGACA
>NZ_JBCNEQ010000018.1:0-36058 GCF_050480245.1 Bhargavaea massiliensis | reverse complement strand
CTGAACAAATGAGAACAGGGGGGTAATCCTGTTCTTTTTTGTTCGATTATGCTAAAATCTTGACAGCATTTTGCGGAAGGAGAAAGAAACATGGAAGCACCAGTGGCAAAAAACGAATATTACGATGTCGTATTTGAAGACTTAACACACGACGGTGCAGGCGTGGCAAAAATCGATGGCTTTCCGATTTTTGTCGCGAACGGGCTGCCGGGAGAAAAAGCGAAAGTGAAAGTTATCAAAGTAAAAAAAGGCTACGGCTACGGTCGTTTAATTGAATTATATGAGCCAAGCGCAGATCGCGTTGACGCGCCGTGTCCGATTTATAAACAATGCGGCGGATGCCAGCTTCAGCATTTAAGCTATGAAGGACAGCTAAAGGCAAAGCACAAGCATGTAAAAGAAGTGCTTGCGCGCATCGGGAAGATTGAAAATGTCATTGTTCATCCTGTGCTTGGCATGAGCAATCCGTGGCGCTATCGCAATAAGGCGCAAGTGCCGGTCGGCGAGCGCGAAGGCGGACTTGTCGCAGGTTTTTACAAAGAAAGAAGCCACGACATTATCGATATGGACACCTGTTTGATCCAGCAGGAAATGAACGATGTTGTTGTGCAAACGGTCAAACAAATTTGCGAGAAGTATAACATCCCAGCCTACAACGAACAAACGCATAAAGGTACTCTCCGTCACATAATGGCTCGCTACGGGGCAACGACGAAAGAAGTGATGGTCGTTTTGATTACACGCACCGAGGAGTTGCCGCATAAAAAGAAAATCGTTCAAGAAATTATTGAAACGGTACCAAATGTGAAGTCGATTGTGCAAAATATAAATCCGAAGCGAACAAATGTCATTATGGGAGAACATACGCGCGTGCTTTGGGGTTCTGAATATATTTATGATTATATCGGCGACATTCGGTTTGCGATATCTGCCCGTTCCTTCTATCAGGTGAACCCGGAACAGACGAAAGTGCTGTATGAAAAGGCGCTCGAATATGCGGAGTTAACAGGTGAAGAAACCGTCATTGACGCTTACTGCGGCATTGGAACAATTTCTCTCTTCTTGGCGAAAAAAGCAAAAAAAGTGTACGGTGTCGAAGTCGTTCCAGAAGCGATTGAGGACGCTAAACGCAACGCGAAGCTGAACGGCATCGACAACGCCGAATTTGCCGTCGGTGAAGCGGAAGTCGTCATTCCGAAATGGTACGAACAAGGTATCGAAGCTGACTGCATCGTCGTTGACCCGCCGCGCAAAGGCTGCGACGAAGCCTTGCTGCAAACGATTATCGCCATGAAGCCAAAGCGGGTGGTGTACGTATCCTGTAACCCGGCCACACTCGCTCGTGACTTGCGCATCCTCGAAGACGGCGGGTATAAGACACTCGAAGTGCAGCCGGTCGACATGTTTCCGCATACGAATCATGTGGAGTGTGTGGCGAAACTAGCCTTGAAATTGTAGAAACTGAATAAACTTGTGCGAAAATGAAAATAAAGTTTTGCGAGAAAAAAGGGAAAGGGAAGGGAAATCCTTATTTCTCAAGCCCTTTCCCCTTTTCCGTGTCAAAAGTTTATTTTTCGGTCTTTATTCTGTTTGACAACACTTTTTCGAAACCATCATAAATGCAAAACGAGCGAAAACTAAAACTATAAGTTAAAGTTAATGAGTTCTGCTGCTCAACAAACATTAAAGCAATTTAATAAAGACGAATTTTTCGAATGAAGTTATTCGCAATTCAAATACAAAAAGGCAGAACATTTCATATTCCAATGTCACCGGCTTTTAAGAAAAAGCAAGTTGTAGATGATCTATGCAAAAGAGTATGAAAGTCGGACAATTGAGAGGGAAAGTCCTCTCTTGTCTAAAGCTGATTCATTCTGACGGCAAGATGACAGGTTTTCTTGGCTAAACTTCTATAAACAAGTACACCTATTTCATTCAGCTTTCAGGCTGATCAATGAACTTCACTCTTCTTTTCAAAGTTAAAGTCGCACTATTAGAATTTTATTTCTATTATTTTTTTGCCGGCAATTTCTTTATGTTCTTTATTTAGCACTTCACTTGTCATTAGTTTGATCCATTCTAAATGATTACTCTTAGCTTTGTCTTCTTGCCCATGAACATGGTTATTTAAAGGAAATCCCATGTTGCCTATCTTCTCTTCGCTGCCGCTATACATGCCGTTTAATTCTTCAAGATAAAAATCATTTTCCCAAGTCATCTTTTCCCCTGAGCTTGTTTCTAATAAAGCGATTGGTGCGAAGTATACTTCTTCATTTGTTGTATTTTTAATCTTCATCTGCACTCTTATAAAATCAAAGTCTTCTGCTTCATGTGTAAATCCATGGAAAAAATCAATTAAGTTATATGCTGGAAGATAATGAAGTACTTTGACATCTAATATGGTTAACTCTATAGGACCGATTTTATACGTTTTGTTCACCTCTTTTATGTCTTCTAATATCAATTTTCCTTTTTCATCCCAAAACGAATCACCGGCTTTTTGTAATGACGAATCGTCTGTAACTTGAGGATTACCGCTATATTCTGTCTTTGAATACTCGGTCTTATTTGCTTCGTTTTCTCTTATTTCGCTTTGATTAGCAGCTTTTGTCCGGGTTATTTCTTCTTTTTTATCTTGATTGGCTGAACATCCAAATAACAGCATAAAACTTAAAATCAATAGAACATATTTCACCATTCGTGTTCCTCCTAAAACGAAATTTTTAAGTAGCATAAATTTATGATAATAAAGAAATATGAATTTTCTTTTAATATAAATTAAATGAATGTAAATTGGTGTAAAAATAATGGCATATCTCTTTGAAGCATTACGTCTAGAATGAACAGTTTTTGTACAGTTGGTCAAGTTTAATTGTTATTGTATTTTCGGAAATTTTACAAATATTAATAGAAAATTCATAATCTATTAATACAATCGTTGTATGTTTATTATATAAAACATTGTAAGGAGGTTTTGTATTTGGGCAAGAAGAAGTTTTTTAGAGGATTAACGGCGTTCACGTTAGCTTCTAGTTTAGGAGTCAGCAGCTTAGTAACGAATCATGATGTTGTCAAAGCTGAGACAAAACCGAAGCAAGTTAAAAATATCATCTTTATGATAGGGGACGGAATGGGGGTTTCTTACCTAACAGCACATCGTTATATGAAAGATAACCCTGATACATTTGTTGTCGAAAATACAACATTTGATGACTACTTAATTGGTATGCAATCTACAAATCCAGAAGATGAACATCAAAATATCACGGACTCTGCTTCTGCAGCAACAGCGATGTCAGCCGGTATTAAAACGTATAATGCGGCTATCGCGGTTGATAATGATAAGACGGAAGTAAAAACGGTATTGGAAGCAGCAAAGGAAAAAGGAATGTCGACAGGTCTTGTAGCGACATCAGAAATTACGCACGCAACACCGGCTGCTTACGGTGCCCATGATGTGAACCGAAAGAACATGAATGCGATTGCGGATGACTACTATGACGAATTAATCAATGGCCAACATAAGATTGATGTCATGTTAGGCGGAGGACTTAAGAACTTCATTCGTGAAGATCGGAATTTAGTCGAAGAATTTAAAAAAGATGGATACAGTTTTGTGACAAATGAAGATGAATTGTTAAAAGACAATAACGAACGTATTTTAGGATTGTTCGCTGAAGGCGGTCTTCCTAAACGCATTGACCGTACTGAAGAAACTCCGGATCTAGAAGAAATGACAAGAGAAGCGATTGAACGTTTAAGTAAAAACGAAAATGGTTTCTTCTTAATGGTTGAAGGAAGCCAAATTGACTGGGCTGGACATGATAATGACATTGTAGCGGCAATGTCTGAAATGGAAGATTTCGAACAAGCTTTTAAAGTAGCTCTTGATTTTGCGAAAAAAGACGGTGAAACCTTAGTCGTATTAACAGCAGACCATTCTACAGGGGGATTCTCATTAGGAGCTAATGGTATTTACAACTGGTTCCCAGAGCCAATCAAAGCGGCGAAAAGAACACCTGATTTTATGGCAGAAAAAATCGTCAATGGTGCAAATGTGAGAGAAACATTAAAGAAATATATTGCTCTTGATTTAACGGAAGAAGAAATTAAATCCGTAGAAGACGCTGCGCAAACGAAAGACCTTAGGACAATTGATGATGCGATTGAAGCAATTTTTAATACCCGTTCTGTTACTGGTTGGACAACAGGCGGTCATACTGGAGAAGATGTAGCGGTTTATGGATACGGACCGCAAATTGAACGTTTTGCTGGTAAAATTGACAACACTGATCATGCGAAAATTATTTTTGACATTTTAGAAAATAAAAAAGTGAATAAACCAAAAACAGGACAAACTCCTGCCGATATGAAAGAGGGTCAATTTGCTTATAATGAAATTCAACATTTAATCAGTCAAAATGTCATTTCTCTAGATGATAAAGGAAACTACTATCCAAACAAAGCGATTACACGCGCTGAGGCAGCTGTTATGTTGCAGCGTGCACTAAATCTTGAGATTCCAACTGATTTAAACGCTTTTAAAGATGTGAATGAAAATCATCCATATGCTAAAGAAATTGCTGCAACAAAAGCAAAAGGCATTTTTAAGGGAAAAGCAGATGGAACATTTGGTGTTAATGATGTATTAACCCGTGAACAAATGGCGACTATTTTAGTTCGTGCGTTTTCTTTAAAAGCTCAAAACCATGTTCAAGTAAGATTATCTGATTTAAAATCCGCTTCGCCTGCTCATCAAGAAAATATAAAAATCCTTTATCAAAATGGGGTAACAACTGGTAGAAAAGGTGGAATGTTTGATCCACGTTCTAAAACGAAACGAGCTGAATTTGCAGTGTTCTTATATCGTGCGTTAAATTTAAATAATTAAGGTACATGATAGATTATAGAAGAAAGCCTGAAAACCTTAGTTCCACTACACATATAGGGAACTAAGGTTTTTATTTGTTTATATGTAAATTATTAGGTGCTGGATATGAAGTGTACTTCTTTTATGTTAGGCCCATCCTCCGGCGTTTTCGCTATTTTCAGCGAGCTTGCGGGCTTCGGGAAGTCCCTCCTCGTTTTTCCGCGCGGCGAAGTGGTTGAGAACAGGGATTCCCTGTTTTTCGCGCACAGCTGCTCAAAGATTTAGAAGTACGGTATCCCCAAATTGTGTGGATCCGACAGCACGGAACTTCGAAGTAGTTTTTACGATTCGCAAGCAAAATGAGGAGCGGCCACCCGATACCACTGGTTTAAAGGATATAAGCTCCATCTCTCCACCACTGCCGAGGGAATCATTTTATCTCCTGTGTTGACCACAGCGAATCGGAATGATGCGGCAGTAGCACCAGAATTGCTTGTTTCAGGATATAGTTCTAAAGAAATAACATCTTGAACACGGGTATTAAGAAAACAGCAAACACTATCCACTTCTGAATAATTGTTCTTACTGTATAGTCAACACATGTGGAGTGTGTGGCGAAGTTAGAGGTTAGTTTTGTAAACACAAAATAAACTCGTTCCACGGCTCTTCACCAAAAGTTGTGCTTGATTTTTTTATAACATGCCCCACTTACGCTTGTGGGGAAAAATCAGTAAATCAATGATTTTTGTACATCCTTGTTGATCGTATTGCTTGTCAAGTACATTTTGTGGTGATGAATCGGGACTAAACTTATTTGTATTAATTTGTAGTAACTATTCACCCCGATAGTAGTATGTAAAGAATCGCAACATAAATAGGGCATTCCCGTGATAGAAAATGCCCTAAGTGGTAGAAAGAACACGATCGAGTGTGTCACCCGTCAACAGAAGACATAACGAATCCCACACATTTTTTTCGTGCTTCGTCAGTGTGAAAACGATGCTCCTTGTGATACAAAAAGACTGGGCGAATGTTTCTTCGCGAAACGTACCCGAGATGTTCCCTTTCACTTTGACCATACGAAGATCGCGTTCGGCTTGGTTGTTATCAAAGGGAACATGTACTTCACGTAAGAAACGCAACGCTTCTTCCCTTCATTTTTGAAGGCGTCGAACAAAAGCGAGTGCTTTTTTCGGAAGAGGCATCTTTGTTTCCAATCGGTGTTGTGCTCTTTCTAGGATACGATCATACGCACGTTCCAACCGTCTCGCCTCTTCTTCGGAAAGTGCACCGTGATGGGCTTCAACGGCTTGCTTGGTGGCTAGCAGAAAAATCGGCATATCCGGTCTGGAGGCAGACCGGGTCATTCGATGGCAATGTCCTGATTGTAAGGGAGAATGGGAGCGGGAGTAGCAGAGAACGAGAGACAAGGATTGGGCTGAAAGGGCATGCCGTACATCGAAACAATCCAAAATACTGATGAAAGCCTATCAAGAGGCGGGTTTGGCATGTGATTGTGAGGAAAACAAGGATAACCCTTCATACAAAGAGATTTTCCCTTTTTTAACAGTTGATTGAATCCAGAGAAATCAAAGTTTCTAACTCCGATAAAACTATGTATAATTAAGTTTGGAAATAATAAGGAGGAAGATATATGATTACAGGAGAATTAAAGAACAAAGTCGATAAAATATGGGAAACGTTTTGGACAGGCGGAATTACGAACCCGCTGACGGTCATTGAACAATTTACATACCTCTTATTTATTAAAGGCCTTGATGAAGCTGAAACCCAAAGAGAACAAGAGGCTGCTTTATTAGGAATTGAGTTTGAACGAATCTTTCCTGAAGATAAACAACACTTGCGTTGGAGCAAGTTTAAAAATCTAGAAGCTTCCCAAATGTATGAAATCGTATCTAAGGAAGTATTCCCTTTTATTAAAAGCTTGCATGGCAATAAAAATTCCGCATATGCCAAGTATATGAGTGATGCGATTTTTATGATTCCTACGCCGCAAATGCTTTCAAAAATTGTGGACGGCATTGATAAGCTTCCGCTGAAAGACCGTGATTTACAAGGGGATTTATATGAATATTTGCTATCCAAAATCGCGACAGCGGGAACAAATGGTCAATTCCGCACGCCGCGTCATATTATCAATATGATGGTAGAGTTAATGAAACCGACTCCAGAAGATATTATTGTCGACCCGGCCGCAGGTTCTGCAGGGTTTTTAGTCGCAGCGGGCGAATATTTGCGCAAACATCGCAGTGACTTATTTTTAGTGCAAAGTTTAAAAGAGCATTTTAATAACCATATGTTCTACGGTTTTGACATGGACCGCACGATGTTGCGGATTGGCGCGATGAACATGATGCTCCATGGCATTGAAAATCCGAATATCGAATATCGCGACTCCTTGTCGGAACAAAACAAAGATAAGGACAAATACACTCTTGTCCTTGCCAATCCGCCGTTTAAAGGCTCCTTGGATTATGAAGCCGTTTCAAGCGACCTGTTAAAAATTACAAAGACAAAGAAAACCGAGCTTTTATTTTTGGCGTTATTCTTACGCATCTTAAAAACGGGCGGACGTTGCGCGTGCATCGTACCGGACGGGGTATTGTTCGGCAGCTCCAAAGCGCATAGAGACATCCGCAAAGAAATTGTGGAAAATCATAAATTAGAAGCGATTATTTCCATGCCAAGCGGCGTATTTAAACCATACGCCGGCGTTTCGACGGCGATTATGATTTTCACGAAAACGGGCGTCGGCGGAACAGATCACGTCTGGTTTTACGACATGAAAGCCGATGGCTATTCGTTAGACGACAAGCGCACGCCGATTGAGGAAAACGACATCCCGGACATCATTGCGCGCTTCCATAACCGTGAAGCAGAAAAAGATCGGAAACGGACGGAGCAATCGTTCTTTGTACCGGTGGAAGAAATCCGGGAAAATGACTATGACCTTTCGATTAACAAATATAAAGAGATTGAGTATGAAGAGGTAGAGTATGAAGCGCCAAGTGTGATACTTGAAAGAGTGGAAACGTTGGAAAAAGAGATTATGAATGGTTTAGAGGAATTAAAAAAAATAATAAAGGGATAGAGTGATGCTATGTTTAGTAAATATCAGGACAAGAAAGTTTTAAGAAGTTTACAAAAAAATCCCAATTGGAAATTATTAAAATTTAGTGATGTTTTAAGAGATGAAACTAAGAATGCAAAAAAAATAAAAAAAGAAGAATACCTTGCACAAGGAAGCTATCCAATTATTGATCAGGGAAAAGACTATATTGCTGGTTTTACCAATGATAGAGAAGGTGTTTATGATAAATCTCCATTAATCATATTTGGTGATCATACGAGAATATTAAAGTATATTGATTTCCCTATATTTATAGGCGCAGATGGTGTAAAACTACTAAAAAATGTATTCTCAGAGGAAGAAGTTCTTACGAAATACATTTATTATTATCTACGCACAGTGAATATACCTGACACAGGATATAATCGTCATTTTAAATTTTTAAAAGAAGTGGTAATTCCAATCCCTAATATATACTTACAGGAACGCATTGTTTTTGTACTAGACAAAGCCCAAGAACTCATTGACAAACGAAAAGCCCAAATCGCAGCATTGGATCAGATGGCGCAAAGTGTGTTTTTGGAGATGTTTGGGGATCCGGTGAAAAATAATAAAAACTGGGTCATGCAGAAATTATCCGAGACAGGTGAGCTTAAAAGAGGAATATCGAAACATCGACCACGAAATGCTCCTGAACTTTTGAATGGCCCATATCCTTTGATTCAAACTGGAGATATTGCAAATTCGGGTATATTCATAAAAAAATATAATCAAACGTACTCTGAGTTAGGTTTAAAACAGAGTAAAATGTGGCCAAAAGGTACGTTGTGTATTACAATTGCAGCTAATATAGCCCAAACAGGAATATTAACGTTTGATGCTTGTTTTCCAGACAGTGTTGTTGCTTACATTCCAAAAAATTATATGTCTAATATATATGTACATTTTTGGTTTACGTTTTTACAAAGAATCATTGAAGCTAATGCTCCCGAATCAGCGCAAAAAAATATTAATCTCAAAATTTTAAGTGAGTTAGAAATACCGGTACCCCCTGTTGAACTTCAAAACAAATTTGCAGAAATAGTACAAAAAATAGAATCTCAAAAAGACCTTCTTCAAAAGAGCCTAGAAGAACTCGAAAATAACTTCAACTCCCTCATGCAACGAGCGTTTAAGGGAGAGTTGTTCAACGATTAGTAAGTGTAAAAGGAATTCGTGTTGGTCAAGGGAGGGGGATTTGTTGTTATCCAACTTTAGTTTTCTAATAGGCAAACCTCATTATGAGAGTTTTACGAATGCGTGTTTAGAGGCTGAGAAAAGTTTAGTCGTGAGTCCAGCAACGTGCGCGATTTTGACGCGCCGTGCGCTGGAGCTTGCGGTGAAGTGGGTGTACAGCTTTGACAGCGCTTTGAAAGTTCCGTATCAAGATAATCTTTCCAGTTTGATTCATGACAACGTCTTTTTGTCCATTATTGATGAAGACTTGTTGCCGTTGTTGCGTTACATTGTCAAACTGGGAAATGTCGCGGTTCATACGAACTCGATGATTACGAGGGAAGAAGCGATTCTTTCCCTGCATCATCTTCATCAGTTTGTGTCTTGGATTGATTATTGTTATTCAGATGAATATACGGCTACGGATTTTGATGAATCATTGCTGCCAATTGGCGAGGAAAAGCGCGAGCGTCCGGAAGAATTAAAGGATCTATACGAACGGCTAAGTTCCAAAGACAAGCGTCTTGAGGAAATGATGAAAGAAAACGAACAGCTCCGCGCTCTTCTCACCGCCAAACGGGAAGCGAATACAAAAGAATATCACTTCCAAGTCGATGAACTAAGCGAATGGGAAACAAGAAAGAAATATATTGATTTAGATTTGAAGCTGGCGGGTTGGGAATTTAAAAAGGACGTTATTGTGGAATACCCTGTCGTTGGCATGCCGAATCAGGAAGGAGTCGGCTATGTCGATTACGTCCTTTTTGGCGATAACGGGAAGCCGCTTGCGGTCGTGGAAGCGAAACGGACAACAGCTGATCCGAACAAAGGAAAGCAACAGGCGAAATTGTATGCCGACTGTATTGAAAAAATGCACGGCCAACGTCCGATTATTTTTTACACAAACGGTTTTGAAACGTATATTTGGGACGACCTTAACTATCCGGCGCGGAGAGTTTCCGGCTTTTACAATAAGGAAGAATTAAGCTTGCTTATTGATCGTCGGACGATGAAGAAGCCGCTAAAAAATGTGCAAATCAATGACAACATAACGAATCGCTATTACCAAAAAGAAGCGGTTTTAGCCGTATGCGACGCGCTCGAGAATAAACGGCGCAAAGCGTTGCTTGTCATGGCAACAGGGAGCGGCAAAACCCGGACGGCGATTTCGATTGTCGATGTTCTTACCCGTCATAATTGGGTAAAAAATATTTTGTTTTTAGCGGACCGCAAAACGCTTGTAACGCAAGCGAAAAATAGCTTTAGCCATTTGTTGCGGAACTTGACGCTTTGCAATTTGCTCGATAACAAAGACAATCCAGAGGAAAGCCGCATGGTGTTTTCGACGTACCCGACGATGATGAACGCGATTGACGAAGCGAAGCGAAAAGACGGCAAACGCCTCTTTACCGTCGGGCATTTTGATTTAATTATCGTCGATGAATCCCACCGCAGTATTTATAAGAAATATCGGGCGATTTTTGACTATTTTGACGCGATATTGCTTGGCCTTACCGCCACACCAAAAGATGAAATTGACCGCAATACGTATGAAGTGTTTGATCTGGAAAATGGCGTGCCGACCTATGCCTATGAGTTAGATCAAGCCGTTCAGGACGGCTATTTAGTCGATTATCGGACGATTGAAACAAAATTAAAGTTTCTCGAAGAAGGCATTCATTACGATGAGTTATCGGATGAAGAAAAAGAACGATATGAAGAAACATTTGATGAGGAAGTGGGCGAGGATATTGACAGTGCCGCGCTAAACGAATGGCTGTTTAATGACGATACGATTGATACGGTACTCAGAGATTTAATGGAAAAAGGAATTCGCGTAGAAGGCGGAGACAAACTCGGCAAAACGATTATTTTTGCGAAAAACCATCGCCATGCGGAACGAATCGTGGAGCGCTTTGATCAATTGTTCCCTGAATACAAGGGCGGCTTTGCACGGGTCATTGATTACAGCGTGAACTACTACCAAACATTAATCGATGATTTTTCCGACCGCAACAAATGGCCGCAAATTGCGGTATCGGTCGATATGCTCGATACTGGAGTGGATATTCCAGAAGTCGTCAACCTTGTGTTCTTCAAGAGAGTACGCTCCAAATCAAAGTTTTGGCAAATGATCGGGCGCGGAACCCGATTATGCAAAGACTTATTCGGAGCCGGGCAAGATAAAACGCATTTCCTTATTTTTGATTATTGCGGCAACTTCGAGTTTTTCCGCGAAAATCCAAAGGGAATCGAAGGAAAAGCGGTAGAAAGCTTAACGGAGCGTCTATTTAACGCCAAAATTGAAATCATTAAAGAACTGCAGCATTTACAGTACCAAGAAGAAGAGTATATTGCCTATCGCAATGAATTGATTGACGAGGTGCTAGCGGAAATCAATAAGTTGAATGAAGAAAACTTCCGTGTACGCCAACATATTCAATATGTGCATAAGTTTAAAAATCGAGCCAAGTGGGATTCCTTAACGGCGATGGATTTAAATGAAATTAAAGAACATATTTCACCACTGATTGTTCCGGTGAACGATGATGAATTGGCGAAACGTTTTGATTTACTCATGTATACTATTGAGTTGGCAAAGTTGCAAACTAAAAATGCGACGAAGCCGATTCGGAGTGTGATTCGCACCGCAGAGGCGTTATCTAAGCTCGGTTCGATTCCTCAAGTGGTGGAACAAAAATATATCATCGAAAAGGTGCAGACGGAAGAGTTTTGGAGCGAAGCCGATATTTTCGAATTGGAAGCCGTTCGCGAAGCGTTGCGTGACTTAGTCAAATTCCTTGAAAAAGAAACGCAAAAAATTTACTATACGAACTTTAAAGACCAAGTTTTAGAAGTCAAAGAAAACGGCCCGATGTTTAATGTCAATGATCTGAAAAATTATCGGAAAAAGGTTGAACATTATCTGCATGAACACCGCGACCAGATGGCCATTTACAAGTTGCGAAATAATAAAAAGCTAACCGTCCAAGACTTAAAAACGTTGGAGCATATTCTTTGGAATGAGCTTGGCACACAGGAAGATTATAAAAGAGAATTCGGAGACACACCGATTACAAAGCTTGTCCGTCAAATTGTCGGCCTTGACCCGCAGGCCGCCAACGAGGCGTTTTCCGAATTTTTATCAAGCGAACGGTTGAACATCCAACAAAGCCGTTTTGTCAAATTGATCGTCGATTACTTTGTGAAAAACGGGGTCATGGACAAGCGGGTGCTGCAGGAAGAACCGTTCAAAACCGTCGGCAGCATTGTTGAACTCTTTCAAGACAACATGGACGACGCGCGGAGGATCATTAGCATTATCGATGAGATTAACAGAAATTCAGAAGATATTGTGGGGGCGTAGCAAAAGCGTTCCTTGTGGTAATCTAGTTAGCCGTTGGGGTTGTTGCTAACGTTTCAATATATTCTGTTTTTCTTCGGTGTTAAGGCATCTTTGAGGCTGGAAACGTCTTGAAGATGCCTTATATTTTTTATACATATGGAACAAGTACAAAAATTGTCTAGATAGCTTATATTGAGTCAAAATGGTTCGGCAAATATCCAAAAAAGTTCAATCTTGGGTCAATGAGTTGGGTATCCTCCTTACATTTATGGATGATTCAAGCTGTATTCGAAATGTGATTTACACAACCAATACTATCGAATGAACGATCAAGGAGATTCGGAAACGTCTAAAGCCGATGAACAGTTTAAGTAGTTTAGAGTCTGCAGAAAAAGTCGTACATTTAACCATCTAGGACTTTAATGAGAAAGGGTAGGACGAAAGTTGTGAGGATTTGTCGAAGCGCAGGAAGCCCTCCAACGCATGTTTGAAGAACGTTACAATTAACCAAATAATGTAAATGTATATGATAAGGGGATTCTCCTTTTCTACAAAGGGTACTGAATATTCAGTCTTATGTGTGGAGGAAACGAGTCCACTATCCATTCCAAATCTATTTCAGAGATACCCATCTTGCATTACACAAAATTCTTGACGGTACCTTTTATTTCGAATGTATATCAAAAAAAATTTCAGTCAAGGTTGTAAATCATTTTTAACAAGTTTCTTTATTAAGAAAAGAAAGAAAAATTTTTTGGGGGTATAACTGTGAAAACAAATGAAGTGAAACTCATTCCGATTGTTCAATTAGAACAGTCAGAAGAAAATCGTTCCTCCAGTGTTATGGAAATTGGAGCAGAGTACAAATGGAAAAAAGAATAGCCCAGCGAGATCAGTAAATATCACTTATCTCTTCTGGTTTTAAATCAAATCGGTTGGTAATTAAACGAAGTAAGTTCCCTTTTGTGTCCATAACTTCTAGTAGACGATAGACATTTTCAGTACGATTTTGTGTGGTACCAATGTAAACCATTTTATCGGATAGAACGTGACAACCATCAGGAAGTGAAAATGTATAGACTTCACGAATGACTGCGTTTTTCTTCAGTCTTGAAACGAAGAAATAGCCATCATCTGTCATCCGGTCAAAACGTTCATAGTCCACATAACCGCGGTCAAACACATACATGGCTTCTTGATCATCCACTAGGACTTCGAGTTGATTTCGGTCATGTTCTTTTGCTGTCGTAATCACTGCTTTTTCGGGATAGACGGTGTCTTTATCCATGAAAACGAGCCGTAAGTGTAGCTTTACACCAGCTTTTGTTTTACGGAATTTTGCCCATTTATAATTGGTCAAATTCAACGGGAGTGTACTTGAATCAATGATTTTCAGTGGCATATTCTTTCCGTTTTTATAATGGTACCGTTGAATTTTCCAAACAAGATCCAAGAACAAATTTACAAGAATGAGTGGGTTGATCTGATTGTTTTTTCGGGATAGCTGAGAGGCACTTATCGATTCAAATCCGAGTGCTTTTTGAAGATCTTCGTCTACAAGTGCATCACTCATTTCCTCTAAGCTCCTAAATTCGAGCAGTTGGGCTACCAATAAAAGTTTAATATAGGCTTCTGTTGTCAGCTTTTTTGTGTAATATTCCTGTTTCAATTCTTTGACTTGTTCGCTAAGTTTTTGAATATTTATGGGTGAAACCCATTTACCAAATGATGAAATTAGTGTATTCTTGTCCATAACAGTTATCCTTTACGATTGGATTTGGACAGGAACCACCTGTACTTCCATTGTAAAGGATTTTTTTGTTTCGAAATCAATAAAAAATTGAACATTCTTAGTATTTTGAATCATCAGATTTAATTACTGCAATGCTAGTGAGCGAAAAATAAACAAAAAAAACGCATTCCTCCCCATGCTTGAAGGCAGGGGTTTCCTGCGTGATTAATCATGAAATATGAAAAAAATATTGAAGCTGAAATGTGTAATATTTATAATATTATTCAAGTTGTGTGTTGTACAACAAAAATAATCAGCTTGCATAGGAGGGATTGGGTTGATTGAAAAGCTTGTAGAAACGGTGAACGGGTGGCTATGGAGTCCTTTTTTGATTGCATTCATTGTTTGTTGCGGTTTGTATTTTAGCATTCGCACCCGTTTTCTGCAAATCCGCCATGTGAAAGAGATGGTCCGGCTTGTGACGATGGGGAAAAGCTCTGAGGCCGGGGTGTCTTCTTTCCAGGCGTTGACGATGTCGTTGTCCGGCCGCATCGGCGTCGGAAACGTGGCCGGGACGGCGACGGGGATTGCTTATGGAGGGCCGGGCGCTGTCTTTTGGATGTGGGTCATCACCTTTATCGGAGCGGCGACCGCGTATGTCGAGTCGACGCTGGCGCAAATTTATAAAGAGGAACAAGACGGACAATACCGCGGCGGTCCGGCGTTCTACATTGAAAAAGGCCTTGGCTGGAAATGGTTTGCGGTGGTGATCGCCGCGGCGATCATTCTCTCAATGGCGGTGCTGATGCCGGGAATTCAAGCAAACTCGATTGCCGACAGCTTTTCGAATGCGTTTGGCATTCCGAAATTGGTGACGGGAATTTTCGTGATTGCCGTTCTTGGCTTTACGATTTTTGGCGGAGTGAAGCGGATCGCGAAAACGGCGGAAATTGTCGTGCCGTTTATGGCAGTTAGCTATTTGTTGGTCGCGATTGCCATTATTGCGGCCAATATTGAAAAAGTCCCGGATGTGTTTGGTTTGATTTTCAAAAGCGCGTTTGGCGCTGATCAAGTGTTTGGCGGCATTCTTGGTTCGGCGGTGATGTGGGGGGTCAAACGCGGCCTTTATGCGAATGAAGCGGGGCAAGGGACGGGCGCCCACCCGGCAGCGGCGGCGGAAGTGTCCCACCCGGCGAAGCAGGGGCTTGTGCAGGCATTTTCGATCTATTTGGACGTGTTCTTGATCGTGACGGCGACGGCGCTGATGATTTTGTTTACAGGTCAATACAATGTGATCAATGAAAAAACGAGAGAGACGATTGTCGAGAATTTGAAAGGGGTGGAACCGGGCGCAGGGTATACGCAGGCGGCGGTGGACACGCTCTTCCCGGGATTCGGGTCGGCCTTTATTGCGATCGCTCTGTTCTTCTTCGCGTTTACGACGATATACGCGTATTACTATATTGCCGAGACGAACCTCGCCTATTTGGTGCGCAGTGAAAAGAGGGGAACGGCCTTCTTTGCCTTGAAGCTCGTCTTTTTGGCGGCCACGTTCTATGGAACGGTCAAAACGGCGACGACGGCGTGGGCGATGGGCGACATCGGGCTTGGTATCATGGTGTGGCTCAACTTGATTGCGATCTTGTTGTTGTTTAAACCGGCCTATATGGCCTTGAAAGATTACGAAGAACAGCTGAAGCAAGGGAAAGATCCGGAGTTCAACGCGTCGAAATACGGAATCAAGAACGCGGAATTCTGGGAAAATGGATATAAGAGATGGGAAGAAAAGAAAGAGAAGGCATTGTAACAGGTTGATTGGTTGGAGTCGATGGTGTCCTGGATGCAGCGGGACACCCTTTTTTTGAGATGCGAATAGTGCCTGGCACTGTTCGCTAATAAGTTTAGCTGTTTTTAGCGTTTTTGGGATCCTCTTTGGACAGATAATGTGGTATTTTGGCGAAAGAAAATATAACTATAACAAAAAAATAGTCGATCATCTAACAAAAGATTAGGGTTGTCTGACTCAGCTTCTCCTTCCGTAATGTATTGAGTCAAGTAATTCAATAAGTCTTTTTCTTTCCTCAATATCATGTTCAAGCGCTTTTACTGTAGCCCTATTAGATAAATAGCTTGTTAACTTCTTATACTTCCCTATTTTTTGGAAATAAATTTTATATTGTGGGCTAGAGTGTAGAGCACAAAACCAAGTTAATTTTTGCAACTTTTTTATGTTTCTTCGAGCCTTAAATATATCTATTATGATAAACGAAAGTAACTCAAGGAAAGAGTGCAATAAATATAAAATAGATTCCATAGGTATGACCTCTTAATTGGTAATGATAAACATTTAAAGGAAATGTAATAGAGAAAAGGCGGTCAATTAAGATTTTAGTCGAAAATTATCATGTTGACAACTACTCAGCATTTTTATCTTATAAATTGGGTGTTGCTCAAATTTCGAGGTGTAGTCACTATGCTTTTCTTTTTCAACAAATACTACTGCATCAAACAACATGACATAAAAGACTGCGGACCAGCTTGTTTGGCTACGGTATGCATGCGAATAGTGCCTGGCACTGTTCGCTAAAAGAAATTTCGAAAAAATTTCTTTTTTGTCTTGTTTTTTTTAGGCGTTGCTTCTATAATTTGAATCAACAGCAGTCATATGGTCATCAGACGACCAAGCAATCAGTCTTATCATAGGGGAAATCGGTGCAAACAGAAAGGGGAGGTTTTTATGTGGAAGCAAGATTTTACGCCGGTTGCTGATCAATTGGCACTGTCAGCGGTTGTTGCGCTCATTCCGATTTTATATTTCTTTTGGGCGTTGGCAGTGAAGCGAATGAAAGGACATATAGCGGGAGTGACGACGCTAGCCGTTGCTTTGGTCATTGCTGTAATCGCTTACAAAATGCCGGTTAGTATGGCAGTGATGTCGGCAACGCAAGGAGCAGTATACGGGTTATTGCCAATCGGTTGGATTATTATTACATCTGTCTTTTTATATAAACTGACTGTGAAAACAGGACAGTTTGATACGATTCGCGACTCGGTCTTGTCGATTACGGAAGATCGTCGATTGCAAGCGTTGTTAATTGCTTTTTCGTTTGGGGCATTTTTGGAAGGAGCTGCTGGATTTGGGGCACCGGTCGCGATTTCTGCGGCATTGCTTGTCGGATTAGGGTTTAATCCCTTATATGCAGCTGGTATTTGTTTAATTGCTAATACAGCGCCAGTTGCGTTTGGAGCCATTGGAATTCCGATTACTGCTGTTGCTGGTCCGACGGGCATTCCAGCGATGGATATCTCGAAGATGGTCGGTCGCCAGTTGCCATTTTTGTCGTTATTTATTCCGTTTTATCTCGTATTAATTATGGCTGGATGGAAAAGGGCAGTCGAAGTATTGCCAGCTATTTTAGTATCTGGTATCTCATTTGCGCTTACCCAATATGCAAGCTCAAACTTTTTAGGGCCAGAATTACCAGATATTTTGTCGGCACTTGTTTCACTAGTTGCCTTAGCTGTGTTTTTAAAAGTTTGGAAACCAAAAAGCGTGTATCGTTTTGAGAGTGAAACGCGTGCTACATTCGCCACATCAACAAAACATACAAGTGGTGAAGTATTTAAGGCGTGGTCTCCATTTTTAGTATTAACAGCGTTTATCTCCATCTGGGGAATCCCACAAGTAAAAGCGGCGCTAACAGGACATTACGAAGGAACGAACGCTTTATTGAAAGCGCTTAATACATTAGGTTCTTCGTTAACATTTATGCCGGAAGTGCCTGGATTAAGCAATAAAATTGTGAACGCGAGCGGCCAACCGATTTTAGCTGTTTATAAACTAGAGTTGCTTGGAGCAGCAGGAACAGCAATTTTATTTGCAGCGATTGTTACGAAATTTATCGTTCGTATTTCTTGGCGTGAATGGTTTGCGACGTTTGGTGAAACACTTAATGAGTTAAAATTTCCGATTGTCACTATTGCTTCGGTTGTCGGCTTTGCCTATGTGACGAACGCCTCTGGCATGAGCACAACGCTCGGGATGGCATTGGCGAAAACAGGCCCTCTCTTTGCTTTCTTCTCGCCGTTTTTAGGTTGGCTTGGTGTATTTATTACCGGCTCAGATACATCATCAAACTTGTTGTTTGGAAACTTGCAAAAAGTAACAGCGACATCGCTCGGCATGGATCCAGTACTTGCGGTAGCAGCGAACTCATCTGGTGGGGTTGTCGGAAAAATGATTTCTCCACAATCAATTGCAGTTGCCTGTGCTGCAGTAGGATTAGCTGGCAAAGAATCCGATCTATTCCGCTTTACTGTGAAGCATAGTATTTTCTTAATCATTTTAATTGGCATTTTAACGTTCTTACAGTCAAATGTACTTTCATGGATGGTTCCTTAATGAATGGAAGGGACATTCGGATGCAGAGGAATATATATTTCTCTGTACCGGAAGTTCCTTTTTTATTTAAACCTCTATATAAAATTTATAATTTTTTGCGGTATGATGGTGTGTAGAGGTGATTGAAGATGATTCGAACATATAAGGTCATGTTTCTTTCCAACAATAAGCAAAAAAAGAAGCTGTATATAACCTTACTTTAGCACAACAATCGGGGGACTTAAAAAAGGTGGCAAATTTTTAAATGATGGGGAAATAAGAAAAAGACTAACGAAGTTGAAACAAACGAGTACACATGGCTTAATCAATACTCGAACAACATCACAAAACAAGGGATTAAAAACGCGACAACCGCCTATCAAAACTTTTTTGAAGGATAAGTAAAATGTCCGCAGTTTAAAAAACGAAAGAAACGGACGAGATCAAGTAGAAAGGCGGAAAAACTGGACTGTCAATCTTATTGTACTAACGGCAACATTGTTTTCAAATTAGAGCAACGATTTTTCCTGACTAATTTGTAACGCTTTTTCTATACAATCTGCCGTTTCAAATAGAGCGCGAAATCGCTATGCCTATATTCTTCAAGGGCAGAAAGCATGATTTGATGAACCGTTTCTGCATCTTCCACATGAACTAGACGAATCATACCATCTTCTATCATATGTATCTACAATTTTGTTAAAATATTGTTAATTTGTTCTAAAGTATAATATAATCTTAAACAAAGTTCATTTTTAAGATAGAAGGGGAATTATGGATAATATAAAAAAACTACATCCTATCAGTATAACAATTATTATCGGAACATTATTTGCAAGAATGGCGATGTTTATGACCATTCCGTTTTTAGCCATTTATTTAACGAGCGTAAAAGGAGTTAGCGCTTCATTTGCAGGGGCAATTATTGGGATTAGTTCGATTGTAGGACTGTTTGGTGGTTTTTTTGGCGGGTATGTTTCCGATCGATACGGGCGAGAGAAAGTGATGAAAATTTCTCTTTTGATGTGGACGTTCGTGTTTATTGGTTTTGCGACGGCGGAGAGCGTTTGGACGTTTTTTCTATTAAATGCGTTAAACGGCTTATGTCGTTCGTTTTTTGAACCTTCATCGCGAGCGTTGTTGTCGCAAGTGACAAAACAAGAAAATAAATTGCTTGTGTTTAACTTGCGATACGCTGCGATTAATGTAGGGGCAGCAGTCGGTCCATTAGTCGGCTTGAAGATCGGTAGTTCGTCATCGACAGCCGCTTTTTTTATCACTTCTTTTGTTTATTTTCTTTATTTCATTTTACTTGTAGCACTTTTTTCAAAATATACAATTGAAAAGCATGGCGACGCATCTGAACATGTAACGCTTCGAAACGCTGTCAACGTATTAGGGAATGATCGTGTTTTTTTATTCGCTGTGATCGGAATGATTCTCGGTGTAACAGGGTATTCACAATTTAATTCAACCATTCCGCAATATTTGTCGCGATATAAAGATGGTGTACAGCTTTTTTCTTATTTAATCGTCTTTAATGCCATTACTGTACTCGTTATACAGTATCCTATTTCAAGAATTGGTAAGCGTTATTCTGCATTGACGTCGATTATGTTCGGGATTGGTGCGGTAGCATTAGGTCTTTTTGGATTTGGTTTATTCACTGCTGTTCCGATGTTATTTGCGTCTATGTTTATATTAACAGTCGGAGAAGTGATGATGTTTTCGATGATCGACATATTTATTGACCAAATTGCACCTCAACATATGAAAGGATTATATTTCGGTTCTATTGGTTTTACGGCCATAGGCAACGCCGTTGGTCCTTGGATTGGAGGATTGATGCTTGAACATCTTGGTTATGGCAACCATTTGCTTATTTTTAGCTTATTAGCTTTATGTACTTCCATCGGTTTTCCTGTTTTCTTATATGTTGGCCGTTTAATGAAGGTGACGAAACGGCATATGGAATATAGTTTGTAACAGTTTGTTTGTACGACGGATGGGGTGGAGAAATGAGGAAATTTACAATTTTACTTGCACTTTTTCAACGTATGTCCAGTTGTAAGGAGTGAGGCGATTAGTGCGGTCTTTTTCGTTGGACCAGTCTTCATGCTTTTTTGTGGCCAATAATCTTTGATTGGTTTTTGTGGCTGTGGGAAACGGTGTTCATTTTTTTGTTTACAAGCTGTCACACATAATGGTGTGTCATAAGCTGCGCAACCATCACATTTTGTTAAGTCAATAAGTGAGCCGATTAACGTGTTTTCGTCTGATTTGTCAGTTTGTGCGTATCCCGGTGTTTTTGTCGTAAGCAACATCCCAGCTGTTGCACCAGCAACTGTTGAACGTTTTAAAAACGTTCGACGACTTATTTTTTCACTCATAGAGCTATCCCTCCTCATTCATATACATATATGGGTACTTTAATTAAAATGAAATGCTTTGAAAAGAAGAAGTGTATTTTTGTTTGTGACAAAATTATGACAAAGTGAGGACAATGTTCATGCCTATGGGGAGATGCATAAGATGAAACGGTAAAACGTATGGAGGGATGAGCATGCCATTTATTTCAGACCGCTTTCCAACGATGACGGTAGTGACGACTGTTGGAACGATCACATTGCCAGATGATTATGCTGGGCGTTGGTTTGTCCTCTTTAGTCATCCAGCTGATTTTACCCCGGTCTGCACGACAGAGTTCGTGGCGTTTGAGAAAATGAAGCCACAATTTAACGAGATGAATACAGAGTTAATCGGTCTGTCGGTTGAACAAGTGTTTTCCCACATGAAATGGATCGAGTGGATTCGTGAAAAACTTCGTGTTAACATTTCATTCCCAATTATTGCGGATGAACTTGGATATGTGGCGAAACAGCTCGGGATGATTCATCCAACGAAAGGGACAAGAACGGTGCGCAGTGTATATGTTGTTGACCACGAGGGGACGATTCGTCTCATGTTAACGTACCCTGAATCGGTCGGAAGAAACATATACGAAATTGTGAGAGCAGTGAAAGCGTTGCAAACAACAGATGCATATAAAGCAGCAACACCAGCGAATTGGCCACATAACGAGTTAGTAGGAGATCGGCTCATTATGCCGCCGCCGCGCACTATTCAAGAAGCAGAAGAACGATTAAATAAAGCAAAACAAGGGGAAATCGATTGTTTTGATTGGTGGTTTTGTACGAAGCAAACATAAAAAGACAGCGGGTGCATCACTCGCTGTCTTTTTGTATGCTTAGGATAAAAAAATTTGATCGGTCGCAACATTTTCACCTGTTCAGTTGTATATGGAGTGAAAGGAGGTCGTTTCTTTGTGCACAAAAGAACAAATCAAACGTGCCATGGATGAGTATGGGAATGTAGTATTACGTCTAGCGTATACGTATATGAGAAATCTACATGATCCAGAAGATGTGTTTCAAGAGGTGTTTATTAAGCTATATGAACATATGGACCGGTTGCAAAGTGAGGAGCATGTGAAGGCGTGGTTGATTCGCGTTACCGTGAACGTACGTAAAAATAAGTTAAAGTCGTTTGCGTATCGAAAAATGGATACCTATGAAGAATGGTCGCATTCTTCCCTTGTCGATGGTAGAGGTAACTTCGATGTCATTGAAGCTGTGACATCGCTTCCGATGAAATATAGAGAAGTCATTCATTTATTTTATTATGAAGGATATCAAACAAAAGAAATCGCCCATTTGTTGAAAAAGCGTGAAAGTACAGTTCGTTGCTTGCTCGTGCGCGGGAGATGTTAAAAAACAAGCTGAAAGGGGAGTATGATTTTGCGTGAGCGATATAAAAAAGAGATGGAACACATTGTCGTGACGGAGCAATTGAAGAATAAAGTGATCGCTCAGATTGAAAAAAGGGAAAAACAACCGAAGCGAAAGTCATTTAGTCCTGCGTATGTTGCCATTGCTGCGGCAAGTTAGAAAATGGGAAGTATCGCATTGTGCGTACGTATTACGCTGATGCAGCTCATTTAACAGGTTACACAGGTTACATTGAATTTGACGTTGTCGATCAAAAGTCGACGAACTTTCAAACGTATATCGAGGTGAAACCGACCGAGTGAAAGTGACAGTAATCAACGCACGTACAAACGAATCCATTGGTACATTTTATGTCGTTATCGTTCGACAAGGAGATGAATATATGTTACACCATATAGAATAAACGAGGGGAGCCCCTCGTTTATTTCGTTAAAATGAAACGAATGCTAGAAATGGAAGCCTCATGCTCAAGAGAGCGGTGTGAAAGAAGAGTTAACAGTTGCTCATGGTTGTCGATTTTGCTTTCTAGTTTTTTGACGATCTCATTTGTTTCAAGCACCGCTTGCTGGACAAGCGCTAAGTCTTGCCTTGTCGCCATGTTAGCTTTGATTTCTTCAAGCTCTTGCCTTGTCGCCATGTTAGCTTTGATTTCTTCAAGCTCTTGCTTTGTTACCATGTTAGCTTTGATTTCTTCAAGCTCTTGTTTTGTTGCCATGTTAGCTTTGATTTCTTCAAGCTCTTGTTTTGTTGCCACGTTAGCTTTGACTTCTTCAAGTTCTGTTCCCATCTTTTCGAGCTTGTCCAAAATGCGTTGTAGCATATGCTCCATGCTTACCCTCCTTTCGTTTGGAAAAGTAGAAAGGGAAACAGCTGTGTGGCATGTCGTGTGTCGAAGAGAGGCTTTATTTGATGTGGCAGTACAGATGAAGACCGTTCCCCAGTATTATTATAAATGATAAGGATGGAGAGTGGAACAGGAAACGACATGCTCCTTCTTTTCATTTTCTTCATACATGATGTATTGTATAAGAAGATACGAACATGGAGTGATGGCATATGTTATGGAAAGAGGCGGAACAATTTATTACGTTATGTTATACAGAACTAGGAAAAAACGATGATGAAATATATGAGCGGTTGCAACAAGTGAAGCGAGAAATTGAACAAACAGGGACGTATGAACATACGTATGAAGAGCTTGAGCACGGAGCGCGTATGGCATGGCGCAACAGCAATCGTTGTATCGGGCGTCTATTTTGGCAAACGCTTCACGTGTTTGATGCGCGTACGATTGAGCGGGAAGAGGATGTTGTTGAGCGGCTGTTTCATCACATCGAATTTGCGACAAACGGTGGGAAAATCCGTCCGACCATTACTATTTTTCGTCCTGAGCGAGTGCGCATTTGGAATCATCAGTTAATTCGCTATGCTGGTTACGAAACAGAGCATGGAACGATCGGGGATTCATCGTCCATATCGTTTACGAAAGCATGTGAGCAGTTAGGTTGGAAAGGGGAACGAACGCATTTTGACATTTTACCTCTCGTTATTCAAGTCGATGGGCGCAAGCCGAAGTTGTTTCCGATTCCAAAAGATATTGTGCTTGAAGTGCCGATTGAACACCCGACGTTTTCATGGTTTCGCGATTTACAGTTAAAATGGTATGCTGTTCCAATTATTTCAGATATGTGTTTAGAAATCGGAGGCATACGCTATACGGCAGCTCCGTTTAATGGGTGGTACATGGGGACGGAAATTGGTGCGCGCAATTTTGCTGATGATTACCGCTATAACATGCTTCCGAAAATTGCTTCATGCATGGGACTTGATACGTCAAGAAATAGTACATTATGGAAAGATCAGGCGCTTGTTGAATTAAATATCGCTGTTTTATACTCATATAAAAAAGCAGGGGTAAGTATTGTCGATCATCATACAGCGGCTCAGCAGTTTAAACGTTTTGAACAGCAAGAGCAAGAAGCAGGAAGGAAAGTAACAGGCAGTTGGACGTGGCTCATTCCACCGCTTTCGCCTGCAACAACGCACATCTTCCATCAATATTATGAGAATACAATAGTCAAACCGAATTATTTTTATCAACAACGTCCTTATGAATGACACCGCCGCGCCGTTCGCGCGGTGTTTTTTCACATGAATATATTCCTAATTTTCAGAATATCATTTACTACTTTCCTATTTTTTTGATATAGTTATAGAAAAAAGGAAAAGGGGGAGACTCAAGTGGATTTTATTGAGCAGCTTAAAATGGAAGAACTGAGGAAGAAAAATTTTTTCTTGTTTCTTATTTACACGCTTAGTGCAGTAACAGGTGTAGTCGGGCTTATTTTGATTGGGGAGAGAGTAGAGAAGGCCGCCATCTATGGAGGAAGTTTGGGTCTGAATGTATGCGTTTATGTAGCTTTAAGAAAAATGAAAAAGTACGAGCTGATTTACCCATACTTTATTATTTTTATAATATTTTTGGCCACTTTAGTCAGTCTGTTTACGACTGGAGGGGGCTTAGGAACAATTGCCCTTGCTTTTTGTTTAGTTGTGTTTTCAGTTTTACATCTAAATCGTATACTGTTTATTACAGGCATTTTACTTGGGGGAATCATTTTAGTTATTAGTGCACTCGTTCCTTCCCCTTTTCAACAAGTGTTTCAAAAAACAGGGCATACGGTGTTTATTGTTTATGTGGTGATCGGTATCGCGCTTTCTGTGCTGCTATATCTAAGCCGTAAGCAGTTTCATCAACTTGTTGAACACGTTGGGCAAGCGCATGCTGAAAAAGAAAAACAAACAGCAAGAAGACATGAGCTCGAACAACAAGTAAAGCATATTATTGAAAACGTCGAACATATTCACCAAAAAGTACTTCAAAATGTGCAAGCGCAAGAAGAAATGAAAGAACCGATTCGTCAAGCTGCGGTAGCGGGTCAGGCGCAGAGCGAGCAAGTCATCGATATACACAATGAAGTAGCGGAAGCGAAAGCGATGGGTGAGCGCATTTACGAGACTTCTAGACAACTGAAAGAGCATTCGTCACAATCGAGCGAAATGGCGCAAGCGGGCATACAAAAAATGCATTTGTTATTGATGCATACAGAAAAGTTTCACGAAGTCATTCATGCCACAAGGGCAACATTAAATGCGTTAACGAGCAAAATTGCGAGTACAAATGAGTTAACAAAAAAAATTAATCAAATTACAAATCAGACGAACTTATTGGCATTAAATGCGACAATCGAGGCAGCACGCGCAGGGGAATATGGAAAAGGATTTGCGGTTGTCGCTGAAGAAATTCGCAAGCTAGCTGTGTTGACGGAGGAGACGACACAACAAATCGTTCACAATTTGTCAGAAGTGAATGAAAGCAATAATGAGTTGCTGGAGCGGATGGATGAAACGAGCGAACAACTGACAAAAAATGAGACGTTGACAAGTGAAGTCAACGCTTACTTCGAAAAGCTATATCAATCGCTAACTTACTTACAAGAGCAGCTATCACACTTTTTTATCATTAGCGAAAAGTTAGAGAAACAAGGAGAAAAAATGGACCGTTCCATCAGCGATTTTTCTGTTTTCATTCAGCAGTCGAGCGCATCGCTTGAAGAAGTAAGCGCAACAGTTGAACATTTAAAAGATGCGAATGAACAAATGGCAGCGTATGTAACAGAAACAGCCCATCGTGCCGCGGCCATTCAACAACAAATGATATAAACAAAAAGCACCTCCATCATCCCCATATTACATACATTATATATCGGAAAAATGCGGGGGAAAATGAAAAAATCATGAAAAAAAAAGCAGGGGACATTCCCTGCTTTACTGTCGAGAGCAAGCACTCCGCGTCGAAAAGACGTTCGGCATGAAGTGCTTGCTTTCGCATTATAGTCGTTTTGCTCCAACAAAACGTTGTTTCCAATAAGATTGATAAATAGAGTCTACTTTAACCCCTTTCGATGATGTCGCATGAATCATGCGACCGTTGCCAATATAGATTGCAACGTGAGAGATCCCCTTATGTTTCGATGTTTTGAAAAACAGCAAATCCCCTGGTGCTAATTGTTTGGGGGAAACAGGCTTTCCTTTCTTATACATCGCTTCTGAAGAACGAGGAAGTGAAACGCCTACTTTTTTGTATGCATAACTAACAAAACCAGAGCAATCGAATCCTTTTGGTGTTGTTCCTCCTGCGCGATACGGTGTACCAATAACTTTATGCGCTTCAGCGATAAGCGTCTTGGCTGAAAACGCAGCTTCTGTTTTGAAAGGGGTTACAAGATACATGAAACATAGCAACATAAAGAGAGCGGTAGCAGCTAGAAATCTTTTCATTGCTTAAACCTCCAAAGACTTGTTCCATCGACGAGTACATTATAGCAAAAAAGATGTCGAAAAATTGTTACATAGCCATTAAATTATGTTACAAATACATTACAACGATCGGTTTTTGTAAAAATAGAGAGAGAATTTAACATATATGTCGGAATACAAAAGTTGAATGTAGACGAGCTTCGCGATAAGATAGGGGAGAAGTACATTGAAAAAGGGGAACTGTAATGGGTGATTGGATGATTTCATCAGAAGCGCTTCTTGCCTTGCTAAAAATTATTGCCATCGACATTATTTTATCTGGAGATAATGCAATTGTTATTGCGATGGCTACACATCGGTTGCCAGAAAAACAACGCAATCGAGCCATTTTATTTGGTACAGCTGGAGCGGTTATTTTACGCGTATTATTTGCCGCAGTCATTGTATTGTTATTACAAATTCCGTTCGTCCATCTTGTCGGGGGATTATTGTTGCTTTGGATTGCATATAAAGTGTTAATTAACGGGGAAGAGGAAGCAAATGTACAAGCGGCAGATCGGTTATGGAAAGCCATTTGGACCATTATCGTTGCCGATGCTATCATGAGTTTAGATAACGTCGTTGCGATTGCTGGTGCATCTGGTGGGCATATTGGCATGATTGCTTTTGGTGTCGCGATCAGCATTCCGATTATGATTTTCGGATCAAAGGCCATTGTGTTGGCGATGGAAAAATATAAGTGGATTCCGTACGTTGGCTCAGGTATTTTAGCATGGACAGCAGGGGAAATGTTATTAAAGGATGAACAGTTACAAAAATGGATCGCTGTTCCACATGGTTCGCAATCGCTCGTATTTCTTATTGTTGTCACCGCATTGATTTTACTAGCGGGCTATGTGAAAAATAAAAAGACCGATAAGCGAAAAATAGCATAAAAAATTTCATACATGCACGTATAAAATCAAAAATAACGGTCATAATGGATAATGCTAAGTGTATTCCCCCGATCCCCCTGTGAATATACTTGAAAGGGCTATCTCTGTAACGAGATAGCCCGATTTTTTTAAATAAACAAGTTTAATCCTGCTTCTTCAGCATCGCCTAAATATGTTGCGACGCCACCAATTTCGATTCCGTCAATTAATTCTTCCTTCTTCATGCCTATAATGTCCATTGACATCGAGCATGCGACGAGTTTTACACCTGCAGCCATGGCGTTTTTCATTAACGTTTCAATATCGTCTACGTGTTTCTTTTCCATCACGTATTGAATCATTTTTGGTCCCATGCCTGCCATGTTCATTTTTGATAACGGGAGGTCATGAACACCTTTTGGCATCATCATACCGAACATTTTTTCAAGCATATCTTTTTGCACTGGAGGGGCATCTTTTCTCCGCAAAATATTTAGTCCCCAGAACGTAAAGAACATCGTTACTTTTTTGCCCATTGCGGCAGCGCCGGATGCGATAATAAACGACGCAATCGCTTTATCTAAATCACCGCTAAAAACAACGATCGTTGCACCGTCTTTTTTCGGTTCCTTTACAGTCGGTGTTTGCGTTCCTTTTTGAATATGGGCGATAAACGTTTTATTTTCAAAAGTTGTTTTTAACAGCGTATTGCCTGTTTTTTTGCACCATGATTGAATGTCGCGCGCAAAGCCTGGATCCGTCGCTTTCACTTCTAGCACATCGCCGTCTTTTAGCTGTTCCATCGCTTGATATACTTTCATAATCGGCCCAGGGCATTGGAGTCCACATGCATCTAATGTGGTTGTTGCTTGAACATGCATGACGTCGCCACTCTCCAATGGTTTTTCTTCTTCCTTTTGCTGTTCGTGTTGTTCACCATAAACGGCTGCGTATGTTTTATACCCACCGTCTAAGTTTTTCACACGGAAGCCATGTTGAGACAATATGCGTGCGGCTAAGTAACCGCGTAATCCAACTTGACAATAAACGTAGATCGTTTCATCTTTAGGAAGCTCATGAAGTCGTTTGCGCAATTGTCCGAGCGGAATGTTGATCGAGTTTGGGATAAAGCCCATGTCGCGTTCTATTTCTTCACGAACGTCAACGAGACGTGCACCGTTTTTGATTAATTCATTCACTTGATGCCACTGAATCGTTTCAACCATGTCTTCAATCATATTTGTTGCGACATAACCAGCCATATTGACCGGGTCTTTAGCGGATGAATATGGCGGTGCATAAGCTAATTCTAAATCTGGTAAATCAAATACCGTCATTCCGCCTTTAATCGCTGTTGCAATAACGTCAATTCGTTTATCGACACCGTCGTAACCAACTGCTTGAGCACCGAAAATGCGCCCTGTTTTTCGATCAAATAACAATTTTAATGCAATCGGAAACGCTCCTGGATAGTAGCTTGCATGTGAATTTGGATGGATGTGCAACGCTTCGTATTGTATGCCAAGACGCTGTAACGTTTTTTCGTTGTTTCCTGTCGCTGCAACCGTCATATCGAATACTTTGGCGATTGCTGTGCCAAGTGTTCCTTTATAGCGTACGTTTCGACCGTTGATATGGTCCGCAACAATTCGACCTTGACGGTTTGCGGGCCATGCGAGCGGAATGTGAGTCGCTCTTCCGTTCACATAGTCAATGACTTCGATCGCATCACCAATTGCATAAATCGAAGGATCGGATGTTTGTAAATATTCATTCACTTGAATGCCGCCACGTTCGCCAATAGCTAGCCCAGCTTGTTTTGCTAATTCGTTTTCTGGCTTCACACCAATGGCTAATACGATCATGTCTGTATCGAGTGTTGTTCCGCTTTGTAAGAGAACGATTTTTCCTTGTTGTTCAAATGCAGCGACACCATCTTCTAAAATGAGCCGCACACCTTTATCTTTTATATGCTGATGAAGAATCGCAGCCATTTCGTAGTCGACAGGGGCCATAATTTGTTTCGCCACTTCAACAAGTGTCACGTCTATGCCGCGTTCCCATAAGTTTTCGGCCATTTCTACACCGATAAACCCTCCGCCAATCACGACTGCTTTTTTTGGTTTCTTTTCATCGACATATGCTTTGATCCGATCTGTATCTGGAATGTTTCGTAATGTAAATAAGGCGTTTGCTTCTGCAATACCTGGAATGTTTGGCTTAATTGGGCTTGCGCCTGGCGATAAGACGAGATAGTCGTAACTTTCTTCGTACGTTTCACCTGTTGGTAAATGTTTTACCGCTACGGTTTTGCGTTCACGGTTAATCGCAATGACTTCGCTTTGAATGCGAATGTCGAGATTAAATTTTTCTGACATGCCTTTAACTGTTTGAACAAGTAGCGCATCGCGTTCTGCAACGGTTCCACCAATGTAATACGGAAGACCACAGTTTGCGAATGAAATATATTCTCCACGTTCAAACATAACGATTTCTGCCTGTTCATCTAAACGACGTAAGCGAGCAGCTGTTGTTGCGCCACCAGCTACACCACCGACAATTACGATTTTTTTGCTCATATTGATCAGCCTCCTTACATTATGAATTGTATCACAATAAAAATTATAGATAAAGGGGTATATGTATTTATTTGTGGCAAATATGTGGAAGTTTTCACGTTATAATATGATTGTATGTTCACTAAAGACGCTTGTATAATTTTATTGAAGAGAAAAACTTGCACAAGGGTGGGGAGATGTATGCATCCAAGTGTAACGTTTTTAAACTTCGATCATACGTATACGTGGCAACGAAATCTTCTTCGTTTTCCTCATGAGTGGATCGATATGTATGACATTAAAGGAACGAATTTATATTGTGATGATCAAGCCATTCGAGAAATTGAAAGCCGTCTTACTCGTCGCTACACGAGAGGGATTACGTTTATCGGTAGCGGCAATTATCATTATGTTTCGTACGTATTGCTTAAGCAGTTTCATGAGCCGTTTACGCTCGTATTGTTCGATCATCATACAGATATGAATGAACAAACATTGTTTCCGCTTCTTTCATGTGGCTCATGGGTATCATATGCCCAAAAACACGTTCCAACATTAAAACACGTTGTCATCATCGGTTCAGCAGCTTCACAATCATCTTCACATGTGACGATTTTTCCAAAAAGCGATTTGATATATGCACCAACCGCGATTATGCGCGCCATCCCGACAAAACATGTATACATTAGCATTGATAAAGATGTGCTTCGCAAACAAGACGCGCAGACGAACTGGGATCAAGGAACGATGGCATTACACACGCTTGTAACCTATATTGGACATCTTTTTCAGTCCAAACATGTGCTTGGTGTTGATATATGCGGTGAAGACGTTTCATTTTGTGCTAAAAACGAAAAAGCAAATGAAGCAATTATACGTGCATGTTTCAAACATATGCCTGTGTCCTCCGCATCGTAACATTTTGTGAACATGATAAAAATGGATAGATGTTTCTTTATAATTCGTACTATAATAGGTGATGAAAAAGGTTATCATTATTAATCGGGGGATTACGTATGATTGCGATGACGCAATTACGAGTCGGGGAACGTGCAAAAATTGTTGATTTGTCACAAGTCAACAGCTTAGTAAAAAGAAGATTGTTAGATATGGGATTTACAGAAGGCGCAGAAATTTGCTTAAAATGTACAATGCCGCTTGGCGGTCCGTTTATGATTGAAAATTGCGGACAATGCGTCGGTATTCGTCGCAATGAGGCGATGAACATTCAGGTGAAGCCGCTATGATGCATATTGCACTTGTTGGTAACCCAAATACAGGAAAAACATCGTTGTTTAATCAATTAACAGGGACGTATGAGTATGTCGGAAACTGGAGCGGCGTCACGGTTGAAAAAAAAGTAGGTGTTTTGCGTGATAAATGGGCGAAAGTAATTGATTTGCCAGGTGTATATTCGCTTCATCCGCTTTCTCGCGACGAGCGTGTCGTGACGCAATTTTTATTGACTGAATCGTTCGATGAAATTTTAAATATCGTCGATGCGTCGCAATTAGAGCGAAATTTATTGTTAACTGTGCAGCTATTAGAATTCGGTAAACCGCTGACAGTCGCTTTAAATATGGTGGATGTCGCAGAAAGACGTGGCATATTCATCGATCAAGCCAAATTAGCAGAAGCATTGCGCGTCCCTGTTGTTCCTGTCATTGCTCGAACAGGAAAAGGATGCGATCAAATAGAACACACGCTGCTTGAAAAAGTGCTAGAGCAAACGGAGCCTTTCACACTTTTTTACGGTGAGGCAATGGAACGAGCGATTGAACGATTTGTCGCGGCATGGGGCACAGAGGAGCAGTTTCCTGTTCGGTGGTTAGCGATTCAGTTTTATGAAGGAAATAGCTACGTTCGTGAATATGTAGCAGAAAAATTGCCGGAAGCAACATGGCGTTCATTATATGAACAAGCAGAAAAAGAAGTTCAACATGCGGAACAGATGTCGCCTGCACGGTTGATTTATGAACGTCGTCGTTCGTTTGTTAAAGAAGTGATCGAAACGTCTGTACAACGCAAAGAAATCGGACGAGTGACGCTGACGGACCGCATTGATGCAGTTGTAACAAATAAATATGTCGGCATTCCGATTTTTCTATTTACGATGTATATTTTATTTCAACTGACATTCGATTGGCTTGGCGTGCCGCTTTCCGATTTGCTTGATGCATTTTTTGCGGGTCCGTTAACCCATTCGGTGACAGCGATGTTAGAAGCGATCGGCGCTTCTGAATTTATTCGCGCGCTCGTCGTTGATGGCGTGATCGCTGGAGTAGGCGGCGTGCTTGTGTTTGTTCCGCAAATTTTCATTTTATTTTTCTTCATTTCTTTCTTAGAAGATTCAGGGTATATGGCGCGCGTAGCGCTTGTCATGGATCGATTAATGGAAGCAGTGGGATTGAACGGAAAAGCATTTATCCCGCTTATTATCGGATTTGGCTGTAACGTTCCTGGCGTAATGGCAGCTCGGACGATCGAACAACCGCGGGAGCGGCTCGTGACGATGTTGTTAACACCGCTTATGTCTTGTTCCGCGCGTTTGCCGGTATATGCCTTGTTTGTTGGGGCATTTTTTGCAGCAAATCAAGCACTTATCGTTTTTTCTTTATATGTTCTTGGTGTTGTATTAGCACTTATACTCGCAAAACTATTTTCATTGACGATTTTAAAACAAGGGGCTTCAGTGTTTGTTGTCGAATTACCGCCATATCGTATGCCGCAATGGCAAGCACTATGGCGAAGCACGTGGGATAAAGGAAAAGGATTTGTCAAAAAAGCAGGAACGTTTATTTTTGGCGGTTCCGTTGCCATCTGGTTATTATCTTATGTTGGTCCGAACGGCGTCAATGTAAATATGGACGATAGTTTTTTAGCAATGATTGGTGGCGTGCTTGCTCCGTTACTTGCGCCCCTTGGCTTTGGCACATGGCAAGCAGGCGCTGCGCTACTAACGGGATTTTTAGCAAAAGAAGTAGTAGTATCAACGATGAACATTATTTATCACGTACCGGATGTAGCGTCGCTTCAAGGGTTGATGGCATCGCACTTTACTCCGCTATCAGCGTTTAGTTTTATGGTGTTCGTTTTACTATATGTTCCATGTTTAGCGACTGTGGCAACGATTTATAAAGAAACAGGTTCACGAAAATGGACGATGTTCTCCATGAGTTATGCGCTAGCGTTAGCATATATCGTTTCACTCGCTATTTACCAATTCGGAAGCTTGCTTGGCTTCTAAAGGAAGGGATATACATGATCGTAAATGTTGTCATTGGCACAACTATTTTCGGATATGCAGGTTGGACCATTTTTCGCTTTATTCAAAAAAGTAAACGTGGAACATGTGCTGCTTGTTCAGTCAAAGGATCATGTAGTACAAGTTGTCATGAAAAAAGCTGACTTTGGTCAGCTTTTTTCAATATATAATGCGAAAAGTAGTTTCGTGGGGAACTGTAGGAATGGCGTATTGCTCTATTCGTTCCACACGCGCAAATGGCGGTCCTTTTTTTATTTCATCGACAAAAGCCTCCACACGTTCAACTTCTCCTTGCACTTCTATTTCGATTAAATGGTCGACATCACAATTTTTTACCCAACCAGTCAGCCCCCGTCTTCTTGCTTCATATTGGGCGAAGTAGCGGAACCCTACACCTTGTACGCGACCGTGCGCAACAATGGAATAACGAACGATCATATGTTTATCTCCCTCGCTAAAAATTTTCTATAAAAATCATACAACAGCCTACCTCGCATCGCATACGTTGAATACGTAAAAAGATTTACGAGGGAGGAACAGCTGTGAACGAGATGGATCGCTATATTCAAAAGGCGGTTATGTATGATTTGTTGGCGCGTTATTATCAATATAAAGATTGGGATCGGCATGAAAAGTATATGCGAAAACATATGGAGTATGTAGAAAAAATAGTCAAGTGGCGCGAAGAAGAGCGAGATGATGATGATGGGCGTGTTCGTCTATTCCATGCTTCACCTGATACTCCTGCGATTGACGTGTATATGAATGGACAAAAAATATTGCGCAATATGAAATATAAACAACTAAGCCAATATATGAAGATTCCAAAAGGAGAGCATCGTATCGATGTGTATCCAGCAGGACATACATCGTCCCCTATTCTTAGTCAAACGATTAATGTCTTGCCGAAAATGACGTATACACTAGCAGTCATTGGCGATGTGCATCGCTTGCAACTTCTTCCTATTCTTGACCATCCGTATGCACCGTACGGGAAAGCGAAAGTGCGCTTTGCTCACTTTTCACCAGATGCTCCAGCGGTGGATATTGCTTTACGCAATGGTGATGTGCTATTTCGCAATGTTTCATTTGGAAAGGTGACGGATTATATTGACGCACCAGTCAATGAAAAATTGCATGTCGATGTACGTGTGGCAGGGACGAATCAAGTCGTTTTATCGATTCCCAATGTGCGCTTCCAACCAAATAAGTCTTATACGGTCGTTGCCGTCGGTTACGTATCCCGCACTCCTTCATTAGAGGTGCTAGTATTAGAGTCTTAAACAAAAAGAGCTTTGATCGAAATGATCAAGGCTCTTTTCGCTTTTGTCGTTGCTCATATAGCTCATCGATATATTCAGCAATCGATTCATCAAATATTTGTTCAAGTTGTTTTTTGATTTGCTTGGCAAGAGTCGGGCTTGCACCACCTGTCGTAATGGCGATTTGTAATTTTCCACGTGAAAAGAAAGCGGGAACATGAACATTCCCAAGCAGATGGTTGCTTACGACGTTAACAAGTTGATTAGGTGACGCATGTGCAGCAATTTGTTCATTGACGCTTGAATCGTTCGTTGCCGCGATAATCAAAAAAGCATCGATATAATCGGCTGGTTCAATGGGGCGCGCGTGCCACGTAATTTGTTTCTGCTCAGCTAAATGAACAATCTCATCGATCACTTCTGGGCTAATGACGGTAATGTGGGCTCCTTCATGAAGCAGGGGAAGCAAGCGGCGATAAGCAATTTGCCCTCCGCCAGCAATGACAACTTTTTTTCCTGTCATTCGTACGAAAAGAGGAAACATATGTTCATCCCCATTCCTTCACTTGTTGTTTAACGAGATGGTCTAATACGTCATACGTTCGCACAGGGGGATATAATGTAAACGATACATCGCTCGCTTGTTGTGCTTGCAGCGTCTTATGAATATAGTCAAGCAGCTGACCGAAAAATAGGATGTATGGAACAACGGCCACTCGTTTATGATTTGCTGTTTTGGAAAGCGAAGTGACAACGTCAGAAAAAGAAGGAGAAGCAGCTGCTAAATAACATGGATATACGGGTATGTTTGTTTCGTTTTGCAATAAATAAGCGATCTGCTGAAAATCCACTTGTGCTTCCGTATCGCTACTTCCGCGACCGACGAGCATAATAGCATCGGCGTGTTCGATCATCGCGGAGAGAGCAGAAATAATGTCATGTTGTACACCGAACGGTTTTCCGTATGTGATCGTCACATGAGGAAACATTTTTTTTGCTTTTTCTAATTCATACGGGATGTCGTGTTTGGCGTGATTCGCTGCCAATAGTAAAAGCGGAATGGCTAAAATCGTTGTTGCTCCGTCACGAACACAACGTTCCACTCCTGTGACAATATCCGGTTCGCATAATTCTAAAAAACATATATGTTGAATAGGGATGGAGATCGAAGAAGAGAGGCGTTCAACAAAAGCGATCGCCTCTTTTTGTCCTTCTTTCGATCGGCTCCCGTGACAAATATACAATACAGCTTTCATCCTATTTCGCGCAGGAGACTCCACTTCAACGACCAAAGAGAGTAAGTGGGAGAGGAATGC
>NZ_JBCNEQ010000017.1:0-63124 GCF_050480245.1 Bhargavaea massiliensis | reverse complement strand
ATATTCAGTCTCCTGTGGGGAAAGGGAGAATCCCCTTATTTTGTTTATTTGTAGTATTTGGTTAATGATAACGTTCTTCAAACATTCGCTGGAGGACTTCATGCGCTTCGGCAAATCCTCTTAACTTTCGCCCTGCCCATTTCTCATTAAAATCTTGAATGGTTAAATACACGACTTTTTCCGCGGCTTCTAAACTGCTCAAACTGTTCATCAGCTTGAGACGTTTCCGAATTTCCTTGATCGTTCGTTCGATGGCATTCGTCGTGTAAATTACATTTCGAATACTGCTTGGATCATCCATAAATGTAAGGAGGACATCCAACTCATTGGCCCAAGATTGCACTTCTCTTGGATATTTGCTGGACCATTTCGACTCAAACTGTTGAAACATTTGTAACGCCATCTCCTTATTCGGCGCGCGATAAATCAGCTTGAAATCCTCCGCCATTTCGAATTGGTCTTTTTTCCGAACACGGCTGAGGGTGTTGCGGACTTTGTGTACGACACAGCACTGTACATCGGCTTTCGGATACACCGCCTTAAAGGCTTCCTCCAGCCCCGGAAGGCCATCGAATACGCCCAGAAGCACTTCCTTGACGCCTCTTTGGTGGAGGTGTTGAAGAATTTCCTGCCATACATAGGCGCTTTCTTGTCCTCCCACAAAGAAATCCA
The DNA here is from genome assembly GCF_050480245.1 of Bhargavaea massiliensis. GTDB lineage: Bacteria > Bacillota > Bacilli > Bacillales > Anoxybacillaceae > Anoxybacillus. The sequence continues at coordinate 62,452 of NZ_JBCNEQ010000017.1, read as the reverse complement.
GAATTTCGCGTTATCCTTCTTCGTTCACTCCTAACACCACATAAATGACTTCTTTCTCCACGGTTTCGCGACGAAATTTTACGTATAAACCATCCAAATATAAGATGGAATAACGCTTGTGCAGTGGACGAGTGCGCCATTTCTCGACGTCTTCCTTCACTACATCGGTAATACGGCTGATCGTCGTAGGAGAATAGGCATTGCCTAAAATTCGTTCGATAAACTTGCCAATTTCCCTCGTACTCATGCCACTTTGATACATTTTGATGATGGCTTCCTCCAGCCAGCCCGTGTGTCGTTGGTAAGGGGCAAACAGCTGCGTTTGAAATTCCCCGTTTCGGTCTCTTGGCACCAAAAGACCTTCAATCCGACCATATTGCGTATCTAGATTTCGTTGATAGTAGCCGTTTCTCATATTCGATGTTCCGGCCTGTTCGATTTCAAGGAAATGTTTGATTTCTTCCCGCATAATCAGTTCTAATTTTTCTTTTACAAACTGACGAATGGCATTTTCCAGTTGATTTGCCCAGTCGACATTCGGTATACTTCTTTTAGACATAGGTAGGGTACTCCTTTCTCTAAGATTTTTGGTCCAATCAGAGAATACCCTACCTTTTTTCTTTTGTTCTAGCAAAATGCTTTACACAAAATTTTATACATCATCTATAGTAGGTGTAATCGGTCGAGTTGGTACAAGCGTAAAAGTGAAAGGAATGTTTGTTCATGAACAACAGTTAAAGCAAGTGATGACGGAAGTGGGATGTCCGACATTCCAAGCCATTGTGACAAGCGAAAACGACCGTGATCAATTAACGATTTACACCGAAAAAGAACTAGGGAAGAAGCGAAGCAAAAAATTAACAACGTCATTCGTGTGACTCCAACATTCGTTTCTGTACATCGTATAAACGAAGAGGAACGCTGCCTCGTTGATCAAAGAAACTGGTAAAAAGAGGCGAAATGCCTCTTTTTACAAAAATGTTCGTTTTACTTTTTCCCAAAATGAATTATCTTTTAATTTGACTGTTTTAATGACTTTTCTGCTTAATGCAATCTCAATTTTTTCGATATGTTGAATACTTAACGCTTCATTATCCATCCCGATAATCGGATAATCGTTGCCATCTTGTACAACTTTTAATGTTAATTTGCGATTTCCGCTTAAAATAAATGATGAACCGAGAGTGCGATAACGGTTATTGTTCAACGACGCTAATTCGCTTACCTGAAAGCAAGGGAGCATCGGATCGACGACTGCCCCATTAACCGATTTATTGTAGGCGGTACTTCCCGTCGGTGTAGCAATGATCATTCCATCCCCACGGAATGTTTCGAAATGCAAGTTGTCAATAAATACGTCCATCACAAACGTTTTAATAATGCTTGAACGAATCGAACATTCATTCAAACAATAAAATGATGTCGAGTCGTTGACTGTGACATAAATCGTTGGATATTTACGCACCTCAATTTGTTCTGTTGTCATTGCTTCAATCATTTTTTCTGTATCGTGAATATGAAAATCACAATACATACTTAATGAACCTGACGTCGAAATACCGGCATATAAGCAGTCATCACGGAAGCCTGTTTTTCTGACGGCTTGTAAAAATGTCCCATCGCCACCTACGCTTACAATAATGTTTGCATGCTTCGCATCGTCCATGACTTGAAATCCATACTGTTTGGCGAGTTCAATAAGCGGTTGGACTTGCTTTGTCGTTTCTTCATCATGTTTATGAAAAAAGTACATGCGATTACGGCGTTCAGTCATTGTTTTCCCTCCGTTAAAATGTCCTCACGTTTATTTTATCATTTATTTTCCATTCATTGCGAATTTATTCGTTTAATTTTGCTCGTTTTTGTCGAAAATGTCATCGGGAAGGAAGTGAAAAACCGATGATTTTTATTATTGCCATCATCTTTGTTGCCTTCTTAACGTCCATTCCTTTTTTACATGTATACATGACGATTCGATTTCAACATGCACAGGATAATGATCAATTCACCATTGATGTTCGTATCCTTCGCATATTTCATTACCGATTTGTTGTTCCGCTCATTGAAATATCGAAAAAGGAAGCTGGAGTAGTGACAGAGCAAAAAACAACGACAGGAAAAGACGAAAAAACAACGTTTACTGTCACCGACGCTCGCGAACTTCTAGCGCAATTGAAGCAATGGCTAAACCAAATCGTTCATTTACATACAATCATGAAAAAGTTTTTGCAACATGTGTCGGTTTTACAGTTTCAATGGCACACACAAATAGGTGTCGGTGACGCGGCAAAAACCGCCGTGGTTGTCGGGGTCGGATGGTCGGTAAAATATTATGTGGTGGCAATGATAAGTAAATATATGAACGTTTGTATCACTCCTTCCATTTCTATCGTTCCTTTTTTTCAAGGAGCAGTATCACGTACGTCGTTTACATGTATGATCCGATTTCGAATCGGTTATGCTATATTAGCAGGACTGAAGGTCGTTAAACATTGGAAAAAAGACATGTGAGTCACAAATGATGTGGACAGTTGTTAGGAGGAATGAAAATGAGTGGACATCCAATTGAAGGATTAATGACGACAGCGATGGAAAACTTAAAGCAAATGATCGATGTCAATACGATTATTGGTGATCCTGTGGAGACACCAGATGGAAGCGTCATTTTAACTGTATCAAAAGTCGGGTTCGGTTTTGCAGCAGGCGGTAGTGAATTTATATTAAATAATGGACATGAGCAACAAAAAGAAGCCCATCCGTTTGGTGGCGGAAGCGGTGGCGGTGTATCGATTACCCCGATTGCCTTTTTAATTGTTAACAGTTCCGGTGTGAAATTGTTGCATGTGGACGAAAGCACGCACTTATACGAGAAAATTTTAGACTTAGCTCCACAAGCGATCGAAAAAATTCAGCAAATGTTCGAGAAAAAAGAAAAACCGAAGCAACAACATAACGGAGCGCCAGGCTTTGATATTTAGTATCAATCGAAATAATTGAATTTTTCATCTAATTACGTTATGATGAGCCTGTATCTTATATAAAGGGGAGGCTTACTATGGCGAAGGTTACATTTAAAGGAAATCCTGTCACGTTAGTTGGCAATGAAGTGAAAGTCGGTGATGCAGCTCCTAATTTCACGGTGCTTGCAAACGACTTATCGCCGGTGACATTAGATGATACAAAAGGATTTGTTCGTTTAATTAGTGTTGTGCCGTCGATCGATACAGGAGTTTGTGATGCACAAACACGTCGTTTCAATGAAGAAGCAGGAAGCATTGAAGGAGTAAAAGTATTAACGATTAGCGTCGATTTGCCATTTGCTCAAAAACGTTGGTGCGCTGCAAATGGATTAGAAAACGTTGTCACGTTATCTGATCATCGCGACGTATCGTTTGGTCAAGCCTACGGTGTGCTTATTCAAGAGTTGCGTTTACTTGCTCGCGCTGTATTTGTCGTTGATCGCAATGATCGTGTGACATATGTCGAGTATGTATCGGAAGCGACAAACCATCCAAACTATGAAGCAGCGATTGAAGCGGCAAAACAAGCGGCTCAACAATAATTGTTTGAGGCTATCTCAAAAAGGGATAGCCTTTTTCGTTTATATTTTTTAAAATAAAATGTCGGACAGAAAGGAGTGAATGATATTGGAAAAGTTATTTACAGTCATTGATGAAACAGCAACATGGCTTCAAGAGGAATTGAAATGCTCTTATTTAGAAGCTGTCGCTGAAACAGGGGAAAATATATTTCATGAAGATGTCTTGCAAGAAGAAGTGAGTGAGCTGTTAAAAAAACGGCTGAAAAAAGCGTACCAATCTATCAGTTTACACGATTGGAAAAATGAACATATTCGTAAAGCGTTGCAATTAGCGATGTTAAAAGGAATGAAGGAATATGTACAGCCTCACCATCAAATGACACCGGATGCAGTATCAGTATTTATCGGTTATTTAGTTGATGAATTTACAAAAACGCATTTTTCACTATCGCTTCTCGATCCTGCCATTGGAACAGGAAATTTAATGACGGCTGTATTAAATCAACTGACGAATAAAAAAGCAAGAAGTTACGGAGCGGATGCAGACGATTTACTATTGAAACTCGCTTATGTGAATGCAAATTTACAACAACATGAAATTCAACTATTCCATCAAGATAGTTTAAAGCCGTTGTTTATTGAGCCGGTTGATGTAGTTGTGTGCGATTTGCCGATCGGATATTATCCAGATGACGAAAACGCCAAGTCGTTTCGCTTACATGCAAAAAGCGGTCATTCATATGCTCATTATTTGTTTATTGAGCAAAGCATTCGTTATACGAAAGAAGGCGGGTATTTGTTTTTCTTAATTCCAAACATGCTGTTCACATCAGACGAATCAAAAGAATTGCATGCACTCATCAAAGAAGAAACGTTTATTCAAGGCTTATTGCAGCTTCCGCTTTCGATGTTTAAAAATGAAAAGGCAGCGAAAAGTATTTTTATTTTGCAAAAGAAAGGTACATATGCAAAAGCTCCAAAACAAGCGTTGCTTGCTCAACTTCCTAGCTTTTCAAATAAGCAGGCGATGCAAGCAATGGTGTTGAAGCTCGAACAATGGCTAAAAGAAAATCGTTCATAATCTTCTGAATATAACAAATATGTGAAGAAAACGTTTTCGTCCAATTTGTATACTTGAAAAGAGCGACGAACGACCCGTAAAATGAGAGACGTACCGATGAAATTCGCATATTTGCATACAATAATTGTGAACGATGTTAAAGGAGCTGTTTAATCAAATGCCAAAAGTCATTGCGATCAATGCAGGAAGTTCTTCGTTAAAATTTCAATTGTTCAACATGCCGAGCGAGGAAGTATTAACAAAAGGTGTTGTTGAGCGAATTGGTTTTGAAGATGCGATTTTTAATATTACAGTAAATGGTGAAAAAATAAAAGAAGTAACGCCAATTCCGGATCATGCGGTTGCTGTAAGAATGTTGCTTGATAAATTAATTGAACTTGGTATTATTCAATCGTTTGACGAAATCGAAGGAATTGGTCACCGCGTTGTACATGGTGGAGAGAAATTTAGCGACTCGGTTTTAATTACAGATGAGACGTTAAAAGAAATTGAAGACTTATCTGATTTAGCGCCATTACACAACCCAGCAAACGTTGTCGGCATTAAAGCGTTTCGTGAAGTGTTACCGAACGTACCAGCTGTTGCAGTATTTGATACAGCATTCCATCAGACGATGCCAGAGCAGTCGTTTTTATATAGCTTGCCATATGAGTATTATGAAAAGTTTGGCATTCGTAAATACGGATTCCATGGCACATCGCATAAATATGTAACACAACGAGCAGCTGAACTATTAGGTCGCCCAATTGAGCAACTTCGTTTAATTTCTTGTCATTTAGGAAATGGAGCGAGCATTGCAGCAGTAGAAGGCGGAAAATCGATTGATACGTCGATGGGCTTTACGCCGCTTGCTGGTGTAGCAATGGGAACACGTTCTGGCAACATCGACCCAGCGTTAATCCCGTACATTATGCAAAAAACAGGGAAAACAGCCGAGGAAGTCATTGATATTTTAAATAAAAAGAGCGGAATGCTCGGCTTAACTGGTTTTTCGAGCGATTTGCGCGATATTGAAGAAGCAGCTTCAAAAGGCGATCGACGTGCAGAATTAGCGCTTGAAGTGTTTGCAGGGCGCATTCATAAATATATCGGTTCATATGCAGCGCGCATGTGCGGTGTGGACGCGATTATTTTCACAGCGGGCATTGGAGAAAACAGCGATGTTGTGCGTGCGAAAGTATTACGTGGCCTTGAATTTATGGGCGTTTACTGGGATCCGGCATTAAATAAAGTGCGTGGCAAAGAAGCGTTCATTAGCTATCCACACTCTCCTGTAAAAGTATTAGTCATTCCAACGAATGAAGAAGTAATGATCGCTCGCGACGTCATGCGATTAGCGAACTTAGCGTAAAAAAGGTGTCCATATAGACACCTTTTTTACATTTTCATTGATGTATGCGATTTGTGACCGTTTGGTTCATCCGATACCAAATCCATAAATCATTGATGATTGAAGCGAGGGCGGCAATTTCAAAGTTGAGCGTGCATGAACGAGCAAAATCATTTTCTTCTCCAAGCTGTCTTTGTTTTTCATTAATTTGCTGTTCTAGTTCGATAATTCGATCAGGGATTTTCCCGCGAATCGTTTCCCACTCTAATAAAATCGCCGCTTGTTCTTCTTTTGTGTACATGTCCCATTCTTTTTGTAAATGTGGCAGGCGAATGCCTAGCCGTCCGTCATATATAAAATGTTCACTCATTTCATTCTCCCATCCTTTTCATTTATTAATTTTTATTTTAATCAAAATAGTTATTGAAAAAAAGAAAAATAGCTGTTACATTATTAATATGCAAAATGAATAAATATAAAAATATGGGTATTTTTATTCTTTGAGGAGGAACGATTATGGCAAATCCAAAAGTAGTACTCGCTTATTCTGGAGGTTTAGATACATCGGTAGCAATTAAATGGCTGCAAGAACAAGGATATGATGTTGTTGCTTGTTGTCTAGACGTTGGGGAAGGAAAAGATTTAGAGTTTGTGAAAGAGAAAGCGTTAAAAGTTGGCGCTGTGCAATCATATATGATTGATGCGAAAGAAGAGTTTGCGAATGAATATGCACTTATCGCTTTGCAAGCACATGCGCTGTATGAAGGAAAATATCCGCTCATCTCTGCGTTGTCCCGTCCGTTAATTTCAAAAAAGCTCGTTGAAATTGCTGAATTAGAAGGAGCAGTTGCTGTGGCGCACGGTTGCACAGGAAAAGGGAATGACCAAGTGCGCTTTGAAGTGTCCATTCAAGCATTAAATCCAAATTTAAAAGTGATTGCACCTGTTCGCGAATGGAAATGGTCGCGCGAAGAAGAAATTGAATATGCGAAACAACATAACATTCCGATTCCAATCGATTTAGATAGTCCGTTTTCTATCGACCAAAACTTATGGGGAAGAAGTAATGAATGCGGCATTTTAGAAGATCCATGGGTAGCGCCACCAGAAGAAGCGTATGAACTAACAACTGCGCTTGAGCATACACCAAATGAGCCTGATGTCGTTGAAATTGGTTTTGAGCAAGGGGTACCGAAAACAATTAACGGAAAACCATATTCGCTTGCAGAGCTTATTCTTGAACTGAATGCACTAGCTGGCAAACACGGTGTTGGTCGCATCGACCATGTGGAAAACCGACTCGTTGGGATTAAATCGCGCGAAGTATACGAATGTCCGGGAGCGATGACGCTCATTAAAGCGCATAAAGAATTGGAAGATTTAACACTCGTCAAAGAAGTCGCTCATTTTAAGCCGATCATTGAGCAAAAAATTGCGGAAGTCATTTATAACGGTCTTTGGTTTTCCCCATTAAAAGATGCGCTTGTCGCGTTTTTAAAAGAAACACAAAAAAATGTGACGGGCGTTGTACGGGTGAAATTGTTTAAAGGGCATGCGATTGTAGAAGGACGAAAATCGCCGTTTTCGTTATACGATGAAAAGTTAGCGACATACACAGCGGAAGACCAATTCGATCATCAAGCAGCTGTCGGATTTATTTCTTTATTTGGCTTGCCGACAAAAGTATATAGCATCGTCAACGGAGAAAAGAAGGTGAACGTGTGAAAAAGTTATGGGGTGGACGATTTACAAAAACAGCAGCACAATGGGTCGATGACTTTGGAGCATCGATCCATTTTGATCAACAGCTCGTTGAAGAAGACATTGAAGGAAGTATAGCGCATGTGACGATGCTCGGTGAATGTGGTATTTTGCCGCAAGAAGATGTCGAAACGATTAAAAAAGGGTTAACGAAGTTATTAGAAAAAGCGAAAAATGGCGAGCTTTCCTTTTCCGTCGCCTATGAAGATATTCATTTAAACATTGAAAAAATGTTGATTGATGAAATTGGTCCTGTTGGAGGTAAGCTTCATACGGGAAGAAGTCGAAACGATCAAGTTGCGACGGATATGCATTTATATTTGCGAAAACGGGTCATCGAGATCATCGAGCTCATTCGTCAATTGCAACGTGTGCTTGTGGAAAAAGCAGAACAACATATTGAAACGCTTATCCCTGGCTATACCCACTTACAACGAGCACAGCCGATTTCATTTGCTCATCATTTGATGGCGTATGTATGGATGTTTGAACGTGATCGCGAGCGTTTTACCGAATCGTTAAAGCGGATTAACAAATCGCCGCTTGGTGCGGGAGCGCTTGCAGGGACGACGTTTCCGATCGATCGTCATTTGACCGCCAAACTTCTCGGCTTTGATGGCATATATGAAAATAGTTTAGATGCTGTGAGCGATCGGGATTTTATTATTGAATTTTTAAGCAACAGCTCGCTTTTCATGATGCATTTATCTCGCTTTTGCGAAGAGCTTATTCTTTGGTCAAGCCAAGAGTTTCAGTTTATTGAAATGGATGATACATTTGCGACGGGAAGCAGTATTATGCCGCAAAAGAAAAATCCAGATATGGCTGAACTCATTCGTGGAAAAACAGGACGAGTGTATGGACATTTAATGGCATTATTAACAACGATGAAAGGATTACCGCTTGCTTACAATAAAGATATGCAAGAAGATAAAGAAGGCATGTTTGACACGGTTCAAACGGTCATCGGTTGCTTAAAAATTTTCGCCGGCATGATTGAAACGATGACGGTTCGGACCGATGTAATGGAAAAAGCAACGAAACAAGATTTTTCAAATGCAACAGAACTAGCGGATTATTTAGCGAAAAAAGGTGTGCCGTTTCGCGAGGCGCATGAAATCGTTGGAAAGCTTGTACTGACATGCATTGAACGCGGCGTTTTTTTAGCTGATTTGCCGCTCGATGTATATCAACAAGCTTCGCCGTTATTTGAAGAAGACATTTATGAAGTGCTTGATCCATATATAGCAGTCAACCGTCGCACAAGTGCAGGAGGAACAGGATTTATCGAAGTAAAAAAAGCGATTGAGAAAGCAAAGCAAATGATAGAGGCATAAAAGCGTTCGCTTTTATGCCTCTGTTTGTTCCGGTGTGCGTACGACGAGTACGTCACATTTTGCATATCGTGTAATATGTTCGGAAACGCTTCCAATGAAAAATCGTTCGACTGCGCTCATCCCTGTTGCACCACAAACGATTAAATCAACTTCATACTTTGGAGCAACTTCTTTGGAAATTTTCACTTTTGGGGAACCGTATTCGATGTCTGTGATGACTTCTTTCACTCCTGCATCAATCGCTTGTTTTTCGTATGATTGTAACAGTTCCTTTCCGAATTTTTCTGCACGCTCGGCAACCGTCCGATCGTATGCTTCAATTGTCGCAAATGAACGAACGTCAATAATGTGCGAAAGAACAAGCGAAGCATCGTTACGTTTGGCAATTTCAATTGCTTTTTTAAACGCCCATTCCGCTTCTTTTGAGCCGTCGACAGCAACTAAAATTTTTTTATACTTGTACATAAGCACTCCCCCAATAAAAAATTTTCCTTTCCATTCAAGTATATCATTTTTTGTAAAACAAACACTACGTATTGTCGAAAAATTTATGATGAAAGGGGACGAAACGATGCGAGAGAAAGAAAAAAAAGAACAGCTTTATTACGATGAGGAAGGCGTAGCTCAAGTGACTGAACAAATTACAGACGCATACAGTAGCGGCGTTATTGAACAAGATGATAAACAAAAGAGGCGATAGTGCCTCTTTTGTTTATCCGAGCATAACATATGTTTTCCTCTGTCAGTTTGTAGTACGATAAACGTAGCAAAGCATAGATGGAGGGATAATCGTGAGACATGCGATTGTAACGGCAGGGACGAAAGGGCTCGGAAAAAAAGTGACAGAGCGGTTTTTAGAAAAAGGATATGGTGTCACCGTTCATTACCGAAGCGACGTACAAGCGGTTGAAGCGTTGAAAGAAGCGTATCGTCATTGCCATGACCGACTTCATTTTGTGCAAGGGGATGTGACGAACAAAGAAGATTTAGTTCGTCTCGTGGATGAAGCGTTAGCGAAATTCGGTCGAGTCGATTACTTGATTCATAATGCAGGCCCTTACATATTCGAGCGAAAAAAGCTGGCGGATTATACTGATGGCGAATGGTATGAAATGATTGAAGGAAATTTAAGTGCGATGTTTCACTTGTTTAAGCGAGTTGTCCCAATCATGCGCAGCCAGCGATTTGGGCGCATTGTGACGTACGGTTTTCAAGGTGCCGATCATGCGCCGGGATGGATGTATCGGTCAGCGTTTAGCGCAGCAAAAGTTGGTCTTGTATCGTTGACAAAAACGATTGCGCTTGAAGAAGCGGAGTATGGCATTACAGCAAATATGGTTTGTCCAGGAAATATTATTGGGGAGATGAAAGAAGCGACAATTGCATATGCCCGAAAGTTGAAGGATGACATGACACCGATTGGACGTTCAGGGACAGGGGAGGATATTGCGCGCGTTGTTGAGTTTTTATGTGATGATCATTCGGATATGATTACAGGGGCAGTTATTGAAGTAACCGGCGGTCTTGACGTTATTCATCGGTATCGAAAATAGGCTGCCAACATGACAGCCTATATGATTTGTAACTCTTTTGGATATGTTGTTAAAATGAGCGGTCCTTTTTCAGTCATATAAATGTCATCTTCAATGCGAACGCCACCGATCGATGGGACGTAAATGCCAGGTTCGATCGTAAATACCATTCCAGCTTGGAGAGGCATGGTGTTTGTTGCGTTCATTGACGGATATTCATGAATATCAATGCCAAGTCCATGCCCGATTCGATGAGGGAAATATGCTCCATATCCTTCTTGTTCGATGAGCGAACGAGCCGCTTTATCAATGCTTCCGATGGAAACGCCGATTTGGCAAGCATGAATCGCCGCTTGTTGTGCTTCGGAGACGGTGTTGTATATTCGTTTTTGTTCTTCGGTCGGTTGTCCAAATACGACCGTGCGCGTAATATCGGAACAGTATCCATCAAGCACAACACCGAGGTCAAATAACACAAAATCTCCCGCTTGGATGCGATTCATCCCCGGTACACCGTGGGGATGGGCGCTATTTGTTCCGGTAAGCACCATCGTGTCAAACGCCATCGTGCGTACACCTTGTTTTTTTAATTCATATTCAATGGTAGCGATTATTTCTAATTCTGTTTTCCCTTCTTTCAGCGCGCGGACACCGACATCGACTCCGAAGTCAGCTAATTCGGCTGCTTGACGAAGCGTTTGGAGCTCTTTTTCATCTTTTGTCATACGTAGTTCATGGATCGTATCAGTCAAATCGAAACATGATGCATGAGAAAAGTACGATTGAAGTTGCTCGAGACGGCTTACGGTCATATGCGATTTTTCAATCCCGATCTGTTCAGTTTGTATATGTCGTCGTTTTAATTCATCACGCAACATATGCCATGGATCATGCACATCATCATAGCTGACGATGGAATATGACCAGCCTGCTTGTTTCGCTTGGTTGGCATCCATTTCTGGGCAAATAAGAAACGGTTCTTCGTTAGGAAGTACAACAATGGCCAGTAGTCGTTCATGGGGATTGCTGTAAAAGCCACTAAAATAAAAAACGTTTGCTGTTGATGTAATAAAAGCCCATGATCCGTTCATTTCTTTTAGTTTTTGTTGGAGTTTGCCTACTCGTTCCATCATATTCACATCCTTTCCTTTTCAGCTTATCATGAATGAAAAAAGAAGGAAATAGTGCAAAAATGAAGAAAAGAAATGATGTAAAAAACAAAGAAAGGAGAATGGATCATGAAGCTCACTTATCACGGGCATTCAGCCGTAAAAATTGAAACGAACGGAAAAACGATTTTCATTGATCCGTTTATCACAGGCAATCCGATGACAGATTTAAAACCAGAAGATGTGCATGTCGATGTCATTTTACTAACACATGGTCATAATGATCATGTCGGTGATACAGTTGCATTAGCAAAGCAAAATGATGCGCTTGTTATTGCTCCTTATGAATTAGCTACATATTTAAGTTGGAAAGGTGTTCGCACTCATCCGATGCACATCGGCGGATCATTTACGTTTGAGTTCGGTAAAGTAAAATTGACGCAAGCGTTTCACGGCTCTAGCTACGTAGAAGAAAACGAAACGATTATTTATACAGGTATGCCAAGTGGCATTTTGTTTTACGCGGAAGGAAAAACGATTTATCATGCGGGAGATACTGCGTTATTTTCCGATATGAAACTGATCGGAGAAATGAACGATATTGATGTAGCTTTTTTACCAATCGGCGATAATTTTACAATGGGGCCAGAAGATGCGGCTGTTGCGGCAACATGGTTAAAAGCGAAAGTTGTTGTTCCGATTCATTACAATACATTCCCTGTCATTCAACAAGATCCGCAACGGTTTGTGGCGATGATCGAAGGTGTTGGCCGCGTATTGCATGTTGGCGAAAGCATAGAACTATGAAAACGTTCATTGAATGCAGTCAGACACACCCTTATAATAAAAAGTAATAAACTGTCGAAAAAGGGTGGGGCAACTTGACGATTACGAAGCACGAACAAATTTTGCAATATATTGAGAGTTTACCGATCGGAGAAAAAATATCCGTTCGCCAAATCGCAAAAGAAATGGGAGTAAGCGAAGGAACAGCATATCGCGCCATTAAAGATGCAGAAACAAAAGGGTATGTTAGTACGATTGAACGTGTCGGCACGATTCGAATTGAACAAAAAAAGAAAGAAAATATCGAAAAGCTAACGTATGCGGAAGTCGTCAATATTGTTGATGGTCAAGTGCTCGGAGGGAAGGAAGGATTACATAAAACATTAAATAAATTCGTCATCGGTGCGATGAAGCTTGAAGCGATGATGCGCTATACGGGTTCGGGTAATTTATTGATCGTCGGAAACCGAACAAAAGCGCATGAATTAGCGCTTGAAGCTGGGGCAGGTGTGTTGATTACAGGCGGTTTTGATACGGAAGACCATGTGAAAAAATTAGCGGATGAGCGGCAGCTGCCGATTATTTCGACAAGTTACGATACGTTTACGGTTGCGACAATGATTAATCGCGCCATTTACGACCAACTCATTAAAAAAGAAATCGTTCTTGTTGAAGATATTTTAACGCCATTTGAAAAAACAGCATATTTGTATGTCACAGACGAAGTAGAACGGTGGTATGAGTTAAATCGGGAAACGAAGCATAGTCGTTTTCCAGTGATCGATCAACAATTAAAAGTGCAAGGCATTGTGACGGCAAAAGATATTATGGGATATGAACGCGATGTGTCGATTGAAAAAGTGATGACGAAACATCCGATTACGGTAAGTGGGAAGACGTCAGTCGCTTCCGCATCGCATATGATGGTATGGGAAGGAATTGAAGTGTTGCCGGTTGTCGATGAATACAATCGACTTCAAGGAATTATTAGCCGTCAAGACGTATTAAAAGCGTTGCAACTCGTGCAACGTCAGCCGCAAGTCGGTGAGACGATTGATGATATTGTCACAACTCAGTTTTTAACTGAAACGGTTGACGGTGTTTTTCGTTGCAACATTACGCCGCAAATGACAAACTATTTAGGAACGTTATCGTACGGAGTGTTTACAACGATTGTAACTGAGGCAGCTACGCGAGCTCTACGCCTCCATAAACGTGGTGATCTTGTTGTAGAGAATATTACCATTTACTTTATTAAGCCTGTACAAATTGATAGCGTCATCGATATTAAACCGAAGTTGTTAGAAATTGGACGTAAATTCGGAAAGGTTGATGTTGAAGTATTTAATGAAGGAACGCTCGTCGGAAAGGCGTTAATGATGTGTCAATTGCTTGAACGACAATAGGCTGCATACAGCAGCCTATTTCGTTTCCTCCGCTTCTTTTACTGCAAGCGGGAAATAATAGCGATGGGCACGATAGCCTGCCCATATGCTTCCTGCCCCAAAGAGAATAAAAACGATGCCGATGATGAGCGAAACCGTCGAGCGATGAATGAGAAATTGGTTGATTGCGAAGAAAAATACGAATGAGCCGAGCGCGATGCTTGATTTTGCGCTAATCCATTTTCGCTCCATCGGTTTTTTGCTGCGGAAATATTTGATTTTGTAAAACAAGTAAAACGCAAGTGAAAAAACAATAAGGATAACAAATATTGGCATAACTAGTCCTCCGACATAAAAAATCGTTGCGTGATTATTTTACATCTTTTCGAATCATAATAAAATATGTTTTAATGGAGAAAAAAAGGGAGAATCGTCATGGAACAAAAAGTTTTGGAAATTATTGAAAACATTCGGCAGTTTAATACGATTATTATTCACCGCCACGTTCGCCCAGATCCTGATGCGTACGGTTCGCAAGGGGGACTAGCTGAGCTCATTAAAGCCTCATTTCCAGAAAAACAAGTATATACGGTTGGAAAGGATGAGCCATCGCTCGAATTTTTGCGCAAAATGGATGTCATCCCTGATGAAATGTATAACGATGCACTTGTCATTGTTTGCGATACAGCAAATGAAGAACGAGTATGTGATCAACGTTATAAACTTGGGAAAAAGATCATTAAAATTGATCACCATCCAAATGAAGACCCTTACGGAGATGTGTTATGGGTAGATACAAACGCAAGCTCGGTTAGTGAAATGATTTATGAGTTGTATTTAATCGGAAAAGAACATGGTCTCGTTTTAACGAAAAAAGCAGCGTGGCTCATTTATGCGGGCATTGTTGGAGATACAGGCCGTTTCCTGTTCCCAAGCACAAATCCGAAAACATTTAAATATGCTAGCGAGTTAATTGAATACGGATTTTCGTTTGTTGATTTGTATGATCAACTATATCGAACAAAACTATCCATTGCTCATTTAAGCGGATATATATTGCAAAATTTCGAACTATCCGAACATGGGGTTGCCCATATGATATTAACAAAAGAGTTATTGAGACGATACGAAGCGACACCATCAGAGGCTTCTCAACTTGTTGGTGTGCTTGGAAATATTGAAGGAATACAGGTATGGGTGTTTTTCGTTGAAGAAGACGATCAAATTCGCGTTCGTCTTCGTTCGAGAGGGCCAATCGTTAATGAAGTGGCAAAAAAATATCGTGGTGGTGGCCATCCACTCGCGGCGGGAGCAACCATTTATTCGTGGGAAGAAGTCGATCACGTATTGGCCGATTTAAATGAAGTATGCAAGCAACAGTAGATCTCTTTCTACTGTTGCTTTAATTTCACTTCAATAGATACGTTTGTGAAAAATAAAATCGTTTCAATATCGAGATGGTATTTCTGATTGTCGATGATGTACGTTTTATTTTCAATTGCTTTTTTTAATAGTTCTTTGCTTTTATATACGGTTTCAATATCTTTGGCGGTTATATGTTGAATATCTTTCTTTATATCTTCTTCAATTCGAAAAGTTGTATACGTGTCGATGCCGTATGATTGAGCATTGATCACTTTTATATGGATGGATTGAATTGTCAACCGTTTTTTATTTTCTTTATTTAGTTGAACATAATCTTGTTGCCAAATGTTTAAATCGTGTTTCAATTGGGCAATCATTTCTTGTTGTGTTTTCAGTTGACGAACTTGTTTCTCTTGTAAAATGCCAAAAATTTGTGAGAAAACGATCCAACTCACGATTGCTCCGATCGCGGCGCCAGCGAAAAAACGTTGCCATCCTGGATCGCGTGCATATGGTGGGACTCTCATGCTCCATGCTCCTGTGTAAACCAGCGAATAAACGTCATTCCTGTTTGTGCACCGCCGGTTGCTGATAAAATGATTAAAAATTGCTTAATCACATCGCGTGTTTCTCCTTGGAAAAAGCCGCGTTCAACGCTATAAAACGTATCAAACGTACCACCAATCGCTGCAATGAGCGCCCAAATTTTTAAACTGCTTGCAAATCGATACATCATCGTTAGCGGCGGTTCTCCAGATAAAAAGGCGCCAAATCCACCGATTAACGCACCACCAACTAACACACCTAAAGCGATGAAATAGCTTTGAATAAAAGTAGGTAAAAACGCTGTTTTCATCTCCATCTTGCTCACTCCTTCTATATACTATGTATATGGGACAAACAAACAAGGTATGTTTTGCTTTTAAGCTTTTATAGAGAATATAATAGAAAAAAATAGAGAAGGTGGGAGACACGTTGTCGTTTATCCATCTACAAGTGCGAAGTGGTTATAGCTTATTAAGTAGTACAGTAAAAATTGAAGAGCTTGTCACACGTGCGCACGAGCTCCAATTTTCAGCCGTTGCGCTAACGGATGAAAACGTATTGTATGGTGTCATTCCGTTTTATGAAGCGTGCAAAGCATATGGAATTAAGCCGATCATTGGCATGATTGCGACGGTAATGAATGAACATGATGATACGGATCAACTCGTGCTGTTAGCGAAAAATAACCGTGGGTACCGCCAACTCGTTCAGATTGCCACCATCATTCAAATGAACGGTGGAAAGGGGATTTCCTTATCTCATTTATCGGGATATACGAGCGAATTAATCGGTATGACAAGCGGGGTGCACGGGCGAATAGAACAACATTTGTTAAATGGCGAAATCGCTCGAGCAGAAGCGCTTGCTCAAATGTACACTGAAATATTTCAGCAAGGCGATTTTTACATAAATGTTCAACAACACGGGTTGCCAGAGCAAGCAAAATTGTTGCCGCTACTTCTTGAATATAGTAGACGATGGAATATCCCGATCGTTGCAACAAACGATGTACGCTACATATATAAAGAAGATGCGCTTGCATGTGAGTGTTTGCTTGCGATGAAACACGGAAAGAAAATGAATGACCCGAGTCGTCCGCACTTTTCAACAAATGAATACGATTTAAAAAGCGCAGATGAAATGATCTCGTTATTTTCAATGTGTCATGAGGCGGTGGAGGAGACAGTAAGCATTGCAGAACGATGCGATGTGACGTTTGAGCATGAACAATGGCATATGCCTCGCTATCCTGTTCCTTTAGGGACGACTGTCGATGAATATTTGGAAACGTGGTGTTGGGAGGAATTAGAAAAACGTTTTCCTGATCGTCCGCAAGCATATGTGGCTCGGTTACAGTATGAACTGCAAATCATTCAACAGATGAACTTTAGCGACTACTTTTTAATTGTCGCTGATTTTGTCCGTTTTGCGCGTGAACAAGGCATACTCACAGGACCAGGACGCGGTTCAGCTGCAGGTTCACTCGTTGCTTACATACTCGGAATTACACAAGTAGACCCGTTACAATATGGGCTTTTGTTTGAGCGTTTTTTAAATCCAGAACGTTTGTCGCTCCCAGATATTGATATCGATTTTCCCGATCATCGTCGTGAGGAAGTTATTCGTTATATTGAAAAAAAATATGGAAAAGACTACGTTGCGCAAATTATCACGTTCGGGACATTTGGAACGCGCTCAGCCATTCGTGAAGTCGGCCGTATTTTTGACGTGGACGAACATGAAATCCAGCAAACGTTAGCTATGGGACTCTTAGATGATATGCGTCCATGGCATCGCGTTGCGCGCCGGATTGAAGGACTACCAAAGCATACGTCGATTCATGCCGCAGGTATTGTCATTAGTCCACGTCCGTTAACGGACATCGTCCCTCTTCAAAGCGGACAAACGACAACATATGTGACGCAATATGCGATGGATGCGCTTGAACAACTCGGATTATTAAAATTTGATTTACTTGCGCTGAAAAATTTAACGATGATCGAGCAAATGATTGATAGCATTGAACAGCGTACAGGTCATCGCTTGCGATTTGAAAACGTGCCGCTTGATGACGACCAAACGTATGCGCTTTTAAGCCAAGGGGATACATTTGGCGTGTTTCAGCTTGAATCAGAAGGAATGAAACGAGTATTGCGCGAATTACAACCGACAACGTTTGAAGATATTGTTGCGGTAAACGCTTTATTTCGTCCAGGCCCAATGGAACAAATTCCAACATACATTTCTCGCAAACATGGTCGCGAACCGATCGCTTACATTCATGATGATTTGCAACCGATTTTACAGTCGACATACGGCGTCATCATTTATCAAGAACAAATTATGAAAATTGCTGAACAAATGGCGAACTTTTCATTAGCAGAGGCTGATTTACTACGGCGAGCAATAAGTAAAAAAGACGCTAGGCAAATGGAAAAGGAAAAGAAACGTTTTATTGAAGGATGCATACAAAATGGATATGCTGCCTATATCGCTAACGAATTGTATGAGTTAATTGTTCGTTTTGCTGGATATGGGTTTAACCGAAGCCATGCGGTAGCATATAGCTACATCGCATATATGCTTGCATATATAAAAGCCCATTATCCACTCGATTTTTACGCAGCTTTATTAACAAATGTAAGCGGACAAAAAGAGAAAATGGTGCAATGTATATATGAACTTCGGAAAAAACGCATTCGCTTGCTCCCTCCTTCCATCGGACGAAGTGAAGAACATTTTACCGTTGATGAAAACGGCATTCGCTTTGGGCTGTTAGCAATTAAACAAGTGAGTTTCGCCTTTGTCAAACAAATGATTCGCGAGCGTCAAAAACGTCCGTTTTCCGATTTTTTTGATTTTGTCTCTCGACTACGCATCGAGTCTTCACAGAGAAAAATAGTCGAAGCGCTTATTTTTTCTGGCTGTTTTGACGAATTTCATATCGATCGGGCCACTCTTTATGCAAGTATTGACGTTGCTCTTAAGCATGCGGAGTTGCTTACACCGCTTCTGGATATACGACCGAAATACGTTCACGCTGAACCGTTATCGCTCATCGATAAACTAAAGTACGAAAAACAATGGCTCAACGTATACGTCTCCCCGCATCCTGTTGAATCATTTTCACATTTTTATTCAATGTGGGGGGCGAAACGAATGTATGAATGGGAAATGGAAAATGCCCATTATGGCAAAGTGATCGCATATGTTGAGGAGGTGACGAAAAAACGGACAAAAAAAGGGGAAGAAATGGCGTTTGTTACGATTTGTGATGATAGCGATGAATGGCAGGCGATTGTATTTCCAACGAGCTATGGACGTTTTCAGTCTTTATTGCAACAAGGAAACGTGTTGTATATGGAAGGAAAAATAGAGCAGCGAGTAAATGGCTGGCATCTTATTGTCCAACAAATGAGAAAACCTGTATGTGTATATGTAAAAATTGATAAACAGCACGCAGCACCAACTTTGTTGCAGCAGTTAAAAAATGTGTTCATTACTCACCGTGGCTATGCACCTGTCATTTTGTATTATGAAGCAGAGCGGAAAAAAGTTCAGCTTTCTCATGAATATGCTGTTTCTCCAACTGATGAATGCATCCATCAGTTAATCGCATTGCTAGGGGATGGGAATGTCGTCGTGAAATAAAAATGCTTTACTACTTTTCATTTTTATTTATATTTTTTTTTATAGAAGTTAAGTGGTCAGACCAGTTAGCGACCACTTCGTGGGGAGGAATATGTGGTGTCGTTGTTTGAAGAAGCGCTCCATATGCATGAACGTTATCAAGGAAAGCTTGAAGTGAAAGCGAAAGTGCCGTTAAGAAACGCCTATGATTTAAGTTTGGCGTATTCTCCCGGTGTGGCCGAACCGTGCAAAGTGATCCATCAAGAACCGAGCAAAATATACGATTATACATTAAAAGCGAATACGGTGGCGGTTGTATCGAATGGGAGCGCAGTATTAGGACTTGGAAACATTGGGGCGGAAGCAGCATTACCAGTCAATGAACAAATGAAAATAGCTGCAGTTGAAGCGATTGCTCATTTAATTGCCGAAGATGAATTGCGTGCGGATTATGTCATTCCAGCTCCGTTTGATCCGCGCGTTGCTCCAGCAGTCGCCGCTGCTGTGGCGAAAGCTGCGATGGAAACAGGAGTGGCCCAAGTGATTGTCGATCCAAAAGAGGTAGAAAAACGAACACGGCAATTAGCAGTCATTGTAGGTGAGAGCGAGCATGACTACCTCTAAAGTGTACATTGAAACGTTTTGGCAAATTCATCGTATGATTGAAGAAGCTGGTCTTCAACCTGGCGATCGGCTCCCATCTGAACGAGAGCTAGCCGACCGATTACAAGTCGGACGCTCTTCTGTCCGCGAAGCGCTCCGAGCACTAGAGTTGCTTGGGCTAATTGAAACGCGTCGTGGAGAAGGAACGTTTATGAGGCCATTTGGGGATCATCAGCTTATTCATTTGCTCAGCTCGTTTATTTTACAAGGAAATCGGGAAAAAAGAGATTTAATCGAAACCAAACTACTTACGGAAAGAATGTGCTTACAGCTTGCTTGCAAACGAATGACGGACGAGAAGCTCGAGCGCATTGCACAAGCTGAACGTACGTATCATTCGTTTTTCCGACGGATTGTGGAAGCAACGGATAATTATTTATTGCTGCGCATATGGCTTGTATTAAGCGATTTTTTTGAACACGTATATACGGTCGAGCTCCCTTCCGAATGTTACGAACAGATGTGGACGGCACTCCAAAAGCGGTCGTGCGAAGAAGCAACAGCCGTTTATGAACAATACGTGATGCAAAAAATGTCGAAAGAGAACTGACACAATATGATAAAAAAAGTTGTCTAAATTCGGTAAACTAGAAATGGACCAAGTAGGGGAGGGAAACATGTGCTGAAAGATTTGTTCTCAAAAAAGAAGAAATACGCCACCATTCCATCTGAACAAGCGAAGCAAGACGTGCCAGAAGGCATTATGACGAAATGTCCGAAGTGTAAAAAAATCATGTATACGAAAGAACTAGTGAAAAATTTACGCGTTTGTATATCGTGCGGCTATCATCATCCGATGTCTGCTCCTGAACGTATTGCGTGCTTATTAGATGAAGGAACGTTTTGTGAATATGACCGTCACCTTCTTTCTAAAAACCCGCTCGAATTTCCTCAATATATGGAAAAACTCGAGGAAGATCGGGAGAAAACAAAGCTGAATGAAGCTGTTGTCACAGGGGAAGGGGCGATTAACGGTTTTCCGATCGTGATCGCGGTGATGGATTCACGTTTTCGCATGGGAAGTATGGGATCGGTTGTTGGAGAAAAAATTGCGCGTGCGATTGAACGAGCGATGAAAAAATCAGTTCCTTTTATTATTTTTACCGCTTCGGGTGGGGCGCGTATGCAAGAAGGTGTGTTAAGTTTAATGCAAATGGCAAAAACAAGTGCAGCATTAAAACTGTTTAGTGAACAAGGTGGGTTAATTATTTCCGTCATGACTCATCCGACGACAGGTGGTGTATCAGCAAGTTTCGCCTCGCTTGGAGATTACAATTTTGCTGAACCAGGGGCGCTCATCGGTTTTGCAGGACGGCGCGTCATTGAACAAACCGTTCGTGAGGAATTGCCAGATGACTTTCAAACAGCGGAATTTTTATTGAAACATGGACAACTAGATGCGGTGATCCCGCGTCATGAACTAAAAGACACATTAACGAATGTATTAGACATTCACCAATCGCGAGGTGGAGAAGAATGGCATACGAATTAGAATTTGAAAAACCGCTTGTAGAATTGCGAAAAAAAATTAGTGAATTAAAAGAATTTACAAAGCATCGCGATGTTGACTTTTCCGATGAAATTAATAAATTAGAAGCTCGACTTGAAAAGCTGGAAAACGACATTTATGCGAACTTAAGCGCGTGGGATCGTGTGCAAATTGCGCGCCATCCGAATCGACCAACAACGCTTGATTATATTGAACGATTGTTTACAAACTTTTTCGAATGTCACGGTGACCGTTGTTTTGGTGATGATGAAGCGATTGTAGGAGGAATTGCAAAATATCGCGGATTGCCTGTTACCGTTATCGGTCATCAACGTGGAAAAGATACGAAAGAAAATATTCGTCGCAATTTTGGTATGCCGCATCCTGAAGGATATCGAAAAGCGCTTCGCCTTATGAAGCAGGCAGAAAAATTCGGGCGCCCAATTATTTGTTTTATTGATACGAAGGGGGCATATCCGGGAAAAGCAGCAGAAGAACGTGGACAAAGTGAAGCGATCGCGCGAAATTTATTTGAAATGGCTGGGTTAACTGTTCCGGTCGTATGCATTGTGATCGGTGAAGGTGGAAGCGGCGGTGCGCTTGCTCTTGGTGTCGGCAACTATGTTCATATGCTTGAAAATTCAACGTACTCTGTGATTTCGCCAGAAGGGGCAGCAGCAATTTTATGGAAAGATGCATCGCTTGCGAAAAAAGCTGCTGAAACGATGAAAATTACAGCAAAAGATTTAAAGCAGCTCGGTGTTATTGATGAAATCATTCCAGAAGTGCGTGGCGGAGCGCATCGAAACGTCGATGAGCAAGCGAAATACATTGATGAAGTGCTTCATCGTTCATTGCGTGAATTGCTTCCATTAAACGCTGAACAATTGATTACACAAAGATATGAGAAATATAAAAAGATCGGCGATTTTGTTGAGTCTCAACAACATGTATCGGTCATGTAAAAAGGTCATCATGTGATGGTCTTTTTTACATGAAATAAACGACTTTGGGTAAACTTTTTGTAGCGCGAAAAAAGCAACGTTTTGTGAAACATTTCATTATGTATTGTGTTCCTTATACCTTCGTGTTATCTTAAAGTAAGAGATCATACTTCTTATTTTACTTTTTTAAAGAGGTGAAGGGCAATGAAAAGAATTGGTGTGCTTACGAGCGGTGGCGATTCGCCAGGAATGAATGCGGCCATTCGTGCAGTTGTTCGAAAAGCAATTTATCACGGTTTGGAAGTGTACGGCATTTACCACGGATATGCAGGATTGATTGCCGGAAATATTAAAAAGCTTGAAATTGGAGATGTTGGCGACATCATTCATCGTGGCGGAACGATGTTATATACGGCTCGCTGTCCAGAATTTAAAACGTTAGAAGGACAGTTAAAAGGAATTGAGCAGTTAAAAAAACATGGTATTGAAGGACTCGTCGTCATCGGTGGTGACGGTTCATATCAAGGAGCGAAAAAATTAACAGAGCACGGCTATCCTTGCGTTGGTGTGCCAGGAACGATTGATAACGACATTCCGGGAACAGATTTTACGATCGGTTTTGATACAGCGTTAAATACTGTTATTGATGCCATTGACAAAATTCGTGATACGGCAACATCTCATGAGCGTACATATGTGATTGAAGTCATGGGTCGTCATGCTGGTGATATTGCGCTTTGGTCAGGTCTTGCTGGCGGAGCCGAAAGCATTTTAATTCCAGAGGCTGATTATGATATGGACGAAATTATCGCACGTTTGAAACGAGGACATGAGCGCGGCAAAAAACATAGTATTATCATCGTTGCAGAAGGTGTCGGTAGCGGGGTTGAATTTGGAAAGCGCATTGAAGAAGCAACAGGTTTTGAAACGCGTGTCACAGTATTAGGGCACGTCCAACGCGGCGGTTCACCAACAGCATTTGATCGGGTGCTCGCAAGCCGTTTAGGCGCACGCGCGGTAGAATTATTGCTTGAAGGAAAAGGTGGACATTGCGTCGGCATTCAAAATAATCAACTCGTCGATCATGATATTATTGAAGCATTGGCGCAAAAACATACGGTTGATCAAAAAATGTACGAGTTATCAAAAGAACTTTCAATTTGATGGTTATTTATGGTATCGTTTCCATATACAAAGTGTAGGAGGATGTCTATGCGCAAAACAAAAATTGTTTGTACGATCGGTCCAGCGAGTGAAAGTGTAGAAAAGCTTGTGCAACTCATTGAAGCGGGGATGAATGTTGCTCGCCTTAACTTTTCACACGGAAATCATGAAGAACATGCAGCGCGTATTCGCAACATTCGCGAAGCGGCAAAAATGACTGGAAAAACGGTTGCGATTTTATTAGATACGAAAGGACCGGAAATTCGTACGCATAACATGGAAAACGGGGCGATTGAGCTAAAAACGGGTGCTGAAGTTACGATTTCTATGAAGGAAGTGCTCGGTACGCCGGAAAAATTTTCGGTTACTTATGAAGGATTAATTGATGATGTACACGTCGGTTCAACAATTTTATTAGACGATGGGTTAATCGCTTTAGAAGTATTAGCTGTTAATGAAGCAGCAAAAGAGATTAAGACGAAAGTGTTGAATGGTGGTGTACTGAAAAATAAAAAAGGTGTAAACGTTCCAGGTGTAAAAGTAAAATTGCCAGGCATTACGGAAAAAGATGCAGCTGACATTCGTTTTGGTATTGAACAAGGGATCGATTTTATTGCTGCATCGTTCGTTCGTCGTGCTTCGGATGTGCTTGAAATTCGCGAATTGCTTGAGGCGCATAATGCATTGCACATTCAAGTTATCGCAAAAATTGAAAACCAAGAGGGCGTAGATAACATTGACGAAATTTTAGAAGTCGCAGACGGCTTAATGGTTGCTCGTGGAGATTTAGGGGTTGAAATTCCAGCAGAGGAAGTGCCGCTCGTACAAAAAGAGTTAATCAAAAAATGTAATGCGCTTGGAAAACCGGTTATTACAGCGACGCAAATGCTCGACTCGATGCAACGCAATCCACGGCCGACTCGTGCGGAAGCAAGCGACGTGGCAAACGCGATCTTTGATGGAACAGATGCGATTATGCTTTCTGGTGAAACGGCAGCAGGTGCTTATCCAGTAGAAGCGGTACAAACGATGCATCGCATCGCTTTGCGTACGGAGCAAGCATTACAATACCGCGACTTATTATCGAAACAAAGCAAACGAAGCGGCACAACAATTACAGATGCTATCGGACAATCGGTTGCTCATACGGCTTTGAATTTGGACGTAGCAGCGATTGTCACGCCAACAGTAAGCGGTCATACCGCGCGCATGATTTCGAAATATCGTCCAAAAGCGCCAATTATTGCGGTTACATCTGATGAAGCAGTTTCACGTAAATTATCGCTTATTTGGGGTGTTTACCCACAAGTTGCTCAACATGCAACATCGACAGACGAAATGCTTGATATTGCAGTTGAAGCAGCTATTGATACAGGTATCGTAAAACATGGCGATCTTGTTGTCATTACAGCAGGTGTTCCGGTTGGCGAAACAGGATCAACGAACTTAATGAAAGTACATATGATTGGCGATATGATTGCAAAAGGACAAGGAATTGGGCGGAAATCGGCATTCGGAAAAGTCGTTGTAGCCAAAACAGCACAAGAGGCGCTTGAAAAGATGATTGAAGGTGGCATTTTAGTTGCTCCAGCAACAGATGCAGATATGATGAAAGCATTAGAAAAAGCTGTCGCAATCATTACAGAAGAAGGCGGTTTAACGAGCCATGCTGCTGTTGTCGGCTTAAGCTTGGGTATTCCGGTGATCGTTGGTGTAAACAATGCAACAGCCCTTTTAAAAGATGGACAAGATATTACGGTAGATGCCAGCTTTGGTGCCATTTATCGCGGTCATGCAAGCGTGCTATAATAAAGAAGGGGACGCCCCCCTTCTTTTCTTATTTTGGAGGGATGTATGTTGCGGAGTATCTTTTTGCTCCTTTTTATCGTTATTCCAGCGTTAGAAATTGTCGTTCTTGTGTTGTCAGGAAAGATGATTGGAGTGTGGCCAACATTTTCGCTTATTGTTGCGACGGGCATCATCGGTGCGTTTTTAGCGAAGCGACAAGGATTATATACGCTTGAACGGGCGAAGCATGAGTTGATGAACGGGCGTATACCGAGCGATGCGTTATTAGACGGTGTTTGTATTTTAGTCGGTGGGACGTTGTTGTTAACACCAGGGTTTATTACTGATATCGCGGGTTTTATTTTGCTTTTCCCGTTCGCGCGAGAGAAAATGAAACCTTGGCTTGTGCGCGTATTTAAATGGATTTTTTATACAAAAACGTGGATTTACATTCGAAAATAAAGAAGCATAAGCAAACGCGAGCTTATGCTTCTTTTTTTCCAATAATAAAATGCCAAATATCTTGAAATACACCAGCATGATGTAGCGTGCGGCCAATGACAAG
Organism: Bhargavaea massiliensis; assembly: GCF_050480245.1. GTDB lineage: Bacteria > Bacillota > Bacilli > Bacillales > Anoxybacillaceae > Anoxybacillus. Next base: position 36,436 of record NZ_JBCNEQ010000017.1, on the reverse strand, counting down.
TAATACAGGTCCGACAATTAAGCCGAGAAACCCGATCAATTTGAAACCAACGAATAAAGCGATCAATGTAGCTAACGGATCGAGCCCGATATTAGAGGAAAGAAGTTTCGGTTCCATCACTTGTCGCTGCACGAGAACGACAATATACAACACGCCAAGACCGATCGCAAAATGAGTATCACCGCTCATCGCTGCGTAAACAATCCATGGGACGAAAACTAAACCTGTTCCTAAATAAGGTAACACATCTACAATGCCAATAATAAGAGCGATGGTAATTGCATATTCTACTCGCAACACAAGTAAGCCAACTAAGACGATCAACGTTGTAATGGAAATAAGTGTCGCTTGCGCTTTAAGAAAACCAAATAGCGCTTTTTTTAATTCTGCAAACACTTTTATGGTACTTGTTTGCACTTTGTTTGGCAACAGTTTTTGAAAAAATGCTTTTAAACGATACCAGTCTTTGCTGATAAAAAATGTAGCGAGCAACGAAAAAATAAAGATTGTTGCAAAATTAGGCAACCATCCAATAATCGAAGGAATATTTTGTAATATATTTTGAATAAATTGTCCGACCGTTGTGGCAATTTTTGTTCCAACGGATTGAATGTTCGTCATAATCGTATCTTGTTGTGACGTGTCTAAATTTTTAAATAGTGTAGCTAGCCGGTTGTATAGCGGAATCAACTGGCTGGCGACAAACTGTTCAATATAAACAACGAGTTTTTGAAAATGGTTTGGGACAACCGTCGCTAAATATTGTGTCCCTGCCACAATTTCTGCAATAAGAAGAGTGAAAAGCCCCGCAACAAGTGCAAGTAAAAAAATTAACACAACGATGACTGCCAGCGCCCTTGGCATTCTTGCTTTTTTCTCCATTACATCGACAATCGGATTAATGAAAAAGGCGATCGCTAACGCAATTAAAAACGGATACGTTAACGTGGACAAATAATATAAGCTTGCTAATCCAGCGATGGTCACCACGATCACAAATAAAAAACGCAGGGAACTGTACAAATATTGATTCGACACTCCCTCACCTCCCGTCTTTTGTCATTTACGACTATTATAATATACAATGGAAAAAAAGGAAAAGTTTCAGAGAAGGAGGGGATACTTGATGCAGCCGTTTATTTTTTTATTCATTCTTCTTGTCATTGGCATGATTGCGAAAAATCATTCTCTTATTGTGGCTGTCCTTGTTTTACTTTTTGTGAAAAGTATCGGGGTGGGTTCAAAAGTTTTTCCTTATTTACAACAAAAAGGAATAAATCTCGGTGTGACAATCATTACGATTGCTGTATTAGTTCCGATTGCATCTGGGAAAATAGGTTTTAAAGAACTGACAGAGTCCGTTCGATCGATTTACGCATGGATCGCGCTATTATCTGGGATTGCCGTTGCTTTATTAGCGAAGGGCGGCGTGACGTTGCTTGCGAAAGATCCGCATATGACGACCACGCTCGTGCTTGGAACGATTTTAGCTGTATCTTTATTTAAAGGTGTTGCTGTCGGTCCGTTAATTGGTGCTGGCATTGCGTATGTGTTCATGAAAATTGTTGATATATTTTCTTGATTTATTACTTTTTTATAATAATTGAATTATGCCTTCTTTTAGTTCACAAAAGTCTGATAATTGTTTATAATAATAGTGGAGCATGTACGAAACTATCGTGTATATTCCCCTGCTCGCTTCGTGAAGCGACTAGGTGAATATATAACAAAATGTAAGCATTTTCTTTGCGTTTTTATTCAGTTGTTTTGAGCAATCGCTCGACGACGCGTTTTGCATGGGAAAAGGGGAATAAAAGAGAAAAGGAGAGATGTAGCATGGCGGTAACTCGCGGTCTCGAAGGGGTTGTAGCAACCACTTCCACAATTAGTTCGATCATCGATGATACGCTCACATATGTTGGGTATAATATCGATGATTTAGCAGAACACGCAACGTTTGAAGAAATTGTTTATTTGCTTTGGCATCGCAAATTACCAAACAAACAAGAGTTAGAGACGTTAACAAAACAGTTAGCAGAAAATGCTGATATTCCGCAACAAATCATTGATCATTTTAAAATGTATCCGCTTGATCAAGTTCATCCAATGGCAGCGCTTCGTACAGCGATTTCATTCCTCGGCATGTACGATGAAGAAGCAGAAGCGATGAATCCGGAAGCAAACTATCGCAAAGCCGTTCGTTTACAGGCGAAAGTATCAACGATCGTTGCAGCGTTTTCGCGCATTCGAAAAGGATTAGAGCCTGTGCCACCGCGTAAAGATTTAAGCTTTGCAGCAAACTTTTTATATATGCTAACAGGCAAAGAGCCTGATCCGATCGCTGAGGAAGCGTTTAATAAAGCGCTCGTGCTGCATGCAGATCATGAATTGAACGCTTCAACATTTACAGCGCGCGTCTGTGTTGCGACTTTATCTGATGTATATTCTGGCATTACAGCAGCGATTGGAGCGTTGAAAGGGCCGCTCCACGGTGGAGCGAACGAAGCGGTAATGAAAATGCTGACGGAAATCGGCACGCTTGAAAATGTAGAAACGTACATTCATAACAAATTAAATAATAAAGAAAAAATTATGGGCTTTGGTCATCGTGTGTATCGTCATGGAGACCCACGTGCAAAGCACTTGAAGAAAATATCTGAAAAATTGACGAAGTTAACAGGTGAACCACATTGGTATGACATGTCGGTGAAAATCGAGGAGATCGTTACATCGGCAAAAGGTTTGCCACCAAATGTTGACTTCTACTCCGCTTCTGTTTACCATAGTTTAGGAATTGATCATGATTTATTTACACCAATTTTTGCGATTAGCCGCATGTCTGGATGGCTTGCACACATTTTGGAGCAATACGAAAACAACCGTCTCATCCGTCCACGTGCCGAATATACAGGACCTACGAGACAAGTATACGTGCCGCTTGAAGAACGTGCATAACATGCATAACAATGGTTGCTCAAGGTGAGAAACTCGCCTTTCTCACCTTTTTTATACTACATCATTTGGAGGTCGTTATCGTGATGCAAGGAGAAAAAATTACGGTTACAAATGGAGTATTAAACGTTCCAAACTATCCAATTATTCCATTTATCGAAGGGGATGGAACAGGTCCAGATATTTGGGCAGCGGCTTCGCGCGTATTAGAAGCAGCTGTTGAAAAAGCCTATAAAGGTGAGCGGAAAATCGTTTGGAAAGAAGTGCTCGCAGGTGAAAAAGCGTTTAAATTGACAGGTGAATGGTTGCCGCAAGAAACGCTCGATACGATTCGTGAATACATAATTGCGATTAAAGGGCCGTTGACAACGCCGGTAGGTGGCGGGATCCGTTCATTGAATGTTGCGCTTCGTCAAGAGCTCGATTTATTTGTATGCTTACGTCCAGTTCGCTATTTCAAAGGAGTTCCTTCGCCAGTAAAACGCCCTGAAGATACAGATATGGTGATTTTCCGTGAAAATACGGAAGACATTTATGCAGGTATTGAATATGCAAAAGGAACACCAGAAGTGAAGAAATTGATTGATTTCTTACAAAATGAAATGGGCGTTCGCAAAATTCGCTTCCCAGAAACGTCAGGCATCGGTATTAAGCCGATTTCAGAGGAAGGAACGAAACGATTAGTGCGCGCAGCAATTAAATATGCGATTGAGCATGGTCGCAAATCGGTTACGCTCGTTCATAAAGGAAACATTATGAAATATACAGAAGGTGCGTTCAAAAACTGGGGATACGAATTAGCTGAACAAGAATTTGGTGACCAAGTGTTCACATGGGCGGAATATGACCGCATCGTTGAAACGCACGGAAAAGAAGCTGCAAATCAAGCGCAAGCGGAAGCAGAAGCAGCAGGAAAAATTATTATTAAAGACGCGATTGCAGATATTTTCTTGCAACAAATTTTAACTCGTCCACGCGAATTTGATGTCGTTGCGACGATGAATTTAAACGGTGACTACATTTCTGATGCGCTTGCAGCACAAGTGGGCGGCATTGGCATTGCACCAGGTGCAAACATTAACTATGAAACAGGTCATGCTATTTTTGAAGCGACGCATGGAACTGCACCGAAATATGCAGGATTAGATAAAGTGAACCCATCGTCCGTCATTTTATCAGGCGTGATGATGTTTGAGCATCTCGGTTGGAACGAAGCAGCGAAATTGATTATTGATTCAATGGAAAAAACGATTGCATCTAAAGTAGTCACATATGACTTTGCTCGTTTAATGGAAGGCGCAACAGAGGTGAAATGCTCACAATTTGCAGATGCCCTCATTCAAAATATGGGGGAATAAAATAAAAAAGAGGATGGAAGAACGTGGGTATGAAACGTAAAAAAATCTCAATTATCGGTGCTGGATTTACGGGAGCGACAACAGCGTTTATTTTGGCGCAAAAAGAGCTTGGTGATATCGTTCTTGTCGATATTCCACAATTGGAAAATCCGACAAAAGGAAAAGCACTCGATATGCTTGAATCAAGCCCGGTTCTCGGTTTTGACGCCAACATTATTGGTACATCGGATTACGCGGATACGGCTGATTCTGATATTGTTGTCATTACAGCTGGAATTGCCCGGAAGCCAGGGATGAGTCGTGATGACTTAGTCACGACAAACCAAGGCATTATGAAAGCGGTGACGAAAGAAGTCGTCAAATACTCGCCAAACTGCTATATTATTGTATTAACAAATCCAGTTGATGCAATGACATATACAGTGTTTAAAGAATCAGGCTTCCCGAAAAACCGCGTCATCGGTCAATCAGGTGTGTTAGATACCGCACGTTTCCGTACATTTGTTGCGCAAGAATTAAATTTATCTGTCAAAGACGTTACAGGATTTGTTTTAGGCGGTCATGGAGATGATATGGTGCCGCTTGTGCGCTACTCATACGCAGGGGGCATTCCGCTTGAAACGTTAATTCCAAAAGAGCGCTTAGATGCCATTGTTGAACGTACGCGTAAAGGTGGCGGCGAAATCGTCAACTTGCTTGGAAACGGTAGCGCCTATTATGCACCAGCTGCTTCGCTTGCTGAAATGGTTGAAGCAATCGCGAAAGACCAGCGCCGAGTTCTTCCAGCCATCGCTTATTTAGAAGGCGAATACGGATATGAAGGCATTTATTTAGGGGTGCCAACGATTTTAGGTGGCAACGGAATTGAAAAAGTGATCGAACTTGAACTAACTGAGGAAGAAAAAGCTGCATTAGCGAAATCTGTTGAATCGGTTAAAAACGTGATGAAAATGTTACAATAATAAAAAATTCGGGGACGTTCCCCGAATTTTTGTATATGGTCAAACAAAGGGGAGATGGACATGCTAAGCAAAAAACGCAAAATTGGACGTTTAATTTCAGATATTTCAGTTGGGGAGAAGCTCGTATTAACGGAAGCGATTGAAGATAAAGACTTATTGTTATATTTAGGGCTCACAAACGATGCTAATCCGCTTTATATTCAACATGACTACGCATCTCAAACGCCATTGAAACGTCCGATTGTACCAGCCATTATGTTAACAGGCATTATTACATCAGCTATTTCAAAATATTTGCCGGGACCAGGAAGTCACATTATTTCTCAAACGATTGAATTTAAAAATAACTCGTTATAATAAGAATGTAACAAATTTACGTTGTTGGAGGATGGCTATGTCAAAACGTGTATTAGTTGTCGATGATGAGCATTCAATCGTCACGTTATTAGAGTACAATTTAAAACAGGCGGGATTTATTGTATTGACTGCTTATGATGGGGAAGAAGGGCTAAATAAAGCATTAGAGGAACGTCCTGATTTTATTATTCTCGATTTAATGTTACCGAAATTAGATGGCATTGACATGTGCAAACAATTGCGTCAACAAAAAGTGATGACTCCAATTTTAATGTTAACAGCAAAAGATGATGAGTTTGATAAAGTGCTTGGGCTTGAATTAGGCGCTGACGATTATATGACAAAGCCGTTTAGCCCGCGTGAAGTTGTTGCGCGCGTCAAGGCTATTTTACGCCGAACAACTATTCATGGACAAGAAGAAAAGCAAGAAGACAGCGACGATTCACTCATCGTCGGACAATTAAAAATCTTCCCAGATCGTTATGAAGCATATTTTGCAGAACAAAGATTAGAACTAACTCCAAAAGAATTTGAATTGTTGGCATATTTGGTGAAATATAAAGGGCGTGTGCTGACGCGCGACCAATTGCTAAGCGCGGTTTGGAACTATGATTTTGCGGGAGATACGCGCATTGTCGATGTACATATTAGCCATTTGCGTGAAAAAATCGAACAAGATACGCGAAAGCCAGTATACATTAAAACGATACGCGGATTAGGATATAAGCTAGAGGAGCCAAAAGCGGATGAATAAATTTCGCTCTCGGCTATTGCTTGGACTTATTTCGGTCATTTTATCTGTTTTATTTGGGCTTGGCTTGTTATTAGGCCAACTATTCCAAAAATTTTATGCCGACACCGTGCATGACCGAATGGAGAAAGAAGCAAAGCTTTTAGCACTATATATGGAAAATGTATCGCTTCACTCATCGCCGTTTGAACAACGATTACGAACCATTAGCGATATGTTGTCCGCTCGCATCACGATTGTTGACCGGGAAGGGAAGTTGACATTTGATACGAACAATTACGTAGCGATTGACGAAAAGCTTCATAAAAAAATGATTCAAACGTTATTAAAGCAAGAAGATCGGTCGGTCATGTTTGAGGAAGATGAAAATTTGTACTATTATGCCGTTCCGTTTTGGCAAGGTGATAAGCGACTGGGAAACATCGTCATCAGTTTGCCTATGGATGCGATTGAACAGGTAAATGAACAAATTTGGCTGTTGCTTACGTTCAGTTTAAGCATCGCTTTTTTCGTTATTCTTTTATTAGGAATTAAAATTACGAACCAATATACAAAACCGATTGAAGCCGCGACAAAAGTAGCGATGGAGCTTGCACGAGGCAATTATAAAGCGCGAACGTATGAAAGCCGCGAAGGTGAAACAGGGATGCTTAGTCAGTCATTAAACATTTTAGCGCGCAATTTACAAGAGATGGTGCGCATGCAAGAAATGCAGCAAGATCGTTTGCGTGCGCTCATTGAAAATATGGGAAGCGGTTTAATTTTAATTGATCAACGAGGTTATATTTCCTTGATGAATCGCGCGTATAAAGAAATGTTTCATATCGATCCGTCTGACTATGTTCATCGTTTATATTATGAAGCGTTCCCTCATAAAGAAGTCATTGCGCTTGTAGAAGAAATATTTATGACGGAAGTGAATGTACGTAAACAATTGCTTCTTCCCGTTGGGATTGAGCGAAAACATTTTGAAGTATACGGAACACCGATTATTGGAAAAAATGATGAGTGGAAAGGGATTATTGTTGTGTTCCACGATATTACTGAGCTAAAAAAGCTCGAGCAAATGCGAAAAGATTTTGTGGCGAACGTTTCGCACGAATTAAAAACACCGATTACTTCAATTAAAGGGTTTGCGGAAACGCTATTAGATGGAGCGATGCATGATGCGCAAACGCTTGAATATTTTTTAACGATTATTTTAAAAGAGAGTGAACGATTGCAACATTTAATTCAAGACTTGCTTGATTTATCAAAAATTGAGCAACAAGGATTTACGCTAAATGTATCAGTCGTTAACTTGCATGAAGTATTAAAAGAAGTCATTGTCATGCTTGAAGCAAAAGCGAACGACAAACAAATTACAATTGAATGGACATCAAATACACCACTTTGTTACATGTACGGTGATTTACATCGTCTTAAACAAATTTTCATTAATTTAATTAGTAATGCGATCACATATACACCAGCTGGCGGGCGTGTCACCGTTTACGTTGAAAAAGACGATAAGGAAGTGCGCGTTCATATAAGCGATACAGGCATCGGGATTGAACAAAAAGAAATTCCGCGCATTTTCGAACGGTTTTATCGTGTAGACAAAGCACGAAGTCGCAATTCAGGTGGAACAGGTCTTGGCTTAGCCATTGTAAAACATTTAGTTGAGGCGCATCACGGAACGATTTCTGTAAAAAGCAAAGTCGGTGTAGGCACGACATTTACTGTTCATTTCCATATAGATGCTTGCATAAGTGAATGATTTTTAACGATATATTTACAAATGATTTACCATATATTAAAAAAATATTGGTAAGATAGCATGTGAAAACCCCTTCATCCAAGAAACCGATTGTCTTGGAATAGGCGAGGACGACGAATGTTCTCGTCTTTTTTCTTTTTTCGCAATGATCGTGGTAAAATAAGCGTAAGCGAATAAAGAGGAGGGTTTTCGGTTTGGCAAACAAATTAGTGCTTATCGACGGCAATAGCATCGCTTATCGAGCTTTTTTTGCTCTGCCGCTTTTACATAATGAGAAAGGAATTCATACAAATGCAATTTACGGTTTTACAATGATGTTAATGAAGATCATTGAAGAAGAAAAGCCGACGCATATGCTCGTTGCGTTTGATGCAGGGAAAACAACGTTTCGTCATGAATTGTATACCGAATATAAAGGCGGGAGACAAAAAACACCACCAGAACTATCGGAACAGTTTCCGTTTTTACGCGAGTTGCTTGATGCGTATAACATTCGTACGTATGAGCTTGAAAATTACGAAGCAGACGATATTATCGGGACGCTCGCTACGCAAGCAGAAAAGGAAGGTTTTCGTGTTGTCATCATTTCAGGAGATCGCGATCTAACCCAATTAACATCTGATCGCATTCATGTACATGTGACGAAAAAAGGGATAACAGATATGGAGCGATATACCCCACAACATGTGCATGAAAAGTATGGATTAACCCCAGCACAAATTGTTGATTTGAAAGGATTAATGGGTGATACGTCAGATCATATTCCGGGAGTTCCTGGGATTGGAGAGAAAACCGCGCTAAAGTTATTGAAAGAATACGGAACGGTTGAAAACGTGCTTGCGTCAATTGAACATCTTTCGGGAAAAAAACTAAAGGAAAATTTACAAATGTATCGTGAACAAGCGTTATTAAGTAAACAGCTAGCAACGATTCATCGCGATGTTCCGCTGACGTTATCGCTCGATGAATTAGCATGGGAGTCATATGATAGCGAGCGGGTGGCAGCGTTATTCCAAGAGCTCGGTTTTATTTCATTGATGGACAAAATCGGTCAACCTTCACATGAGAAAGCATCGTTAACGAACATTTCTTTTGAGACTGTTCAAACGATTGATGAACAAATGTTGACAAAAGAGAGCGCTCTTGTTGTCGAAGTCATTGATGTGAATTATCATCGAGCACCGATTCTCGGTTTTGCGCTTGTCAATGAACGCGGGCACTTTTTTATTCCAACGGACGTTGCTTTAGCGTCATCTGTATTTAAAACGTGGCTTGAGGATGAACAATGTAAAAAAAGTGTGTTTGACGCAAAACGAGCGATAGTCGCGTTAAAGTGGAACGGTATTGAACTAAAAGGCATTGACTTTGACTTGTTATTAGCCGCGTATTTACTCAATCCAACAGATGCAAACGGAGATATTGCAGCCGTTGCTAAAACGAAGCAATATACAGAAGTACAAAGCGATGAAGAAGTGTATGGCAAAGGAGCAAAGCAAGCGATTCCACCCACAGACGTATTAGCTGAACATCTCGTACGAAAAGCAAAAGCGATCGCTTCGTTAAAAGAAACATATATCCATGAATTAAAGCAAAATGAGCAATTTGAATTGCTTATTCACTTAGAATTGCCGCTTACATTCATTTTGGCAGAAATGGAGTTTATAGGGGTAAAAGTAGATGTGAATCGTCTACAAGATATGGGCAAAGAGTTTACTGCCCAACTTCAACAAATTGAACAACGCATTTATGAACTAGCAGGTACGACATTTAACATCAATTCTCCAAAACAGCTTGGAACGATTTTATTTGAGAAACTTCAGTTGCCGATTGTGAAAAAGACGAAAACAGGTTATTCGACGTCCGCAGACGTCTTAGAAAAGTTAGCGCCATACCATGAGATTATTGAACAAATTTTGCATTATCGTCAGCTTGGAAAATTACAATCGACGTACGTAGAAGGATTAATGAAAGTCGTACGTCAAGATACAGGTAAAGTGCATACAATTTTCCAACAAGCACTGACGCAAACGGGGCGTTTAAGTTCAACGGAGCCGAATTTGCAAAACATTCCGATTCGTATTGAGGAAGGGAGAAAAATTCGGCAAGCGTTCGTTCCATCTTTTGATGATTGGGTCATTTTTGCTGCTGACTATTCGCAAATTGAGTTGCGTGTTTTAGCCCATATAGCAAATGATGAAAATTTAATTGCAGCGTTTCATCATGATTTAGATATTCATACGAAAACAGCGATGGATATTTTTCATGTGAAAGAAGAAGAAGTGACTGCTCAAATGCGCCGTCAAGCAAAAGCGGTTAACTTCGGCATCGTTTATGGGATTAGTGACTACGGATTGTCACAAAACTTAGGCATTACGCGTAAAGAAGCAGCTGAATTTATTGAACGATATTTCCAAAGTTATCCTGGTGTAAAACGATATATGGAAGAAATTGTGCAAGATGCAAAACAAAAAGGATATGTGACGACATTGCTTCATCGTCGCCGTTATTTGCCGGATATTACAAGTAGTAACTTTAACGTTCGCAGTTTTGCTGAGCGAACAGCGATGAACACCCCAATTCAAGGAAGCGCTGCGGATATTATTAAAAAAGCGATGATTGATTTAGCTAAGCGTCTGCATGAAGAACGACTGCAAGCCCGCTTGTTGCTGCAAGTACATGACGAACTCATTTTAGAAGCGCCAAAAGAGGAAGTAGATTTGTTGAAAAACATTGTTCCCGATGTAATGGAAAACGCTGTCTCATTACGTGTTCCATTAAAAGTCGATTATCATTTTGGACCGACATGGTATGATGCAAAGTAAGGAAGGATGAACGAGCATGCCAGAATTACCTGAAGTCGAAACGGTGCGACGCACATTGCTTCCTCTTGTTGTTGGTAAAACGATCGAACGTGTGAAAGTGCATTGGCCAAAAATTATTCAGCACCCTGATGTAGCCACGTTTTGTGAACGGTTGAAAGGACAGACGATTCACGATATTCATCGTCGTGGGAAATTTTTACTATTTCAATTTGATGATGTCGTTCTCGTTTCCCATTTACGCATGGAAGGACGCTATATATACGAAAAAGAAAGTGCCCCATTTGATCAGCACACGCACGTCTTTTTTACATTTACCGATCGTACGGAACTCCGTTATCGTGATGTGCGCAAATTTGGGACGATGCATTTGTTCGATAAAGGAGAGGAATTACGCGTTCCTCCTTTGTCGAAGGTCGGACGTGAGCCGTTTGATGAGCGGTTTACCGTTTCATGGCTTAGCGAGCAGCTGCAACGGACAAAGCGAACGATCAAAGCGACATTGCTTGACCAAACGATTGTTGCAGGATTAGGTAATATTTATGTCGATGAAGTGTTGTTTCGTTCGTTCATTCACCCTGAACGCATAGCGGCTACGCTAACTACTCAAGAAATCGAAGCGTTGCATAGCGCGATTATTCAAACGATACAAGAAGCGATTGAAAAAGGGGGAAGTACCGTTCGAACGTACGTAAACACGCAAGGGAAGACGGGGACGTTTCAAACACAATTGTACGTATACGGTCGTGTGAATATGCCTTGTCGTCGGTGCGGAAATCCAATTATAAAAACAGTTGTAGCTAATCGTGGCACGCATTATTGTAAATATTGCCAAATATAGTGTAAGAACATCACGTCAGCCCCTTCCATATACTATGGTAGTTTTTTAAAGGAAGGGGCGAACGCATGTGATCACATGGTCGTTATGTTTACTTGCTTTAGCGGTTAGCATTGATGGCTTCACCGTTGGAATTACGTATGGCATGCGGAATGTATATATTCCGCTTCGTTCATTGCTCATTATTTCGCTTTGTTCGTGCACGACTTTTTTAGTTGCAATGGGCATTGGGCGGATCATGTATGTGCTTTTTTCACCGATTGTTGCCAACGCTATCGGTGGAAGTATATTGATCATATTAGGATTATGGATGATTATTCAATCCGTGCTCAAGCGAGATAAAAATGAAGAAAAGTTTATTATGAATGTAGAAATTCGTTCGCTTGGGATTGTCATTCAAATTTTACGCAAACCAACGATGGCTGATTTTGACCGATCGGGTACGATTACAGGAATGGAAGCAGTATTTTTAGGTGTGGCGTTATCACTTGATGCGTTTGGAGCTGGAGTGAGCGCAGCGCTTTTAAATTATTCCGTGACGTTTACTACGTTTCTCGTTTGTTTGCTTAGCTTTTGTTTCTTATTTAGCGGCTTAAAAGTCGGAAAGGTGTTTGGGAAATATAAATGGTTAAAAAAATATTCGTTTTTGCCTGGGATTCTGCTCATCGTGCTTGGGATTTTTAAAATGAGGTAGAGGTGACAACAGTGTTAACGATTGGATTAACAGGGGGCATCGCAAGCGGAAAAAGTACGGTCGCTGCGATGTTCCGTGAGTTACATATTCCTGTGATCGATGCAGATGAAATCGCTCATCGTGTCACAGCAGTTGATGGCGAGGCATATAAGCCGATTATAGAAACGTTTGGGCGCGACATTTTAGATACAAACGGGGCGATTGATCGTCGCAAGCTTGGAACGATCGTATTTGGCGATGAGCAAAAGCGAAAACAGTTAAATGCCATTGTTCATCCGCTTGTCCGCAAACATATGTTGTTACAAAAAGAACAGTATATGAAACAAGCGAAAAAAGCAATTGTTTTGGATATTCCTCTTTTATTTGAGAGCAAGCTTGAACATCTCGTTGATCGTATTCTCGTTGTGTATGTAGATGAACAAATTCAACTTCGGCGCCTTTGCGAGCGCAATGGCTTTTCGTTTGAAGAAGCATGGGCGCGTATAAAAGCACAAATGCCGCTTGAAGAAAAAAGAAAGAAGGCAGATGCGGTCATTGATAATAACGGAACGATTGAAGAAACGAAACAACAATTGTATGAATGTTTAATGCACTGGGGTGTCCTTGAAAAATAGGATGCCCTTTTTTTATTTTTTGTAGCATAAACACATTAAAAATGTTATACTTTTTTTGTATATTACAGATAAATAGTATAACATATATATCGAAAGGGGCTATATAATGAAAGCGAGAGTAGCGATTAATGGGTTCGGACGCATTGGGCGAATGGTGTTCCGAAAAGCGATTGTTGAAAATGATTTTGACATTGTAGCGATTAATGCGAGCTATCCGCCTGAAACGTTAGCTCATTTAATAAAATATGATTCAAACCACGGTAAATTTGACGGGGATGTCATTCCGGTTGAAGATGGTTTGATTGTAAACGGAAAAAAAGTAAGTTTGTTAAATTCGCGCGATCCACGGTTATTGCCATGGGGGGAGCTTCAAGTTGATATTGTCATTGAAGCAACAGGAAAATTTAATGCAAAAGAAAAAGCTATGATGCACGTCGAAGCAGGGGCGAAGCGCGTCATTTTAACTGCGCCAGGAAAAGATGAAGATGTAACGATTGTTATAGGGGTCAATGAACATATGCTTTCTCCAGAGCACGTTATCATTTCAAACGCTTCATGCACGACAAATTGTTTAGCGCCTGTTGTGAAAGTGCTTGATGAAGCGTTTGGCATCGAAAATGGACTTATGACAACGGTACATGCATATACAAACGATCAAAAAAATATTGACAATCCGCATAAAGATTTGCGCCGTGCACGTTCGTGTGCACAATCGATCATTCCAACAACGACAGGTGCAGCAAAAGCGTTAGCGCTCGTCTTGCCACATTTAAAAGGAAAAATGCACGGCATGGCGCTGCGCGTTCCAACACCAAACGTTTCACTTGTTGACGTCGTTGTCGATGTGAAAAAAGATGTAACGGTCGATGAAGTGAATGAAGCATTTATGCAAGCAGCTCGCGGGGAGTTAAAAGGCATTTTAGACGTGACGATGGAACCGCTTGTGTCCATTGATTTTAACACAAATCCACATTCTTCCATTGTCGATGGCTTATCAACGATGGTGATCGAAAATCGCAAAGTGAAAGTATTAGCATGGTATGATAACGAATGGGGATATTCGTGCCGAGTTGTTGATTTAACAAAACTTGTCGCAAAACAATTGCTGAAAAACGAAGCGATCGCAATGTCATAACGCTGGGGATCCCAGCGTTATTTTCATACCCATTTTACAAAAAATAAAAAACAATATTGAAAAATATATATAAACGAAGTATACTATTTTTCGTGAACTTCTTGAACGCGTGGTAATGTGACTACTTAAAGGGTTAGGACCTCTTTGGACTAACTTTCCCCCGTGGTAGTTATACATTCCAGAAAGCAGAAGAAATTCATCGTTTATTTTTTCAAAATTAATTAAAGGGGGATACGATCATGGATACAATGGGTCGTCACGTTATCTCAGAACTTTGGGGATGCGATTTTGATAAGTTGAATGACATGGAGTTTATTGAAAAAACATTTGTTGATGCCGCACTAAAATCTGGTGCTGAAATTCGTGAAGTTGCGTTTCATAAATTTGCACCACAAGGCGTTAGCGGCGTCGTCATCATTTCCGAATCACATTTAACGATTCACAGTTTTCCTGAACATGGTTATGCTAGCATCGACGTTTACACATGTGGGCATTTAGATCCAACAATTGCAGCTGACTATATTGCAGAGGCGTTAGGAGCGCAAACGCGGGAAACGATTGAATTGCCTCGTGGTATGGGTCCAATTGAAATTAAACAAGCGAAAGCTTTATAATAAAATGTAAGAGAAAAAGAGGTGTAGATTCTGCACCTCTTTTTTATCATTTGTGCAAAGCGAGGAGATGAAAGGTGAAATGGAAGTACGTATTAACGAATCATAATGAAACATCTGAACGTCACCCGGATGAACAGTTAAAAAGCCGCTATTATAAAACGACGCAAGCGGCTGCATTAAAAGCGGTAAAAGAAATGTTTGAACAAATGGACGGTTGCGATATTGTAGCGATTTCAGAAGAACGTGGAGAACTGAGCGTATCGCTAACGAAAGGAAAAAAAGTGTTTATCGTCGTGACAATTATTTCTGTTCGACCGTTTGAAACAGCAATTGATTTTTCGGTGACGACAGAAACGAAATGGCTTCCGATTGATTTCGGATTTAGCCGTCAACTTATTATTCGCTTATATGATCAATTATCTAAACAATTAACATATATCGGATCGGGAATATATAGCGACAAGTAGTTGTATATGCGCCTTTTTTTGTCTACTATAAGGGTAAGATTACTGGCAGGGAGCTGATACATATGAAGTGCCCATCGTGTCACCATAATGGAACGCGTGTTCTTGATTCGCGTCCAGTCGATGAAGGGCGTTCCATTCGTCGCCGCCGAGAATGTGAGCGTTGCCATTTTCGTTTTACAACGTTTGAAAGGGTAGAAGAAACGCCGCTGATCGTTGTAAAAAAAGAAGGGACGAGAGAAGAATTTAGTCGTGAAAAAATATTGCGCGGGCTCATTAAAGCATGTGAAAAGCGCCCGGTTGCGCTTGAACAATTAGAGGAAGTGACGCGGCATATTGAACGGGAATTGCGCAATAATGGCATGAACGAAGTGAAAAGTGAAACGATCGGAGAAATGGTGATGGAACGGTTATCAAAAATCGATGAAGTGGCTTACGTCCGATTTGCTTCAGTGTATCGTCAGTTTAAAGATTTAAACGTCTTTATCGAAGAATTAAAAGAACTCATTAAAAAAGAACAAGGAGAAAGAGCATAATGCGCTCTTTTTCATATAAAGAAGGTCGATAATATGGAATATAGTTGGAAAGAGTTAATTGCGGTCGACCGATATATCGTACATGCGAACGGAGTGCTAAGCGAGCTAGACCGAAAAGTATTGACACTTTTATATCAACCTTTAATTGGTGCGCAAGCATATAGCTTATATATGACGTTATGGAGCGAGCTAGAACAAGCACGCTTATGGAGTGAAGAGACGACGCATCATAGCTTAATGGCGATTATGCAATGTAGTTTGCCGACTATTTATGCTGAACGCTTAAAACTTGAAGGGATTGGATTGTTAAATACGTATATGAAACGAACGAATGAAGATGATGAGCGCGTATTTATTTATGAACTTCGCCTTCCACTTACACCTGAACAATTTTTCAATGATGGGGTTTTAAACGTATTTTTGTATGACCGTGTAGGGAGAACAAAATTTCAAAAGCTGAAAAAGTTTTTTTCTGATCATATGATTGATCGCACTTCGTTTATGCCCGTGACTCGCTCATTTCACGATGTATTTTCATCTATCCAACCGGAAAAGTTGATTCATAAGTTAAGTGATGAAGCAAAACAAGAGGTTATGCTTCAAGACGGACAGCAGTATATCGGAAAAGAACGAGCGATGTATACAATGCGCGATGATATATTTGATTTCGATGCGTTTTATGCAGGACTGTCTCATCATCTTGTGCCGCGGCGCGCCATTACGGAAAAAGTGAAAGATGCAATCAAAAAGCTTTCCTTTTTGTATGGCATTGGTCCGCTTGACATGCAAAAAATTGTGATGAGCGTCATTGATCCGGCTGAACAAATTGATATCGAAGCATTAAGAAAAGCAGCGCAAGAATGGTATCAATTTGAACGAGGGGAAGCACTCCCGCGTCTGTATGATCATGTGCAACCGTTAGCGGAACGGACGATGGCGCACATCGAACCAAAAAACGAAGAAGAATATTTAATGAAACAGCTCGAAACTGTTTCACCGAGACAGTTGCTTATGGACTTTTCTGGTGGAGTTGAGCCAGCGTTAGCAGATTTGCAGCTCATTGAAGAGATTATGTTTAAACAAAAATTGACACCAGGTGTTATGAACGTGCTTATTTATTACGTCATGTTGCGCACGGATATGAAATTACCGAAAAAATATGTTGAAAAAATTGCAAGTTCATGGGCTCGGAAAAAAGTGCGGACAGTGAAGCAAGCGATGGAATTAGCGAAAAAAGAAGCGCGTGAATATGAAACATTTATGAAAGAAAAAGAACAAAAAGGCTCTAAAAAGCCGATTCGTACCGAATTGTTGCCAGATTGGCTCCAAACAGATTATTCACAATTTGAGCGGAAACAAGCGAAAACGGAAGAAGAATTAGAACAAAAAAGGCGCGAGTTGGAAGAACGGTTGAAAAAGCCGAAAAGTTAGGGGATAAACGATGAAACCAATTCGGGAAACAATCCATCATTTGTTGAATCGCCATGATTTTAAAGAACGATATGAGGCGATGAAGCGTGAAATTTTACGTGATCCGCATGTTCAAACATTTTTGCGCGGACATCATGTCACAGATGAGATATTGAATCGTCATCTCGGTAAATTGTATGAGTTTGTGCAACAAAGCAAACATTGTGAACGTTGTCCAAGTTTAGAACAATGTCCGAATTTGCTGAAAGGTTATACGCCTCATTTAATTTGGCAAGGAAAAAACATTGACGTACAATACGAGCGGTGTGCTCGTAAAGTACAAGATGATGAACGAAAAAAACAACAGTCGCTGATTCGTAGTTTGTTTATCCCGCGTGATATGTTACAAGCATCATTTGATAAGCTAGAAACGGACGATCTTGGACGTATTGAAGCGATCGAACTTGCGAATACATTTGCATCGACGTATGAAGTAGGTAAACGAATAAAAGGGTTATATTTATATGGGTCATTTGGAGTAGGAAAAACATACTTGTTAGCAGCGATGGCGAATGAATTAGCCCAAAGGCATATCGCTTCATTTCTCGTATACGTTCCAGAATTTGTTCGCTCATTAAAATCGGCACTTCAAACGGACGCGTTTCAAGATACGATCGAATATGCGAAGCAAGTGCCTGTGCTTATGCTTGATGATTTAGGAGCAGAATTAATGTCAAGTTGGTGGCGCGATGAGGTGCTCGGTCCGATTTTGCAATATCGCATGCTTGAGCATTTGCCGACATGCTTTACATCAAATTTCGATTTAAAACGTCTTACTCACCATCTTGCCCATTCGCAGCGCGGTGAAGAAGAGCAAGTGAAAGCAGCGCGAATCATTGAACGAATTGTCTATTTAGCTACTCCGATCGAAATGAAAGGAAAAAATCGCCGAATCGACATGTGATAAACAGACGGTGTCCCCCATATATATAAAACAAGCATGTTTCGGGAAAAGGGGGGGCACCGTTGATTTATATCGTATTTCAAGATGGACAAGATGCACAACGACTATTTGCAGAATTAAGTAAAGCGCCACAACCATATGGAAAATTGCTTTACGACGACAAGACGATTACCGTTTTTTTTCATGAATCGAATGTTGCGCATATGCGCGCATTGTTCATTCCGATTTTTACTTCATGCATCATTCGAGCATTTGAAGCACGTTGGCTTTTATCGATCATTTCGCGCACATTTTTTTATGAAAACGAAGAAGAACAACAACAAATTTTACAGCTCGCTTATTCGTTTATTGACGGTGAGAGACATGACTATCGCCTCGGAAAAAAAACGAATATGCCGCGTGAGCAATTAATTGCGCAATCGTTGCATGAATGTTTGCATGAAGGGTTGTTTTCGTTTGAATCGCTTATGACTTTTCGTCTGAAGCCGTATTATGACCGTCTTATGCATTATGTCGAATTAGCCATTGAAGAATACAAATTAGAGCAAGAATACCAATCATTTGTTCATATGTTGCGTGAAATTGTTGCATCACGCCCGCCGCAAATGAATGCTCTTCACGTATTATATGAGCACGGATCGTTTCAATTTTTCGATGAGCGATTCGTCTACTTGTCACCTCAACAGCTGAAGCAGTGGATTGATCGAAGATTGATGGTGAGCCAGCCGATGTACATTGATACATCTGTATTAGCACCGCTCGTCTCTATTGCGCCAGAAAAAATATGGATATATACCGATGTGACAGATGTTGGGATGATTCAAACGATTCAAAACGTATTTCAAGAGAGAATTGAGCTACGACCACCTCTTGATTTTCCAAAAAAATATGCTTATAATGACATACATAATGAATAAGGTCAAAAGTGATGATGAGGACACGGGTGTATTTTTACGGTTCACAGAGAGGGAAGGCATAGGCTGAAACCTTCCTAACACGAAAAATGCACTTACCACCTCTAAACTTCAGCAGTGAACAATGGGACGATGGCCCGTTTAGTAATTGCTGACGGTTTGCGCCGTTATCGAAATGAAGCCGTTTATACATTCGTTTTGCATTTGTATAGACGGGAAGAAGGGTGGAACCACGAAACCAACTCGTCCCTCGTTTTTGGGACGGGTTTTTTTATTTTTAAAAAAGGAGTGAATAGCTTTGGCGGATGTAGTAAAAATTACATTTCCAGATGGAGCAGTAAAGGAGTTTCCGAAAGGGGTGACAACGGAAGACATTGCGGCTTCCATTAGCCCAGGACTGAAGAAAAAAGCGATTGCAGGAAAGCTAAATGAGCGCATGATCGATTTACGCACACCGATTGAAGAAGATGGCGCCATTTCAATTATTACACAAGATATGCCAGAAGCACTTGACATTTTGCGTCATAGCACAGCGCATTTAATGGCCCAAGCCATTAAACGATTATATAAAGATGTAAAGCTTGGCGTTGGTCCTGTCATTGAAAACGGCTTTTACTACGATATTGATGTCGATGTCCCAATTACAGCGGAAGACTTACCAAAAATCGAACAAGAAATGAAAAAAATCGTAAAAGAAAACTTAGACATCGTTCGAAAAGAGGTAAGTCGTGAAGAAGCAATTCGTCGCTATGAAGAAATTGGCGATCCGTTGAAAATTGAACTCATTCACGATATTCCAGAAGGAGAAGTTGTCTCCATTTACGAGCAAGGGGAATTTTTCGATCTTTGTCGCGGTGTGCACGTGCCGTCAACAGGAAAAATAAAAGAGTTTAAACTGTTAAGTGTGGCGGGTGCGTACTGGCGCGGCGACAGCAAAAACAAAATGTTGCAACGCATTTACGGCACAGCCTTTTTCAAAAAAGAAGATTTAGATGAATATTTGCGCCTTTTACAAGAAGCGAAAGAGCGCGATCATCGCAAGCTTGGAAAAGAACTCGACTTATTTATGACGTCACAAAAAGTTGGACAAGGATTGCCGCTTTGGCTTCCAAAAGGGGCGACAATTCGCCGAACAATTGAGCGTTATATCGTCGATAAGGAGTTGTCGCTTGGTTACCAACACGTATATACGCCTGTGCTCGGTAGCGTGGAATTATATAAAACGTCTGGCCATTGGGATCATTATAAAGATGGGATGTTCCCACCGATGGAGATGGATAATGAGCAGCTTGTATTACGTCCGATGAACTGTCCACATCATATGATGGTGTATAAACATAAAATTCATAGCTATCGCGAACTGCCAATTCGCATCGCAGAACTCGGCACGATGCACCGTTATGAAATGTCTGGAGCGCTTACAGGTTTGCAACGTGTGCGCGGCATGACGTTAAATGATGCACATATTTTCGTACGCCCAGATCAAATTAAAGACGAGTTTAAGCGTGTCGTTAATTTAATTTTAGACGTATATAAAGACTTCGGTTTAACAGATTATTCATTCCGCCTGTCGTATCGTGATCCACAAGATAAAGAAAAATATTATGATGACGATGCGATGTGGGAAAAAGCACAAAGCATGTTAAAAGAGGCGATGGACGAGCTTGGGCTTGACTATTACGAAGCGGAAGGTGAAGCGGCGTTTTACGGTCCAAAGTTAGATGTTCAAGTGCGTACGGCGCTAGGAAAAGACGAGACGTTATCGACTGTTCAGCTTGACTTCTTGTTGCCGGAACGTTTTGATTTAACATATATCGGTGAAGACGGAAAACCGCATCGTCCGGTTGTCATCCATCGTGGTGTCGTATCGACGATGGAACGCTTCGTTGCCTTTCTAATTGAAGAGTACAAAGGAGCGTTCCCAACATGGCTAGCACCAGTGCAAGTACAAGTCATTCCGGTCGCTCCATCCGTTCATATGGATTATGCGTATGAAGTGAAACATACGTTACAATCAGCAGGCTTGCGTGTCGAAGTCGATGAGCGTGAAGAAAAAATCGGCTATAAAATTCGTGAAGCACAAATGCAAAAAATTCCGTACATGCTTGTTGTAGGTGATAATGAAGTAAACGAACGAGCAGTGAACGTACGAAAATACGGTGAACAAAAAAGTGAAACGATGGCACTTGATGCGTTTATTGATTCCATCCAAAAAGAAGTACGAAAATAGTTGCATTTTCTCTTCATGTTTGTTATAGTTTTACTTGTTGTGATGAATTGACATCAGTTGACAATGCGTTTTCGTTTATGGTATATATGTTAAAGTAAAAGTAAATACTTGTTTGGAAACAAGCAGAAGCACCCGCTTCTCACCTGATCGACGCCATATGGCTGTTAACAGGTTTTATGACAAAATGAATGTTGTCATCGAGACGTGTGGGTGTATTGTGCCCACACGTTTTTTGTTGTGTGCGTTCTGCTTTAACAAACAAGTTTGAAAAAACCGTGGAGGTGGCTAGTTATTAGCAAAGATTTTATTATTAATGAGAACATTCGGGCACGTGAAGTTCGTTTAGTCGATCCAAATGGAGAGCAACTTGGGATTAAGACGAGACAAGAAGCGTTAGAAATTGCAGCGCGTTTAAATTTAGACTTAGTGATGGTTGCACCAAATGCGAAACCGCCAGTATGCCGCATTATGGATTATGGCAAGTTCCGCTTCGAGCAACAAAAGAAGGAAAAAGAAGCGCGTAAAAAGCAAAAAGTGATTAACGTAAAAGAAGTTCGTTTAAGCCCAACGATCGAAGAACATGACTTCAACACGAAATTGCGCAACGCGCGGAAGTTCCTTGAAAAAGGAGATAAAGTGAAAGCGACGATTCGCTTTAAAGGACGTGCGATTACGCATAAAGAAATTGGTCAGCGCGTGCTTGATCGATTTGCTGAAGCATGTGCGGATATTGGTACGGTTGAGACGGCTCCAAAAATGGATGGCCGCAGCATGTTTTTAGTGCTAGCACCGAAAAACGACAAATAACAAAAGGGAGGAACACCTTATGCCAAAAATGAAAACTCACAAAGGCTCAGCGAAGCGTTTCAAAAAGACAGGAACTGGTCAATTAAAACGTTCACACGCATTCACTAGCCACTTATTCGCTAACAAAACACAAAAACAAAAGCGTAAACTTCGTAAAGCAACGCTTGTATCAAAAGGCGATTTCAAACGCATTCGTCAATTGTTAGATAACGTAAAATAATTTTAGGAGGGAAATGTTATGCCACGTGTAAAAGGCGGTACAGTCACACGCAGACGTCGTAAAAAAATTCTTAAACTAGCAAAAGGATATTTCGGTTCGAAACATCGTTTATATAAAGTTGCAAACCAACAAGTGATGAAATCGTTAATGTACGCGTATCGCGATCGTCGTCAACGTAAACGCGACTTCCGTAAACTTTGGATTACGCGCATTAACGCAGCAGCGCGCATGAACGGTCTTTCTTACAGCCGTTTAATGCACGGATTAAAACTTGCAGGTATCGAAGTAAACCGCAAAATGCTTGCTGATTTAGCAGTAAACGATGCAGCGGCATTCACACAACTTGCAAACATCGCAAAAGAAAACTTAAACAAGTAATAAAGGAAATGACCATTCTCCCTTGAGGGGATGGTCATTTTTTATAAGAGGGGGAGAAAAATGAATTTACAAACATTATTTTCTATGCAACGACAATTAGATGAGCGAATTGAGACAGAACGAGGATTGCGCGGTGAACGTTTAATCGAGCGTAAACTGTTAGCCCTTCTTGTCGAAGTGGGGGAGCTAGCGAACGAAACGCGTTGCTTCAAGTTTTGGAGTTCGAAGCCACCAGCAGCAGTCGAAACGATTTTAGAAGAATATGTCGACGGTCTTCACTTTATTTTATCGCTCGGGCTCGACCTTTCTTTACATGAGGGTGTACAATGGCCAAACGTACAAGAAAGCCGACCGCTTGTTGATCAATTTTTACGCGTATTTGAGGCGGTTCACGCGTTTCGTGGACAGCTAAATGAAGAAGCATACAATCAACTAGTGTATGCGTACGCTCAGCTTGCTCATGCTCTCTCTTTTACTGCCCAGCAAATTGAACGTGCGTACATCGCGAAAAACGAAGTAAATCATGAACGACAAAGTCACAATTATTAACAACTGTCAAAATGTTTAGTATAATGAATGTTGTACATAGAGAGGAGTGACAGATGTGAAAAAGCTCGATGAAACGTTAACGATGTTGAAAGCGTTAACGGATGCAAAAGGCGTTCCAGGGAATGAACGGGAAGTACGTGAAGTGATGAGATCGTATATCGCTCCGTATGCGGATGAAGTGACGACGGACCGCCTCGGAAGTTTAATTGCGAAAAAAGTAGGAAAAGAAAACGGACCAAAAGTGATGATTGCAGGTCATTTAGATGAAGTTGGTTTTATGGTGACGCAAATTGATGAAAAAGGCTTTATTCGTTTCCAACCGCTTGGCGGCTGGTGGAGCCAAGTCATGCTCGCTCAACGTGTGACGATCGTGACGCAAAAAGGCGACATCACAGGTGTCATCGGTTCAAAACCGCCACACATTTTACCTGTAGAAGCAAGAAGAAAGCCTGTTGAAATAAAAGATATGTTTATTGACATCGGAGCTTCGAGCCGTGACGAAGCGATCGAGTGGGGGGTGCGCCCTGGCGATGCGATTGTACCATATTTTGAATTTACGGTGATGAACAATGAAAAAATGTTGCTTGCGAAAGCATGGGATAACCGCATCGGTTGCGCTGTTGCCATCGATGTGTTGAAACAATTAAAAGATGTGGAGCATCCAAACGTCGTGTATGGCGTTGGTACAGTGCAAGAAGAAGTAGGCTTGCGCGGTGCGCGAACATCTGCTTTTGCGATCGAACCAGATATTGCGTTTGCGGTTGATGTTGGCATTGCTGGTGATACACCAGGTGTATCAGAAAAAGATGCGATGGGAAAACTCGGAGGTGGACCGCATATCGTTTTATACGATGCAACGCTCGTTTCTCATAAAGGATTGCGTGAATTTGTCATTAGTGTCGCAGAAGAAATGAACATTCCATACCGTTTTGACGCGATGCCAGGCGGCGGAACAGACGCTGGTGCGATCCATATGACGATGCGCGGCGTTCCAGCGTTAACGATCTCTATCCCAACGCGCTACATTCACTCTCACGCTGCCCTTCTTCACCGCGATGACTACGAACAAACAGTAAAACTACTAGTCGAAGTCATTAAGCGTCTCGATGAAGGAAAAGTGAAAGAAATTACGTTTGATTAAGAGAAGAGAAGTCGACTCGAACAGGGTCGACTTTTTACTTTTTTTCAGAAAATTTTTATTGACTTAAGTTAAATAATTTACTAAAATTTTATTAACAGAAGTAAGCGCTTACTAAAATTTTTATTAACAGAAGTAAGCGCTTACTAAAATAAAACTTATTTCTAGGGGGAGATAACAATGAATAAGAAAAGGTTATTTAATTTCTGATTATTTAGGTAACTAGTATTAAAATAAATTTAAGCAAAAGTGGTGATCTAGAATGATTGAACATTTAAAAAATGAATATATAAAAGCATTTCAAGGGGGATATGGAAGATCATCTGTCTTCTTCGCCCCCGGCCGTGTTAATTTAATTGGGGAACATACAGATTATAACGGAGGATACGTTCTCCCGTGTTCGCTGCATATGGGGACGTATGCGGTCGCTCGGTTGAATGATGATGGGATGATTCGGCTCTATTCAAAAAACTTTCATGAAGATGGAATTGTCTCCGTCACAAAAGACGAACTTTCATATGACGAGCGTCATGGATGGGCGAATTATCCGAAAGGAATGATTCGTGCGCTCATGCCAAAAGATGTACAAAGCGGGATTGACGTCTTATACTATGGCAATATTCCGAATGGGGCTGGATTATCTTCGTCTGCGTCGATTGAGCTCGTTACGGCCGTCATGTTGAACCATTTGTTTGAATTAAATATCGAGATGTTGGAATTAGTGAAGATTAGCCAACAAGTAGAAAACGAATATATCGGTGTGAATTGTGGCATTATGGATCAATTTGCGGTTGGAATGGGAAAAGCAGGTCATGCGCTACTGCTTGATTGCCAAACGCTTCAATACGAGTATTTGCCCCTGTCTTTGGAAGATTGCTCGATCGTCATTGCAAATACGAATAAAAAGAGGGGATTAGCTGATTCAGCATATAACGAGCGACGAGCGACATGCGAGCAGGCGTTAGCGAAATTACAACAATATGTACGCATCAACTCGCTTGGAGATATGACGATGGAACAGTTTAATCAATATGCACATGTATTGTCTCCGATCGAACAAAAAAGGGTGCGACATGTCGTTTCAGAGAATGAGCGGACAAAGCAAGCGGCTTTTGTTTTACGCCAAGGAGATTTGCATACATTTGGACAATTGATGCGTCAATCACATGAATCATTGCGTGATGATTATGAAGTGACGGGAAAAGAGTTAGATACGCTTGTTGAAGCGGCATGGAAACATGAAGGTACAATAGGAGCACGTATGACGGGGGCAGGCTTTGGTGGTTGTACTGTAAATATTGTAAAGGACGATCATATTCCATCGTTTATTGAGCAAGTCGGTCAAATGTATGAAATGGAGATTGGTTATGCCCCAAGTTTTTATGTAGCTAAAATTGGCGATGGGGCAAAACAGCTTACAAAAGAAGGAGAGAGCATACGATGATTCTCGTTTGCGGTGGGGCTGGATACATTGGAAGTCATGCAGTGTATCGTTTAATCGAAAAAGGAGAAAGAGTTGCTGTCGTGGATAATTTACAAACAGGACATCGAAAAGCTGTTCATCCAGAGGCGATATTTTATGAAGGTGATATTCGTGATCGCCACTTTTTAAGCAACGTATTTAAAAATCATGAAATCGATACAGTGATCCATTTTGCAGCACATTCTCTTGTTGGAGAAAGTGTGAAACAGCCGTTAGCTTATTACAACAACAACGTTTATGGAACAGAAGTGTTGCTTGATGTGATGAATGAATATGGCGTCAAACAAATTGTTTTCTCCTCAACGGCTGCGGTGTATGGGGAACCAAAACAAATTCCGATTCAAGAGGCAGATGAAACAAATCCTGAAAGTCCGTATGGAGAAACAAAACTAGCGATGGAAAAAATGATGAAATGGGTGAACGTTGCACACGGTATTCGTTACATTTCTTTACGATATTTTAATGTTGCTGGAGCGTATGGAACGATGCTTGGTGAAGATCATCGTCCGGAGACCCATTTAATTCCACTTATTTTGCAAGTGCCGCTACGGAAACGAGAAGAGATTCATATTTTTGGAGATGATTACGACACGCCTGATGGCACGTGCATTCGTGACTACATTCATGTGCTAGATTTAGTCGATGCTCATCTATTAGCGGTAGAAAAACTAAGAAACGGTGGGGAAAGCAACATATACAATTTAGGAAATGGCAACGGTTTTTCTGTAAAAGAAGTCATTGAGGCTGCACGACGCGTGACGGGACATCCGATTCCTGAAAAAGTTGTGCCGAGACGACCTGGAGATCCTGCGCGTTTAGTTGCTTCATCGGAAAAAGCAAAACGTGAACTTGGCTGGAAACCGTTATACACAACGATTGAAGAAATTGTTGCTTCAGCATGGGAGTGGCACGAGGCGAATCCGAACGGATATGAAGAGGTGTAACTCATGGTGAACATTTACGAAGAAATTGAAACACTCATTCAATATGCGCTCCATCATCGCCTAATTGAACGAGAAGATGTCATTTATACACGCAATCGAATATTAGCGTTGTTGAAATTAGACGAATGGCAACAAGTTGACGTGATGCCTTCCTCGGATCGCCCACTTGTTTCCATCTTACAACGGATGATCCATTGGGCTGAAGAACATGGACGGCTTGTTGGAAAGACAGTTACTGATCGCGATTTATTTGATACAGAGATTATGAATTGTTTTGTAGCGCGTCCGTCAACGATCATTCAAACGTTTTATGAGAAATATAAGCGAAACAAACAAGAGGCGACAACTTGGTTTTATGAGCTTAGTCAAGCATCCAATTACATTCGCGTAGACCGAGTGATGAAAAATAGACGATGGAAAGCGCGTACGAAATATGGGGATATGGATATCACGATTAACTTATCCAAACCCGAGAAAGATCCTCGAGATATTGCGCGCATGAAGGACGTAAAGGAACAACGTTATCCTACTTGCTTACTATGTATTGAAAATGAAGGGTACGCAGGAACGATTCGTCATCCTGCGCGAGCGAATCATCGCATCATCCCACTTCATTTATGCGGTGAACGTTGGTTTTTCCAATATTCCCCTTACGTTTATTACAATGAACATTGCATCGTATTACGCGATAAACATATGCCGATGAAAATGGAAAGAAAAACGTTTGAACGGTTGCTTGATTTTGTCGATCAATTTCCACATTATTTTATCGGCTCTAATGCTGATTTACCAATTGTAGGAGGATCTATTTTATCGCACGATCATTTTCAAGGTGGAAAATATACGTTTGCGATTGAAAAAGCTCCATCTGATTTTTCGTTTACATTGCCAGCTTATCCTCACGTACAAATGAGCATTGTTCGTTGGCCGATGTCAGTTATACGTATACGTGGAGCAAAGAATGATGTATTACAAGTGAGTGATTTGATTTATAAAGAATGGAAAAAATATAGCGATCCTCAAGTGGATATATATGCACAAACAAGCGATGTGCCGCACAATACAGTCACGCCAATTGCTCGTCGACGTGGGGAGTTGTACGAGATGGACATCGTGTTAAGAAACAATCGCACATCAGAACAATATCCGTACGGTATTTTTCATCCGCATGAGGAGCTCCATCATATTAAAAAAGAAAATATCGGATTAATTGAAGTCATGGGATTAGCGGTATTGCCTAGTCGATTGGCGGATGAGCTAGACCATATCGCACGATATATGAAAAATCAAACGCCAAAAGAGCAATGGGAACCGTCGTTATTGAAACATTGGGAATGGGTGCAAGACATAATGGAAAGACACTATGTTTTTGATGATGTACATGAATTATTAAAAGAAGAAGTAGGAAAACGATTTGAACAAGTACTCGAACATGCGGGAGTGTTTAAGCGGACGGAAGAAGGAAAGCGAGCGTTTCATCGTTTTATTCGTCACATTCAAGAAAAACATAGATAAAGACGGAGGAGAAAACATGTATGTAGGAGTGGACTACTATCCAGAATACTGGCCAAAAGAAATGATTGAAGAAGATATTCGAAGAATGGGTGTGAACACGGTCAGAAGATGGGGGCAAATGGCTATTGGAACTGTTTGTACCGTCAACATGCGATATTGATGGAAAATGTTTTCGAGGAGGTGAATTGAGGATTCAGGGGGGTGATGTAGCAGTGTTAAGAGAGCATGATGAAGCCGTGAAGGTTTAGAGAAGTCTCGTTCCGACAGTTGGCAACATAATATGCATAAGATGATAATGTCTATAAACATTGGATCTTACGCACTTAGTGAAAAGGCTCATTTCATTAAGACAACAACTGAAAAATGTATGTTTTTCGGCTGTATATTCTTAATTAGACTCCTTTTTCACCAAAAGTTCATAAGAATTAAAAAAACAGGAGGGATTTTCTTTGAAAAAGATTTTGACACTATTTTTAGTAAGTATTCTTCTATTAACTGCTTGTTCTTCAGAAACGAAAACCGGGGGAGATACAGATGGTACAAAAAGTACGAATGAAATAACAGTGTGGACGTGGGATCCAAATTTTAACGTAAAAGCGATGAAAATTGCAGAAGAGTTTTATAAGAAAGAGAATCCTAATTTTAAATTAAAAATTATTGAAAATGCTCAAAAGGATGTCGTTCAAAAGCTTAATACAAGTTTAAGTTCTGGCACAACAAAAGGCTTGCCAAATATCGTATTAATTGAAGACTATAGTGCACAGAGCTTCCTTAAATCGTATCCTGATGCATTCTATGACCTATCAAAATATTTCAAAGCGGAAGATTTTGCTGAATATAAACTTGCTTCTACTAGCTTAAATGGTAAACATTATGGGCTTCCGTTTGATACAGGGGTTGCTGGGTTATATGTGAGAACAGATTATTTGCAAAAAGCGGGATATACTGTTGATGATTTACAAGGATTGGACTGGAACAAATATATTGAAATTGGGAAAAAGGTAAAACAAGCAACGGGTAAATATATGCTTGCACTCGATCCTAAAAATCTGGGGATTATTCGTGAGATGATTCAAAGTAGTGGTTCATGGTATGTGAAAGAAGACGGAGTAACCCTGAATTTGGCAGACAATGAGCCGCTGAAGGAAGCATTTAAAACTTACAAAGAAATTGTAAACGCAGGGATATCGAAACCTGTTTCTGACTGGGGTCAATTTATTTCCTCTTTTAATAGTGGAGCAGTTGCATCGATCCCGACAGGAAACTGGATTACAGCTTCTGTTAAAGCCGAAGCTTCTCAGGCTGGTAAGTGGGCTGTTGTGCCTTTTCCGAAACAATCGGGCATTCCTAACTCTGTTAATGCTACGAACCTAGGTGGAAGTTCTTGGTATGTACTTAACATTCCTGGAAAAGAAAAGGCGGCAGAATTTCTAGCTAAAACGTTTGGATCAAATGTTGAGTTTTATGAAGCGCTAAACAAAGAAATTGGTGCAATTGGCACATACAAACCAGCTGCTAATAGTGAGGCCTATAAGGCTGCAGATGAGTTTTTTGGAGGTCAAAAAGTAACAGCTGATTTCTCCAAATGGATGACAGAAATTCCTCAAGTAAACTATGGTGCACATACGTATGTGATCGAAGATATTTTAGCAGTTGCGTTGCAAGATTACTTAAAAGGCAAAGATCTTGATAAAGTGTTGGAAGATGCACAAAAACAGGCAGAACAACAAGTTAAATAAATATACAGAACATCTATCAATTGTTTTATGAATTAAGCCCCGGGATTCTGCCGTCCTGTCTGGTTTTTATACTAGCACCATTCCGTAGGAGGCGGAGTGGTTCGGGGCTTTTCAGTGAAGAGGTGCGCCTTGAGTTGTTATTTTCATGCGCGGAAGGAGAGTAAAAGTTTGTTCATGGATTTTTTGTTATCAATAGTGATAGGGAGTTGAGATAGAGTGATTCCGTCAACAAAGATGAATATAGATTTGACGATTAAAACAGGTCCAAATATTAATCGGAAACACCGTATTAAGAGCACAATAGTTGGATGGTCTTTTGTGATATTGGCTACTATTATGATTTGCGTATTTTATTTCTATCCAATGGTTCAGGCATTGATTCTTTCGTTACAATCAGGTTCGGGTGCGAATCTAACTTTTGTTGGACTGAAAAATTATGCTCGTCTATTTAACGATCCTACCTTTTTAACAACTGTAAAAAATACAGTGATATACCTTATTATTCAAGTTCCGATTATGATTATTGTCGCTTTATTCTTAGCCGTACTATTGAATAATCCGAAATTAAAGCTGAGAGGATTGTTCCGAACAGCAATCTTTTTACCATGTGTCACTTCCCTAGTTGCGTATTCTGTCATATTTAAATATTTGTTTAGCGAAGATGGATTGATCAACGTTATGTTGACGAAATTTTCCCTTATATCTGAGCCAATCAACTGGCTAGGTGATCCTTTTTGGGCTAAAGTGACCATTATTATTGCTCTTACGTGGAGATGGGCAGGATATAATATGATTTTTTACTTATCTGCTCTACAAAATATTGATCAATCCATTTATGAAGCCGCTAAAATTGATGGTGCTTCGCCAGTTCAGCAGTTTTTTAAAATTACGATTCCATTGTTAAAGCCTGTGATTTTGTTTACGTCAATCACTTCAACAATCGGTACGCTCCAGCTGTTCGATGAAGTAGTGAACATTACGCAAGGGGGACCGGGAAATGCAACGATGACGATTTCTCAATATATCTACAATCTTTCATTTAAATATACTCCTGATTTCGGTTATGCGGCAACAGTTTCGTATGCGATTGTGATTATGATTGTATTCTTTTCTATTATTCAGTTTAAAGTGGCAGGTGATAAAAATGAGTAATCTTAAAAACGTATTCAACTATACTGTTTTAACCATTGCATCTATTGTTTCTGTGTTTCCATTTTTGTGGATGGTTGTTAGTGCAACGAATAAATCAGTAGAAGTGACGAAAGGGCGGTTATTGCCAGGTAGTCACTTTATGGAAAACTTCCGCAACCTGCTTGATAGCACTAATCTGGTCAATGCATTAATGAATTCGGCAAAAATCGCGATTGTAACAACTTTACTTGCATTGTTGGTCTCCTCTTTGGCTGGTTACGGATTTGAAATTTTTAAAAGCAAAACAAAAGATTTTGTATTTAATTTCTTGTTGCTTTCAATGATGATACCTTTTGCTGCTTTAATGGTCCCGTTGTTTAGAATGTTTGGGACAATATCACAAATATTTCCAAGCATCGGTATTGATACAATGACGGCCGTTATTTTGCCGACAGTCACAACGGCATTTCTGATTTTTTTCTTCCGCCAAAACACGAAAATGTTCCCGAAGGAAATTATTGAAGCGGGCCGAATTGATGGATTGTCTGAATGGGGGATCTTCTTCAGGCTGTATGTCCCTACCATGAAAACAACCTATGCAGCCGCGGCCATTATTACATTTATGTCGAGCTGGAACGGCTATTTATGGCCACTTGTCATATTACAGTCCCCGGAGAACCAGACGGTGCCATTGCTTATATCAAATCTCGGATCGAGTCATTATCCGGATTTTGGAATGATCATGACCGCTGTTGTGATCGCTACCTTGCCGACGGCGCTAATCTTCTTTTTCATGCAAAAGCACTTCGTTGCTGGGATGCTCGGTTCAGTAAAATGATGAGTAAGGAGTGTACCTATGGGTTGTTAGATATCAACAAAAATGAAAAAATATGTTATTAATTTTGTCGAAAAATATTTTTTGGCACCCCTAAGATGCCAAGAAACCTTGATATATCAACATTTATAGAGGGAGTGTGGAAATAATGAAAAAAACATTAACAACCCCCACATTAGAATGGCTTTCAGATCCTCGTGTGTTCGGTGTTAATCGCCTGCCTGCCCATTCGGACCATATTTATTATGAGACGTTGGAAGAAGCAAAAAGTGGAGTTTCCATGTCGATGCGCTATGAGTTGAATGGGAATTGGAAGTTTCACTATGCAGTCAATCCAGCTAGCCGCCCGGCGGAATTTTATCAGCTCGATTTTGACTGCTCAAACTGGAGTGATATTTCCGTACCAGGACATATTCAGTTGCAAGGTTATGGAACTCCCCAGTATGTAAATGTAATGTATCCGTGGGATGGTCATTGCGATGTTCATCCTCCAGAAGTTCCTATGGATTATAATCCAGTAGGAAGCTATATAAAAATTTTTAATCTCCCTAAAAGCATGAAAGATAAACCGGTGTATATTTCTTTTCAAGGAGTAGAGTCAGCGTTTTATGTTTGGTTGAACGGGCAGTTTGTTGGGTATAGTGAGGACTCTTTCACGCCGGCAGAATTTGAACTTACACCTTTTATAAAGGATGGAGAGAATAAGCTCGCGGTTGAGGTTTACCAGTACAGCACCGGAAGTTGGCTTGAGGATCAGGATTTCTGGCGTTTTTCTGGAATCTTTCGCGATGTATACCTTTATACAGTGCCAGATATTCATGTCTATGATTTACATGTTCGCGCCGAATTGGATTCGTCCTATACGAGAGGCATGTTAACGGCGGACCTTACCTTTTTGTCTCCGGTACCTGCCGGCTCTAGGTTTATCGCTGAACTGTATGATGCGAAAGGCGACCTTGTCGCCAAAAAAGACGGAGAGCTTCATGGCGAAAAGGGGACATTTTCCATTGCGGTCGATGAACCGGAATTATGGAGCGCGGAGAAACCGTATTTGTATAAGCTATATATTCAGATTTTTAATGAGTTTGGCCAATTGGTAGAGGTTGTTCCACAGAAGGTCGGTTTTCGAAGATTCGAGATCATCAATAAAGTTATGCACCTTAACGGAAAACGGATTGTATTTAAAGGCGTTAACCGACATGAATTTCATTGCCGAAGAGGCCGGGCGATCACAAAGGAAGATATGCTATGGGATATTAAAACATTGAAGCGTCATAACATTAACGCAGTCCGTACGTCACACTATCCGAATCAAAGCTATTGGTATGAACTATGCGATGAATACGGCATCTATGTCATTGATGAAATGAATTTGGAAACGCACGGAACGTGGCAAAAAATGGGCCGTGTCGACCCCACATGGAATGTTCCGGGGAACAATCGAGAATGGCAAGACATTGTTATGGACCGGGCGATTTCAATGTTTGAAAGGGATAAGAACCATCCTTCCATCCTGATTTGGTCATGTGGAAATGAATCGTATGCTGGGGAAGTTCTGTTAAACGTCGCCAACTATTTTCGGTCAGTCGATCCGAGCCGTCTTGTCCATTATGAAGGAGTATTCCACGCCCGCGAGTACAATGATATAAGCGACATAGAAAGTCGTATGTACGCAAAGCCTCATGAAATTGAAAAGTATTTAACAGAAAATCCGGATAAACCGTATATCAGCTGCGAATATATGCATGCAATGGGGAACTCGCTCGGCGGGATGTACAAATATACGGATTTGGAACAAAAGTATCCGATGTATCAAGGTGGTTTTATTTGGGATTTCATTGATCAAGCCCTTGTGAAAAAAGATCGTTATGGAAAAGAATTTTTGGCATATGGAGGGGACTTTGGCGACCGTCCAACCGATTACGGTTTCTGCACGAACGGAATTGTCTATGCCAACCGGGAGTTGTCACCGAAGATGCAGGAAGTAAAATATCTTTATCAAAACTTTAAGCTTTCACCGGATCAATACGGTGTTAATATTAGAAATGAAAGTCTTTTTACTGACACAAGTGAATATGATTTAGAATACGTCCTATTCCTTGAAGGGAGAGAGTTGTATCGAAGCAAGCTGAATGTATCGGTAGCACCGCAGGAAGAGAAAAGAGTCGAGTTCGACTGGCCCCTTGGGATGATGGCAGATGCAGGTGAATATTGCATTCATGCATCATTTAAATTGAAAGAAAAAACACTTTGGGCTGATGCTGGTTATGAGGTGGCATTCGGCCAGTTTGTATTCCAGATTGGTTCCAAGGAATTCGTTGTTCCTAGCGGAAAGTTAAAAGTTGTCCATGGTGATGTCAACATTGGGGTGCACGGCAAAGATTTTACGATCATGTTTTCCAAACAGGCAGGAAGCCTAGTTTCAATGAATTATGCAGGCAAGGAGATGATTGCGGTCCCTCCTGCACCATTGTTTTGGAGGGCCACGACTGATAATGACCGAGGTTTTTTGCAAGACTTCTATTCGGGGCTTTGGTATGCGGCGAGTTTGGCACGTAAATGTGTAAAAGTCGATGTGAAAGAGGAAGCGGCCCAAGTAAATGTCACCTTTACCTACAAATTTTCCATTCACCCTGAATTGGAAGTGAAAATTGGTTATACCGTTTATGCTGATGGCAGCATTCGCGTGAAGGCGGTCTATCATGGAGTCGAGAATCTTCCGTCAATGCCGATTTTTGCGGTATCATTCAAGGTTCCAGCCGATTATAATCAACTCGAGTGGTATGCAATGGGGCCCGAAGAAAACTATGTCGACCGCTCAAAGGGGGCAAGACTTGGAATTTTTAGAAATCAAGTATCTGACAATGTATCGCGCTATCTCAAACCGCAGGAATCAGGAAACAGAACAGGTGTTCGTAAAGTAAGCTTAACGAACAACAATGGACAGGGAATAAAAATTTCTTCTATAACTGAACCGTTGGAGTGCAACTTTTCGCCATACACAGCTTTTGAACTTGAACATGCCAATCATCATTACGAGCTGCCCAATATTCATTATACGGTTGTCACGGTAGCAGGTCGACAAATGGGAGTTGGCGGGGACGACAGCTGGGGCGCCCCAGTTCACGATGAATACGTCATAAAGGCAGATCAAGACATGGAATTTGAGTTTATGATTCATAAAGTTTAGCGACAACAGCATTATGATGTAAACTTCTCATCTTAGCGTTTTCGTTTATCTTGAAAAATAAAAATTGCCCTAACAATATGTGTTCATTAAAAACTAATCTTCTTAAATTACTCGTGCACACTCCGATGATCCTGTTGCCCTAAGGAAACCAATGGAAAAGGAGCAGGATCATTCATGAAGCGTTTGTGCATCACCAACGATCACGGATGGACACCTCGGACACTTCGCAAACAGGAACGGAAAATCAAAAACACCCTTCTTCGCCAACGGGTGATGGCGGTTCGCCTGGTCATGGAAGGCTATTTGGGCAAAGAGGTGGCCTCCATGGTCAACGTGTGCCGACAAACCGTTTCCCATTATGTGTCGCTGTTCAACGAAGGCGGTCTGGAGCTCCTGCTTCATCGGGATTTCGCCCCCAGGCGGGAGCCGTTTCTCACCGAAGAACAGCAGGAAGAGATCAAACAGCTTGTGTTGACCACCACTCCCGTAGAACTGGGCTGGGACGTCGCTTCGGCGTGGAACACCAAACTCCTGCAATCCTATGTCGAAAAGCACTTCGGTGTTTGCATTTCCCGCTTGGTTGGCAAAAAAACATCCAGACATTTTATCTAAAGACGAGTTTGGGCGTGTTCGTGTTTTTGGTGGAAGAAGACAATATTGTTTTAATTCAACAACATTTGGTCGTGGCGTTTTCAGCCACAAAGCAAGGCGTTTGATTTTACAACGGAGCTTCTTCGATTGTATGAGCTGTTTTATCGTTTAAATGCGAACATTGACGTTATTCCTGTGTCGCGTGATTTTTCAACATATAAAGTGCTCGTCATTCCTGTATTGCAAATTGTCGATGAAACATTAGCTGAAAAGTTTAAAACGTTTGCTCGATCTGGTGGGACAATTATCTTTTCGTTTCGAACGGGATTGAAAAACAAACAAAATAACATTCATTTTAAACATATATTACCCGCAAAAGTGGTGAAGGTGTCGAAGTGTATCGACGTGTATGTCAACAACCCAATGACTAAAGTCATGGGCTTGTAAGCCCCATGTTGACCAGACCAAGGCTTGAAACAGAGCCTACGTTATAGATGTCATGACACGTTCGGGTGCTTCTCCAGCCCGTTCCTCTGTCGTGCAAG
>NZ_JBCNEQ010000016.1:0-847 GCF_050480245.1 Bhargavaea massiliensis | reverse complement strand
CGAATCCTACCTGCGGAGCCATTTACGGAGAGCTGTCCGAGTGGTCGAAGGAGCACGATTGGAAATCGTGTAGACGTGATAAGCGTCTCAAGGGTTCGAATCCCTTGCTCTCCGCCAGCCACTTAGGATAATATGTGGCCCGTTGGTCAAGTGGTTAAGACACCGCCCTTTCACGGCGGTAACACGGGTTCGAATCCCGTACGGGTCATCTTTTACGGAGGATTAGCTCAGCTGGGAGAGCACTTGCCTTACAAGCAAGGGGTCGGCGGTTCGATCCCGTCATCCTCCACCATAGATAAAAAATTAGTTCTTTTTCATCATCGCGGGGTGGAGCAGCCAGGTAGCTCGTCGGGCTCATAACCCGAAGGTCGCAGGTTCAAATCCTGCCCCCGCAACCAAAATGGTCCCGTAGTGTAGTGGTTAACATGCCTGCCTGTCACGCAGGAGATCGCGGGTTCGAGTCCCGTCGGGACCGCCATGTATGGCTCGGTAGCTCAGTCGGTAGAGCAAAGGACTGAAAATCCTTGTGTCGGCGGTTCGATTCCGTCCCGAGCCACCATTTTGAATAATGTCGGCTTCATTTAAACATATATAATATGCCGGCTTAGCTCAATTGGTAGAGCAACTGACTTGTAATCAGTAGGTTGCGGGTTCAAGTCCTGCAGCCGGCACCAGATTGTTTTTGAGCCATTAGCCCAGCAAAGAGCAAGGATTCTTCGAATATGTTACAAGTTGTCCCGACGCACTTGACATCTTGGGTGTACTAGTAGAGGAAGGGACAGGTAAAGCAAGATTGAGTAAGTTTTTTTGACTTATGACTTATAACGAGCCATTAGCTCAGCAGGTA
>NZ_JBCNEQ010000015.1:0-9875 GCF_050480245.1 Bhargavaea massiliensis | reverse complement strand
TTTTATCATCGGCTTTAACATCGATAAGTACCATGTGGTTCAAAAAGTGACACAAGCCTTGGATCAAGCAAGAAAGGAATTTTCTCCATTGAAAAAGGCTCGATATCTTCTCTTAAAAGGCTGTGAAAAAAGCTTCGTAAGGACCAACGGCTTCGATTAGACGATATCTTGGAGGAGTATCCGGTACTTTCCATTGCTTATTATCTGAAAGAGTTGTTTCGGGATTTTTACCGAACCGATGGATATAACGAAGCAAAGGAACGCTTAGAAGAATGGATTGGGTTAGCCAAACAGAGCCTCTTTGCCTCTTTTCAGCAAGCAGCCAACACGCTTGAAAGGTGGAAAGAGCCCATTCTTTCCTACTTTTTGTGCTCATATACGAATGCCCGAATCGAAGGAACGAATCACAAGATCAAAAACATCAAACGCCGGGCATATGGCTATCGAAATCTAGAACGGTTTCGTTTGCGTGTATTTCTGGAGTGTACAGGGAACACTACAGGCAGTCAGGCTGCTTAAGCGCTCCTTTCTTCCGCTATCGGTATGATCGTTGGTCTGTATGCGGAAGAAGGATCCTGCCTGATGAACCCATTTCATCCAGCTAACATGTTTCTAGGATTGAGTAGAAATCACAGAAAATGGTGAAGACCCAAAAAATTAAAAAACACACGTTCGATTACATTAATTGTAATCGATGCCGTGTGTTTTTTAAACAACTTTTTTATTTTTTAAACGACTTTTTTATAATTTAAACAACTTTTTTATTACTCAACAGTGTTTTTATCATTTCTTCTAATTTTTACTCCACCGTTACTGACTTCGCTAAGTTGCGTGGTTTGTCGACATCGCAACCGCGATGTAGTGCCGCATAGTAAGCAATGAGCTGCAATGGAACGACAGATGCAAGCGGCGTAAGCATTGGATGAACAGCTGGAATGACGAAACGGTCGTCCTCCATGTCTAATCCTTTCATGGAAATGATGCACGGATTTGCACCGCGCGCGACAACTTCTTTTACGTTTCCGCGAATGCTTAAGTTCACATGTTCTTGTGTCGCAAGTGCGATGACCGGTGTACCTTTTTCAATTAACGCAATTGTGCCGTGCTTCAATTCCCCGCCCGCAAAGCCTTCTGCTTGAATGTAAGAAATTTCTTTTAGCTTTAATGCGCCTTCTAATACGACATAATAGTCAACCGCGCGACCGATAAAGAAGCAGTTGCGTGTTGTCGCTAAATATTCGCGTGCGATGTTTTCTATTTCATGTTTTGCGTCGCAAAGTGTCTCCATCGCATTGGCGACAATGCCGAGTTCTTTCGTGACATCAACATCTAGCGCGATGCCTTTTGCTTTCGCAGCGACCGCCGCTAACATCGCAAGCACTGCAATTTGTGCTGTATATGCCTTCGTTGATGCAACAGCAATTTCTGGTCCAGCATGAAGAAGAAGCGTATAATCTGCTTCACGCGATAATGTTGAACCCGGTACGTTCGTAATCGTTAATGATTTATAACCAAGCTCTTTCGTGCGCACGAGCACCGCGCGGCTATCTGCCGTCTCCCCGCTTTGTGAAATATAAATAAAGAGCGGTTTTTCCGATAAAAGCGGCATATTGTATGAAAATTCGCTTGCAATGTGCACTTCAACAGGGATTTTCGCCCAGTTTTCAATCAATTGTTTGCCGACTAAACCAGCATGATAGCTCGTGCCGCATGCGACAATATATAAACGATCCGCTTCTTTGACTGCTTGAATGATGTCTTCATCCATCGCTAGTTCGCCTTGTTCGTTGCGGTATTTTTCAATCAAACGGCGAATGACAAGCGGTTGTTCGTCAATTTCTTTCAACATGTAGTAAGGATACGTTCCTTTTTCAATGTCGCTTGCATCTAATTCCGCTACATACGGTGCACGCTCTACCACTTCACCATTTAGCTTTTTAATTGTCACATGTTCTTTTGTCACAATGACGATTTCTTTATCCATTAACTCAACATATCGATTTGTCACTTGTAACATCGCGAGCGCATCGCTTGCGACGACATTAAATCCTTCGCCTAACCCAGCTAAAAGCGGGCTTTTGTTTTTCGCCGCATAAATGACGCCATCATTTTCTGCATCAATTAACGCGATCGCATACGAACCTTTTAATAACGAAAGCGTCTTACGAAACGCTTCTTCTACCGATAATCCGTCGTTTACGAACGTTTCAATTAGCTGCACAATGACTTCTGTATCTGTATCACTTTGAAACGACACGTGTGCTAAATAATCACGTTTTAGCAATTCGTAGTTTTCGATTACACCATTATGCACAAGAGTAAAACGACCTGATGCACTTTGGTGTGGATGGGCATTGACGCGGTTTGGCACGCCATGTGTTGCCCAACGTGTATGGCCAATGCCAAGCGGCGCATCGACATCTTCTGCGACAATGGCACGTAAATCTGCAATGCGTCCTTTTTCTTTAAACACATGTACACCTTGTTCGTTTAATAATGCAATCCCTGCAGAGTCATAGCCACGGTATTCTAATTTTTCTAATCCGTACAATAAAATTTCTTTTGCTGGTTGTTCACCAATATAACCAACGATTCCGCACATAATAAATCCTCCCTAATGATAGGGGCAAGAAAGGGGCTCTTGCCCCTTAAATAATTGACTTGCTTGCGATGAACGCTCTTTCCTTTGTGCAAAGAGTCGCCTCTTTGTTTTAAGAAAGAACTTGCGGCTGTCATCGCATCAGCCGGGAGGCATCCGCCGAACACTCGATAAACCTCCTCCTCGTCAACTAAGCTTTCTTCCCGTCCAAAGCTTAGTCCAGGCGCTTTTGTGAAACTTTTTTTCCGCTATCCTCCTTTCATGTAAGATGTCAAACAACAATAGTTTACAACAACAAAGAGGCAAACGTCAATGTGTATCGCTTACCCCTATATAAACAAAATATGCATAAATGGAATAAACCGTTCCATTTATGCATATCGTTTATCAAAAACATTATTGTACGCCAAAGCGTTCACGAACAACGGACGCAATGCGCTCAACGTATTGATCGCAAAGTTCATTTGTTGGCGCCTCTACCATCACACGAACGAGCGGCTCCGTACCAGACGGACGGACGAGAATGCGGCCGTTTCCAGCCATCTCTTCTTCCACTTCGCGAATGACACGTTGCACTTCTTCGTTTGCGATTGCTTCATGTTTATCTGTTACTTTTACGTTCACTAATTTTTGTGGGTATTTTTTCATTTCCCCCGCTAGCTCAGAAAGCGGCTTTTTCGTTACTTTCATAATGTTGACAAGCTGTAGCGCTGTCAATAACCCATCTCCTGTTGTGTTGTAATCAAGGAAAATAATATGCCCTGATTGTTCTCCACCTAAATTGTATCCATTCTTTTTCATTTCTTCAACGACATAACGGTCACCAACGGCTGTTTGCACACTTTTGATTCCTTGCGCTTCAAGCGCTTTATAAAAACCAAGGTTGCTCATGACGGTTGAGACGACCGTTTGATGTTTCAGACGACCTTGTTCATGTAAATATTTTGCGCAAATGTACATAATTTGGTCACCGTCAACAATTTCACCGTTTTCATCAACCGCAATTAATCGGTCGCCATCTCCATCAAACGCTAATCCTACATCTGCCCCTTTTTCCTTCACAAATGCAGCTAACGCCTCCGGATGTGTTGAGCCGACACCTTCGTTAATATTTAACCCGTTCGGTGAAGCTCCCATTGTCGAAACATCGGCATCTAAATCAGCAAATAAATGCGTCGCTAATGACGATGTTGCACCGTGCGCGCAATCAAGCGCTACGTGAATGCCTGAAAAATCTTCATCTACTGTTTGCTTTAAATATTGTAAATATTTTTGTCCGCCTTCAAAGTAGTCGTTTACTTGCCCTAAATCTTTGCCGATTGGACGTGGCAACGTATCTTCTTCGCTATCGAGAAGGGCTTCAATTTCTTGTTCTTGTTCATCGGAAAGCTTAAAGCCATCTGGACCAAAAAATTTAATGCCGTTATCTTGAACAGGGTTATGCGAAGCGGAGATCATGACCCCCGCTTGCGCCCCTAATACTTTTGTTAAATAGGCTACACCTGGTGTGGAAATCACGCCAAGGCGCATAACTTCTGCTCCGATGGAGAGCAGTCCAGCTACAAGCGCTCCTTCAAGCATATGACCAGAAATGCGTGTATCGCGACCAATTAATACTTTCGGGCGTTCTTTATCTTTCGTTAATACGTAACCGCCAAAACGACCAATTTTAAAAGCTAATTCTGGTGTTAATTCACTATTGGCAATCCCTCGAACACCGTCTGTTCCAAAATACTTACCCATGCTATCGCTCCTTTTTATCATTACTCATTTCTCGTAATGCGAATCGCTGCTTTTTTTTGTGGCAGTTTCCACCGAACGTTTTGAGGGCCATTTACTTCAATCGGCACATCGTGCTCGCCGATCCCTAATTCACTAACATTTAAGTATACCTCAATATCTTTCAGTTGAATAGCGTTCAGCACACTTTCCGCTCCTAGCGCGGTTAGCGTAATATGTCCACCCTCAGGGTTTATGAGTTCTGCTTTGTATGCATCGTTCAGTCCGACAATTTCAATTGGGATGGTAGGAAACGTTCTCTCCTTTTCTTGTTCGACTTCAATTAAAATCGTAATTTTCGCTGGGTCTACAGCTTTTACTCCTTTTGGAATAGGAACATCGACTTGTAAAGTCGT
Source organism: Bhargavaea massiliensis (assembly GCF_050480245.1). Classification (GTDB taxonomy): domain Bacteria; phylum Bacillota; class Bacilli; order Bacillales; family Anoxybacillaceae; genus Anoxybacillus. The sequence goes on along the minus strand of NZ_JBCNEQ010000015.1, from coordinate 5,141 downwards.
ATTGCTTGTAATATCGCTTAAATCGACTTCAATGCCACTAATAAATTCGATGTCTTCAATTTTTTCTTTTGGTCCGAAAATCGTTACTTCACTTGGAATTGCTTCAATTTTGACAATGCCTAATCCTTCTCGTAACTTTCCTTTTCGCTCAGTTTTAAACGGAACGGTTTTGCTTGGACTTTTGATTGGTACAGTAATATCGACAATCGAAGGTTCGACATCGAGCGGTAACACATTTCCTTCCTTATCATATACCGTCACTTTTGATTCTCGCTCAATCGTTTCTTCGACTCCTTCTAAATCGACGCGTGCCTTCACAAGCGCTACTTTGTCAATTAACGTTTTTGCCCCTGTTACTTTCACGATATTGGGCTTGACAATCGGTTGTTCCGGTGAATAGCCGTCCGCAATTTGTGATTTATTAATAAAATCGACTTCCACCGAAAAATCTTTCGACACTCGTTCATCAATAGTCACAGTGATTGTCGCTGGATCAATGGTAACTCGCAATTTCTCGGAAATATTGCGGTATTGCAAAGGTACTGTATGCGTACCAATTGGGAGTTTTGACAAATCAACATATACTTCAAAATCTCGTTGCAGCTTCGTCGGCGTCACGATACTTTTCGGTCCTTCAAGCATCACATTAACGGATTGCGGAATGCCAGAAACAACGAGGTTTTCTTGATCGTAATACGCTACAACCGGAACGTCCGCCACCGTTTCGACACCGGTTTGCCCGACTGTATTTCTTGACGTGCTGTTTGATTGTGTTTCAATGTTGACGGAAACGTAAACCATAAGCGCTAACAACAAAGAAAAAATGCGTATAAACCATGGGCTATTCATCCACTTATCCACTTTTTTTCGCCCTCCACTGCCAACGAGATGAAGAAGTTGCTTTTGGTTGAACGAGCTCCTTCATTAACAATTCTCGTAATACATCTAATTTTAAATCGCGGTAAAGCTCCCCATTTTTCGCAACAGAAATCGCTCCTGTTTCTTCAGATACGACAACAGTAATACTATCTGTCACTTCACTAATACCTAATGCCGCGCGATGCCGTGTGCCGAGCTCTTTAGAAATAAATGGACTTTCTGACAACGGCAAGTAACAAGATGCTGCAGCAATTTGATTTTTTTGAATAATGACAGCTCCATCGTGAAGAGGCGTATTCGGAATGAAAATGTTAATGAGCAATTCTGACGACACATGCGCGTGTAATGGAATGCCGGTTTCAATATAATCGCCCATTCCTGTTTCTCGTTCGATGGAAATAAGAGCTCCGATCCGTCGTTTTGCCATGTACTCTGTCGCTTTTGCGATCGCTTCGATGATATGCGTTTGTTCTTCCTCTTCCGGAGTCGTGCTTCGCGAAAACAATTTTCCTCTTCCTAGCTGTTCAAGCGCTCGGCGCAGCTCTGGTTGGAAAATGATGATAATCGCTAAAAAACCCCATGTAATCGCTTGGTCCATCAACCATTCCAACGTACTTAGCCCAATAAAACTACTTACAATTCGGACAAGAATAATGACGATAATCCCTTTAAGCAGTTGCACCGCTTTCGTACCGCGTACAACCATAATAAGCTTATAAATGACAAACCAAACAACGAGAATGTCTACAAATTTAATGAGATAATTCACAAATGTTGGGAGCTCTCCAAATGGCATTCTTACACTTCCTTCACTCATTCTAATTGCTCTCACATGTAAAAAAGCCATCAATATGGATGGCTATTTCATTAATGTTTTGGCGAGATTGTAACCGACTCTTTTTATATTATACCAAATCCAATCAAATACTTCATTAACTTCTTCAATTTGTCCGGTGACTTCACCAGCAGAGGCTAAATATTTATGTCCGTTAATCACTGTTACGTTTCCGTGCACTCCCCCTTCGATTTTAATATCACCGTTGCGCACGACGATATCTCCTTCAACAACTTTTCCTTCTGGCACAATGACCGTATGATTTTGAACAATTAAATGTTCTTGCTTAGAAAAAGAAAACTCATCATTTTCTTGCCAAACCGCCCATAAGCTGCTCGTGCTTAATAGAAGAAATAATGATGCAGCCGTTAAAAACGGATGATGAGTAAACCATCGTTTCCAGCGCACGCGCCGTTTTTCACGCGGTAAGTTATACATGACTTTTTTGATGAAATCGTCTGAAGGGGTAAAGTGAGAAACATTTTCGACAAACGCCACTGTTTTTTTCAATGCATAAAAATGCTCTCGGCATGCTTTACATTGTTGAATATGGGTGTGCAATTGTTGTTGTTCTTCTTTTTGAATATCTCCGTCTAAGTAGTCATGCATCCATTGAACAATTTTTTTAGAGCATGGCATCTGTCTCACTCCTTTTTATCATAAGTGGCCTAAATATTTACGCAATGCTTCACGACCACGATGAATGCGCGTTTTCACCGTACCAATCGGCAAGTTTAAAATGTCACTAATTTCTTGTAGTGATAATTCTTCAATATATTTTAAGACGATGACGGTGCGGTATTTTTCTGGTAATTTTAAAATCGCTTCTTGTACCATTTGTTGTAACTCTAAACTTTCTAGCGCATCTTCCGGTGAAGCTCCTTCATCTGCGAGTTGGGAATACATTGTTAGCCCATCTGTTCCTGATACTTCCGCATCTAAATAAACATCCGGCTTTTTTTTACGAATGCGGTCAATCGATAAATTTGTCGCAATCCGATACAGCCAAGAAGAAAATTTCATTTTCGGATCGTATGTATGAATGTTGACATACGCCCGAATAAACGCTTCTTGTGCTGCATCTTCTGCCTCATGACGATTTCCTAACATCCGATAGCATAGTTGATAAATTTTATCTTTGTACATCTCGACAATATCAGCAAAAGCACTTTGATCTCCTTTTTTAACCGCTTTAATGCGTTGCTTAATAAACATGTCCATTCAATATTTACCTCCACATGGGGGCTACTATTTTATACGAATAACATAAAGCAAAGTTCCATAAATCGCAACGAATATGTTAATTTTAAAAAAAATGGAGAGGGGCATGATGCCACCTCTCATACGAGCTTCTCACCAAACAACGATCCCATTAAAGCAACAGCGGTTGCTGCTGTTTTATTTCGTTCATCTAAAATTGGATTGACTTCAACAAATTCCGCTGACGTGATGATTTGCGCTTCAGCTAACATTTCCATTGCTAAATGACTTTCACGATACGTAAGTCCACCGATCACCGGTGTTCCAACGCCCGGTGCATCATGCGGATCTAGTCCGTCTAAGTCAAGAGAAAGATGTACGCCATCTGTTCGTTCTTTTAAATAAGCAATCGTCTCTTCCATTACTTTCGTCATGCCAAGGCGATCGACTTCATGCATCGTATATATTTTGATTCCTTTTTCCTTAATTAGTTGTTTTTCACCTTCATCAAGCGCACGAGCACCGATGATAACAATATTTTCTGGTTTCACTTTTGGACTATATCCACCAATCATCGTTAAAGCTGGGTGCCCAAGTCCTAAACTTGCAGCAAGCGACATACCATGAATATTTCCAGAAGGTGTCGTTTCGGCTGTATTTAAATCTCCGTGTGCATCATACCAAATGACCCCTAAGTTTTTATAATGTTTAGACACTCCTGCAAGCGTCCCAATCGCGATACTATGATCGCCACCAAGCACAAGCGGAAAACGACCTTTTTTCACAACTTCATCAACAGTAGCAGCAAGCTTTTCATTTGCTTCAGCAACTGCTTTCAAGTTTCGCAATTTTGGATTTGTCACATCTTGTTCGCGCTCAGCACGTCCAATTTGAATATCTCCTAAATCTTCAATATTATGATTTAAACGCTCTAAACGTTCCACTACGCCAGCATAACGAATCGCACTTGGTCCCATATCGACACCGCGTCGTGTTTGTCCTAAATCCATTGGTACACCAATAATTGAAATGTTCATCTTGATCTCCTCCCCTCGTTGCATCTGTTGTTTATTGTACACGGGAAGAAACAGTTGGCTCAACTCGACAACTTTTTGAATATTTATTCTACGCAAAACGCAAAAAAAACCTTAGGTCGTACCTAAGGTTTCAAAAAGATGGAGCCTATCGGGATCGAACCGATGACCTCCTGCGTGCAAAGCAGGCGCTCTCCCAGCTGAGCTAAGGCCCCATGGAGCGGAAGACGGGACTCGAACCCGCGACCCCCACCTTGGCAAGGTGGTGTTCTACCACTGAACTACTTCCGCAAACAGTGAGCCATGGAGGACTCGAACCTCCGACCCTCTGATTAAAAGTCAGATGCTCTACCTGCTGAGCTAATGGCTCGTTATAAATTAAAAAACCTTACTCAATCTTGCTTTACCTGTCCCTTCCTCTACTAGCACACCCAAGATGTCAAGTGCGTCGGGACAACTCGACACATATTCGAAGAAGTTTTGCTCGTTGCTGAGCTAATGGCTCATTATACGAATGGCTGGGCTAGCTGGATTCGAACCAGCGCATCACGGAGTCAAAGTCCGTTGCCTTACCGCTTGGCTATAGCCCATTGATATAACTTCATGAGTTAACTTCTCAGAATTTACTTCATGAATTAACACCGCAGGATTATTTTGAGAATTTCTGAAGGAAATTCGCGAAATAATCCGACATTGATATGACAAAAATGTATGTAATCATTGTGTGAAAACAAATGGTGGAGGGGGACGGATTCGAACCGCCGAACCCAAAGGGAGCGGATTTACAGTCCGCCGCGTTTAGCCACTTCGCTACCCCTCCGCAAATGGTGCCGGCTGCAGGACTTGAACCCGCAACCTACTGATTACAAGTCAGTTGCTCTACCAATTGAGCTAAGCCGGCATAATTATGAACTTATTTACATACATGGTGGAGGATGACGGGATCGAACCGCCGACCCCTTGCTTGTAAGGCAAGTGCTCTCCCAGCTGAGCTAATCCTCCATAAAAGATGACCCGTACGGGATTCGAACCCGTGTTACCGCCGTGAAAGGGCGGTGTCTTAACCACTTGACCAACGGGCCAACATACGACACACAAGCTTCCAACCGGGCTTGAACCGGTGACCTCTTCCTTACCATGGAAGTGCTCTACCAACTGAGCTATGGAAGCACTGGCTCCGCAGGTAGGATTCG
>NZ_JBCNEQ010000014.1:0-40914 GCF_050480245.1 Bhargavaea massiliensis | reverse complement strand
TCCTGCGCGAAATAGGATGAACGTAACACGTGCGCAACAAATTGCTCAATCGCCCGATATGAAAAATGTAACGTATAATGGAAAATCGGTATATATCGAACATGTCGATGCGCAAACGGAAACGGCAACAATCCATTTTTTAGACAACCCTGAAAAGCAACAGCTTGTTCCTGTTTCACAGCTAGAGGAACATTAAACAAAAAGATGTAACAGAGCAGGATAGCCGTGCTCGTTACATCTTTTTTCGTTCGAGAAAATCAATAAATAAATGGACAATTTTTTTGCTTTTCATTGTCGGTGCATAAAGATAAGAAAACGTTCGGTAAAAAGGGGGGTGCTTTAAACAGACGATCGATAAGTGACCTTGTTTTAATTCACGCTCAATCACATGGCGTGAAAGAAAGGCTAACCCGTTTCCGCGCATTAACGTTTCTTTAATTCCTTGATTGCTGCTGATGATCATGAGCGATTTAATTTTTAATCCATTTGAACGAATAAAATGGTTAAAGTATTCACGTGTGCCAGAGCCTAATTCGCGCGTAATCCATATTTGATTTTGTAGATCGCTTATACATACTTCCTGTTTGTGAACGAGCGGGTGATCGTTTGAAGCCACGATAACAAGCTCATCTTGCATGAATGGATAAACAGCCAATTCTTTTTCGTTCGTTTGCCCTTCAATTAAGCCAATATCGGCTTCATATGAACGGACAAGCTCGACGATCTCCTTCGTGTTGCCAATCATCACTTCGAAGTGTAGTTCTGGATAATCGTCTTGTAAAGAAAGTAAAAAAGAAGGAAGCACGTATTCCCCGATCGTAAAACTAGCCCCGATTTTCAACGTTCCTTTCACACAATCGTGGTATTCTAAAATATCTTGTTTTGTTTGTTCGTACAAGGCAATCATTTTTTTAGCTCGATCGTAAAGTAATTCGCCAGTCGCCGTCACTTGTAGTTTTTTTGGCGAACGAATAAATAGTTTCGTTTGAAATTCTTTTTCTAAATTTTTAATGTGCAAACTGACGCTCGGTTGGGATAGATGGAGAATTTCCGCAGTTTTTGTGAAGTTTTTCACCTCTACTAAAGTCATAAATGTTTTTAATTCATCGTACACAGCTATCGCCCCTTAATCATTAAAAAAATAAATAGTTCTGATAATTTATATTTATTTTACTAATTTTATTTTTTGCGGTAAAGTCAAATAAAACATACTTGATTTATAGGAATAGTAAAAAAATGAGAGGTGAAAGATGTTGCCGTTTCAAGTGACGAATAGCCCATTTAACGAACAACAAGTTGACTTGCTCAACCGACTTTGGCCGACATTAACGCCAGCGCAAAAGCTTTGGTTAAGCGGATATTTGGCTGCTACCGAATTTGCGAGCACAGCGGTACAGCAAGAAGCCCCTGTATCGAAAGAAGTGACCGTTCTTTACGGGTCGCAAACAGGAAACGCACAAAAATTGGCAGAAAAAGCAGGAGAAGCACTTAAAAATCGCGGGTTTCACGTCACCGTTTCCTCGATGCTTGATTTCAAACCAAGCGACTTAAAAAAAATCGACACGTTGCTTGTTGTCGTTAGCACGTATGGTGAAGGGGAACCGCCAGATAATGCTTTATCATTTTACGAATTTCTCCATAGCAAGCGCGCACCGAAGCTCAATCATCTTCGTTTTTCGGTATTGGCGCTTGGCGATACGTCGTATGAGCATTTTTGCAAGACGGGAAAAGATTTTGATAAACGGTTAGAAGAGCTAGGCGGGGAGCGGTTATACGAGCGCGTTGATTGTGACGTCGATTATGAGGAAGCAGCGGCGAAGTGGCTTGATGGGGTGCTTAGTGAGTTGAATAAGCAAGGCGGGGGTTCCGTCACCGTCCTTCCCCAGCAGTCGCAAGTGAAACCTGTTTCTAACTACTCGCGCAAGCATCCGTTTCAAGCAGAAGTATTAGAAAATATCAATTTAAACGGACGCGGTTCGAACAAAGAAACACGTCATATTGAATTATCGCTCGAAGGTTCAGGATTGGTATTTGAACCAGGCGACGCGCTTGGTGTTTTCCCGAAAAACGACCCAGAACTTGTCGATTGGATTATTGAAGAAATGAAATGGAATCCAGACACACCGGTTTCTGTGGAAGGGAAGGAAGAACCGTTACGCGAAGCGTTGCTCTCTCGTTTAGAAATTACGGTATTAAGCGAGCAATTATTGCAAACATTGGCTTCGTTTTCACGTAATCAAGCGTTTCATGCGCTTCTTTCTGCTGAACAAGAAGCGAAGCGAAAAGACTATATAAAAGGGCGCGATGTGCTCGATGTCCTTCGCGAGTTCGGTCCGTGGGATATGTCGCCAGAACAGTTTGTGTCTTCTTTGCGGAAGTTGCAGCCGCGCTTTTATTCAATTGCAAGCAGCTTGTTAGCGTATCCAGAGGAAGTGCATATTACCGTTGGTGCGGTTCGTTACGAAGCGCACGGACGGTTGCGAAAAGGCGTTTGCTCGACGTTTTGTGCAGAGCGCCTGCAAATCGGCGACAAACTTCCTGTGTTCGTTCATCACAATCCGAACTTTAAACTGCCAAAGGATGCAAATACGCCAATTATTATGATTGGACCAGGTACGGGAGTTGCGCCGTTCCGCAGCTTTTTGCAAGAGCGTGAGGCAATAGGGGCGAAAGGGAAGTCGTGGCTATTTTTTGGCGATCAACATTTCGTGACCGATTTCCTTTATCAAACAGAATGGCAAGCTTGGTTGAAAAACGGTGTGCTAACGAAAATGGACGTCGCATTTTCGCGCGATACAAAAGAAAAAGTGTACGTCCAACACCGAATGCTCGAGCAAAGGAAAGAGTTGTTCCGATGGTTAGAAGAAGGAGCAGCTGTTTACGTTTGCGGTGATAAGCAGCGTATGGCGCGCGACGTTCACCAGACGCTTATTCATATTATCGAAAAAGAAGGACAGATGAGTAGTGAACAAGCGGAAGCGTATATAGCTGAGATGCAAAAACAAAAACGTTACCAACGCGACGTATATTAGGGGGGATCATTGTGGAAAAATTTTTATTAACCGCACCAGATGGACCGCCAAGCGACGTCGAGCGGATTAAACAAGAAAGCAACTATTTGCGCGGCACGTTAAAAGAAACGATGGAAGACCGTATTACTGCTGGTATTCCAGAAGACGACAATCGACTAATGAAATTTCATGGAAGTTATTTACAAGATGACCGCGACTTACGAGCAGAGCGACAAAAACAGAAGTTAGAACCTGCATATCAATTTATGATTCGCGTTCGTACGCCAGGCGGAGTAGCAACACCAGAACAGTGGCTTGTGATGGACGAATTGGCGCGGACATATGCGAACGGGACATTGAAGCTTACGACACGACAAGCGTTTCAGTTTCATGGTGTATTGAAATGGAATATGAAAAAAACGCTTCAAGCCATTAATGATGCCCTACTTACAACGTTGGCGGCATGTGGCGATGTGAATCGAAACGTTATGTGCAACCCAAATCCGTACCAGTCAGAAGTGCATGCGGAAGTGTATGAATGGGCGAAAAGGTTAAGTGACCATTTATTGCCACAAACAAGGGCGTATTACGAAATTTGGTTGGATGAAGAAAAAGTAGCCGGTACACCAGAAATAGAGCAAGAGCCGATTTACGGACCGCTTTACTTGCCACGGAAATTTAAAATCGGCATTGCCGTCCCACCGTCAAACGATGTCGATGTATTTTCGCAAGACCTTGGTTTTATTGCGATTGTCGAACAAGGAAAGCTCGTTGGTTTTAATGTAGCGATCGGTGGGGGGATGGGAATGACGCATGGCGACCGTACGACATATCCGCAGCTAGCGAAAGTCATCGGTTTTTGTAAGCCAGAACAAGTCATTGATGTGGCAGAAAAAGTCGTCACGATTCAGCGCGATTACGGCAACCGCTCCGTACGCAAACACGCCCGCTTTAAATATACGATTGATCGGCTAGGGCTTGAAGCTGTCAAAGCAGAATTAGAGCGTCGGCTTGGATGGGAGCTGGAAGAAGCGCGTCCGTATCATTTTGAACATAATGGCGATCGCTACGGCTGGGTTGAAGGGGTAAACGGGACGTGGCATTTTACGTTATTTGTCGAAGGTGGTCGGGTGAAAGATACAGATGATTATCCGTTAATGACAGGCTTGCGAGAAATTGCGAAAGTGCATACAGGGGACTTTCGCTTAACAGCTAATCAAAACTTAGTCATTGCGAACGTGCCAAGCGAGAAAAAAGAAGAAATTGATGCGCTCATTCAACAATACAAATTGACAGATGGCAAACATTATAGTGCGCTTCGCCGCAACTCACTTGCCTGTGTGGCGCTACCAACGTGCGGATTAGCGATGGCGGAAGCGGAGCGGTATTTGCCAAAACTGCTTGATAAAATCGAAGAAATTGTGGAAGAAAACGGGCTTCGCGATGAAGAAATCACGATTCGTATGACGGGTTGCCCGAACGGCTGTGCACGTCATGTGCTTGGAGAAATTGCATTTATCGGCAAATCCGTTGGTAAATATAATATGTATCTCGGAGCAGCGTTTGACGGCAGTCGCCTTGGAAAATTATATCGTGAAAATATCGGGGAAAAAGAGATTTTATCAGAGCTTCGTATGCTTCTTTCTCGTTATGCGAAAGAACGCTTCGATGGCGAACGTTTTGGCGACTTCGTCATTCGTGCGGGCATTGTGAAAGAAACGACAGATGGAAGGAACTTTCATGACTAAACAAATCGGCTTCCTGTTTGGGAGCCGATTCGTTTTTGGAGAAAGGATGATTTTAAACGGTGGAGAATATAATAAAGGAGTTCATTTTATTTATAGAAAGGGGTAATTGACATGATCGTTACAACAACAAATAGCATTGAAGGAAAGCAAATTGAGCAATATCTCGGTTTAGTGTCTGGTGAGGTGATTTTAGGGGCTAACGTCGTACGCGATTTTTTAGCGAGCATTACAGACATTATCGGTGGGCGAAGTGGAACGTATGAAAGCAAGCTAGCTGAAGGACGAGACATGGCAGTAGAAGAAATGGTAAAAAAAGCGCGCAATATGGGCGCAAATGCAGTCGTTGGTGTCGATCTTGATTTTGAAACGTTGCGCGATGGAATGATGATGTGCATTGCGACAGGTACAGCGGTGAAGGTGAAGGAATAGAAAATTTTGGGAAGAAGCCAAGTCGGCTTCTTTTTTCTTTTTTATGGTTGAGCGTGTATTCAAAATTTCGTTGAGAAACTGACATACAATGTTCAATGGTTCCTTTTTGTATATTGACTCATGTATAAAAAAGGGATATTATGCAATTAGAAATTTATCTAAATATCTAAAAGAAAGTAGGTGAAAAAGGATGTCGTTTAACGAAGCGTTTAAAGCGATTGCTGATCCGAACCGAAGAAAAATTCTTTCTTTATTAAAAAAAGGGGACTTAACAGCAGGGGAAATTGCCGAACATTTTGATATGCAAAAGCCGAGCGTTTCCCATCATTTAAAAATATTAAAGCAAGCCGATTTAGTGGAAGATCGACGGGTTGGTCAGCATATTTATTATTCATTAAACACAACGGTGTTTCAAGATTTAATGAGCTGGTTTTATGACATATTACAAAAAGAAGGTGATGAATCATGAAAAAGCATTCGTTTGTTATTTTTCTTATTATATGTAGCTATATCTTAAGTTTATTAGCTATTCCGTATTTGCCGAATGAGGTAGCCATTCATTGGAACGTTGCGGGAGAACCAGATGGCTTTACAAACAAATGGTGGGGCGCGTTATTATTACCGATTTTGTTAACAGGAATTGTTGCTCTCATCGTCTTTTTGCCGAAAGTGGATCCACGCAAAGAAAACTACGAGAAATTTGAAAAAGTATATCGTATTTTTTTACATGTATTTATTTTGTTTTTATTTAGCATACATGTGGTGACGCTCGCATATAATCTCGGGTTTCCTGTGCAAGTTGATATTGTTGTGCCTATCGGGGTGGGTGTTTTATTTATTGTCCTTGGCAATTATATGCCGAAAATTAAACCGAATTATTTCATTGGCATTCGCACCCCTTGGACGTTAGAAAACGAAGTAGTTTGGCAAAAAACGCACCGTGTCGGTGGAAAAGTGTTTGTTATCATGGGTGTATTGATTATGTTCACGATATTTGTAACAAGTGTGTGGCGCTTTATTTTTCTTATGATCGTCGTATTTGGTGGCACGATGTATTTGTTTATCCAGTCGTATATATTTTCACGTAAATGAACGGAGAGATCAATTTGTTTGGGATGTCTATTCAATGATGTTGTCCCTGCGTTATATCAAGTGAAAGTTATTTCAAATATTTGGGCTGTAGAAAGTATCCTTGCTTTGATTGCAATTGCTTCGTTTGTTTTTATTCGACGCATGAGTGAAAAGTTTCATTAAAAAATTACAAAAACATGTTGCATCGAAACGCGTTTCATACCTTATGCTTGCGTCAAAAGCATAAGGGAGGGAAAACAATGGGGATCTTTTTTATTTTCATTTTATGCGCCGTTGAGTTAATGGGGGCACAGTTTGCGATAGAAGCTGCTTCAAAAAAGAAGTAATTACGAAAAAATCATCTGTTGACCCTGCGTTTCAGCTTGATGTAACAAAGATTTTTCATTGTCTTCATCGGTTCGTTCGGGGCTAGTAAAAGCTTGGTGAAAAACTAAACATGCTAAGCTTAAAAAATGTGCAAACAGTTTGGCAAATAATTTGTGTGGGCGATAATAACTTATTGACAGGTAGAAAAAAATGAGATAATATGAAAGTAGCAGTATATGAGAGATGTGTAAAAGGGGAGTAGCTTTTACAGCAAAGTCGTCAGTTCAGGGTTTGCGCCCTCGGCTTTGTTGGCAACGTTGACGTTGTTAGCGAGACCTTTACCGATGCGGTAGAGGTCCGTACGAATATAGAAGACCTTTACCGAAATGGTAAAGGTCTTTTTTCGTTTGGAAGGAGGGGAAAGCAATGAGAAGGATACGATTATTTTTCAAAATAGGGCGCTTTATTCCGTTTGTCATTTCGTTTTTTCGTTCCCGAGAAATAGCGCTTCGTAAAAAAATAGCGTACCTTCTTCTCTTCATCGGGTATTTTTTCATTCCGTTTGATGCCATTCCAGATTGGCTAGCTGTTATTGGGATGCTCGATGATGTAGCCGTATTGATGCTTATTTTGAAAAGCATGATCAAAACAGCACCAAACACATTAAAACATAAATATGGAATATAAGAGGATGAAACAAAATGGATTTTCTTTCAATAGAATTTTTGACCGCACTATTATCAATCATTATTATTGACCTTGTGTTGGCTGGAGATAATGCGATTGTCATTGGGTTGGCTGCACGAAATTTACCGAAGCATCAACAAAAGCAAGCGATCATTTGGGGGACAGTCGGTGCCATTGCCATTCGGGCGTTGGCGACAATGGCGGTCGTGTGGTTGTTAAAAATTCCAGGCTTATTACTTGTCGGTGGGGTATTGCTCGTTTGGATCGCTTATAAATTGCTTATCGAAGAAAAAGGACATGAAGTGGAAGCCGGACAAAGCATGTGGGAAGCGATTCGCACGATTATTATCGCTGATGCACTAATGGGGATTGACAACGTTTTAGCGGTAGCTGGTGCTGCTCATGGTAGCTTTTTGCTCGTCATTTTAGGATTGCTCATTTCTGTTCCGGTCGTTGTCTGGGGAAGCACGCTCATTTTAAGATGGGTCGATCGCTTCCCGATCATTATTACGATCGGAGCCGGTGTGTTAGCGTGGACGGCTGCAAAAATGATTGTTGGCGAGCCGTTTTTAGCAACGTATTTCGCCAATCCAATCGTAAAATATGGATTTGAGCTTCTTGTCATTGCTGGAGTGCTTATGGCAGGGAAATGGAAAAATGGAAAAATGCATAAAGAAGCGACAGAAGAAGCGAAAGCCGCCAATGGATAATTGGCGGCTTTGATTTATGAGTGATGGAGAGGGGATTGGAGAAACTACATCGAATTATGAGCGCTTGATATAGCGGTTTACTGGTCGGCCAATTCCGCCGTATTGAACGTCTAGTTGAACTTTTCGCTCTTTTTCTAAATACTCTAAATACCTTCGAGCCGTCACGCGAGCAATGCCGACTCCTTCAGCTACTTCTTCTGCCGACACCGAAACGGTTTGTTGTTGCAGAAAGTCGACAATTTTTTTTAATGTGATGTCATTTAGCCCTTTCGGAAGTTCTGTCCGCACGTCCGTTTCCAGTTGGAAAAGCGAGTCTAACTCTTTTTGTGTAACCTTTTCTTTTGTTTTTAACGTTTGACGGAAAGTGTGATAATGCTCGAGCGTTTGTTTAAGCCGTTCAAACTTAAACGGTTTCATAATATAGTCAAACACACCGTTTTGCAACATCCGTCGAACGGTTTCTATATCATTTGCAGCAGTAATGGCAATGACATCTACTTCAAGTTTTTCGCTCCGAATTGTTTGGATCGTCTCAATCCCGTCTTTTAGAGGCATGTAAATATCAATAATTACTAAATCGGGCTGAAGATTGCGAACCATTTCCATTCCGTCGACGCCATTGCCGGCGATGCCGACGACACGAAATGGCGAAACTTGTTCGATAAATTGCCGATTTACTTCTTGTACCATTGGATCGTCTTCGATTAATACCACTTTGTACATTTCCCATCCCCTCACATTTCGAATGTAATTGTAAAAATCGTTCCTTTTCCTTTTTCCGACTCAACGTGAATATGCCCTTTTCCTTTTTCAACGATTTGTTTAATTAAATATAGGCCAATGCCACGTCCTGTTGTTTTTTTTGTAGAAAATCCTTCTTCAAACATATGGACTTGTATCGATTCTTCTATGCCGCAGCCGTTATCTTCTACAGACAGCGATAAAATGTCATCTGTTTGTTCAATGCTAATATATACTTCTTTCGGACGATCGTTAACCGTCTCAAACGAATCGAAGGCATTTTCAATGAGATTGCCGAGGATGACGACGAAATCATGATGATCTAAAGACTTTGGAAATCGGTGTAATTGGCTATGACGATCAATCGTTACTGTAATCCCCAATTCTTTTCCGCGGCTAATTTTACTTAAGAGAAGACCAGAAATGCTCTCATTTTTAATGTTTTTGCTTAAAAAGCGAATTAATTCTTCTTGCTCGGCTGTCACTTGAAACACATATTCTAGCGCCTTTTCTTTATGTCCGAGCTGAATAAGTCCAGCGATTGTATGAAGTTTATTCATATATTCGTGCGTCTGCACGCGAAGTGCGCTAACGAACGCTTTGACCCCGGTCAGTTCTTCTGCTAGTTTTTTCACCTCTGTCTGGTCTTGGAAAATTGCAACTGCTCCTACTGTTTTCCCGTTCACTTTAATCGGGATACGATTGCTTAAAATCGCTAAATTGCGAATTTGCAGTTCTTTGTTATAAATTGGGCGATTGATTTGTAAAATTTCCGGCAAATGAGTATCAGGAAGCACGGAACGAATCGGTTTTCCGATGACATCTTCCGTTACACCTAGCATCGCTTTTGCCCTATCATTAAAAATAGTAATGCGTTCATCTGTATCAATTGCGATCACTCCTTCATGCATCGCGTTGAATGTTTCCATCCGCTCCACTAATAACTTTGCAATTTCATGAGGTTCAAGTTGAAACATTTGTTGTTTAATATGGGAAGCTAAATGCCATGCGCCGAATCCGCCAAACAATAACGAAAGACTCGCTGTGACGAAAATCTCGGTTTTTAACGATAGAAGCACTTGCATAAAGCTAGGAAGCACGTATGCAGCAATCACAACGCCAATTTGGTGATGGTCGTTATCCATCACAGGAACAAAGGCACGAATCACCGTTCCGATTTCGCCGCGTGCTTTTGTTGTATACGTATGTTCAGCAAAAGCTGGGCCTTCATCTTCCCCGTAGGAGCGCTTCCCAATCATTTCGTTGACCGGATGAGAAAGGCGGACTTTTTTCATATCCAAAACGGAAATATACGCGGCCCCGTGGATGACGCGCAACCGCTCTACAATAGGATTAATCATGCGCCGTTCTTTCACTGTCCCTTTAATGTTTTGTTTTATTTCGGGTAGTTCAGAAACGGTGCGAGCTGTTAACAACGCTCGTTGTTTTAACTCTTCTTCTTTTGTATGCACAAAGTTTCCGACGACAATCGTTCCGCTAAGCAATAATGAAAAGCTGACGATAAAGAAAATAAGAGCAGTAATTTTCCAGCGAATCGATAAGCGCTTCATCGTTTCTCCCTCTTGATCTATCATTCTTTCACTATTTTAACATTTCTTTTGTTGTATGTTAGAATTTTATTAAAACAATTGGAGATGCCCTATTTGTGTTGCGCTTTTTTTACATACTACTATCGGGGTGAATAGTTACGTTAAGTGGTGTTGGGATATGAAAAAATGGTATTTCGTTAGCGGGATATTGCTTATGTTTGTCATATTAGTATTTATGTGGCAAAAACAGACGATGGAACATGTTGTGTACGATGATGAACAAAAAGGATTACAGAAACAAATTGTTATTTACTTCAGCCATGTCGTAGCGGAAAATACGCCGAAAGGATTGGCAGCGCAAAAATTTGCAGAGCTTGTCAAAGAGAAAACAAACGGTCGCGTCAAAGTCGAAGTATTCCCGAACGGTTCTCTTTATTCAGATGAAGAAGAAATCGACGCACTGTTGCGTGGCGACGTCCAAATGATTGCACCATCGGTTTCAAAAGTAACGCAATTGCTTCCAGAATGGCAAGTGCTCGATTTGCCGTTTATTTTTGAGAGCTATGATGATGTGGAGCGAGCGTTCACGGGGGAAGTAGGGAAACGTCTATTAGCGATGTTAGAGAAAAAAGAGATGAAAGGATTGGCCTTGTGGGGGAACGGTTTTAAGCAAATGACGAGCAACCGTCGCCTGCTTATCGAACCGAGCGATTTTTCAGGATTAAAATTTCGCGTCATGCCAAGTGAAATAATCGAAAAGCAATTTCAACTTTTAGGGGCAAAGCCGACTGTTGTTCCGTTTAATCATGTATATGAATCGCTAGAAAAACATGCGTTTGATGGCCAAGAAAATACAATTTCTAATATTTATTCAAAAAACTTTTATCAGTTTCAGCCGTATTTGACGATTAGTAATCACGGTTATCTCGGCTATGCGGTAATCGTCAATCAGCATTTTTGGGATAAGCTTCCGAAAGATATACAGCAAAACATTGCGGAAGCGATGCAAGAAACGACCGCTTGGAACTTAAACCAATCAAGAAAACAAAATGAAGCAGAATTAGAGAAAATGAAACAAAATTCAAAGATGCATATTTACGAACTAACGAAGAAGGAACAAGAAGTGTGGAAACAAAAGTTTTCTCCTTTATATGACGAGTTTGAATGGGAATTCGGAAGCGAACTTTTGCATCAAATCAAAGCTGAGTAAAATGCTCAGCTTTTTTGACGACCAAAATGAACAAAACGACCAATAGTAACATAATATTCAAATTTTTAAAAACATTCGTTACGATAAAAACAGCAAAGGGGATTTTTTTGAAAGCGTTACCAAAAAAACGAAGGGGAGAGAGAGGAATGAGAATCACGTTTAAAAATTTAACGGTTCAAGTTATTACCGGGATTCTTTTAGGGATTGCTGTCGGATTTTTGTTTCCAGAGTTCGGAACCAAATTGAAAGTATTAGCGGATGGATTTATTAAGCTTATTAAGATGGTGATTGCACCAATCATTTTTTTTACTGTTGTTATCGGCATTGGTAATATGGGAGATTTAAAAAAGGTTGGGCGAATTGGCGGAAAAGCGCTCATTTATTTTGAAATTATCACAACGTTTGCTCTTGCGATCGGAATTGTTGTTGTGAATTTTGTCAAACCGGGTGTCGGCTTCAACACGGAAGCTGTAGAAGGCGGCGATATTTCGCAATATACGCAACAAGCAGAAGCAGCAAATCATGGGTTCGTGGAGTTTTTGCTTGGCATTATCCCAGATAACGTTGTCGGTGCGATGGCAAAAGGAGAGTTGTTGCCGATCTTATTCTTCGCTGTATTATTCGGCTTAGCAACTGCTGCCTTAGGAGAAAAAGCAAAGCCGGTTATGGCGTTGTTTGAAAAGCTAGCAGATATTTTCTTCGGTATCGTGAATATGGTGATGAAAGTGTCGCCAATTGGTGCATTTGGCGCGATGGCGTATACGATCGGCACATTTGGATTAGGTTCGTTAGTGGCGCTTGGAAAATTAATGGCTTCTGTATATATAACAATGTTCTTATTTATTGTTGTCGTGCTAGGAGCGATCGCTAAGTTTTATCGGTTCAATATTTTTAAATTTATTGCCTACATTAAGGAAGAAATCTTACTTGTATTAGGAACATCATCATCTGAATCGGCGTTGCCAAAAATGATGGAAAAGCTCGAAAAATACGGTTGTTCGAAATCGGTTGTTGGTTTAGTCATTCCGACAGGCTATTCGTTCAACTTAGACGGAACGTCCATTTATCTTTCGATGGCAGCGATGTTTATTGCGCAAGCATATGGCATTGATCTTACTATTTGGCAGGAACTTACGCTTTTAGGGGTATTAATGCTAACGTCTAAAGGAGCAGCAGGAGTTACAGGTTCAGGCTTTATTACATTGGCGGCTACGTTAGCTGTATTTCCGATGATTCCAATAGAAGGAATGGCGCTTTTGCTTGGGGTAGACCGCTTTATGTCGGAGGCGCGTGCGATTACGAACTTAATCGGCAACGGTGTGGCAACCGTCGTTGTTTCAAAAATGGAAAACGAGTTTCACCCGGTAGGCGATGCGCAGTTGCAGCGCACCCATATGGAGTTAGCGGAATAAAGGCAGCCCATGGAGCTGTCTTTTTTAGGTAATTTTTTTGCAGTAAAGCAAAAAACGGATTATAATGTAAATATTCCATTTGTTTCGTAGGGAGAGAGGAAGATGCAAGCAAGTATTGAGCAACGTGCAAATATGCAAACCGTTGTTTATCCTATTTTAATCGCTATTAGCATCGGTCATTTATTGAACGACGCGATGCAAGCTGTGGTGCCAGCGCTGTTTCCCATTTTAGAATCATCGATGCATTTATCTTATACACAAATCGGTTGGATTGCATTTACGCTGAATATGACTTCGTCCATCTTGCAACCGGTTGTCGGTTTGCTTTCGGATCGACGCCCGTCACCGAGCTTTTTGCCGCTTGGCATGGGAGCTAGTTTGTTAGGAATGATTGGATTGGCGTTTGCGCCTAATTTTTTCTTTGTTTTATTGTCGGTTTTATTCATTGGATTAGGGTCAGCAGTATTTCATCCGGAAGGTTCGCGTGTTGTTTATTTGGCTGCTCGAGCGAGAAGAGGATTTGCCCAATCGATTTACCAACTTGGCGGCAATACAGGAAACGCCCTTGCACCGTTATTTACAGCCCTTATTTTTGTTCCGTTCGGGCAAAAGGGAGCAGGATGGTTTGTGTTTGTTGCAGCGGTTGGGATGACTGTTTTATTTTGGGTTTCTAAATGGTATGCTGTTCAATTGTATCAGGTGAAAGAGCGACGTGAAAAAACGATAGAAGAAAAGGAGCGTGCAAACAAACGTGTAATATTTGCACTCATTCTTTTAGTTCTTTTAGTGTTTGCGCGTTCGTGGTACTATGCGGGAATTTCAAATTATTATCAATTTTATTTAGCGAAATATTATCATATTTCGATTCGTGAAGCGCAGCTTTATTTATTTGTTTTTATGATTGCAGGGGCAATCGGGACAGTTTTTGGCGGTCCGCTTGCTGATCGATTTGGGAGACGAAATTTAATTTTTGCTTCAACGCTTGGTACGGCACCATTTGCGCTCATTTTGCCATATGTTCCGCTTCATTTCGTTTTGCCAATTGTCTTTGTCACAGGTTTTATTTTATCGTCTAGTTTTGCTACTTTTGTTGTTTATGCGCAAGAGTTGCTTCCAGGAAACGTTGGGATGGCATCAGGGTTAATTGTCGGCCTCGCATTTGGCATGGGAGCGCTTGGAGCGGTTGCACTTGGAAAAATTGCAGACGTGTATACGCTAAAAACACTTATGGTTATGTGTAGTTTTCTTCCTTTATTTGGTGTTCTGACGTTTTGGTTGCCGAAAGAAGCATAGTGGCAAGTGTATCGCTTGCCACTATACAGATGTCCGTTCAATAAGGCGAACGGGTAGTTTTTCTTTTTTGGGCTGTGTGTAGCTGTTTGCAAAATAGTCGTATATCATTTGGAAAGCTTTTTTCCCCATAAGAGAAAGAGGGAGTTCGATTGTTGTAATGTGCAACGCTTCTGAAATAGGATGGTTATCGAAGCTGACGATAGCTAGATCGTTCGGAACGCGCAATCCGTATGTTTTTCCCCATAAAACAATTCCAGCAGCAACTTGATCGCTAGTAACGAGCAAAGCGGTCGGTTTTTCCGCAAGCGAAAGAATCGTAGATACGATTCGCTTCCCATCGCCTATATGTAGACAATGGTGGAACATCCAATTTGCATGAATCGGAGCATGTATGTGTTGAAGGGCATCTTTATAAGCAGCTTTTCGCTTTTGGCTATTAATGCTCGTTGGTCGACCGAGACAATATCCGATTTTTGAATGCCCTTTTTTTATTAAATAATCCATCCCAAGCATAAAAGCTTGATAATGGTCAATGTATACAGAAAATATATGGGGCTCTTGTATATCTTCGCATAAAACGATTGGTCCGTCGCTTATGTATAATTCAAGTGTTTCAAGGCTAATGGTGTGTGAACAAATGATGAGGCCATCTATTTGCTTGACACGTAACATTTCGAGCGCTTCTAATTCTTTATGTATGTCATAGTTTGTTTGAAAAAAGAGAAGATGGTATCCATATCGCAATGCTTCTTCCGCAATTCCTTCTACAATCATGCTAAAATAGGGGTGATTGATGGTCGGTAACATAACCCCGATAATATTTGTTTTTCCTTTTGATAAGTGAACGGCATTAATATTTTTTTTGTAGTTTAATTCATGAACGACATCCCATACAGCTTTTCGTTTTTCTTCTTTGACATATGGATAGCCATTGAGCACACGAGATACGGTTGATACAGAAACACCTGCCCGTTTTGCGATTTCACGAATATTTGCCATACTTTCACCTGCTTTTTTGATCACATATATGTCATATTTTACTCCTTTTTTTGTGAGTTTGTAAAAAGTTTCATATTTTTTCAACAGGTGAGTTTTCAAAACGATATGGATTTATTTACGTGGATTGTCATGATGGAAGCGGAACATTAAAATGGAGGATAATGTTAAATTTAGCTTGCCCACTTAAGCGGGCAAGCTGGCAACTATGGTAAATCAATCAGCATAAATCGGCTATCTGTTTTCGATGTGATGTGTAATGTTGTTATATCTGTTATACGAGCAGCATCACGACGTTGTAACATCGTTTCACCATTTAACACAAGTTCTCCTTCAATAACAAAAAGATATATTCGACGGCCTTCTTGTTGATGGAATGTTATGTGCTGATTATTTTCTAAATCGGATAAATACATCGTTATATCTTGATGAATGTAAGCAACTTGATCACCTGCCTGCTTTTTCGAAACAATAGGCAATAAGCGATTTTTCATTTTTTCAATATCATATGAAACTTGTTCATATGACGGGGTAAGACCGCGTGCTTCAGGTAGAAACCAAAGTTGTAGCAGATTGACTTCTTCTGTAGCAGATGGATTCATTTCTGAATGTACAATGCCTGTTCCGGCTGTCATTCGTTGTACTTCACCAAATGAAATGATACGATGATTGCCGAGATTATCGCGATGTTCGAGCTGTCCCTTTAAGACGACTGTCACAATCTCCATTTCTTGATGAGGGTGAGCTCCAAAACCACGTTGTGGCGCGATGATATCATCGTTAAATACACGTAATGGACCAAAGTGCATATTTTTCCGATCAAAGTATTCAGCGAATGAAAAACTAAAATAGCTTTGTAGCCAACCGTGGTTTGATTGAAACCGTTTATGTCCAGGATATACGTGAATCATGGTGTGCCTCCTTATTTTATGAGTGCATCAATTGAGTAGTCGCCTGCGCCGATAAGAGCAATACCGATCACAACAACAATCAAAATAAAGTTGTACTCAAAGCCATTTTGAGTGACCCAAAATCCATTCGGAGCGTGCACTTTTACAATAGCGACGACCATTGTAGCAGCGAGCAGCAAAGCTGCAAATGGGGTGAACAGCCCGAGGGCAAACAACAATCCCCCAACGAACTCCGCTAGGCCAGCAATGAGTGCCATTGTCACTCCTGGTTTTAACCCAATGGACTCAAGCCACCCACCTGTTCCTTTTAAGCCGTATCCCCCGAACCATCCAAACAATTTTTGGGCTCCATGACCGACGAACGTTAAACCGACAGCGAGACGAATAAGTAAAATACCAATGTGCATCATGATCATTTCTCCTTTCATATATCTTGATTTCAAGATAAAGGTGTGCGATAGGCCTTTAAAAAGGCGTTAATGAAAGACCTATCTTTTTAAGCAAGTGGATCGCCATTTCCTTCTCGTCTGTAGAAAGCGCTTGGAAAATATCCGCCATTTTTTGCGCATGTTGCGGGAAAATGTGATCCATTAATGCTTTCCCTTCTTCGGTAATGACAGCGTACGTAATACGCCGATCCTTTTCACAACGTTGTCGGACGATATATCCTTTTTCTTCGAGTTTGTCGATGACATATGTCATGCTTCCACTTGTAAGCAAAATTTTATCACCGATTTGTTGGATCGGCTGCGCTCCTTTATGATACAGCAAATCAAGAACACCAAACTCCGTTGGATTTAGTCCGTAACGTTGAATGTCATGTTTTACATGTTCCGACACCGCTTTATGTGCCCTAGAAAGAACAACGAATAGTTTTAACGATAATGTTTGCTCGTTTTGATTCATACGCATCAACCTTTATCTTGACTTCAAGATAATTATAAACTTACGAAAAGTAAGTTGTCAACGATTAATATGTCATCATTTGTTCAAAAAATTCCATCGTCAAGTGATTTGTAGCACAACTTGAATTTTATGTAAGACATTATAATAGATTGTGAAGGAAAAATGAAAAGAGGTGAGGAAATGAAACAGTCACTGCTTATTTTTTTGCTTAGCGCTGTTATAGGCTTGGCGGGTGGATATACATATTTCCATTTCGCTAACAAAGAGCCTGCCAAAGAACAACCAACAGCTACTGAGCAAAGCAACGAAACGTCGACTGAACAAAAGGACACCACTGTAAGTTCGAAGGAGGGGGAAATCTTTAAACAAAAAGGGTGTATTTCTTGTCACGCTATTTCTAAATTGAACGTGCAAGGCGGTACGACAGGACCGGACTTATCGAACGCTTATGTAGAAGTCGAAGGAAAACATGGAAAACCAATTGATGAGTTTTTAAAGGAGCCAACGTCTGCGGTGATGTCTGGCGTAATCAAATCGAATCCGCTGACGGATGAAGAACGAAAAGCGATCGTTCAAGCGTTAAAAGTTGCCTCGGAAAAATAAACGAAAAGAGGTGTTCGTATGAAGAAAAAATGGATTTCCGCCATTTCTGGGTTGGCTGTCGGTGTGTTAGCTTCCACTGTTTTTTTCGGCGATTTTTCTCCAAAACAACCGACTTCAACGGCATCTGCGAAAACCAATGCGGAAAAAGTATACGTTCCGTTTGGTGAGAGAGATGAATACTACTTATTTGCTTCTGGTGGCCACTCAGGACAGTTATTTGTATATGGTGTTCCATCGCTTCGACGCATTCGAACTGTCCCCGTATTTTCACTTGACTCCGCTACCGGATATGGATGGGACGAACATTCGAAAAAAATGCTTGGCGGCTACACATGGGGAGATTTGCACCATCCTGCGCTTTCCGAAACGAACGGAGATTATGACGGAAAATATTTATTTGCGACCGATGTCGCCAACAGCCGTGCGGCAGTGATGGATTTGAAAACGTTTACCGTTAAAGACATTATTAGTGTGCCAAATACAAGCGGTCCACACTGTGCGGCATTTGTGACGGAAAACACGGAATATTTGTTTTTGCCGACGCGTTTTGCCGTTCCGCTTGGGGATAAATATGAATCGCTTGATGACTATAGCACAAAATACCGCGGCGTGATGAGTGCTGTCACATTCGATGAAAAGACGCAAAAATTAAATATCGCGTATCAAGTCGCATTACCGCCATGGTCGTATGATTTGTCTGATGCGGGGAAGAAGATTTCCAAAGACTGGGCAGTTATGACGACGTATAACACAGAAGAAGCAACGACTAACTTAGAGATTAACGCTTCTAAAGAAGACCGCGACTTTATCGTTTTGTTTAACTGGAAAGAGCTCGAGAAGATGGTGAAAGAGGGGAAATATGATACCGTTGAAGGACAAAAAATTATTTTCCCTGAAAAACATAAAGGTGGCATTTATTTAATACCAGTGGCAAAATCGCCGCACGGAGTAGATGTCACCCCTGATGGCAAGCGATTTATTGCTTCAGGTAAACTAGCACCATTGCTTACCGTATTCTCTTTTGAAAAAGCGTTTAAAGCGATTGAAAATAAAGACTTCGCCGGTGAACGAAACGGCATTCCGATTTTAAAATATGAATCGGTGGTAGAACGTGAAGTAAACCCAGAAAATGCAATTGGACCACTTCATACCCAATTCGATGATAAAGGAATGGCGTATACGACGATGTTCATTTCTTCTGAGGTCGTCAAATGGGATCCGAACACAGGCGAAGTGCTTGACCGTGTGCCGGTGCAATATTCGCCAGGCCACTCGGTTGCTGCAGAAGGCGACACCGTTTCTCCGGACGGAAAATATTTAGTTTCATTGAATAAATTGGCAAAAGACAGCTATTTATCTGTTGGACCATCGCACCCAGAGTCGATGCAATTAATCGATATTAGTGGAAAAATGGAAGTTATTCAATCGGCACCGGTCGATCCGGAACCGCACTACGGACAAATGATTAGGGCCGATAAAATTAAAACGATTGAAGTATATCCAAAAGATGAAAAAAATCCGCACGCTGTCTTTAATCAAAAAGATACGCGCATCGTCCGCAAAGGGAACGAAGTGCACGTATATGGTATTGCGATGCGTTCGAAATTCATTTTTGATGCGAAAGCAAAACGTCCAGATGTCATAGAGGTAAACGAAGGCGATAAAGTATTTATCCATCTCACGAACATCGACCGTGACGAAGATATTACACACGGTTTTGCGATTAACAAATACAATCTTAATATCGAAATACAACCAGGGCAAACGAACACAGTAGAATTTGTGGCGGATAAAGCAGGAACATATCCAATTTATTGCACAAATTTCTGTTCAGCATTGCACCAAGAAATGACAGGATATTTACTCGTCAAACCAAAGCAATAAGAAAAAGGGGGGAATCTTTCCCCCTTTTAATTAAAAGGAAGTGAAAAGAATGAAGAAAGCGAAATTATCTGTTTCATCCGCACTCATCATTAGCTGTGCGGCTGTTTTAATCGGTGCATCGCTCTTTTTCCCGTGGTGGGGAATGCGGTTTGTTGCACCGCAATATCCTGAGGGACTCGATATTATTGTCTATCCCAATAAACTGAAAGGAAATATCGACATTATTAACGGGTTGAACCATTATATCGGCATGAAACCGTTCAGCGAAGAAAGCTTTCCGGAATTGTCGTATTTGCCGTACGTTATCGGGGCGCTGGCGGTTTTGACGTTAGTGGTCGCGTGGCTTCGCGATAAACGATGGCTGTTCGGACTAATCATTGTTTTTGCTTTCGGAGGATTGTTAGGGCTTTATGACCTTCATCGCTGGTTAGTTGACTTCGGAACAAATTTAAGCGATGATGCACCAATTAAAATCGAACCGTTCGTTCCGCCAGTGTTTGGGGAAAATCGCATCGCTAACTTTGTGACGAACAGCTATTTTTCTACCGGTGCGTATATGATTGGGGCAGCATTTCTTTTGCTTATACTTCCGTTATGGAAGGAGCGAAAATGATGAAAAAGTGGTTGCTTGGGCTTGTCCTTGTCCTTGTCCTTGTCCTTCTTTTCTTTCCGTTCTTCTCTCCACTGGCGACTTATGCAGAGGGGACGCTGCAACAACTAATTGATGAAACGCCAGCGAACGGAACGCTTTTATTAAAAAATAAAACATATGTCGGCGATATCGTTATCGAAAAGCCGATAACGATTAAAGGGGCAGCCCATACGGTTATTAAAGGAAGCGGCAACGGAAACGTCATCAGTATTCGCGCACCGCATGTGACGATTGCGAATGTGACGGTGACAAATAGCGGGAAAAGTCGTAGCACACAAGAAGAGTATGCCGCCATTAAAGTATATTCCGATAATAACACGTTGAAACATATTACGATTACCAATTCGTTTCACGGTATTTACTTAAGCCAAGCTCATCATAATGTCGTCGAATATGTGCGCGTCATTGGGAAAAGTGGGGAGATAGCTGGACAAGGGAATGGATTGCACGTGTATTACTCTAATTTTAACAAGCTTGCCCATAATACAATTGTCGGAGCGAGAGACGGCATGTTTTTTGACTACGCCAATCATAACGTTGTGAAAGATAATGACGTTTCGCGTACAAGATACGGACTTCATTATATGTATTCAGACGATAACGAGTTTTACCGAAACCGATTTACGTTAAATACTGGCGGTGCGGCAATTATGAATTCGAATCGCATCGTGTTAAAAGGTAATGAATTTTTGTTAAATAAAGGAATGCGTTCGTTTGGAGTGTTGTTGCAAATGGCGAATGACAACAAAATTATTGGTAACGAATTTTATCAAAACGAACGAGCGTTCTATATTGATCAATCGTCGAACAACTTTATGGAGGGCAATACGATTGTCAAAAACCAAATTGGCGTTGAATTATGGGGAAGTTCACAGCGCCAAACATTTACGAACAATCGTTTTTGGAATAATACGATTTCTGTATTAAGTTTAGGGGGCGAAGAAAATAATCGCTTCAGTTTTCGTGGCGTAGGAAATCATTGGGGAGACGACGCGCACTTTTTCGACTTAAATCAAGACGGAAAAGGCGATTCTCCGTTTCAATATAAATCATCGTTACACAAAATCGTCGAACAAAATGAATTAGCGTATTTATTTTTAAATACACCAAGCATTAAACTATACGAAAAAATAAACGAGTTGATGCACGAAACAGAAGTTATGGCAACCGACAATCATCCGTTTGTCGATCGCCACAGCATGCCGTGGACAACGATATTAGTTGCGCTTGTAATGATGGTCTGGATTTTACAAAGCAAAAGGGGTCAACGACAATGAACTTTATTTGGAAAGAATGGTTAGAAATTTCTCGTGGAAAAGCGTTTTGGCTTTTCTTTATTTTGGTAGTTGCTACGTCTTTTTCCGTTTTTTTAAACACAAAAAATTTGCCGGTAGATGAAGGATTTGCAGTGTTTTTATTAACGCTGTTTGAAATGAATATTTATGTCATCCCAATTCTTTGTCTCTTTTTTGCTTCATTTGCTGTGATGCAAGAAAAAGAGTTTAAGACGCTCCTTATGATGATGGCGCGCAGCGGTTCATACGGCTCGTTTTTATGGCGAAAAAGCGTAGCAGTGCAAACGATCACGATCGGCATGTTTCTCCTTTCGTATTTTGTACTGATGATACCAGTAAAATTTGTTTTTTCGTTTCACGCGACACATTTTCTTTCTTTTTTAGCTGCTATCACGGTGCTCATTGTCATCTTTAATCAAATTGGGCTATTGTTAGGAAGCGTTTGCCGAACGAAAATTCAACTGATCGGTGCGAACTTATTTGTTCTTTTCTTTTTCTTATATTTGTACGATTTCGTGTTGCTTTATATGTTGCCGAACGTCACTTATGATAACGTCCAAAGCTTTGCGCTCCTTTATTTCTTGCAGCCGATGCATACGCTTCGTTTCTTTTTAGAAACGTCGCTTGGTGTTTTTTCGCTCGATTATTTATCGCGAACGATGGAAAAATTTTTCTCATTTCCAGCGCTAACGTTAGTAGCACTCAATATCGTCGTTTGGGTTGGTATCGTCTTTTTCGCTTCTGTCTTGTTTTATCGGAAGGGGGAACAAGGATGATTGTGATGGAACATGTCACCGTCGCGTACAAGCAGAAAAAAGTGTTAGACGATGTTTCACTTGTCGTGGGGAAAGGAGAGCGGTGCGCGCTTATCGGAAGAAACGGAGCGGGCAAATCGACGCTTATTTCGAGTGTGTTAAATATGATCCCGATAAAGCAAGGGAAAATTTCGATTTGCGGCATCCCAAACAAACAACACCAGTGGAAACCGCATGTCGCTTATTTGCCGGAAAAGTTTCAGCTATATCCTCATTTGACAGGAGAAGAAAATATTCGCTTTTTCGCGTCATTGAACGGTTCGGCTGTCAATGAACAAAAAATCGAAGAGGCGTTGAAATTAGTCGGATTGTGGGAAGAGCGAAACGTCCGAAGCAAAGAATATTCCAAAGGGATGCTTCAACGGCTTGGGCTTGGAATTATGCTTTATTATGATGCCGACCTTTTTATATTGGATGAGCCGACGAGCGGACTAGACCCGATGGGACGGGCCGATATTTTGTCGATTTTGCATTCGTTGCACGGCAAAACGATTTTTCTATCTTCGCATCATTTAGACGAAGTGAAGCAAATTTGTACTCATATTGCTTATTTAGAGAACGGAAAAATGACGAAATATACGTTAGCGGAATTTGAAGCTAACGTGATGTATGGGGAGGAGAGAAGATGAGGAAACTAACCGTTTTTCTTTTCAGCTTGTTATTTTTGTTCACAGGATGTTCGAACGGTGACTGGGAAGTGACGATAAAGACGACTCCATTTTATAAAGAAGGGGTAGCGGCTCCGTTTGCCGTACAAATTAAAGAAAACGGAAAACTAGCTAAACAATTAAAAGTTCATGCGACGTTTGAAATGAGCAATATGGATCATGGGAAAATTGAGGTAGATTTGCACGAGAAAGAAAATGGCGTTTACGAAGGAAATGTACAGCTACCAATGGAAGGAGATTGGGAAGCGCTTCTTGTCATTAAGAAAGGGAATGACAAAGTCGAAAAATTGCTAAAAATGCATGTAAAAAAAGAAACAGCAGTCGCCAAAGTCGGTAAAGAAAAAATTACGATGAACGACGTTCGTTTTTATCAAGCGTTGAGTAAAATCGAAATTGCGATTCAAAAAGAACGCGCGCAAGCAACGTATAAAGGAGCCGCGCTAAACGAACAACTTGCCTACTGGGATCGAAGAGAGCAGTACGCACATCGATTGGATCAAGCTTTGTCACACTTAGTAGAGTTGCAGGTGATGGCTTTATTAGCTGAAGAAAAAGGACATGTTGTTACAAAGCAAGAAATCACGAAAACGATTGCTGCGCTTCGCCATCAATATGAGCGCTATGAAGTTGTTCAACAAATGATTGATACGTATGGAGAAAAAAAGTTTTGGGAAGATTATTCCCACTATAGTAAACTCCGTTTGCTGGTGAGCGATGTTTACAACGATTTGGCAGGTGCAGTGAGAAAAGCGAACCCAACCGTCAACGACAACGAGATTCGCTATTTAGCGCAAAAACAATATAACGAGTTGTTTATTTCTCAAATCAATTCATTGCAAATCGATTTGTATATTCAGGGGCAAACAGAAGGTCGTTTGCCCCATTAATTTGATAAAAAGCCCAATTGCCGTAGTGCGGCTTCGCTCATTCGCTCTGGTGTCCATGGCGGATTCCACGTAATTTGTACATCGACATCTTTTACCCCCTCCATGTGTGCAAGCGCTCGTTTGACACCACCAACAATGGAATCGTGCAGCGGGCAGCCAGGGGTAGTAAGTGTCATCACAATCGACACAACCCCGTTGTCAACGCGTAAATCGTAAATTAACCCTAAATCTACCACATTAATGCCTAGTTCTGGGTCGTATACGGTACGAAGCTGTTCCATGACCATCTCTTTTAATTCCATTTGATTTTCCTCCTTTATTTCCGCAATACGGAGATGATTGCTCCTGCAAACAAGAGAGAAAATGCAACCATCCCACCTTGAGCAACATAAAATAACGGCAAGCTAGAAACAATAAGCGCTAGGATGACACCGATAAAGCTAACGAGAAATAGCCCGCAGGTAAAAACAGTACATTTTTCATTTATCATTTGCTTTAACGTCGGTACGTTTTCTTTGCCGATTTTTTGGCTATAGCGGTGCGTCCACCATAAAAATGGCACGATTTTATATAAATAACCGACAATGCTTAAAATAATCCATCCGAAAAGATACCCGTATATAATCACGCCAAAACCGGCCGTATTTCCTATGATCGCGAACAGAAAAGCGAATCCATGTAGGCAAAGTGCGATAGCGATTGCGAAAAGCGCAAATAAAAACGGACGATCTAATTTTTTCTTGACTCGCTTTCGCAAAATCGTTACGATATGGTAGCTAAATAGCGCAAACCCAAGCAACAACAGTCCTGTTCCACTAGCGAAAAGAGCAGAACTGTTCGTGAAAAAGCTGAAAAAGGTAACGGCGAGTCCGCTGACGTAAAAGGCGTACACATAGCGGGCAAGCGTCATCGAAAACCCGTGCGCCAACGAAAACATCGGCACCATTTTGTAAGAAAAGCCGATAATAAGCAACGTAAACCATCCGGCAATTCCTAATAATAGATGTGTTTTTAGCATGAATACATGATCTGCTATTTTGCTGCCGCTAAAAAAATGAAACGAAAGCGCTATTCCTAAAGAAACCGTCAATAGCAAGCAAAAAAGCGCTGTACTGACAAATAACGTCATGATATTTTTTGCCGGCTGTTTTTTTAGCGTCATCGCCATTTGGATGAAAAAAAGAACAAACCCGAGCATAAGCAACAAGCCAGCGAAAAACACGAACTCCATTTTCCAAAGGAAACTAATTGAAAGCAGAAAAATGCCAAGTGCGGTGATAAAAAATTGCACAAATCCTAATGTTTCGTTCCATATCGGCGTTAAAAAGGCAACTGGAACGAGTTGATACATCGCGCCCATCGCGACCATTAACGCCCAACCGAGCACTGCTAGATGCATCGCCGCCCATACGCTAGGGATACGGAACGCCCCTTGAACGAGCGATGTGCCGGAAAAAAGCAACATCGCTTCAGAAGCGATGAACGCAACGACGCCAAATAAAATAAAAGAAAACGGCAAGCGAATATTTGTTTCATACGTTTGTTGTGTCGAAGGAAACATCGTCGTCATCCCTTTGTAATCGTAATTTCAAAGCTCCCGTCCTCGCGCTCTTTCGTTTTATAAAGATAGCCAAGTTCGTCAAGCTGTTCGTATAAAAACATCGGGCGGCGGTCATTAATAATCGTTAATGTCTCTCCTTTAGGAAGTGTTTCTAATGCCGCAAGCGTCCGCATCATCGGTTGCGGTGGTTCTAATCCACGATTATCTAAGATCATCGTTCTCCCCCCTGCTTGACAAACGTCACTTTCCAATGTTTTTTGTCGAGTTGTTCCGCTTCATACGTAAATCCTTTCGCTTTCATTACCGCAAAAAGTGGGACGGGCTTAAACGGTGCATGTAAAATAAACGTATCACCCACTTCGAGCGGTTGAACAGCGTTCATAATTTTTTGGAACGGCTCCAACTTTTTTTGCAAATCATCACGAACATCCAACTCCACGATTTTTCCCATCGTTCTCCCCCTTTCATGATCTCTTCACTTTCTATGATAGCGATTTTCACTCGTGGGTATTGTGATCTCTGTCACATATTATAAAAAAATCTCCTTTTCCAATTTTTCTGCATCAATTAAGTAATAGCCATTGTCATCAATATCGATCAGTCCTTTTCGCTTCAATTGGCTGAGCGTACGACTAATTGTTTCGCGCGATGTGCCAATCATATTGGCGAGTTCGCGGTTTGTAAAATGCGTCGTTAAGCGATGGAATCGTCCTTGCGAGACTGCGTTTGTTTTTGTCAGTCGCAATAAAAGCAAAATAATTTGTTCATACGTATTATGGAGAATTTGTTCTTCTAGGCGGTTTTGTAGGTCGATAATTTTTTCTCCCATCACGCGAAATAGTTTCATGCACAATTCTGGGTAACAAATAAGCGTTTGTTCAAATTCGGCGATTGGAATGGCAATGAGCGTTGCTTCTTCCATCACTTCCGCATGGGCTGGGTAGCTTCCACGACGGAAAAAGCCAGCGTGCGGGAACATTTCTCCTGTTTGCAAAATCGACACAATTTGTTCTTTGCCGTTAATATCCGTTTTGTAAATCTTTACTGTTCCTGATTGAATAAAAAAGACACGTTCAAGCGGCTCT
This sequence comes from Bhargavaea massiliensis, assembly GCF_050480245.1. Classification (GTDB taxonomy): domain Bacteria; phylum Bacillota; class Bacilli; order Bacillales; family Anoxybacillaceae; genus Anoxybacillus. Next base: position 14,462 of record NZ_JBCNEQ010000014.1, on the reverse strand, counting down.
CCTTGCATAAAGACGAACGTTCGCGGTTTATAAACACGCACTTGAGAAATTTTCACGATTGAGTCAAGTTCTTGATCGGATAATTCCCGAAAAAGCGCGACATTTTTCAACCTTGTTTTAATCCAATCATGCGTCATATTATCCACTCCTTATGGAATTTCTAAGCAAAATTTTACGTTGTTTTCTATTGAGAAGCTGTGACATAAATCATAACTTTTCGTGAACGTGTGACGAAAATCATAGGGAACGTTTGCGACATCTCACATAACGGAACATTTTTCAGCGCTACAATGAGAACGAAAGAAACGAAAAGGAAGGTGGAGGGATATGGAAATAAACCGGAACGTTCGCGCATCGGTCGCTCGTTCAACGCAAAACAGCTTTTTAAAGTCTGTCTTTTTGTAGAATGTTTTCGGACGTTGTTTTTCCAATTGATATGGTATACTTGTTCGTAATACCGTTTTTGTTGTGTGGGCGATGTCACAGAGCGATGAACGGTTGTTTCCTATAGTGAAAATAGAACGATGCGTAAAATAATGATGGATAAAGAATTTATGCTTGGTCGGCTTTATTTCCTCGGTGACGGAATCTTTTTGCCAAAGCTGTACACGAGCGCGCATTGCTGCTAATGGGACGCTTTATACGTGCTTGTTCGCTACGGAAGGGGTATAATTGAAACAACTGTTGCGCCAAGGAGCAGATCGAACAGCGCTGAAACAGCTTATTGTTGATACGTGGAACAAGCGAACCGATCGTTATTCGGATGAGCGAACGGAGCAAACCGCGAAAATGCGCAAGAAAATCGAAATGTCCTATATTGGTGGATAAAAAATGGGATCGCTTTTATCAAGCGATCCTGTTTTACTGATTATTTCGCATTAGCAAGAATGCGTGGAAAGAGAATATTATTCTCAAGATGAATATGAGTGAATAGATCTTCCTCTAGCGCTTCAAGCCGATTGTAAACTAGTCGATACGTTCCGCATGCATCAAAAGGTGGTGTAAAATCGTTCGTGATTTTGCGAATTTCTTTAATGATATCTCCTGCCGTATCGTGTTCGGTAACAAGTTCTTCAATAACTTCTCTCATCGCTTGTTCATTTTCTTTTGTCGGATATTGTTCGAATTGGATGATTAATGGAAATGCTTTTGTTTCTTCTTTCATTAAATGTTGTTCTAGTTCGGTTTTTAGCTCATTGAACAGCTTATGCACTTCAACTAAGTGTGGTTGTGTGGGACCATGAACGCGTGCCACTTTTGTTACATATGGGCTAAGTTGTGGTAATTCTTCCATTAAAAAATGATGATGTTTTTGAACAATATGCTCGATTAAGTTTGTATAGGAAGCCTCCATCCAGTTTTTTTCTACCTTTTCAAGCGATTTTTCATACATTGATTGTAGCTCGCTTAAAATTGTTTCTATATCTAATTGTTTTTCAGCGAGCACTTCAGATAAGGAACGATTTCCACCACAACAAAAATCAATTTTATATGCTTTAAACAAATCGCTCGCTTTTGGGAACATCGCCACAATTTCACCGACCGTCGATTGTGCATTGAATATATTTTCCATAATTTTCTCCTCCGAAATGTATTGATATTTACAATGTAATCATATCTTCTTTTTTGTCTGTTTGTTGTGATGCTCATCACATGATTCTTGTGATTTTGGAAAAAACTTTGACAAATAAACTGTTCATATTGAAAGTATAATAGTTTATGAATAAATTTCCATATACCTTCTCGGGCTTTGAGCGCCATATGATCTGAAAGTTTTCCATAAATTAGATAATGATAGATTGCTAAATCCCTGCTAGTCTTATAAGCGAGCAATGGACTAGGAGGGATAACATGAGGAAATTACTCGCATTTGCTTCGTTTTGTATAGCTGCTATCTTTTTTTCAGCTGATGAAACGACTGCACAAACGATGGTTCATCATGTGAAGCCGGGGGAAACGCTTTGGACGATCGCAAAAAACTACAATGTTTCATTACTAGAACTACAACGAATCAATCATAAACAAACGGATGTTTTATTCGTTGGGGAAACGTTGCGTATCCCACAGCCGATCTCTCAAGCTGATAAAGACTTATTAGCTCGTCTCGTTCATGCAGAAGCAAAAGGGGAACCATATGCAGGAAAAGTAGCGGTGGCAACTGTCGTTTTGAACCGTGTCGATCATCCAAATTTCCCAAATACGATTCGTGAAGTCATTTATGATCGTTCAGGAGGATATTATGCGTTTACTCCTGTACAAAATGGCGAGATTAACAAACCAGCAGATCGAGAAGCGTATCGAGCGGTTGAAGAAGCCATTGCTTTTCGCGGTTTAGGAAGAGGATCATTGTATTTTTATAATCCAAAAACGGCGAAAAGCGAATGGATCCGCTCACGCCAAGTGACAGTTGTTATTGGAAACCATGTATTTGCGAAATAAAAGGTTTGTTTCATATGATTGAAGCGAAAGGTGTCCCAGAAAGTTTTTGGGACACCTTTCTACTTTTTATTTTCTTTCAAACGTCCTTCGCGCTTTGCTGCTTCACGCAGTAAAAATTCGATATGAGCATTCACGCTTCGAAATTCATCTTGTGCCCAACGTTCGATGATTTCATACAACTTTGGATCAATTCGTAGCGGGAAGTTTTTTTTCTTTGTCATTTCTTATCCACCGTCAGTATAACGTTCCGGCATTGATGACAGGTTGGGCTCCGCGATCAGAAATAATCGCCACCATCAAATTGTTAACCATATTTGCTTTTCTTTCCTCATCTAACTGCAAATGAGCTTCTTTGTCCAACTGTTCAATCGCCATTTTTGCCATGGAAACAGCACCCTCGACAATTTTTTTCCTTGCCGCTAAGATGGCGGTAGCTTGCTGGCGTTGTAACATCGCGTTTGCGATTTCTGCGGAGTATGCTAAGTGCGTTAAACGTGCTTCAATGACTTCGACACCGGCAACATTCAGACGTTCTTGCAGCTCTTTTGCTAATACTTCTGAGACAATGTCGGCGTTCCCACGTAACGAAATGTCGTCATTTTCAAATGTGTCATACGGATATTTTGTTGCGACGTGACGAATCGCTGTTTCACTCTGAATCTCAACGAATTGTTCGTAGTTATCTACATCAAATACGGCTTTCGCTGAATCAATGACCTTAAAAACGACGACAGCTGCAATTTCAATTGGATTTCCTTCAATATCATTCACTTTTAATTTGGCGCTGTTGAAGTTGCGAACACGTAATGAAACGGTTTTGCGAACGCTAAATGGAACCGTGAGGAATAAGCCGTTATCGCGAATGGTACCGATATATTTTCCAAAAAAGGTGACGACTTTTGCTTGATTAGGTTGCACCATCGTCATGCCTGTTGCCACTAAGAAAGCGAGAAAAACAAACAAAAGCGGAAGAACAGGTTGCATCTTCATAAAAAACAACCAAACAGCCCCTGCAAGCAACGTGATGATGAAAAATAGAGCGACGAATCCATTCATATACCATGCTTTTGTTTCTTTCATTTTTTCTCCTCCTAACATCATAAAGATATTTTTATGATATCACTTTTTTAATTATATGTAAATTGATTTTTGTTGAGTAATTAGTCAGAATTCTATATTATGGAATTTACTTGTTAGTTAAGAAACGGGTAATGCCGAGGGAGGCGAAATAATGGGTATTGTTCATGTGAACGAGTTAACGAAAATGTATAAAAACCATCGCGGAATTGAACATGTCACATTTTCGATTGAAGAAGGAGAAATTTTTGGGTTTATCGGGCCGAATGGGGCAGGAAAAAGCACAACGATTCGCACATTACTAAACTTCATTTATCCAACGAGCGGTAGCGCCACGATTTTTGGGAAAGATATTGTGAAAGATGCGAAGGAAATTCGGAGACATGTCGGTTACTTACCTTCTGAAGTGCACCATTATGATGATATGAAAGTAATTGATTTACTGATGTATTCTGGAGCATTTTACAAAGTATCGGATCGACGATTGAAACAGTTAGCTGAACGTCTTGATTTAGATATGCATAAAAAAATTGAAGATTTATCATTTGGTAATCGAAAAAAAGCAGGTATCGTTCAAGCGCTTTTGCACGAGCCGAAATTGTTAATTTTAGATGAACCAACAGGCGGATTAGATCCGCTCATGCAGCATACTTTTTTTGAACTTCTTTTAGAAGAACGTAAAAAAGGCGTGACTATTTTCTTCTCCTCACACATTCTTTCAGAAGTACAAAAGCTTTGCGATCGTGTAGCGATTATTAAAGAAGGGAAATTAATTCAAGTGGAAACGGTCGAGCATTTAAAATATGTTAGTCCGTTTAAATATGTCGATGCAGCACCAATTATTAACGAGCTTCAAATCGATCCGTTATACATGGTCTTGATGATTGTGATCATTAGTGTCAGCATTGTTTCAGCATATGTCATTTACCAGAAGAAAGATATTGTCGTATAGGGTGTTTTTCACTGTACGAAGCGTTTTGAATATGGTAAAATGCAAAGTTTATCAATCGTAAAGCAGGGTTGCCCCCTGTTTTTTAAATTGTCAGAAAATACTTGAAAATATGTGACTCATTATGGTATCATTTTCTTAGAAATTTATGAAACTATGTTTCGTAATACGCAACAGAAAAGGGAAGGGGAACGATGATGGGGGAATATGTACAAGTTGGACGTTTGCAAGTAGCTAAGTTGTTTTATGAGTTTATTGTTGAGGAAGTATTACCAAATAGCCAAGTGGATCCAAGGAAGTTTTGGGGAGATTTTGAACAACTCATTAATGAGTTAACACCAAAAAATAAAGCATTGCTTGAAAAACGTGATGAGCTGCAAGAAAAGATCAATGAATGGCATAAACAGCATCGTTCACAGTTCGACTTTGAACAATATAAATCATTTTTACAAGAAATCGGTTATTTAGAGCCAGAAGTCGAGGACTTTGAAATTACGACAGAAAATGTCGATGATGAAATTGCTAAACAGGCAGGACCGCAATTAGTTGTTCCGATTACAAATGCGCGCTATGCACTGAACGCAGCTAACGCTCGTTGGGGAAGTTTGTACGATGCGTTGTATGGAACAGATGTCATTAGTGAAGAAAATGGTGCGGAACGCGGGAAAGGATATAATCCGGTGCGCGGTGAAAAAGTCATCGCTTACGTTCGCACTTTTTTAGATGAAACGGTACCACTTCGCGGATATTCGCATAAGGATGCCGTTCAATATGCTGTCGTAAACGGCGTGTTAACCGTAACGGTAAAAGATGGGCAAGCGACAACGTTACGAGATGAGGAGAAATTTGTCGGGTACCAAGGTTCGCCTGAGCAACCGTCTGCCATTTTGTTAAAAAATAATGGTCTACATATTGAAATACAAGTGGATCGTAACCATCCGATCGGGCAGACTGATCTAGCAGGGATAAAGGACGTTTATGTAGAAGCAGCTTTAACAACAATTATGGATTGCGAAGATTCTGTTGCGGCAGTAGATGCGGAAGATAAAGTGCTTGTATATCGCAATTTGTTCGGTTTAGTTCGAGGTGATTTAACGGCGAGCTTCGCGAAAGGAAGCAAAACGGTTACACGCGAGCTAAATCCAGATCGTGTATATACAACGCCAAGTGGAGAAACACTCAACTTGCCAGGACGCTCACTTATGTTTGTACGCAACGTTGGTCACTTAATGACAAATAATACGATTTTGCTTGAAAACGGAGAAGAAGTGTATGAAGGCATTTTAGATGCGGTTGTAACGACGTTAATTATGAAGCATTCGCTTCTTGGTAATGGAAAATACGTCAATTCAAGAAAAGGTTCCATTTACATCGTGAAGCCAAAAATGCACGGTTCTGAAGAAGTGGCGTTTGCCAATGAATTGTTTGACCGTGTTGAAGATATGCTCGGTCTTGAACGAAACACGATTAAAATTGGTGTAATGGATGAAGAACGACGGACAACGTTGAATTTAAAAAATTGTATTTATCAAGTAAGAGATCGAATTGTTTTTATTAATACAGGCTTTTTAGATCGCACAGGAGATGAAATTCATACGTCCATGGAAGCGGGTCCGATGATTCGGAAAAACGAAATGAAATCATCGACATGGCTGCAAGGCTATGAAAAATCAAACGTTAGTGTGGGATTGGCGACAGGCTTTCAAGGACGTGCTCAAATTGGTAAAGGAATGTGGGCAATGCCAGATATGATGGCAGAGATGGTGAAGCAAAAAATCGCCCATCTTCAAGCGGGAGCAAATACAGCGTGGGTGCCGTCCCCAACAGCAGCGACGTTACATGCGCTTCATTACCATCAAGTAGATGTATTCGCGGTACAAGACGAATTGAAAAAGGATGTAAAGAACTATCGTGATGATATTTTACAAATTCCTGTCGCTATCAATCCGCAATGGACGCCAGAAGAGATTCAACAAGAGTTAGATAATAATGCACAAGGTATTCTTGGTTACGTTGTTCGTTGGATTGATCAAGGGATTGGATGTTCGAAAGTACCGGATATTCATAACATCGGTCTCATGGAAGATCGTGCAACGTTGCGTATTTCAAGTCAACATATTGCCAACTGGTTGCATCATGGCATTTGTACAAGAGAACAAGTACTTGAAACGCTAAAGCGAATGGCGAAAGTTGTTGATGAACAAAATGCAGACGACCCAGCATATCGACCAATGTCGACTGATTATGATAACTCAGTTGCTTTCCAAGCAGCATGCGATCTTGTTTTTAAAGGCTATGAGCAACCAAACGGCTATACGGAGCCAATTTTACATCGTCGTCGTTTAGAAGCAAAAGCAAAATATGCACATGTAAAACAATAGTAAGATGGAGGGCATTCTATACGAGTGCCCTCGTTATTATGTTAAAGGTGGGAAATGTAATGAGGGAAGATTCGTTTGTGAAATCAGTCAGCCGAGCATTGCAAATTGTCGATATGGTAAGCAACTATCGTCATGGCGTAGGGGTAACCGAAATTGCTAAGCAAATTGGCATTCATAAAAGCTCGGTGTATCGGTTATTATCAACGCTTGTTGAGCATGGGTATATCGAACAAGATGAAGAAACAGAGCGTTATAAACTTGGCTATAAATTTTTAGAAATGAGCTCGAAGTTGCTAGAATCGATTGATTTGCGAAAAGAAGCAAAACCGTATTTACGTGAGCTGGAACAAATAACGAATGAAGTGGTGCATCTTGTTGTGTACGATCAAGGTGAGGTGATTTATATTGAAAAATTGGACGGAAATGAAACGTTGCGCATGCATTCGAAAGTCGGAAAGCGAGCACCGATGCATTGTACAGCTGTCGGGAAAGCGATTTTAGCGCACTTACCAAAGCACGTTGTCATGGACGTTTTAGAAAGAAAAGGATTACCGCCACATACAGATTATACGATTACAGAGCGAGAGGTGTTGTTTCATGAACTTGAATGTGTTCGAAAACGCGGTTATGCGCTCGATTTAGAGGAAAACGAGTACGGCATCCGTTGCATAGCGGTGCCCATTTTTGATCACACAAAGCAAGTTGTTGCAGCAGTCAGCGTTTCTGGACCGACGATTCGAATGACTGATGAGCGCCTCGAACAGCTCTACGTACAAATGAAAAAGATAGGTAAGCAAATTTCCGAGCGGCTCGGGTATCGATGAATAATGTATACGTTTGGCTTCTAGTCATAGTATAATGTTAAAAAGGATGTTTAAGGAGGCCGCTTTATGGCACAACGTGTTGTGAAAACAACCTACTTGCTTGGGCTTTTGTTTCTCGTTTCAGCACTTGTTTATTTTTTTGCTTCGAATTGGCCGGAGCTTGGACGGTTGACGAAAGTCGGGATTGGTGCTGGGTTTATGATTTTGTTTTATAGCCTGAGTGCCACGGTTTTTCGCCATCATTTTTTTAGTAAATGGTTGCTTATTTTTGGGGCGATTACGTTCGGGATTTGTGTTGCATTAATTGGGCAAGTGTATAATTCACACGCTGATAGCTTTTTGTTGTTTTTTATTTGGTTTATTCCTACTGCTATTTTGGCATGGCTTACTCGCGGTCGATTTCTCTCTATATTCAGTTTTGGGTTGCTGCAGCTTACATTTTGGTTTTACTATTTTCCGTCTTCGTATCAAATTGAACGTGGAGAATGGCAGTCGTTTTTTATTTTATTGCTTTTTGCTGTAATAAATGGAATGATTGCACTTCTTGGGCGCTCATCCATCTTGTCTGTTCTATCGTATTTCGCGATGCATAGTTGGCTATTTGTCATATTTGTGCAAGGAATTTCTATGGATCGGTTTCATTTTTGGCCATACGCATATGCTGTTATTCTTGTGTTGTTTTTAATATATGTAAAAAAACAACCGTATTTTATATGTACTGTGCTATTTACAGGAATGTTTTGGGTCGTACAATATTTCCGTTTTGTTGAACGGCACTTTGGTGGGAATTGGTATATATTTGGGCTTGTATTAGCTGTCATCATCGTTTATATAGGCATTTATGTACTTCGCTGGATGAAAAGGCGAAGCAACGGAAAAGTAGAAAAAGTTTTCCTCGTTGCTTTTCAAATCATTGTCACAGGGGTTGCTTCAGTCATTGCAATTGGAAGTATCATGCAGTTGTTGACGTTTTGGTTCAATGTATTTTCTCCTTATTGGTTGTTAAGTATATCTATTTTCCTGTTTGTTGTTCCAGGATTGCTATGGAAAAGATGGAACGATGTTGTTCGTTACACGTTGCTTGCGATTGGATATATGCTCGGTGCGTTTAGCGTAACAGAGATTTCCTTTATCGTAATCAGTGTATATATCGCTGGATTATTTATTGTTTCATGGCGTATGCCAGCAGGTGTGCGAACGATGACGAATATCGCTGTTTCGCTTTATGCTGCTATGATGATGCTTGATGAATGGAGCGACATTCGTTTCACGTTATTTGCTGTATTTGTTTTTTACGGCATTATTTATTGGGTTACAAAACATACGTATGAGCGACTCGTGTTCCTCATTTTTTCATTCACTTCGTTTCTGTTATTGACGAGTGCTGATTTAGTTGAGATGGATTGGATGTATGTTGTATGGAACGTACTGTTTCTTTGCTTTGTTGCCTTTGTTCTCTTTTTCCGTACAAATGAAAAGGAACAATCGATTGCTTGGTTATATACTTTTTTGTTTTTGATTCTAAAGTATTATGAGTGGGTTTGGAGTTTATTGCATAAATCCATGACGTTAGCGATTGTTGGTATATGTTTATTGATCGTTGCTTCGGTCGTACAAAAAAGAAAAGCGATTTCGTTTTCTGTTACAAAGCAAAAATGGTTGCCGCTTTTTGTTGTCATGATTTTGCAAAGTGCTTTTATCATCTATGTGACGTTTGATAAAGAACAACATCTTCAATATGGTCAACAAATTAAATTACAGCTTGAACCAATTGATCCACGTTCGCTTATCCAAGGGGATTATGTACGCCTTCAATACAATATTTCGACGATTGAAGGAGTGAATGAGTGGGGAAAAGTGCAAGTCATTTTACGAAAGGATGAAGCGGGAATTCATCGATTAGTTGGCATTTATTCATTAAATGGAAAAAAACGAAATGGGGATATGTATCAAGAAGGGGATGTATTAGTAAACGGAAATATATATGGAGATACGATCATTTATGGAATTGAAACGTATTTTGTCCCTGAAAAAACAGGGGGAGACATACAACAGCGCGCTCGCTTTGCATATGTACGCGTGAGTGAGACAGGAGATGCGTTGTTAGAGAAAGTGTCTGAACAATGAGCATAACACCGCCGCCCCGTATGAAGACGGCGGTGTTTTTGATAGTTCGCTTCAAAGCAGCAAGGAAATTTTACTTCCCGATAAACATTTGTGTCCAGTAATTCCCATTTCCATCAAATCCAACACCGATATGTGTAAAGTTTCGATTTAAAATGTTGGCGCGGTGTCCTGCGCTATTCATCCATGCATTGACAACCTCTTGGGGTGTTCGCTGCCCTTTTGCGATGTTTTCCCCTGCTGTCCGATAAGAAACGCCAAAATCGCGCATCATATCAAATGGGGAGCCATATGTTGGGCTTGTATGCGAGAAATAATTATTTTTTCGCATATCTTCCGATTTTTTCTGAGCGACAGAGCTAAGTTGGGCATCAGCACGTAAGGCTGGAAGTCCTGCCCGAGCACGTTCTCTATTTGTCAAATCAATGACTTGTTGTGCATATTGGCTAATACTTGTTGTCGGTGTTGTCTGTCTTGGTTGCTGCTGAGCTGGTTGTTGTGTTTGTCTGTTCGGTTGTGTTGGTGTTACTTGATTTGGACGTTGATACGCGTTTGGTGCTGGCGTATAAGGTCTTGGTTGCATATACATTCTTTGCTGTTCCATCAACGATCGTTCAATTTGTGTGCGCAGATTGGCTGCGTCTTTCGGATCGATTGGAACAAATTTATAACGAGCTTCTTGAATCAATATCGCTTTTGTATGGGGATATTGATCGCTAGATAGCGTTGTATGCAAAGCAGAAATGTTTGAACGATTGTTCATATCCATTGCGTTGTTACAGCCAACAATGGCAAGTAAACTTAAGGCGGCAATGGATTTTGTCAACTTTGCTATCATTTGCTCATCCCTCCTTGGCATATTTCATCGTCATGCACCGTTAGTTTTTACAATGATGAGGCAAACTAAAGATGGGAATGGTTGAGAAATGTTTTTTCCTCTTTTTGTTTTTTAAAAATGACAAGATTGTGACAGACAAAATGATGTTTACTTTAAATTGAATACAATCTGTAAGCGCTTTAATATAAAGCTATAGCAAGACCAAATAAACAAAGGAGGAGAGAACATGGAAAATCAAACAGGTTTTCGTGTGAAAGTGCAACGTTTTGGCAGTTATTTAAGCGGAATGATTATGCCAAACATTGGGGCATTTATTGCGTGGGGAATTATTACTGCATTATTCATCCCAACAGGTTGGTTGCCAAATGAAACATTCGCTAAATTAGTTGGCCCAATGATTACGTATTTATTGCCATTATTAATCGGTTATACAGGCGGAAAAATGATTTATGACGTTCGCGGTGGAGTCGTCGGTGCAACGGCAACAATGGGGGTTATTGTCGGTTCAGACATTCCAATGTTTTTAGGGGCCATGATCATGGGTCCACTTGGAGGATATGCAATCAAACAGTTTGACAAGCTATTCCACGGAAAAGTCAAACAAGGTTTTGAAATGTTAGTGAACAACTTTTCAGCAGGTATTATTGGCGGATTGCTCACATTTGTTTAAAATACATGGAGATGTCAAGTAACAAACGAGAACCGGCTAGTGTACAAAGAAAAAGACATACTAGTGCTTTGATCGATTTTTAGGAAGCATGAACATCTTCTTCACTCCTTTATCTTTTTTTATTATATCTCATCAATGGCTTTTTAGGGATAAACGATCATAAAAAACCCCTGTTGCTTATTGTCGTTGTTTTCCATAGAATGATAGAGTCAAACTATTACAGATAGGTGAATACATTTCATGAAACGATTATTTGCACACTATATGTGACGCTCATTTCTTTGTTTGGGTGTGCATTATTTCTATACGTATGGCCATTTTCTAGTGTGCATGTGAAAGAGCAGTGATTGTTGTTATTGTTGTTTGCTAGCTCGGCAGTTTTGTTAAGTAGGTATGTGATATATTTACCACCTAATGGGAATGCTTTCGCTTTAGGGTCTTCCGTTTACCTGTCTCTACTTTTTATTTATAGTTTGCATTTTATGACAACGAAACCGTTAGGGACAGGCTTAGGGTTAACGATTGTCAAACGAATTGTTGAAAACCATGGCGGAACGATTGCGCTTTATGACAGTTCGGAGAAAGGAACGACGTTTGTCATCAGCTTGCCGATTGGGCGAAAAGAAGAATAGAAAAAGTGTCCGTTACGGGCACCTTTTTCTATCCATTTTTTATCTCCATATAAAAAGCGGTTAAAAATTTTTTTACGTTAATGCGACATTTTGTTGCTTTTTCCCCAGCTTCTAACTCTTGCATGCGCAGGCGAATTTCTTCAAAGTCAAACAAGCGTGGAGCGAAATGTTCAAATGTCGGGTTTGTGTAGTCAGCTAATCCGAGCGATGATAAATGTGTAAACGCTTGTAACACCATACGGCGAATGCGTTGTTCCATGGCACGTATTTCTTTTTGAACTAATGGTTCCTCTTTATATACCCGCTGCAATGTTTGGGCATATAGCTCTTTTAATGGTGGCAAGTCATGAATCGATCTCCCTTGCTGTTCTTGATCAAAAAGCCAACGTATAATAGCTAATAAGTCGGCTGTTCCTGCTTCGCCAGCGATGCCTAAAACGAGAAGAAGCTGTCGGGCTTTTTGTTCGAGCGTTGGTTCATGATTGGTGGCTGTTGGTTGCTTTGTATTTTCTAACGTTTGCACGAGACGACGAATCGAGTCGAGCGATGAAGCAACAGAAAGGTAATCGGCCACCCGTTTTAAAACGGAGACGACTTCGTAACGATTAATCGGTTTATGAATGTATGTATCGATGCCGTGAAGATACGCTTGGCCAATCATTTCTTTATTTTCTACTTGAGAAATCATAACAAATGGACCGGTAAACCCTTGAGCACGCAACTTTTTGATCGTTTGAATGCCGTCAAGCCCTGGCATAAGCAAATCGATCAGCACAACGTCAACACCATATAGCTGATCAATCGATACGTGCAGCCCGTCTTCGGCTTGTCCAACGACTTCCCCAAGCCCGCTTTCATGAATGATTTTTTCTAACATTTTTCTTACAACTGCGTCATCTTCAATGAGAAAAAAGCGCATGGCATCCTCCCCTTATCATAGTTGTTTGCTAGGAATGTTGACTTGAAACTGTGTCCGACCGTTCTCATCGGTTGTTAATGTGATTTTTCCGTTGAAACTATGAACAATTTCTTTTGCGTGCGTCAGCCCAATGCCAGTGGACGGGTTGCCGTGTTCATCGTATTTTGTCGTAAAGCCGAGCTGAAACACCCAATCCCGTTCGTCTTCTGGGATTCCGAGACCGGAATCAGTAACAATAAAGACGATATCCTCGCCATCAAGTTCAGCGCGAAGATCAATCCATCCTGATGACGGAATCGCTTCTACCGCATTGGCAACTAAATTATTTAAGACGGAAAGAAGAGCGTAAACGTGCCGCGTCGATAAGTCGAGATCGCACGTCCATTGAAAAATAATTTCTTTTTTCAACAATTCCGCGTATTTTTTATTCGCACGAACGACCATGCCGCAAAGTTCAGAGATTGATAAGTATAAATCTCGCCGTTCTTGGTTAATTAATTCTGATAGACCAGCTAAAATGCGCTGCGAATCTTTTTTTACTTCGTGGACATGTTCGGCGATATAGAGCGCCATACTTGGCTCAATCGTTTGACCGTCTATTAACCTTGTATATAGCTCATAGCTTTTGCGTGTAATGTCTTCCATATGGCTCATTGACTTACGTAAGTAAAATGCTTCTTCATAGAGGCTGGCGTTCATCATGACAAGCCGTTCAATCTCTTGTCGCCGCGCTTCTCCTAACGTTTGCATTTGCTGAATCATTAATATGTTATATAGTCCGACAACACAAAAACTTCGTAAAATTCCGAATAAAATAAGCATAAAAAACGTTTCATGCGTCATGGCGATCGTTTCGCCTGTTAGATGGCGAACAAACAGCTCAACGATATTTGAAGCGAAATCAATGCTTGCGCCAAGCAACGCCACATAAATGGGAAGCTCCATATAATTACGGAGACGAAGCACATGAACAAATAGGGAAAAAGCGACATAATAGCACGCAGCCGGCAGATGAGAAAGCAGGCTGTCGCTCCAAGAGACGTCTTTCATTAGTAGGTCAATGCTTGTACGAAACAAGGAAATAAAAAGCCCTGTCAACACACCCGTCCATATAACCGGCACCGTTCGAAACCAAATAAGCCCGAAAAAGAAAACGGCGCTTCCAAGTGAAAAGCGAAACGAACTCCCAAACGGATTTACTTTCATTTCTCCGAAGAAAGCGGTAGCGATGATAAGAAGGAAGATTGGTAGCATTCGTTCGCGCATAGGTGATCTCCCATGTTTTTCATTTATTTTTATCGTATCAGCCGTTGGATGTTCTTGTAAATATTGTTTTTATTGGAGTTTTTAAACAAAAATACTAAAAACCTGAATCCGTCATGGATTGACATCGACTTTGACTTTTTTGCTGGTTTTATGGATGTGTGATCCACCATTCCCTTTTTATGTTTAAAACAGATGTCATCTTCACTCTCAGAAATGAAATAAATATCTTTTTTAGGTATATAAACCAAAGAAAAAACAAAAAAGGACAGAGGGTTAGGATGAGTACAGAATTGCGAACAATCGTTCGTTATGCTCCTTCTCTCCATTTTATGTAAATGTTCAG